>NZ_JBLXGL010000004.1:0-112452 GCF_048381735.1 Ponticoccus sp. (in: a-proteobacteria)
GATCCAGTCCAGCCGCTCTGCCTGCTGCCCCCAGAAGGCCGCCGGATCCGCGACCGAGGCCGCATACATCGCATCGTATTTCGCCGCATCAACATGCGCCTTCGAGGCCAGCTCGGCCGAGGGCGGGTAGGTCCTGGCGGTTTCGGAATTCGGTGTCATCTCGTTCATGGCGATCCTCCCCCTTTAACGCTTCGACAGTTGCGGCGCGTTCCGCAACGTCACCACATGAAGAGGCATTAGCGCAAGTGAAAACCTCGATCTATTCTTCTGTAAACAAAGGATTTCAGTGTAAATAATTTTCAGAACACCGTGCCAATCTGTAAAGGTTTTTGCCGGATGTCGAGGGAGAGGCCTGTTTTCAAAGCCGCGGCCCGACGCTGGCAAACTTTGCAAACTCGCCCGAAAAAGAGGCGTTTTGGCAAAGCCTGAAAAACCGGGGGTGTGACAAAAGGATGCGCCCCAAAGGGTTGTACCGCTAACATCCTCACGTTGCACGGCGGGCGCCGAATCCCGGCGTCGCGGCGCTGGCGCGACAGCGGGTGGTCCCGGGGACCGGCTGTGACGGGCTTTCGCGCGGTCAGCTGCCGATCCGCAGGGCCGTGTGGGCGAAGGCCAGCTTTTCGCGGACCGCGGGCGTCAGCACGAAGGGGTAGAGGTCCGGCAGGTCCAGTGCGCGGTTCACGTGGTTCATCGCGATGCTGATGTCCACGGCCAGGGTCAGCAGCCGCTGGGTATCGGCGTCCTCATAGGCATCGTAGTCGGCGGGCGGGCCATCGGGCAGCGACAGGCCGGAGGCGGCGGTGCTGTCCAGAAGGTCCGTCAGGTGCAGCAGGTGGGCGATGGTCTCGGCCCAGTCCTCGTGCGGGTGGGCGGTGGCATAGGCCGTGATATGGGTTTCGCCGGGCGGTTCGGGGGTCTTGTAATGGGTTGTCAGGGCGTCGCCGTAATCGGCGCGCTCGTCGCCAAAGCTCTTGCGGAAGGCCCCGAGGAAGGCCGGGTCGCCGGACAGCCGGAGAAAGAGGAAATGCGCCATCTCGTGCCGGATGTGGCCGATCATGGTGCGGTAAAGCTCGCCGAACTGCGCCTGTCGCTGGGCCAGCACCATGTCCGAGGCCTCTGTCACGTTGAGGGTGATCGTGCCGCCCGCATGGCCCATGATCACGTCGGTCGTGCCGCTGGCGGTCTGCTCGGAGAGCATCCGGAAGGCCGGGCGGGCGCCGGGATCGCCGGGCGTGAACCAGCCCCAGCGCATCAGGTTGGCAAGCACCCAGCGCTTGGCGTGCTCGCTCCGCTCCCACAGCGGCATGTTCTCGGGTTTGCGCAGGTCGGGCACCGTTTCGGTCATCGCGCAGGACCGGCAGAGCGTGCCGCCCTCGGCCGTCCAGTTGCAGCCGATATCGTCGCGGTTGGCGCAGAAGGGCAGATCCTGCTGCATGGTCTGGCTGTCCGGGTCGAAGGTCAGCGGCTGGCCGCAGGTGCAGGCCGTGTTGTGGAAGAAGACGGTCGCGCCGCAGGCGGGGCAGTGGAAGACTTGCATGGATGTTCTCGGGTGGGATGCGCCTTTCAACGCGCTGCCCGGTCTGGCGGTTCCAGGGGCAAGCCGCGCCGGGGCGAAAGAAGACATGGCGGCGGCAGGAATCGCTTGGCACGGGTTAATATTTCCAATATTCGGGAAATATGGAATCTGTAGCATCATCCCAAGCGGTCGCGCAGCTGACCGCGCTGGCCCATCCCCGCCGCCTTGCGGTCTTTCGCCTGCTGATGCGCCGCTATCCCGACGCGGTGCCGGCGGGCGATCTGGCGCAGGCGCTTGAAATGCCGGCCTCCTCCCTGTCGGCCACGCTGGCGCAGCTTCGGCAGGCCGGGCTGATCCGGCAGGACCGGCAGGGCACCTCGCTTCTCTACTCTGCCGATGTGGCGGGGGCGGGCGGCCTCATGACCTACCTTGCCGCGGATTGCTGCCGCGGCCGGGCCGACATCTGTTTTGCCACCCTGGAAAAGGATCCTGCCATGCCTGCCGCATCCCCTCGCAAGCGGACCGTGCTGTTTGTCTGTACCGGCAACTCCGCCCGTTCGATCTTTGCCGAGACCCTGCTGCGCGACATCGCGGGCGACCGGTTCGAGGTTTTCTCTGCCGGAACCCGCCCGCAGAGCGCGCTTAACCCCTTTGCCCTGAAACTGCTGGCGGACAAGGGGCATGACACAACGGTGTTACGCGCCAAGCATATCTCGGAGTTTCATGGCGAGGGCGCACCGCAGTTCGACTTCGTCTTCACCGTCTGCGACCGCGCCGCGAACGAGGAATGCCCGCCCTGGCCGGGCCAGCCGGTGACCGGACACTGGGGCCAGCCCGACCCGGTCAAGGCAGAGGGCACCGAAGCCGAGCGCATGCTGGCCTTCCAGCAGGTCTATGGCGCGCTGAAGAACCGGATCGCGAGCTTTGCCGCGCTGCCGGTGGATACGCTGGACCGCGTTTCTTTGCAGGCGCGGGTCGACGACATTGGAAGGATCGAGGACGCATCCGCATGACAGTCTACGCACTCAACGGCCTTGGCCGCATGGGCAAGCTGGCCCTGAAACCGCTGCTGGAGGCAGGCGAGACCATCGCCTGGATCAACGATGCGGTCGGCGACGCGGCGATGCACGCGCATCTGCTGGAGTTCGACACGGTGCACGGGCGCTGGAATGCGGAGTTTTCGCATGACGCGGACAGCATCACCATCGACGGCACCCGCCTGCCGGTCCACCAGAGCAGGACGCTGGACGCCCTGCCGCTGGAGGGCGTCGACGTGGTGATCGACTGCACCGGCTACTACAAGACAGAGGCCCGGATCGCCCCCTATTTCGAGCGTGGGGTGAAAAAGGTCGTGGTCTCGGCCCCGGTCAAGGACGGCGACGCGGCGAATGTGGTCATGGGCGTCAACGACGACAGCTACGATCCGGCGCGCCACCGCATCGTGACGGCGGCCTCCTGCACGACCAACTGCCTTGCCCCGGTGGTGAAGGTCATCCACGAGGGGCTGGGCATCCGCCATGGCTCGATGACGACGATCCACGACGTGACCAATACGCAGACCATCGTCGACCGCCCGGCAAAGGACCTGCGCCGCGCGCGATCGGCGCTGAACTCGCTGATCCCGACCTCGACCGGATCGGCCACGGCGATCACGCTGATCTATCCCGAGCTGACGGGCCGCCTGAACGGCCATGCGGTGCGGGTGCCGCTGCTGAATGCCTCGCTGACCGACTGCGTCTTCGAGGTCGAGCGGGAGACTAGCGTCGAGGAGGTCAATGCGCTGTTCAAGGCAGCCGCCGAAGGGCCGCTGAAGGGCATCCTTGGCTATGAAGAGCGCCCGCTGGTCTCGACCGACTATGTCAACGACCCGCGCTCGTCGATCGTCGATGCGCCCTCGACCATGGTGATCAACGGCACGCAGGTGAAGATCTACGCATGGTACGACAACGAATGGGGCTATGCGCACCGGCTGGCGGAGGTGGCGCGGATGGTCGGCGCCTCGCTTTAGGCGCGGCTCCCGGGGTGCGCCCCGGGGACCACAGCGGCAAGACCGCCGGAACCGGGGGCGAACAGAAGGCGCCGTGTCGCCCCCTGACGTGAAAGACGTCGCGACAGGACTGCCCCGGGCGCGCGGCGGGCGGGGCAGGATGCCAGGCCGGGCGCGCCAGGGTGCCGCCCATCAGGATGACAGGACAGATGACCCAGACCCGCACCGCCCACCGCCCCGAAGGCCTGTCGGCCTATATCGCCGTGACCGCCGCCTATTGGGCCTTCATGCTGACCGACGGGGCGCTGCGCATGCTGGTGCTTTTGCACTTCCACACGCTGGGTTTCTCGGCGGTGCAGCTGGCCTATCTCTTCCTGCTGTATGAACTGGCGGGCATCGTGACGAACCTTTCGGCGGGCTGGATCGCGGCGCGCTTCGGCCTGACCGCGACGCTTTACGCCGGGCTGTCCCTGCAGATCGTGGCGCTGCTGGCCCTGGCGCAGCTTGATCCCGGCTGGGCGCTCGGGGCCTCTGTCGTCTATGTCATGGTGGTGCAGGGCCTGTCGGGGGTGGCCAAGGACCTGTCGAAGATGTCCGCCAAGTCGGCGGTGAAGCTGCTGGCGCCCAGGGGGCAGGGCGGGCTGTTCCGCTGGGTGGCGGCGCTGACCGGCTCGAAGAACGCGGTAAAGGGCTGCGGCTTCCTGCTGGGCGCCGCGCTGCTGGCCCTGGCGGGTTTCGTGCCCGCGATCCTCGGCATGGCCGCCGTGCTGGCTGTTGTGCTGGCGGCAGTGGCGCTGCGCATGCCCCCGGGGCTGCCGGGCGGCAGCAAGGGGGTCAAGTTCGCCTCGGTCTTTTCCACCGACCGCAACGTCAACTGGCTGTCCTTCGCGCGGGTCTTCCTGTTCGGCGCCCGGGATGTCTGGTTCGTGGTGGGCATCCCGGTCTATTTCTACGCCGTCCTCTCCGACGGGTCGGAGGCGGGCAACCGTGCCGCCTTCTTCACCATCGGCAGCTTCATGGCGGTCTGGACGATCCTCTACGGCGCCGTGCAGGCCTGGGCGCCCAGGGCGCTGGGGGCGGCAAGCCGCCCCGAGGCCGAGATCGCCGCCGCCGCGCGCGGCTGGGCGCTGTCGCTGATGGTCGTGCCGGTGCTGCTGGCCGCGCTGGTCGCACTGGCCGGAGATCCGGCGCCCTGGCTGACCGCGACGATCATCGCCGGGCTGCTGCTCTTCGGCGCGCTCTTCGCGGTGAACTCGGCGCTGCACAGCTACCTGATCCTTGCCTTTTCCAAGGGTGAGCGGGTGACGATGGACGTGGGCTTCTACTACATGGCCAATGCGGCGGGGCGCCTGCTGGGCACGCTGCTGTCGGGGCTCAGCTACCAGATCGGCGGCCTGCCGGCCTGCCTTGCCACCGCCGCCGTCCTGCTGGCGCTCAGCGCCTTCGGGGCGGGCCGTCTGCGGACCTGACCGGCGGCGATGGCGGGGGGCGGTGGCGCCACCGGCCGGGGTGGGCGGCAGGCGCGCCGGGCGGCAAGCCGACCGGCGCGCAGACGGCCCGCCCGCAGGCGCCGTGGCAGGCTCAGGTCACCGCCTTGCGCGCCCGGTACTCGGGCTGGTCCCACAGCGCACCGTCCATCACCTCTGCCAGCACCTCGGCGGCGCGGTCGATCTCGGCCTCGCCGATGTACAGCGGGGTCACGCCGAAGCGCAGGATGTCGGGCGCGCGGAAGTCGCCGACGACGCCGCGCGCGATCAGCGCCTGCATGATGGCATAGCCCTCGGGGTGGCGGAACGACACCTGCGAGCCGCGCTGGTCATGCGCCCGCGGGGTGGCCAGCGTCAGCGCGGGGCAGGCGGCCTCGACCGCCGCGATGAAGCGGTCGGCCAGCGCCAGCGACCGGGTCCGCAGCGCCGTCATGTCCACCCCCTCCCAGACATCGAGCGCGGCGTCGAGCGCGGCCATCTGCAGGACCGGCGGCGTACCGACCCGCATCCGCGCCACGCCCTCGCCGGGGCGATAGCCCTGCTCGAAGGCGAAGGGCGCATCGTGACCCAGCCACCCGGCCAGGGCCGGTTCAACGTGGTCCGCGTGACGGGCCGCGACAGAGATGAAGGCGGGCGCGCCGGGACCGGCGTTGAGGTACTTGTAGGTGCAGCCCACCGCGAAATCGGCGTTCCCGCCGGTCACGTCGACCGGGAAGGCACCGGCGGAATGCGCGAGATCCCAGATCGCAAGGGCGCCCCGGGCATGGGCGGTGGCGGTCAGCCGCGCCATGTCGTGGCGCCGCCCGGTGCGGTAGTCGACCTCGGTCACCAGAACGACCGCGGTCTCTTCGGTGATCGCATCCTCAAGCGCCTCGGGGTCCGCCAGTTGCAGGCGATAGTCCGGCCCAAGCAGCTTGATCAGCCCTTCGGCCATGTAGAGGTCGGTCGGGAAATTGCCGGTGTCCGACAGGATCACCTTTCGCCCGGGGTTCAGGGCCACGGCGGCCGCCAGCGCCTGAAACACCTTGATGGACAGGGTGTCGCCGATCACCGTATGCCCCGGCCGGGCGCCGATCAGCCGCCCGATCCGGTCCCCCAGCGCGCGCGGCTGGTCCATCCAGCCGCAGGCGTTCCAGCCGCCGATCAGATGCGGACCCCACTGCTCTGTCACCGTCCGGGCAACGCGCTCGGGCACGGCGCGGGGCAGGGGCCCCAGCGAGTTGCCGTCGAGATAGACCAGCCCCTGCGGGATGTCGAAAAGCCTGCGTGTGGTGGTGAAGTCGGTCATGGGGCCTGTATCCTGTTTGCGCCGCGCCATGGGGCGGCGGGGGTGCGGGCGACCATAGACCGACAGGTGCCGGGCGTCCAAGGGGCCGTTGGCCTTGTGGTCGGGGCGCGCAGAGGCAGAGGGGCGGCGGCCCCGGGCCGCCCCGTGCGACATCGGCAGCCGTTGCGCGCGGCGCCGCCGCAGGTCACCCTTGCGCCGCAATGCGGGGAGAATGCTGATGAAATGGCTCGACATGCCGCCGGTCTGGCTGGCGGCTTTCCTGTCGCTGGCCTGGGTCCAGAAGACCGTCCTGCCCGTCGGCTCCTTCGGCCCGGTCTGGGCGGACCTGCTGGGCGGGCTTCTGGTCGGGGGCGGGCTGCTTCTGGTGGCGCTTGCGGTGACCGAGATGCGCCGCCAGCGCACCACGGTCATCCCGCACCGAGAGGCCGACCGGCTGGTCACAACGGGCATCTTCAGCCGCACGCGGAACCCGATCTACCTTGGCGATTCGATGATCCTTGCGGGGATGGTGCTGTACTGGGACGCGGTGCTGGCGCTGCCCCTGATCCCGATCTTCGTCTGGGTGGTGGAGCGTCGATTTATCGCGCAGGAAGAGGCGCGGCTACGGCGAAAGTTTGTTGCCCAGTACACACGGTATGCGCAACAAACGCGACGATGGCTTTAACTTTCCGTCGCGGTATGGTCTAGAGCGGCGCGACGGTTGTGCACCCCCTTGGGGGATTGTACATCCTATGTGCGTGCTGCGATGCAGAAAGCGCGAGACGCAGGAATTCCTGAACGAGGGGGATGAAACACGTGAGAATCGGGACACCAACAGAGGTCGAGGCCGGTGAGAACCGGGTGGCGATGACGCCCGACTCGGCCCGGCAATTGCAGAAGCTGGGCCACGACTGTCTGATTCAGGCCGGGGCTGGCACGAAGGCCGGCTTCTCAGATGCAGATTACGCGGCAGCCGGGGTAGAGGTCGTCGCCGATGCCGACACCCTGTGGGCAAAGTCCGACATCATCGCCAAGGTGCGCATTCCCACGGATGAGGAACTGGGCCGCCTGAGCGCGGACAAGACGCTGATCACCTTCTTCAATCCCGGCGGCAACGAGGCGGGTCTGGAAAAGGCCAAGGCCTCGGGCGCGTCGGTCATCGCGATGGAAATGGTGCCGCGCATCAGCCGCGCGCAGAAGATGGACGCGCTGTCGTCCATGGCCAATATCGCGGGCTACCGCGCGGTGATCGAGGCGGGCAACAACTTCGGCCGCTTCTTCACCGGCCAGATCACGGCGGCGGGCAAGGTGCCCCCGGCCAAGGTTCTGGTGGTCGGCGCCGGTGTGGCGGGCCTTGCCGCCATCGGCACCTCGACCAGCCTCGGCGCGATCACCTACGCCTTCGACGTGCGCCCCGAAGTGGCCGAACAGGTCGAGTCGATGGGCGCCGAATTCGTCTACCTCGACTTCGAGGAAGAGCAGACCGACGGCGCCGCCACCGGTGGCTATGCCTCTGTGTCCTCGCCTGAATTCCGCGAAGCGCAGCTGGCCAAGTTCCGTGAACTCGCCCCCGAGATCGACGTGGTCATCACCACCGCGCTGATCCCCAACCGCGACGCGCCCAAGCTGTGGCTCGAGGACATGGTCAAGGCGATGAAGCCGGGATCGGTCATCGTCGACCTCGCGGCAGAACGCGGCGGCAACGTCGAGGGCACCGTCAAGGACGAGAAGGTCGTGACCGAGAACGGCGTGACCATCATCGGCTACACCGACTTCCCGAGCCGCATGGCGACGCAGTCCTCGACGCTTTACGCGACCAACATCCGTCACATGATGACCGATCTGACGCCCGACAAGGACGGCCAGGTCAACCACAACATGGACGACGACGTGATCCGCGGCGCGACCGTGACCCACAAGGGAGAGATCACCTGGCCGCCCCCGCCGCCCAAGGTGAAGGCCATCGCGGCCCAGAAGCCGAAGGAAAAGGCCAAGGAGCTGACGCCCGAGGAAAAGCGCGCCAACGAGGTTGCCGCCTTCAAGGCGCAGACCAGGCAGCAGGTGACCCTGCTGGCGGTGGGCGGTGGCCTGCTGCTGCTTGTGGGCCTTGTGGCGCCTGCCAGCTTCATGCAGCACTTCATCGTCTTCGTGCTGTCGGTCTTCGTGGGCTTCCAGGTGATCTGGAACGTCTCGCACTCGCTTCACACGCCGCTGATGGCCGTCACCAATGCCATCTCGTCGATCATCATCCTTGGCGCGCTCATGCAGATCGGTTCGGGGAGCTTCCTCGTGATCCTGCTGGCGGCCCTGTCGGTCTTCATGGCCGGGATCAACATCTTCGGCGGCTTCCTCGTGACACGGCGCATGCTCGCCATGTTCCAGAAGTCGTAAGGGAGGGGACAGACACATGGATTTCGGTTTCACGACAGCGGCCTACGTGGTCGCAGCCGTCCTCTTCATCCTGTCGCTGGGTGGCCTTTCGGGGCAGGAAAGCGCCAAGCGGGCCGTCTGGTACGGCATCGTCGGCATGGGCCTTGCGGTCTTTGCCACGCTGATCGGCCCGGGCTCTGGCTTCTGGCTGCTCTCGCTGATCCTGATCGCGGCGGGCGGGGCCATCGGCTTCGTCGTCGCCAAGCGTGTCCAGATGACCGAGATGCCGCAGCTTGTGGCGGCCATGCACTCGCTTGTCGGCCTCGCGGCGGTCTTCGTGGGCTTCAACGCGCATTTCGAACTGGGCCGCGTGCTGGCCATGGACGAAACCGCGCGCAAGTCGCTTGAAGGCTTCGCGGCGCTGATCGCCAAGAAGGACTCGGTCGAGGTCAACATCCTGCGGGTCGAGCTGTTCCTGGGCATCTTCATCGGCGCCATCACCTTCACCGGCTCGGTCATTGCCTTCGGCAAGCTGGCGGGCAAGGTGACCTCGGCGGCCACGAAACTGCCGGGCGGCCATCTGCTGAACGCGGGCGCGGCGGGTCTCTCGGTTCTGTGCCTGTTCTGGTACATGGGCAGCGGCGGCTTCTTCCCGCTGTTCCTCATGACGCTGGCGGCGCTGTTTATCGGCTACCACCTGATCATGGGCATCGGCGGCGCCGACATGCCGGTCGTGGTCTCGATGCTGAACAGCTATTCCGGCTGGGCGGCGGCGGCCATCGGCTTCAGCCTGGGCAACGACCTTCTGATCGTGGTCGGCGCGCTGGTCGGCTCTTCGGGTGCGATCCTGTCCTACATCATGTGCAAGGCGATGAACCGGTCGTTTGTCAGCGTGATCCTCGGCGGCTTCGGCGGCGCGGCGGGTCCGGCGGCGGAGATCGAGGGCGAACAGGTCGCCATCGACGTCGACGGCGTGGCGCAGGCGCTGGAAGAGGCGGACAGCGTCATCATCGTTCCGGGCTACGGCATGGCGGTGGCACAGGCACAGCAGAACGTCGCCGAACTGACGCGCAAGCTGCGCGGGCAGGGCAAAGAGGTGCGTTTTGCCATTCACCCGGTCGCGGGCCGTCTGCCGGGGCACATGAACGTGCTGCTGGCCGAGGCCAAGGTGCCCTACGACATCGTGCTGGAGATGGACGAGATCAACGAGGACTTCCCGGAGACGGACGTCGTCATCGTCATCGGCTCGAACGACATCGTGAACCCCGCCGCGCAGGACGATCCCAACAGCCCCATCGCCGGCATGCCGGTGCTGGAGGTCTGGAAGGCCAAGACCGTCTTCGTGTCCAAGCGTGGGCAGGGCACCGGCTACTCGGGCATCGAGAACCCGCTGTTCTTCAAGGACAACACGCGGATGTACTACGGCGATGCCAAGCAGTCGATCGGCGACCTGCTGACCAAGCTGGGCTGAGGCCTGCGGGGCGGGGCAAGACCGCCGCCCCCCTGAAAGACCCGAGCGGTCCGCCCCCAGTGGGCGGGCCGTTTTTCTTTGCGCCCGTCCCGCAGGGGGCGCGCGGGCAGGGCGCGGGACACCCGCCCCGGCGCCCGCCCGGGGCCGACTTTGCAAACTGTACGCTTTGCAGGATTTGCGCAATTGCCGGGCAAGCCGCTTGCGGCAATGCAGCAAGTCGGGCACAAACACTGAAACGCTTGAACAGAGGACGGGGGCTCCCATGAACCTGACAATGAACCGCAACGTGCTGGCCGAGGCCTTCGGCGCCAATGAGGGAACCGCGCTGCGCGTGAAGCAGGTTGCGCTTTTCGTGGCGGGCATCGCCTTCCTGGCCGTGATGGCCAAGATCAAGGTGCCGGTCCCCGGCTCGCCGGTCGCGATGGGCATGGGCACCTTCGCCGTGCTGACCGTCGGCGCCGCCTATGGCGCGCGTCTCGGGCTGGCGACGATCATGGGCTACATGATCCTCGGCATGCTGGGCTTTGACATCTTCCAAAGCTCGACCGCCGACCTGAACGGCATCGAGTACATGATGGGCGGCACCGGCGGCTACCTGCTGGGCTACGTCATCGCCGTGGGCCTGATGGGCGTGCTGGCGCGCCGGGGCTGGGACCGGTCGGCCCCCAAGATGGCGGGCGCGATGCTGCTGGGCAACGTGGTACTCTACATCCCGGGCCTGATCTGGCTGGGCATGCTTTACGGCTTTGACAAGCCGATCCTGGCATGGGGCCTGACGCCCTTCCTGCTGGGTGACTTCGTCAAGCTGGCGCTGGCGGCGCTGATCCTGCCCGCCGCGTGGAAGCTGATCGGCCGCGCGCGCGGCTGACGCTACCGATACCCGTTACGGACGGCGCCGGGCGAAAGCTGCGGCGCCGTTTTTCGTTCAGGTTGGCTGTTCGGGCCAGTCGTTCTGAACCAGTTGCGCGGGCCGGCTGCGCCGCTCGGCGGTTCAGGCCAGCTCTGTGGTGATATGTGCGCCCGCCTCCAGCGTCCGGTGCACGGGGCAGCGGTCGGCGATCTCCAGCAGGCGCGCGCGCTGGTCGTCCGTCAGCGGCCCCTCCAGCGTGATCCGCCGGGTGAACCGGTCGATGCGCGTGTCCTGCGCGGTGCCCGCATCCTGCGCATGCACCTTGTCGTGGCGGACATCGACGCTGACGCCCTCCAGCGGCCAGCCCTTGCGGCGGGCATACATCCGGATCGTCATCGAGGTGCAGGCCCCCAGACCCGCCGAAAGGAAGCCGTAGGGTGAAGGCCCGCGATCCGTGCCGCCGTAGGCTTCGGGCTCATCGGCGACCATGTGGTGATGCGGCCCGTTCTGCACGTCCTGCAAAAAGCCGCCCGGGTCGGCCTCTGTCACCCGGGTCACGCCCTCGGGGGCGCCCACGGGCGGGGCGGGGCGGCGTAGGTCCAGATAGCGCCCGGACCATGCGGCGATCACCCCGGCGGCATATTCGGCGTCCTCGGCAGCGCTGACGAGGTGATCGGCATCGCCAAGCGTGACGAAGCTTTTCGGGTGGCGGGCGGTGGTGAAGATCCGGGTTGCGTTCGAGATGTCCACAACGCTGTCGCGCGGCGCGTGCAGGATCAGCAGGGCGCGTTTCAGGTGAGCGATGTCCTCGGCAAGGGCCTGCCCCTGCACATCCCGGACGAAATCCCGCCCGATGGTGACCGGGCGCCCGCCCAGATCGACCTCTGCGGCGCCGTCGCGCTCGATCGTCTCCAGCGCCTCGGAAAAGTTTCGGGTGGCATGGTCGGGGTCGAAGGGCGCGCCGATGGTGACCACCGCCCTGGCCGAGGCGATGTGGCGCGCCGCCCGCAGCATGGCCGCGCCGCCCAGCGAATGCCCGATCAGCAGCCCCGGCGGCATGTCGCGGGCCGTCAGGTATTCCGCCGCCGCACCCAGATCCGCGACGTTCGAGCGGAAGGTGGTATTGGCGAATTCGCCCCCCGAATGGCCCAGCCCGGTGAAGTCGAAGCGCAGCACCGCAAAGCCCATGGCCGCCAACCGGGCCGAGATGCGCCGCGCCGCCGCGATATCCTTGCCGCAGGTGAAGCAATGGGCGAACAGCGCCGTGGCCAGATGCGGCCCCTCGGGCAGGTCGAGCCGGGCGGCAAGGCGGTCGCCGGAATGTCCGGTGAAGGTGACACGTTCGGTGGGCATGGCGGGGTCCTTCGGATGCGGGCCTTCACACTGTCTTTGCTGGCGGCATGTCACAAGCGTGCGAAGCAGGGCGTCACGCGATGGTGAGGCAGATGGACCGGCTGTTGAAGAACGTTACAGCCCTGACCGCGACTGGCCTTCTGGCCGGGGTCGGGCGCGGCATCCGGGATAGCCCGGAGCACCGGGGCGTGCCGGGTGACCTCAGGCTTGCCGATATGCGCAGGGCCGTCCCCAGTGACATCTCCCCTCTGGTCTCGGCGCGAGGCGCCCTCGTCAGTGCGCGAGCTGGTACAGAACCGTTTGCAGGCGGTCGGTGTTGTACAGCGCCACGAAGAGCATCGTCACCGCAAGCGCCCGCGAGACAAGGCGGATATCCATGCCGCGATACAGGCCGACGACGAAGCGAACGGGCACCAGCGGCGCCGAAAGCAGGCCCATCGCACCGGTCTTCAGCCAGCGCGCCGACGTGATACGGCGATCCTGTGGACCTGTCTGCTCCACCCGGATGCGGTATTGCGCCAGCCGGTCGGTTGTGGCGGGGCGGTCCTGATCCTCCGCCGGTGCCGGGTCGGGGGCCAGCATGGCGCGCAGGCTGTCGGGCAGCTCCGCGTCCTCTGCGGGGTCCGGTGCGGACGGGGCGCGGCGCGGCGAGACGTAGCTTTGCAGGCGGATGAAATCCTCGCGGTCGATCAGGACGTCGGGCGCGTACCATTCGAGGATATCCGCCTCGGAGGTCTTCAGCGCCAGCAGCACCGTATCGGAGAGGATGCGCGCCGCCATTTCGTCCTCGGGCGGGCCGCCATCCGCCGCGATGACCTCTATCAGCACGCGGGGGCCGTAGTCGCTGTCTTCCTGCGGGGTGACGACGATGCCGAAATCCCGGCCGATGACCGCACTTTTGCCAGAATCGATCCGGGGGCGGCACCCGGGCTCCTGACGGGCAAGGCTGATGGTCGCGGCCTTCAGGTAGGGGGCCGGATCAAGGTCCGAAGCGTCTGGCAGAATGAGCCCGGCATAGGGATGCTCGATTGTGATCATGCGACCTCCTCGCGGCGGAACGCGCCGCTTTGCCGAGGGTATGCCCGCCGAACTTGGTTTCTTCGGGGCAAAATCGCGCAATTTTGCGTGTAATCGTCATCCGGTTCGACCGCATTGGTTAACCAAACGTGAAACGGCGCGCCGGGGAGGGCGCGCCGCTTGGGATACCGGATGGCGATATGGGCTCAGCGGCCCATCTGCTCCGCCGCATAGGCGATGGCGCGCTGGTAGTTGCCGCTGTCGTTCCAGGCGGACAGAACCTTGAAGTTGCGCGTGCCGGGGCCGAAGGGCTGCCCGGCCTGCCAGCCGTGCTGGCGCAGCATGTTGGCGGCAGAGGCCAGCGCGTCGGTGGCATTGTAGGGATCGGCGCGGCCGTCGCCATTGGCGTCGACGCCGTAGCGCATCCAGTTTCCGGCGAGGAACTGCATGTGGCCCAGCTCCCCGGAGGGGCCGCCCTGGGTGCCGGCGTTGATCACGCCCCGATCCACCAGTTGCAGGGCAGCGACCGCATGCGGTTCGAACCGGGGATGGCGGCGGCAGTAAGAGGCCAGCGTGACCGCGCCCGACACGATATTGGTCTTGCCGGTATAGCCGCCCCAGGAGGTTTCGAGCCCCCAGATCACCGCAAGGATGCTGCCCGGGACGCCATAGCGCTGTTCGATCGAGTTGAAGAGCCCGGCGTTGCGCTCCATCCGCGAGCGGGCGGTGTTCACGAAGGACTGGGCAGAGCCGCCGGTGCGTTTGGCAAGGAACTGCGCCGGGTCGCCGTAGGACACGCCGGTCTGGCTGGAGGGCTGGGACTCGAAGCGCCAGGTGATGCCGGACAGCTGCGTGCCCGCCAGCGCCTGAAGGCCGCGCTGGCCGACGCCGCTGGCGGCGGCTTGCTGGCCGAAGGCCTGTTTGTAGCCGTTGAAGGCGCCTTGGCTGGTGATGCAACTCGCGGCCCAGGCAGGGGCGGCGGTGACCAGGGACAGGCAGACGGCGGATAGAATACGACGCATCGGTAACTCCGGATTGACTTGTTGCTCAAAGGGTAGCGGGCCAAATCGCAACGTCCAATAGCAATGTTGCGCGGCGCCGGTGGCCCCGGCGTCACCCTGCCGATGGACTGTGCCGCGGGATGGGTGGGGCGGGGCCGCCGTGTGCCTTTTAGCGGATCGGCAGGCGGCGGGGCCGCCTTGCGCCACCGAGGCCCCCGCGCCGACCTTTCGGCATCGGACCGGGGTGTCGGGACGCAAAAAGGGCGCCCGCGCGGGACGCCCTTTTCCGTTTTCTTGCCGGGCCTGTGGATCAGCAGCTGTAGTACAGGCTGTATTCCACCGGGTGCGGCGTGTGCTCGTAGGCGACGACCTCTTCCATCTTGAGATCGAGATAGCCTTCGATCTGGCTTTTGGTGAAGACGTCCCCGGCCAGCAGGAACTCGTGGTCGGCCTTGAGCGCGTCGACGGCTTCGCGCAGCGAACCGCAGACCGTCGGGATGCCGTCCAGCTCTTCCGGCGGCAGGTCGTAGAGGTTCTTGTCCATCGCCTCGCCCGGGTCGATCTTGTTCTTGATGCCGTCCAGGCCGGCCATCAGAAGCGCCGAGAAGCACAGGTAGGGGTTCGCCGCCGGATCGGGGAAGCGGGCCTCGACGCGCTTGGCCTTGGGGCTTTCCGTCCACGGAATACGCACGCAGCCCGACCGGTTGCGGGCCGAGTAGGCGCGCAGGACCGGGGCTTCGAAGCCGGGGATCAGGCGCTTGTAGCTGTTGGTGGACGGGTTGGTGAAGGCGTTCAGCGCCTTGGCGTGGGTCAGGATGCCGCCGATGAAGTACAGCGCTTCCTGGCTGAGGTCGGCGTATTTGTCGCCCGCGAAGAGCGGCTTGCCGTCCTTCCAGATCGACATATTCACGTGCATCCCCGAGCCGTTGTCGCCCTTGATCGGCTTCGGCATGAAGGTGGCCGAGCGGCCATAGGCATGCGCGACGTTGTGGATGATGTACTTGAACTTCTGCAGCTCGTCCGCCTGCTTGGTCAGCGAACCGAAGATCAGGCCCAGCTCGTGCTGCGAGGTCGCCACTTCGTGGTGGTGCTTGTCGACCTTCATGCCGATGCGCTTCATCGTCGACAGCATCTCGGAGCGGATGTCCTGACCGTCGTCACGCGGGTTCACCGGGAAGTAACCGCCCTTGAAGGTCGGACGGTGGCCGAGGTTGCCCATTTCGAAATCGGCGTCGGTGTTCCATGCCGCGTGGTCGGCATCGACCTCGAAGGAGACCTTGTTCGGCGCGACCGAATACTTGACGTCGTCGAAGATGAAGAATTCCGCTTCGGGGCCGAAGTAAGAGGCGTCACCGATGCCCGAGGCCTTCAGGTAGGCTTCTGCCTTCTCGGCAGTGCCGCGCGGGTCGCGCTCATAGGCTTCGCCGGTGTCCGGTTCGACGACCGAGCAGTGTAGGCACAGGGTCTTTTCGGCATAGAAGGGGTCGATGTAGGCCGAGTCGGTGTCGGGCATCAGTTTCATGTCCGAGGCTTCGATCGACTTCCAGCCGGCGATCGACGAGCCGTCGAACATCAGGCCTTCCTCGAGGAAATCCTCGTCGACCAGATCCGCAACCATCGTCACGTGCTGAAGCGCACCGCGCGGGTCGGTAAAGCGGATATCGACATAGGCGATGTCCTCGTCCTTGATCATGGCCAGAACAGCGTCTTTGCTCATTCCTTCGTCCTCTTTTGTCAGAAAATTGGTGTTTTCGCAGGAAACCGTGGTTTCGCGGGTGTTTTTGGGGGGTTACAGGGCGTCCGAGCCGGTCTCGCCGGTGCGGATGCGGATGGCCTGCTCGACTCCGCTCACGAAGATCTTGCCGTCGCCGATCTTGTCGGTCTTGGCAGCGGCAATGATCGCCTCGATGGCGCTATCGACCTGATCGTCGTCCAGCACGATCTCGATCTTCACCTTCGGCAGGAAATCCACCACGTATTCGGCGCCGCGATACAGCTCGGTATGGCCCTTCTGACGGCCGAAGCCTTTCACCTCGACCACCGACAGGCCCTGGATGCCGGCCTCTTGCAGCGCCTCTTTGACCTCATCCAGCTTGAACGGCTTGATGATTGCTTCGACCTTCTTCATGAATGGCCCCTCCTCGGTGTCTCTAAGTTGTCTCTGGCAGACCATTTCCCCATCGCCACCACAATCCGATAGGGTGTAACCTGCCGCCCAGCCGAGAGTGAAAAATCCGGCGCGACTAAACAATAGGCAGATCGCCCAAAATGCGGGCAAAATTGAATCGACGGGGCGAACCGATGACCGAGGTTCTGACGGCAGCCGGGATGCGGGCGGTGGAACATGCCGCGATGGAAAGCGGGCGGGTGACCGGACTGGAGCTGATGGAGCGGGCCGGGCAGGGGGTCGTCGAGGCGATTCTGGAGCACTGGCCCGACGGGCGCCGCGCGCTGGTACTGTGCGGACCGGGCAACAACGGCGGTGACGGTTTCGTGGTCGCCCGGCTGCTGGCGGGCCTTGGCTGGCAGGTCGAGGTGCTGCTTCTGGGGGACGCGGATCGGCTGCCGCCGGATGCCAAGGTCAATTGCGACCGCTGGCGCCGGATGGGCCCCGTGTCCGGCCTGACGGATGCGCGCATGGAGGGCTACGCCGGGGACAATCCGGGCGTGGATGTGGCCGTCGACGCGATCTTCGGGATCGGGCTGACCCGCCCTTTCCAAAGCCTGGGCCGGACGCAGAGGGCACTCAACCTGTGGGCTGCGGCCTCGCCGCGCGACAGCCGCTTTCCCGGTGTGGTGTCCATCGACGTGCCAAGCGGCATGGATGCCGACACCGGAGAATACCCGGGATGCGGGCAGGAGAACCCGCTCGATTCCTGCATCCTGGCCAATATGACGGTGACCTTCCATCGTCCGAAGGCCGGACACCTGGCGGGCCATGGTCCTGCCGCCTGCGGGAAACTGATCGTCAAGGATATTGGGCTCTAACGGGCGCCAGAGACACGGAGCGCGCATGGACGTCAGATCCCTTACCCGCGAAACGCTGCCGGACCTGTCGAAGCGGGCCGATCAGCACAAATACGACCATGGCCATGCGCTGGTGCTGGCGGGCCCCCCGGGTGCGGGTGGCGCGGCGCGGCTGGCGGCCCGGGCGGCGTTGCGGATCGGTGCCGGGCTGGTGACGCTGGGCTGCCCGCTGCGGGCGGTGGCGGAGAACGCCATGCAGCTGAACGCCATCATGCTGCGCGGGCTGGATGGCGCCGCCGGTCTGGCCGAGGTGCTGGAGGACAAGCGCCTGAACGCGCTCTGTCTCGGGCCGGGGCTGGGCACGGGCGGCTCGACCGGCGAACTGGTGAAGATCGCGCTTTCGGCGCGGCGGGCCACGGTGCTGGATGCCGACGCCCTGTCGCGGTTCCAGCGCAGCCCCGACGCGTTGTTCGAGATGCTGCACGCGGACTGTGTCCTGACCCCGCACGGGGGCGAGTTTGCCCGGCTTTTCCCGGATATCTCAAGGGATTTGCAGGCGGGTGGGGTCACGAAGATCGCGGCTTGCCGGGCGGCGGCGCGCCGCGCGGGCTGCGCGGTGTTGTTCAAGGGCGCCGAGACGGTGATCGCCGCGCCGGAGGGGCCTCTCTGGCTCAGCGATGCGGGATCGGACCGCGCGGCGCCCTGGCTGGCCACCGCCGGCGCGGGAGATGTGCTGGCGGGCATGATCTGCGGTCTTCTGGCGCGTGGGCTAAGCGCGACGCAGGCGGCAGGGGCCGCCGCCTGGGTGCATGTCGAAGCGGCGCGCAGCTTTGGCCCCGGGCTGATTGCCGAGGACCTGCCGGAACAGATCCCGGCGGTCTTCCGCTCCCTCAGTCTGTGACGTGCCGGGCTGACAACATCGGGCCCGGCATCCTTGTTTCACCGGCCCTGCCATGGCGCGATGGGTGTCGGGCGAAGGGCCGGGCGGCCTGTCAGGCCGGAACAGCGGCGGCAGAGGCCAGTTCCAGCCCGTCGGCATAGAGGATATGGGCCGCGTCGAAGACCAGTTCCACGGTCTCGACCTCGATCACCCCGAGAAGGCGAATGAACTCGCCGTCGACGAGCCGCTCCACCGGGATCAGCGCCTGCGAGGCCCCGAACAGCATCGGTGCCCGCCAGTCGCGGACCAGGATTTCCTGGCTGGCGGAAAGCGTGATGTCCTGATCTGGCCGGGCATTTCCCAGCGAACCGGCGCGGATGCTGACCGCCCGCATTCTGCGCAATCGGCGCCGCACCTGCCTGACCACGGCCATGCCGCTGTCGCGGGTGATCACGCGATCCCCGGGATTGATGAATTCGACCGGCAAGGCGCCCTCGAGCGTCAGCACCACGGTGCCGGCGACAAGCGCGTTCAAAGCCTGATCGGACTCGATATGGCGCGCGGGAAGAGCCCCGTCGTCACGCCGGACCGTTTTCGGTTCCATTGGCGTCGTCCTGTATCTGTCTGCCTCGATTTTTGACACAGCATATGACAACGCCGGGTAAATGTCCTGTGGTTTCTGAGCTGATTTTTCCTCTCGCACCGGGCCTGAGGCTTTGCTAGACAGCGCTTCACGTGCGGGTGTGGCGAAATTGGTAGACGCACCAGATTTAGGTTCTGGCGCCGCAAGGCGTGGGGGTTCAAGTCCCTCCACCCGCACCATTTTGATCTCAAAGGAAAATTTTCTGGGCTGGAAACGCTGCGCACCGATCGGGCGGCCGAGTTTGGCACTTTGCTAGCACTGTCCTGTTTCGTTTTCGCTCTGTTCGCGTGCCGTCTGCGCCCTTCAGGCAACTGCTTTCTGGTTCGCCTGGGCGGTATGTTTCTTAGCCATCGAGAGCGTCTTGTGGCCGGTCACGGCCTGGATGTCGCGCATATCGACGCCCGCGTCGGCCAGCTGTGTCGCGGCGGTGTACCGCCGCCCATGCGGCACGAAACGGCTTGTTCAGGACAGGACGCCGATGGCTTCCCGGATGGCCTCAACCTTCTTTTGTACCTGACGTCTGCCCATATGCAGCCTGCGGTCAGTTCTCAGTGACATCCAGCAGGGTTGTCCTTCAGCAGCGCGACATAGTGGCGGTTCAGGCGACCCTCCGCCTTGATGTCAAAGGCGCTTTCCTTGCTCTGTTCGACGGTCGAGATGCCTGCGAGGGGCAGAAAGACGCCGAAGCTGTCTTCGGATTGATCCCGAGTTCCCGGCTCAGCGCCGCGGTCGAAGCTTGCGATCGCTGTATTGCTGCTCTGACGGCGTGCGTGCCCTCTCGGCAGATTTGCCTTGCAAATCGCCTGCCGGGTGACAGTGCGTGGCGCAGCCGTGACGAACTTGTCCCAAAGTGCTTCCTTCCATCCCTGCGAGTGGATCACACCATCAAACCGTAGGATCAAACACCGAATTGGAGCAAAAAGCCCACTTGTGAGGTTGGTAGCGGGCAGGCCGAAAGCTAGCCTGCGCCGCCGTCTTTGTCAGTATACGAGGGTGTCCAGCACCTGCTTGAGCCCCAGCGACAATAGCTGGTGCTCAGCGGCGACGACACGCACGGCCGCACCGTGGTCGCGGACGAAGGCCTGTTCCTCGGGCCGCCAGGTCGGCATCCACCAGGGCTTGCCCGCGGCCTGTGCCAGCGCGGCGAGCCGGGCGATGTCGGCCCGGTCCCCATCGACGAAGCCATAAGTTGTGCGGCCCCGGGTCAGCGCCAGGTCGAAGGGGCCGACGAAGATCCCGTCGACCAGCGGGCTGGCCAGCAGCGCTTCGGCGTCGTCGAAGGCCTCGGCCGTCTCGATCATCGGCAGACAGAGAACCTCGCGGTTCTGGCGGGCGAAGTAGTCGTCGTCTGGCGCCTTGAAGCGCGCGGACCGACCGGCGGCGTAGCTGCGGGTCCCAAGGGGCGGGAACTTGCAGGCGGCCAGGGCGGCCTCCGCCTCGGCCAGACGACCTACGTGGGGCAGGATCACCGCGTCGACGCCCAGGTCTACGGCGCGCTGCACCCAGACCGGCTCTGGCGCTTCGATCTTGGCGCAGACCGCAAGGCCCAGGCCGCGCGCCGCGACCACCAGCGCCTCGCGCCGGTCGGCGTCGTAGCCATTGTGTTCGATGTCCAGAACCACCCTGCGGAAGCCGGCATCGGCGGCTATTTCCAGCAGGTCCAGGTTTGGTGTGCTCATCCAGAAAGCGAAGGAATTCATCATCATGCCATCACGTGGTGGGTGTTGGAGGGCAGGGTGGTGCGCACCCGGTCGAGATAGTCGAAGTCCAGTTCGGCAAAGGTGACGCCGGTCTGGGCCGAGGCCCGGGCGATGACGGCGCCCCAGGGGTCGATCACCATGGAGTTGCCATAGCAGGCGCGCTCGCCCGCCGGTTCCGCGTGAGCACCGACCTGGGCCGGGGCAAGCACGTAGGACTGCGTCTCGATCGCGCGAGTGCGCAGCATGCATTCCCAGTGGTCCTTGCCGGTTTCCATGTTGAAGGCTGCGGGCAGGACGATCAGGTCACAGCCGTCGCGCATGTGGGCCAGGAACAGCTCGGCGAAACGCAGATCATAGCAGATGGCACAGCCCGCGCGGCGGCCCGCCACGCTGTAGCCGGTGACGGTGTCACCCCGGTCAATCACGTCGGATTCGCGGAAGACATGGCCCGAGGGCGTTTCGACGTCGAAGAGGTGGATCTTGCGATAGCGCGCGATCTCGGTGCCGTCGGGGCCGAAGGTGACGCTGGTGTTGTAGTAGCGCCCGCCTGCGGCCTCCAGCAAGGAGCCGGCGTGGAAGGTGGTGCGGTAGCTGCGCGCCAGCGACTGCATGGCGCGGTAGGCCTCGCCGTCGGGCAGGATCTCGGCTGCGGCCCACTGGGCCTCCCTGCTGCCGCCGAGGAAGGTGGCGTATTCGGGCGCCACCACCAGGTCGACCTCGCCCGGGGTGATATGGGTGCGGAACAGCGCCTCGATGGTGTCGAGATTGCGCAGCTTGTCGTCCCGCGAGTTCATCTGAAGCATCGCGATCTTCATGGGAATCCTTGTCTCTGAGTGGGGCCTTCGCCCCTGTTTCCTGCTATGCCCCGGGGTCACCGCGACCGGGGGACCGGCGGCCCCCTTTGGCCAAGGCCCTGAAAAGCGGTGAAAACTTTTCGTTTGACCCGAGGTCGATTCCCATATTGTATTATGTGGCAATAAAAAACAATGCAGAGACATCCTGACAGGGAGTGACAGAATGAGACTTGGAAACCGCATCGGCGCTTCGGCCCTTGGCCTCATGGCAGCTCTGGCCGCAGGCGGGGCCGCAGCGCAGACCCTGAACGTCCAGCTCTCCTCGGACATCCGCAGTTCCCGTCCCGGCGTGAACCGAGACGCGCTGTCAGACATGGTGGCGCTGAACGTGGCCGAGGGGCTGTTCGCCATCGGTGAGCGGGGCGACATCGTGCCGATGTTGGCCGAGAGCTGGACCGTGTCCGACGATGGCACGGTCTACAGCTTCGCCCTGCGCGAGGGCCGCATCTTCCACAACGGCGCGCCGGTCACCGCCGATCTGGTGAAGCAGAGCTGGGAAGCCATGCTCGCGGCCCCCGACTTCAACTGCACGGGCTTCTTCGACGGCAGCCGGGGCGCGGCCGTCACCTCGATCGAGGCACCGGACGCGAAGACGGTGGTGATCACCCTGGCAGAGCCGGACGCGATGTTCCTGAAGTATGCGGCACAGTCGCAATGCGGCGGCATGGCGGTGACTCACCCCGACAGTTTCACCGCCGAGGGCGACTGGGATCATCCGATAGGCACCGGGCCCTTCGTCTTCGCCGACTGGCGGCGCGGCCAGAATGTCACGCTGGAGAAATTCGCGGACTACCAGCCTCTTGATGGGGAGGCCGACGGCCTCGCCGGGCACAAGGAAGCCATGGTCGAGACCGTCAACCTGGTGGTGACACCGGACCGTGCCACCGCCGTCGCCGCCCTGCGCGGCGGCGACCTGGACGTGGTGCCCTACCTGTCGACCGCCGAGGCGGCCGAACTGCAGGAAGAAGACGGTTTCGTGGTGAAATCCGCCCCCCACGGCGGCATGATCACCCTGCTGATGCAGACCGAGGACCCGGTGCTGTCTTCGACCGAGTTGCGCCAGGCGGTGGCCAGGGCGCTGGACATCCCGCAGCTGGTGGATGTGGCGACCAACGGACTGGGCACGCCCAATGCCTCGCTGGTGCCGATCAGCTCTCTCTACCACAGCGCGGTGCACGACCGGGGCGTGGACTATGCCCCGGGCGAGGTGCCCGCGCTGCTGGAGGCCGCGGGCTATGACGGGCAGGAGCTGGTGATCCAGACCAACCGCCGCAACCCGATCAACGAAAATGTTGCGGTGCTGGCCCAGGCGATGCTGCAGATGGCCGGCATCAACGCCCGGATCGAGGTTCTGGAATGGGCCACCCAGCTGGATCGCTTCCGCTCCGGCAGCTTCCAGATGTCGGCCTTCAACTACTCCAACCGCGCCGACCCGGTTCTGGCCTACAGCGCCGTCGTCGACAGCAAGGAGGACCGCGGCAGTGCCATCTGGGACGACCCCCGCGCCATCGAGCTGGTGGACGAGACGCTCCAGACCCCCGACGGTGAGGCGCGCCAGGCGCTCTTCGACGAGCTGCATGAGCTTTACCTCGAACAGATGCCCTTCGTGATGCTGGCCAACAACCTGACCGTTTCGGTGAACGCCGGCTACGTGCAGGGCTACAGCACCTGGAACGGCTTTGCGCGCCTCTGGGGCGTCAGCGTCGAGAAGTAACTGACTGATCCGACAGGACCTCCGGGGACCAAAATGACCAGATTTGTACTGTCGCGGCTCGTCTCCGCGATACCCACCCTTTTCCTCGTATCGCTGGCGGTGTTCACGCTGATCCGGCTGATCCCCGGGGATCCCGTAAGCCTGATGCTCGGCGACAATGTCGACGATGCGGCTTACGCGGCCATGAGCCAAGAACTGGGGCTGGACCGCCCGATCGCGGTCCAGTTCCTGATGTGGCTGCAAGGGGCGTTCCAGGGCGACCTGGGCCGCTCCATCACCACCGGCGAGGCGGTGTTGCCGCTGGTGCTGCAACGCTTTGCCATCACCGCGCAGCTGGTGCTGGTGGCAGTCGGGCTGGCCACCGTGCTGGCCGTGCCGCTCGGCATGCTGGCGGCCTGGCGGCAGAACTCGGCCTTCGACCTGGGTGTGGTCGTGGGCGCCACGGCGCTGATGTCGATCCCGACCTTCTGGATGGGGCTGATGTTGCTGCTGCTCTTCGGCCTGAACCTCGGCTGGTTGCCGGTGCTGGGCTATGTCTCGCCCTTCGAGGACTTCGGGGCAGGGGTGCTTTACCTCGTGATGCCGGTCGCCGTCCTGGTGCTGCATGAATGCGGGATCCTGGTGCGGATGTCGCGGGCCTCGACGCTTGACGTGCTGCGGCTGGACTATGTGACCCACGCCCGCGCCAAGGGTCTGACCGAGGGGCAGGTGCTGCGCCGGCACGTCTTCCGCAATGCCTTCGGGCCGACCTGGACCCTGCTGGGGCTGATCCTGGGCAATCTGCTGGGCGGCGTGGCCGTCGTCGAGACGGTCTTCACCATCCCGGGCCTGGGCCGGCTGATCGTGGAGTCGATCTATGGCCGGGACTACCCGGTGCTGCAGGGTTGCCTGCTGTTTGTTGCCGTCACCTACGTCGTCGTGAACCTGATCGTCGACCTTTGCTATCCGCTCTTCGATCCGAGGGTGAAGACCACATGAACCTTGGCCGTACCAACAAGTATTTCGGCGGTCTGCTGATCGCCTTCTTCCTTCTTTCCGCCCTGCTTGGCTGGCTCTGGACGCCTTATGATCCGCTGGCGCTGGACCTGCGCGCGCGCCTTCAGGCGCCCAGTGCGGGGCATTGGCTGGGCACCGACGAATACGGGCGTGACGTGCTGTCCCGCCTAATGGCGGCGGCGCGGACCTCGGTCACCATTTCGGCGCTGACCGTCAGTTTCGCGGTGACCTTCGGCATCGTGCTGGGCGCGCTTTCGGGCTATGCGCGCGGCTGGATCGACCGCGCCGTCATGCTGCTGACCGACACGCTGCTGGCCTTTCCCTCGATCCTGCTGGCGCTGGCGCTGCTGTCGATCCTCGGCGCCAACATCTGGGGCGTGATCCTGGCCCTGGGGCTGGCCTACATGCCCACCGTGACCCGCGTGGTGCGCGGCGCGGTCATGTCCCTGCGGGAGCAGGAGTTCATCGAGGCCTCGCGCCTGATGGGCCATCCTGTCGGCTATACCCTGCGGGCCCACGTGATCCCCAACTGCCTGGCGCCGGTGATCGTCATCGCGACGTCGATGTTCGGCTCGGTCCTGCTGACGGAAAGCGCGCTGTCCTTCCTTGGCCTGGGCGTGCCGCCGCCGGCGCCCACCTGGGGGAACATGCTGGCCGGCGCACGCCCCTACATGTCCCAGGCGTCCTGGCTGGGGATTTTCCCGGGGCTCTGCATCGCGCTGACCCTGCTCGGCATCAACCTCTTCGGGGACTACGTCCGCGACCGTTTCGACCCGCGCATGAAAGGCCTGTGATGACCGATCAAGACACATTTCTGAGCGTCGAGGCGCTTGAACTGGGGATCGCCAGCCTGCCCGAGAACCGCATCGTGCGTGGCGTCAGCTTCGACATCCGCCCGGGTGAGATGGTGGGACTTGTCGGGGAATCCGGCTCGGGCAAGACCATGCTGGGCCGCGCCATCATCGGCTTGCAGCCCGGCGGCATCGTCGGGCGCGGCGGCACCATCCGCCTGCGCGGTCGGGACATCGCGCAGATGTCCCCGCGGGAGCGACGCAAGATGCGGGGGGAGGACGTGGCCATCGTCTTTCAGGAACCGATGACCTCGCTCAACCCGTCGATGACCATCGGGCGGCAGCTGGACGAACCGCTGCGGAGCCACACGAAGCTTGGCACGGCGGGGCGGCGCGCCCGCATTCTGCAAATGATGGAGCGCGTGGGCATCCCGTCGCCCGCCGACCGGTTGAACGACTACCCGCACGAGTTCTCGGGCGGGATGCGGCAACGGATCATGCTGGCCTCGGCCATGCTGCTGAAACCCGCGCTTCTGATTGCGGATGAACCGACGACGGCGCTGGATGCGCTGGTACAGCGCGAGGTGCTGGAACTGATGGTGGAGATGACGCGCGAAAACGGCACGGCGCTGATCCTGATCAGTCACGACCTTCCCATGGTCGCCCGCTACTGCGAACGGGTCATGGTGATGCGGCAGGGCGAACTGGTGGAGCAGGGCGAGACGCGCCGGATCCTGGCGCAGCCGGCCCATGACTACACCCGCAAGCTACTGGCGGCGATGCCCGAACGCGGGCCCCTGCGCAGCTTCGGGGAAGACGAGACGCCGCTGGTGGAACTGCGCGACCTGAAGGTCGAGTATGTCTCTCGCGGGGCGCTGCTGTCGCGGGCCAACCGCAAGCTGGCCCTGAAAGGCGCCAGCCTGACGGTGCGGCGGGGCGAGGTGGTCGCGGTGGTCGGCGCCTCGGGTTCCGGCAAGACGACACTGGGTCGCGCGCTGGCGCACCTGATCCCCTACAGTGGCGGCGAGATCCTGTTTCGTGGCAAGCCGGTCGCCCGGGGCAGCGAGGGGTGGATGGATTTCCGCCTGAACTGCCAGATGATCTTCCAGGACCCCTTCGGCTCTCTCGATCCGCGCTTCACCATCCGGCGTGCGCTGGCCGAGGCCCTCTATCACATGGACATCGGCGCGCAGGAAAAGGACGAGCGGATCCGCCGTATCGTGGCGGAGGTGGGGCTGGAGGAGGAGCACCTGGACCGCCTGCCGCACGAGATGTCGGGCGGCCAGCGGCAACGCGTGGCCATCGCCCGCGCCATCATATCCGAGCCCGATTTCGTTATCGCGGACGAGGCGGTATCCGCGCTCGACGTGACGGTACGGGCGCAGGTGCTGGACCTGCTGGCGGACCTGCAGCAACGCCACGGCTTCTCCTGCCTCTTCATCAGCCACGACCTGGGCGTGGTCGAACAGCTGGCAGACCGTGTGGTCGTCATGCGGGACGGCGAGATCGTGGAGGAGGGGCCGCGCAACCGGATCTTCGACGCGCCCGAGAGCGACTATACCCGCGCGCTGCTCTCGGCGATCCCGACCCTGAAACGCCGTGGCGAGGGCGTGGAACTCAGCTGGCGGTTCGCCGCGCAGGAGGCGGGCACATGAGTGGACAGCATAGACTGCTGAAATGCGCGCCCGAGGCCCATGGCACCGATCCGGAGGTGCTGCTGCGCTTGCTGGATCGGATCGCCGCCGAGGGGTTGGAGGTGCATAGCCTGCTGGTGTGGCATGACGGCGCCCTGATCCAGGAGGCCTATTGGGACCCTTACGGCCCCGACCGGCTGCACATGATGCACTCGGTCACCAAGAGCTTTACCGCCATGGCCGTCGGGCTGGCCTGGGACGACGGTCTGCTGAACCTGGACGCCCCGGTGATCGACTTCTTCCCTGAGCATCGCGCGGTGGCGCCCGAGGGGATCGAGGCGATGACCCTGCGCCACCTGCTGACCATGACCAGTGGCCACGAGCACGGCATCTCGGGCGGGGCCTGGCGCAAGCTGGAAACGAGCTGGGTCGCGGATTTCCTGCGTCGGCCGCTGGTGCATGCGCCCGGTGAGGTCTTCGTCTATGACAGCGCCTGCAGCTACGTCCTGTCGGCCATCGTGCAGAAGGTGACCGGGCAGACCTGCCACGATCTGCTGCGGCGGCGGGTCTTCGATCCTCTGGGCCTGACAGCCGGTATCCGCTGGGACCTCAGCCCGGAAGGGATCAACAGCGGTGGCAACGGGCTGTGGTGTACCAGTCGCGACCTGCTGTCGCTGGGCATCCTGCACCTGCAGGACGGATGCTGGCAGGGACGGCAGATCCTGTCGCGCGACTGGGTTCGGGCGGCCACGGGCATGCAGCTGCGCGACGTGTCGCTGGGCGTGCTGACCGGCGAGGCCTACCTGGGCCCCGGTGAAAGCCACGACGGGGCAGAGGCCGAACGCCGCGAGGGCTACGGGTTCCAGTGGTGGCGCGGACCGAATGACAGCTACTCGGCCAACGGGCTGTTCGGACAAAACTGTTTTGTCTTTCCCAACGAACGCGCCGTGATCGCGGTGACCGCCGGGATGGAGGACGAGGACAGTCGGCTGAAGCGCATGATCCAGGAGGATCTGCGCCCCGCCCTCGGCCAGTGGCGCGGGGCGGAACTTACGCCGCGGATTGCCGGGCTGGACCTGATGCCGGCGCCGCCGGGCAACCCGGGCGCCGCACCCGAGGGCTGGCAGGGGCTCTATCTGGTGCAGGAGAATGACCAGCGGGTCACCGGCATCCGGCTGGCGCAGGACGGCCTGACATTGCGCCTCGGGATCGAGGATGCGCGCGGTCGGCACGACCTGTGCGCCGGGCTGGGCCATCGGCAGGAGGGGATGACGACCCTCAGCGGCGCCGCCCTGCATCACGCCTACGAGTTCGACGCGCCCGGCGCCCGGGTCGCCGCCTGGGCCGCCTGGTCGGTGCCCGATGCCGAGGGCTGGAGCTGCCTGACCCTCGACTGTGCCTTCGTGGAGACGGCCTTTCGCGATACGCTGCGCCTCTGGCTTCGCAGCGGCGAGATGCGGCTGGAGCGGGAGGTGAACGTCAATTCCTCGATCCGCCGACTGCCTCTGCTGCGTGCTACCCGCGTGACCCGGGACTGTTCCCAACCGGAGGAAACCCCGACATGAGCGGCCCCTTGCACCTGGCCCGCATGACCCAGGCCGAGGCCGCGCGGCGGCTGGCCGACAACCCCGTGATCCTGTTGCCCCTCGGCTCGCAGGAAGGGCAGGGGCCGCATGTGCCCATGGGCGACTATCGCCTGTCCGAAGCGCTGGCCGAACGGATCGCCTGCCGCAGCGGGGCGCTGGTGGCCCCGGCGCTGCCCTTCGGCTACGCGGATTTCTTCCGCGACTACCCGGGCGGAATGCAGATCCGGGCGGATACCTTCACCGCGCTGTTGACCGACATGCTGACCAGCTTTCTCGATCACGGGCTGACCCGGCTGCTGATCCTCAACGGCCATACCACCAACGCGCCCCTGATTGCGCAGGTCACGCGGACCCTGCGACGAGAGCGGGGGGCGGTGGTGGCCTCGGTCGATCTCTGGCCCTCGGTTCCCGCCGCGCTGCTGAAGGATCACTTCGGCGAGGCCCCGGTGAAGGGCCATGGCGGCGAGCCGATCACCTCGGTTGCCCTGCACCTGCTGCCGGGCGAGGCGCGGGCGCTGGACATGCCCCCGCAGGACCGGCGCGGGCAGCTTCTTGACCTGCCGCTGCGCGGTGTCTCGGGCGCGGATTTCGAGGGGCTGCGGGTGAACCTGCCGGTCACCGCGGCAGAGATCGCGCCCGACGGCCTGCTGGGCGGTGATGCCAGCCGGGCCACGGCAGAGGCGGGCGCCGCGATCACCGAGGACCTTGTGACCCGCCTCGCGGCCCTGGTCGAACATCTCCAGGCCGCTCCGGCTGCGGGAAAGGACCCCGCATGAGCCGCTACCGTATCGACCCGATGCCCGCCCCGGCGGATCCGTCCCTGCTGACGGCGCTGGAGAAGATCGAAACCGCCACACTGGGCCATGTGCGCCTGACGGGCATGGTGGATAGGGGCATCCGTGCCCTCGACCCGCGTCAGCCCGCCCGCGCCGGTGTCGCGGTGACGCTGGCGCTGCCGGCCATGTGTTCGACCCTGATGCACCATGCCGTCAGCCTGCTGCGCCCCGGCGACATGCTGATCGTCGACCGGCTGGGCGATGACCGTTTTGCCTGCCTGGGCGGCGCGGTGGCGCGGGCGGCGAAGATGGCCGGCGCGGCGGGGGTGGTCATCGACGGCCCCGTGACCGACCTGGCCGAGATCCTGGCAGAGGGCCTGCCGGTCTGGTCGCGCGGCCCCGCGCAGCTGACCACCCGGCGGCTGGAGCTGGGCGGCACGCTGAACCGACCCGTCAGCTGTGGTGGCGTGCCCGTGCTGGCGGGCGACATCGTGCTGGGCGATGCCTCCGGCGTGGTGGTGATGCCCGCCGACGAGGCCGCCGCCGAAGCAGAGGCCGGGCTGGCGCGCGAGGGCCGGGTGGCCCGCACCATGGACCGTCTCGCGGCGGGCGAACGACTTGGCGATATTACCGGGGTCAACGCCCGGATCGCCGACCTGACAGACCCGAAGGACCCGAAGAAATGACCCAGGACCTGCCGGTGGCGCCGTTGGTGCCAATGCCCGCCTCCGTGACGGATGTGCTGACCGTGACCGCGCCCCGTGCGCCTTTGATCCCGCTGGTGCTGGACAGCCCGCACAGCGGCACCGATCTGCCCGCCGATTTCCAGCCGGCGGTCGACCCGGACATGGTGCGGATTTCGGCCGACACCCATGTCGACGACATCTTCTCCGCCGCCCCCGACCACGGCGCGCCACTGCTGGCGGCGCTGTTCCCGCGCAGTTTCCTCGACCCCAACCGGTCGCTGTCGGACATGGACGAGCGGATGGTCGCCGGCCCCTGGCCGCATCCCACGCGTGACAGCAACACCGCCCGGCGCGGCATGGGTCTGATCTGGCGCAAGGCCTGGGGCGAGACGCCGATGTACGACGCGCCGCTGACGGTGGCCGAGGCCGAGGCGCGCATCCGCCGTTACTGGCTGCCCTACCACGACGCGCTGCGCCAATTGCTCGACGGGGCCTTTGCCCAGTACCGCCGGGTCTGGCACATCAACTGCCACTCGATGACCGACGCGGGCCATGCCATGTCCTCGGACGGGCCGGGCACGAGCCGCGCCGACATCTGCATCGGTGACATGCTGGGCACCTCGGCGGGGCCCGAGTTCACCGCGCTCCTGCGCGAGATCCTGGAAGGCGAGGGGTTCAGAGTGGCCATGAATAGGCCCTTCAAGGGCGCCGAGCTGACCGAGGCCTATGCCAACCCCGCAATCGGTCGCCATTCCGTTCAGTTCGAGATCAACCGCCGCCTGTACATGGATGAGGAGACCCGCGACCGCAGTGCCGACTACCCGGCCTTCAAGGCCGCGATGACCCGCATGGTGGGCTGCGTGGCCGACTACGTGAAAGCGGAGGTGTCCTGATGGCCCGGATGAATTTCTACCGCCTGCCGGCCAGCGCCATGTTCGCCGCCCGCTGCGATCCGCGGTTCCATTACTGTACCTACGTCCCCGAAAGCTACGACCCTGAGGCGAGCCGGACCTACCCGCTGGCGGTGCTGATCCACCACAGCAAGCGCGATGCCCAGGCGCTGCGGGATCGTTTCACCGCCTTCGCCGAGGCGCACCAGTGCGCGCTTCTGGCGCCGCTTTTTCCCTGCGGGATAAACGGCGAGGACGACTTCAACAATTACAAGCTGATGCGCCATGCCGGTATCGCCTATGACGAGGTCCTGCTGGGCATGATCGAGGAAGTGGGCCAGGTCTTCCGCCTGCAGACCGAGCAGGTTCTGATGTATGGGTTCTCGGGCGGCGGGCAGTTCGCACATCGCTTCCTGCTGCGGCACCCGGACCGTCTGCGCGGCATCTCCATCGCGGCGCCGGGTACGGTGACCCTGCCGGGGGACCCGCGCGGTTGGTGGGTCGGCACCGGCGACATGGAGGCGTCAACGGGCGCGCCTTTCGACCCCGGGGCGGTCGCGCGGGTCCCGGTACAGCTGCTGGTCGGGGCAGAGGACACCGCCGGGGGCATGACGATCCGCCGGGGCTCGGACTTCTGGTGCGAGGATGGCGCAAACGATGCCGGCGCGACGCGGGTCGCGCGGTTGACGGCCCTGGAAACGGCGCTGCGCGGGATCGGCGCCGCACCGGAACGGCAGGATCTGCCGGGCGTCGGCCATGAGGCCGAGGCGATGGAGCCGCCGGTCCGCGCGTTCTTCGGCCGTCTGCTGGCCGACTAGTCCAGCCTTGCCGGTTCGCCCGGCACACGGCTAAGGTGGCGGTCGAGGATCTGCGCGGCGGCCTCTGTGTCGCCGGCCTCGATCGCATCGAGGATCGCCAGGTGATCGCGGGCCGCCTTGCGGATGCGGTCGGCGCTCAGCTCGGTGAACTCCACCACTTCTGTCATCCGGCGCAGGCTGTTCTGCCGAACGATCGCCTCGGACAGGAAGCGGTTGTGCGCCCAGCCCACCACCGTGGCGTGGAAGTTGGCGTTGGCTTCGAACCATTCCGCGCCGGTGATCCGGTTCACGGGCGTGTCATGAAGACGCTGCTGCTGCGCGCGCAGCTCGGCCAGTTGCCCCAGGTCGGGCCGGAACCCGGGATCCCGGACCGCGCCGCATTCGACGATGACCCGAAATCCGTAGCTGGCATTGATCGCCTCGGGGTTGTCCAGCGTTTCGGCAAAGCGCCACCCGTGGCCGGTACGCCGCTCGGCGAGCCCGGCGTTGGCGAACCGCATTAGGACCAGGCGGATCATCCCGCGCGTCACGCCGAAATGGTCGGCCAGTTCTGCCTCCGACACCTCCGGGGTGATCTCGCCAGAGGCGCGCGCTGTCATCACCCGCTCGTAGAGGGTTTCGGTTTCCGACTTGGGCAGCAGATCGGAAAGGTTGTCGTTCTTCGCCGGCAGACCCTGGAAGCGGAAACCGATGTTCGGGATCTTGGTGAAGAGGCCCCGTTCCTCCAGATGGATGAGGACACGGCGAACCGGAGTCCTCGAGGTTCCCAGCAATTTCGCCAGCGGCGTCTCCGAGACGTGCTCTCCTTCTTTCCAGTGCCCGTCTTGCGCAAGGGTAAGGATCTTGTGGGCGATCTCGGCCTGGAGATTGCTCAGGCCTTCAGCTGATTTGATCGAAGTGGCGCTCATGTCTGCGTCTCGGAGTCATATGATTTCACGTCACCTTGGATGGTGAGCGGAGAGGTGGCCGAAGGGCTGCCCAGTCATACGACATGTTTCGCGGTAGGAGAACCTGAGCTCGATCATCTGACTTCAAACGACGGGACCGACTTTCGCTGGTAGGATACGAGCCGGGATGTGCCACGATAACGGCCGCGTGAGGAGCGCAATCATGTAACCCAGAGACCCGGTTCCGCCATTTCGGCGGGGAAGGCGCCCGGGAGCGTGCGAGGGCCGGATGAGCCCGTATCGTTGGTTGCGATAGCATGGCCATCCTTGGCAAAGGCCGGGAACAGACGCTCAGGTGTCGCACCCCAATCCGTCTTCGAAGATCGACGGTGACCGCCAGCGTCGCCCAAGGCTCCACCCCCGGCTTCCTACACCACGCGCTGGGGGCTATCAGATGGCGCCGCAACCCGTCGCTGGTCGAGACCGCAAGGATCAACGGCGTCGAGCCCTTCGCCCATCTCAACGCCATCGCCGCCGGACATCCGCAAGGTCAACTCGACGATCGGGCTCCTTGGAACGTCACGCCGCCAACCTGAGACCGCAGGCCGCTCGGCCACCGCTCGACGTTGAAAAGATGAGGTGAAATGAGTTCTCCAGGCCCCTTGCGCAGAGGAGCGATATGTAGTTTTTTTATCTAACTTATCCAGAAGGGAAGATATAATGAACTTGGATCTCAAGAAAATTCTGACATTGAAGGGCGGTAAAACCGCTGCAGCTCCGAAAGTCGGCGAGCTGGCTCCTCCGGGAACCGGTTTCTGAGCCTGACCGGAACGAGAATTCCGATCGTGAAAAGAAAAGCGGCCCGCAACTTGGCGGGCCGTTGGTTTGTGGTGCAGATATACCCCGAATGACGCAAGAGTACGAAACCCGATGACGGCCCAAGGCGCGGACATTAGCCATGTGCTGCGTTCAGTCGCGCGTTTGACCACGAGCTGGCCGGGCAGGGCCGTCGGACCGCATGGCGCTGCAAGACTGCTGAATTCGGGCGGATCGCTACCGCCGATCCTGTGGTTTTACAATGCAGAGCTGGAACCGGTCAATTTCCATGCTGCCCTCAGCCCGGAGCAGCCGCTTGTCGCGCTCCGCTCTCTCAACATCATAATGAAGGCGTCCCCCGAGCGCGATGTCATCGGGGCCGAAATGGCGCGGCAGGTGGCGGAGGCTCTGACGGACCTTCTTCCCGAGGAGATCGCTCTTGTCGGCGGCAATTGTCAGGGGGCGCCGTATTCATTCCACTGCGCGAACCGCCTGTTGGAGCTGGGCCACAGGATAAGGTCCGTGGCTGCTATTGATACCATCCCCGACTGCGCAGTACCCGTGCCTGCCTTGCTCAATTTCGGCGCCGAGTCACCGGAGTGGAACCCGTTTCACGACGATTTCTCCCTCACCCATGAACGGGTGGCGAGGCTTTTTCCCGTCTATAGGCAATCCAGTCTGCCTTGCGCGCACGGGCAATACTTCAGGCCGGAGAATATCCCCTATCTGATCGCCAACATCGAGAGCGTTATAGGGGCCCGTATTCTCGCCGAAGAGCTTCAGTGACCTCTGCCGGGGTTGCATGTGAAAACAGAAGGGACGGATGAACTTCGGCGTGGATAAGCTGCCCGATTAGGCTGCATAGCTCGACGGCTTTCAGGGAATCGCCGCCGAGGTCGAAGAAATCACTGTCCTGCGACACCTCGGCATCGGGAAAGAATGTCTTGAACGCGCGTTCGACGCATATGCTCAGATCAGAGGACATGGCACAGGTCCTGAGTGGTTTCGACCATTCGGCCCAATTGCGCCTTTGCGGGCTTGAGGCCGGATGTCTTCGGGATGGCCGGCAGGAGGGCGATCTTGTCCGGCCTTGTCAGCGGTGACAATTGTGCCCTCAATCGGGTCTTGAAGTTGGGCAGGCGGCTTGGGTCGGCTTCGATCACGGCAATAATCTCGTCTTCGCCATCGACTGCGCCTGGGGCTGCGAGCACGCAACAAAGTGCGGCGCCCGTGATCTTCTGAATCCGCTCTTCCAGGTCGGGCGCGTTGAAGGAAACACCGTTCCGGCACAGGTATTCCTGAACTCTTCCAACGACATACAGATAGCCTTCGTCATCGAGATAGCCGCGATCGCCGGGTTGCGCGCTATTCTCACCAACCCGCGTAACGATATGGCCGACCGCGTTGATCGGCAGCGGACGATTGTCGTCGTCGACAATGCTGACCTGATGATGGGGAAGCGGTTTTCCGACCGAGTGTGGATGGCTGTCAATCGCGTCCCCCTCAAGGCGGGAAATGATGCCCGTTTGGGTCGAGGAATAGGTGACGCAGAGCCTGGCGGACAAGAGGGCCTTGGCCTCGGTCAGCGCCGGGCCAAGCAAGGGGCCGCCGATGCACTGCATTTTCACCAGCCGATGATAGCGAGGGCCGGTGCCGGCCAATCCCTGCGACTTTATGTGCTGGGTCAGCCCGCGGACCAGGACCGGCGGAAGCGTCACTTCTTCCGCATCCTCATGCAGCAGCGCAGCATCGAGCTCGGCATAGCTGAAGAACACCGGGACGGGGATGATCTTTCGCCCGTAGATCGCGTTGCGATACCAGACAAAACGCGTTCCCGGAAAACTCAGATTGAGGCAGGACACCGCGTTTCCCCAGTCGCCGCGTTCTCCGCCCCGGGCCATCCGTTCAACGGCGGTGAAGACGTCGTCCTGCGAGGAGGGGTACAGTTTTGGCACCCCGGTTGTGCCGGAGCTCATGATGAAATCCGCGGGACCGTATTGCTCGGGCACTCCGGGTCGCGCTTGCGGAGTCTCTGGCGCCCCGGTGTCGCGCGGGAAACTCTGTATCCCGTCGTGTCGCGCCAGCGTCCTGAAGTCCGAGAATACATGGCTGGCCCCCGCGCGCGCGGCCCGTTCCTGGATTTCCGACAGGGGGCTTCTGAAATCGAGCACCAGTGGCGATGCCCCCAAGGCCCAAAGCGCGAAGATCGCGGCGAAGGTGTCGATCTGGTCGGTATTCGCCAGAGCCACCACCTGATTTGCGGCGACGCCCAGGTCTGCGAAGGCCGCCCTCAGCGTGTGCAGACGCGCGCTGAATGCCGAATAGGTGACGGTCCTGGCCCCGGTTTCGAAAAGGATGGCGTCGGGGGCCGCGTCGGCCCGCTTCAGAAAGGCCGCGCCGATGGTGTCAGCTGCGTACATCGGACATCGCCCTTTGCGCATCGTCGAACAGCTGCTGTCCCAGCGGCGTCAAACGCGCATGGCGCTGAATTTCCGTGGCGCAATCGTGATAGACGGTCGCGGCTTGGCTGCTCTGGCGGTGCAGCTCGTCGGCCTCTGCCCCGCAATAGCCGCTGTCGATAATGCACCGAGCGGCTTGGACCATGCGCGCCGAGACCCACGCCGCATGGAAAATCCCCTCCATGGGACGTGGAGTGGACCGGAGCGGAGAGCTGTACAGCTCGCTATCGTCATTCAAGATGACGGGGTCATCGAGGTGATGGAGAAACAGCTTCGCATGCGAGCTTTCGTGAACCAGCGTCATCAAGGTTGCGGGCAGATCGTCGATCTTGTCCGCGTTCATCAGGATGGAACCGAAAGCGGCAAAGACCGTGGCGCCGCCAAAGCCGCTTTTTTTCGGGTCCCGGTTCGTGGCCAGGTAGATCTGCGACACGAGGAGATCGAATTCCCTTGCCCAGTCGGGGGCGAATTCCTGCATGATCTCTCTTGCCCGATTGATCATGGCTTTCGCTTGGTCTGTCTGCCCGGAACCGGGCGCAACCAGATCGTCCGTAAGCCCGGTGTCATCGCGATAGGCGCGGCGAAGGACCTCAGAGGCGGGGGGCGACAGGGCGTCATCCGACAGGCCAAGCACCCGCAGCCCGGCTTGCGGCGCCTGATCCGGAAGTTGAAGGAACAGCAAACAGGCGCGTTCAAAGCCCGGTTCATCCTGTGACAAAGCGGCGTTCAGGATGGCGTCATGCGCGGCGAAAACACAGCTGTCAGGAAGCCCGCGATTGGCGAAGATATCCGCCAGCTTTTTCTCGGCCCGCGCCTTGTTGTCTTTGTTGTCCCAAACCTCAAGCAGCAGGTGGCGCAATGAGGTTTCCAATCGAGGGATTAACCGGTTAATTGTTTCCCGAAGCTCTTCGGCATTCGGCAATAAGGTCGCTGCAACGTCGCGTTCCATGAAACTCCCAGGCAAGTGATTTGGTACTGAAACGAACCGGAGTTTTGCAGCGCTATGCCGCTCGGCCAATCCGCATCCGTTGTCGGTTCTCCGTTTCCGTACCAATCCGTTCCGGTTGGATGTATGCGTGGTCGGCTGTTCTGTTTCAAGCGTTGTTTGGCGTTTCGCTTGGGTTTTGAAGGCGATACCGCGTGCCGAAGATCGCCCGCGCATTCCCGTCCATGGCTTCGATGGCAAGGCCTGATGTTGTTCCGTCTGAGGTCAGCGCCATTGAGACGGATTTGGGGCTGTCATAGCGAAGATGCGGTCATCGGGCCGAGCCGCCATCACTATTGCGGTGATTTGCAGCGCGGAAGAGATGGCCATGCCCTATCTTGTCGGGCGTGATGTCTGGATGGAGAGTAGAGCCATCTGCCGGATTGAGGATGCCGGCAATGTGGGCCGGTGTTTCAAGGCCCGTGAATGAACGGCACGCAGGTTGGTCCGGTACGGAAGCGCGGGGCTACAGCGCATCGGGCCCGCGAGCCACGCGCTCCGGGGGGCCTTGATTGGGGTTCGACTGACGTTCTGTGACATCGCTGTGCCGAAGGCTGGTGGCGCGCTTGGCCCGGCCGCCGATCCCGATGATGCGCGGCCCGAATTGCATCCTGCGAGCGTCCCTTGCCGCCGCCCGAAGACGGGTATCCCTGCCCGGGCCGACCCGAACTTGCCGTTGCGTCGCTTTCGCGTCCCCCGCCCGCGCCGGACGCGCGGACGGGGGGCGGGCGTCAGCGGCCCCGGATGCGTGGGTCGAGCGCGTCGCGCAACCCGTCGCCGAGGTAGTTTACCGAGAGCACCGTCAGCGAGATGGCGATGCCCGGCAGCATGACCCGTTCCGGGAAGCGTTCCATCCGCTGCACCGCGTCCGCCAGCATCTTGCCCCATGTCGGGAAGTCCGAGGGGAAGCCCACGCCCAGGAAGCTCAGGGCGCTTTCGGTGATGATCGCCGTGGCCAGTCCCAGCGCCGCCGAGACCATGATCGGCGAAAGCACGTTGGGCAGCAGGTGCCGCCGGATGATCTTGCCGTTCGACGACCCGATGGAGCGTGCGGCAAGCACGAACTCGCGCTCCTTGATGGCCAGCACGTCGCCGCGCACGATCCGCGCCGTGGGCATCCACGAGGTGATCGCGATGATCGTCACGATCAGGATGAACATGCCGCCCTCGGGGCCGAAGTTGGCCCGCAGCGGTTGCCGGAACAGTGTCACCGCAAGCAGCAGCAGCGGCAGGATCGGCAGCGCGAGGAACAGGTCGGTGGTGCGCATCAGCAGCCCGTCGAGGCGCTTGAAGTAGCCCGCCATGACGCCGATGGCGGTGCCGATGATCAGGCTCAGCAGCATCGCCGCCCAGCCCACCGCCATCGAGGCGCGTCCCCCCGCCAGCATCTGCGCGAGGTTGTCGCGGCCCAGCTGGTCCGACCCCAGGGGCTTGGCCCAGGAGACCTTGGCCGAGCCGTCCCACAGCGTGGTGTAGATCGGCCGCAGGTCCTTGTTGCGGATGTCCAGCTTTTGCGGATCGACCGTCCAGATATAGGGGCCGACCAGCACCGCCAGCGTGATGAAGGTCAGGAAGCCCAGCCCGAACATCGCGCCCTTGTGCTTGCGGAACTGGTCCCAGACGTCCTTCCCGCGCGAGCGGGGCGGCTGTGTCGGGCCCTTGTCCTGCAGCGCCGCGATGGGGGTGGCGGCCTCTGCGCCTTCGGCGAGGATCACATCGTCCTGCGGAGAGTCAGTCATAGCGGATCCTCGGGTCGAGAATGCCGTAAAGGATATCGGCGATCAGGTTGAACATCACGATAAGCACCGCGAAGATGAAGGTCAGCGTCATGACCATGGGCAGGTCGTTGGCGAAAAGCGCGGTCAGCAGAAGCTGCCCGATGCCGTTCACCTTGAAGACGCTTTCGGTGATGATGGCGCCACCGAAGATCGACGGGATCCCCAGCGCGATGACGGTCACCACCGGGATCATCGAGTTGCGAAGGACGTGGACCATGACGGTGACGGCCTCTGACAGGCCCTTGGCCCGGGCGGTGCGCACGTAGTCCTGATTGAGGTTGTCCAGCATCGAGGCGCGCATGTAGCGCGACAGCTGCGCGGTGATCTGAAGCGCCAGCACCATGACCGGCATGATCATCTGTTGCAGCTGGACCTTGAAGGTGGCCCAGTCGACGACCCGGTGCGTGGTATCGTAGATCGAGGGGAACCAGCCAAGCTGCACGGAAAAGATCACGATCAGCAGGGGGCCGGTGAAGAAGGGCGGGATCGAGAAGCCGATCATCGTCACGAAGGTGCCCGCCTGATCGAAGACCGAATACTGGCGATAGGCCGAGTAGATGCCGACCGGGATCGCGATCAGGATGGCGACGATATAGGCCACACCCACCACCCAGAGGGTCTGCGGGATGCGCTGCAGGATGATGTCCATGACCGGGCTGCGGGTCTGCCACGAGATCACCCGCAGCTTGCCTTCTGAGAAGGTGGTGCCCAGCCAGTGGTCGATCAGCACCTGCGGCTCGATCCAGAAGACCTGGACCAGCCATTTCCAGTATTGCACCAGCGGCGGTTCTCCGAGGCCGAGGGCCTGCCGCATCTTCTCCTTGACCTCGGGCGGCACGGTCAGGGGGACCTGCGCCATGGGGTCGCCGGGGGCGAGCTGCAGCAGCATGAAGATGACGAAGCTGATGAAGATCAGCGTCGGGATCGAGAGCAAGAGTCGTCGGATCGCGTATGTGAGCAAGGGTTACTCCCCTGTCTGGCTTTGTCGGTGGCGGTGGATGCACGTCCCCTGCGGCCCCAGGGACCGAAGCGGGGGGCATGGCGCGGGAAAGGCGGGGGGTGCGACAGGGGCGAGGCGGGCCACCTGCGCCGCAGCAAGGGCGGCGCGACCACGGGTCGCCGGATCTGTCAACGCGCGGAAACGCGGGCGATGCTGCCGGGGTGCCGGGGCAACCGGTGGCCGCATGGCGCCATTCAGGAACCCGCAGCCGTCGTGCCGGAAGGGTCTTTCTGGCTGCCGGAGGTCCGTCGTCATCGCGGGGCGGGCCTTTCTGCCGGGGCGGCGGCGATGTCGGGGCAGGCCGGGGCGGCGCCCGGCCTGCACGAGGGCGCGCGACAGGCGCGCGCCCGGTTCCGGGGCTTACTCGGTGCGATACCAGTCAGCCACGTTCCACAGCTCCGAATCCCAGACGTTCAGATCGACGCCGCCAAGGGTGTTCGAATGCGCCGACAGGCGGCCACGGTGCACCAGCGGGATCATGCCGCCGCGCTCGAAGGCCATCTTCGACAGCTCGCGGCCGATGCGCTGACGCTCTGCCGGGTCGGCGGTCTTGGTCAGCTCGGTGTGCAGCGCGTCGTATTCCTCGTCGCAGAAGCGGCTGATGTTCTCGCCCTGCCACTGGGTTTCGGGGCGCGGAGCCTTGTCGCACAGGCCGTTGCCAAGGTAGGCCTGCGGGTCGGTGCCGTTGAAGGTGTTGGCGTACATCTCGACGTCGGCATAGAACTTCTGGAAGGTGTCGGGCGAACCCGGGTCACCGCCGAAGAAGACCGACGAGTCGACATTGCGCAGCTCGACCTCGAAGCCGATCTGCTCCCACCAGTCCTTGATCAGCGCCTGGAAGTCCTGGCGCACGGCATTGGTGGAGGTCTGGTAGAGCATCCGCAGCTCGACGCCGTCCTTCTCGCGGATGCCGTCGCCGTTGCTGTCGACCCAGCCGGCCTCTTCCAGCATCGCCTTGGCGCCCTCGATATCCTGGACATCGCAGCCCTCGGCATCGGTCCAGGCAAAGGCCTCGGGCGCGGGCACCCAAGAGCAGGTCACGCGACCGGCCTGACCATAGCCCACCTCGACCAGCAGGTTGCGGTCGATGGCCATGGACATGGCCTTGTAGACCGCCGGGTCCGACAGATAGGGGTGCGGGCGCACGACCGAGCGCTCATCCGGCCCGAGGTTCGGGTCGGGGTTGGTGTTGTTCAGCATGATGCGTTCCATCAGCGGACCAAAGCCCGCCACGGCGACGCCTTTCCCGCCGGCTTCCATCTCGGCAATGACGTCGGGCGCCAGCTGAAGGTTCCATGCGTAGTCGAACTCGCCGGTTTCCATCACGGCGGTGCCCGCCGCGGCCGCGTCGCCGCCGCCCTTGAAGTTGACGGTCGCGAAGGCCGGCTTGTTCGGGTCGCGGTAATTGGGGTTCGCCGACAGCGAGATCACGTCGTTGGGCTTGAACTCGTCCACGACGAAGGGGCCGGTGCCGATGGGGCCAAAGTTCTCATCGGTGCAGGTCGAGGCGGCGGCGCCGACGCAGTTCTCGAACTGGGCCTTTTGCAGGATCGGGCTTTCGTTGCCCACGAAGGCGGAATAGGGCACCGGCTGCGGTTCGTCGAAGGTGACCACGACGGTCAGCTCATCCGGGGTTTCGACGCTGGCGATCCCCTCGAACTTGGTCAGCTGCGCGCAGCCGCCTTCGGGATGGGTGCAGTATTCGTAGGTGAATTTCACGTCCTCGGACGTAAAGGGCGTGCCGTCGGACCACACGAGGCCCTCGGTCAGCTTCCAGGTGATCTGGGTCAGGTCTTCGGTGACGCCGCCGTTGTTGACGGTGGGGATCTCGTCCACCAGCCAGGGCACCAGCTCGCCGGAGGCGTTGTAGCGGGCCAGCGGCTCGACGATGATCGACGATGCTTCGGTATCCTTGGTGCCGCCCGACAGGAAGGGGTTCAGGATCGACGGCGCCTGCCAGTAGATGATCCGCACTTCGCCGTCAGAGCCGCGCTCGGCCATGGCGGCTGGTGCGAAGGCCACGGCAGCGGCAGCCCCCAGCATCAGGGTCTTGAGTTTCATGTCACTCTCCTAGTTGGCGGGACGGGCCTTCGTGGGCCGTCCACGTTCTCGCATTGGTGGGGAACAGTGATGCATCCCGAATTCCGGCACGCAATGGCCGGGGGTTTGAAATGACATCCAACGCTCTCTCACTGGGTCCATCGAAACAGATGATGCGCAAAATGCAAGCATTGCCTAAAGGAAGTGCACCGCCACCCTTTACAGGCGGCTTTGGCAGGCCGTAGCCTTCTGTGTCAGACAGACAGAGGACCGCCATGCTGGACGCCGCCCCACACCCGATTGCCCGCATCGAAAACCTGCGGGTGGAGTTCCAGACCAAGTCCGGTCCGGTGGTGGGGGTCGAGGATGTCTCATTCGAGATCGGCCCCGGAGAGACCGTCTGCGTGGTCGGCGAATCGGGATCGGGCAAGTCGGTCTCGTCGCTGTCGCTGATGCGGCTGATCGAATACGGCGGCGGCGAGATCGCCGGGGGCCGCCTGCTGTTCGACCGCAAGGAGGGGGGCGAGATCGACCTCGCCGCCACCGACCAGTCGCTGATGCGCACGATCCGCGGCAACGAGATCGGCATGATCTTCCAGGAACCGATGACCGCGCTGAACCCGGTCTTCACCGTGGAACGCCAGCTGACCGAGGGCCTGCGCGTGCATCGCGGCCTGTCCCGGAAAGAGGCCGCCGCCGTGGCGCTGGACCTGATGAAGCAGGTCCGCATCCCCGAGGCCGAGCGGCGGCTGAAGCAGTACCCGCACGAGCTGTCGGGCGGCATGCGCCAGCGCGTGGTGATCGCCATGGCGCTGGCCTGCAAGCCGCGCCTGCTGATCGCCGACGAACCCACCACCGCGCTGGACGTGACGATCCAGGCGGAGATCCTCGCCCTGATGGACCGGCTCAAGCGCGAGACCGGGACGGCGGTGATGTTCATCACCCACGACATGGCGGTGGTCGCCCAGATGGCCGACCGCGTCGTGGTCATGTTCCGCGGCAACAAGGTCGAGGAGGGCACCGTCGAAGAGATCTTCGAGCGCCCGCAGCATCCCTATACCAAGGCGTTGCTGGCCGCCGTGCCCAAGCTGGGCGAGATGTCGGGCACCGATCTGCCCGCGCCGATGCGGCTGGTCGGGCAGGCGGGTCCGCCGCCGCAACCGATCCCCGGCACGCAGGAGCCGCTGCTGAAGGTCGAGAACCTGACCACGCGCTTTGCCGTCCGGGGCGGGCTCTTCCGGCGCACCGTCGCCAATGTGCACGCGGTCGAGGATGTGTCCTTCACGCTGAACAAGGGGCAGACCCTCAGCCTTGTGGGCGAAAGCGGCTGCGGCAAGTCCACGGCGGGGCGCTCGATCCTGCGTCTGGTCGAGCCGATGGCGGGCACCATCGATCTGGACGGCACCGATGTCATGGCGCTGTCGCCCTCGGGCCTGCGCGACATGCGGCGCGAGATGCAGATGATCTTTCAGGACCCCTTCGCCTCGCTGAACCCGCAACTGCCGCTTGCCGATCAGGTGGCCGAACCGATCCACAACTACGGCGTGGCCCGGGGCTCTGCGGTGATGGACAGGGTCGCCAGCCTATTCGACCGGGTCGAACTGCCGCGCAGCTTCATGCGCCGCTTCCCGCACGAGCTGTCGGGCGGCCAGCGCCAGCGCATCGCCATTGCCCGCGCGCTGGCGCTGAACCCCAAGCTGATCGTCGCGGACGAGGCGGTTTCGGCGCTGGACGTCTCGGTTCAGGCGCAGGTCATCAACCTGATGATGGAACTGCAGGCAGAGCTGGGCCTTGGCTATGTCTTCATCAGCCACGACATGGCGGTGGTCGAGCGGGTCAGCCACCACGTGGGCGTGATGTACCTTGGCCGCATCGTCGAGCTGGGGCCGCGCCGCGCCGTCTTCGAGAACCCGCAGCATCCCTATACCCGCGCCCTGATGAAGGCGGTGCCCATTGCCGATCCGCGCCGCCGCAAGTCCGAGAAGGACCTGAACTTCAAGCCGATTCCCTCGCCGATCCACCGGGTTGGGCATGAGCCCGGGCCGTCGGTCTACCGCGAGGTCTCTCCGGGACACAGGGTGCTGACCTCCGACAGCGGGTACTGATCGGCGCCGCAGGAGGGTCGGCATCCGCACGGCCTCGGCTGGCGGCGGTGCGTCTTGGTGTGTCTCGACCGACGGCGCGCTCCCCGACCGGACGCGCCCTGTGCGTGGCGACAGGGACGGGGACATGGCCTCTCTCTGCCCAGAGGGCGGGCACTGCCCCGGTTCTGACCGGGCGGCGGGCCCTGCCGAACCCGGCCACGCGGTGCCAGCCCGCCTCTGGCCCGCCCGCTGCCTCGGGGGACCACTGCCGAGCCATGGCTGCCGGGCGCGCCGAGGACAGGCCGGACCGCCACCCGGTTGCCCGCCCGCGGGACACGCACGGCCCCTGCCGCGCTGCCGCATGTGCCGGGGCTTTCCTTCCGCTCCGCGCCGGGGCAGGGTCTGTGCATGACACAGACCCTTTCCCCCCGCGAGATCCTCGACCGTCTCGTCGCCTTCCCCACGGTCAGCCGCGACACCAACCTGCCGCTGATCGACTGGGTGCAGGGCTACCTTGCCGCCCATGGCATCGAGGCCGGGCGCCACGTCAAACCCGACGAGCCCGGCAAGGCCGCGCTTTACGCCCATGTCGGACCGCCAGAGCCGGGGGGCGTCCTGCTCTCGGGCCATACCGACGTGGTGCCGGTGGACGGGCAGAGCTGGACCGCCGACCCCTTCACGGTGACAGAGCGCGACGGCCGCCTCTACGGGCGCGGAACGGCGGATATGAAGGGCTTCGACGCGCTGGCCATCTGGGCGGCGGTCGAGGCGCAGAAGCGCGGCATCACGCGGCCGCTGCAGCTGGCGCTGTCCTACGACGAGGAAATCGGCTGCGCCGGGGCGCCGCCGCTGATCGAGGCCATGCAGCACCTGCCAAGGGCCTCGGATGCGATCATCGGCGAACCGACGATGCTGAAGCCGGTCGCGGGTCACAAGGGGGGCGTGACCTGGTGGGTGCATGTGCATGGTTTCGAGGTCCATTCCTCGATGCTGCACACCGGCGTCAACGCGATCATGTACGCCGCCAAACTGATCGACTGGGCCAACGGTCTGAACGCCTCGCTCATGGCGGCAGAGCCGCAGGGCCTCGCCGCGCTCTTCGACCCGCCCTATACCAATGCCCATGTCGGACAGGTCCGGGGCGGCACGGCGCATAATATCACCGCGAAGGACTGCGAATTCGGCTTCGGCTTTCGCGTGGTGCCCGGCGAGGACCTCGACACCTGGCGGCGGCTCTTCGCCGGGCGCGTGGCAGAGGTGCAGGCCGAAATGCAGGCCGTCCGCCCGGAGACATGGATCGAGGTCGAGGAACGCTTTGCCCTGCCGCCTCTGGCCCCGCGCAGGGACAACCCCGCCGAGGAACTGGTCCGCCGCCTGACCGGCGAGAACGGCCAGAGCTTTGTCAGCTACGGAACCGAGGCCAGCCATTTCCAGGCGGCGGGCTACAACGCCGTGGTCTGCGGCCCGGGCTCCATCGGGGTGGCGCATCAGGGCGACGAATACATCTCGACCGCGCAATTCGCCGAAGGCCGCACCTTCATGGAACGCCTGCTGCAATCCCTGGCCTGAGCACCGGCCCGCAAGTCCGCGGCATCCCGGACATCCACCCGGCCCGGGCTTCTTTGGTCCGACAAATACCTCGGGGGGCGCCCGCAGGGCGCGGGGGCAGAGCCCCCTCCCACCGGTCCCATCGTCTCGACGGCCCGTCCGGCGTCCCCGCACCCGGCGCTCTGCCGCGCCGCTCCGTCGACCGGCCGGTCGACGGAGGTCCGGGCGTAGACCGCGGTGCGGAAGACCCGTCGCCGGTGCGCCCATCCGTCGGGCCGCCTCACCCGGAAAACCCATGTCCCGCGCATCCACAGGCTTGCAGAGGCCGCCGCCATTCCTATGCTCTGCAACAGGACCGGCCCCGCAGGGCCGCCACAACAGGAAGGCCGCGCCCGGCGCCTGCCGCCGCCCGGGGCCGAAGGAGAGAGCATGCCCGTCAAGAACCGCTTCGCTGAACTGCACGCCGAGATCACCGGCTGGCGCCGCGACCTGCACGAGAACCCCGAGATCCTGTTCGAGACCCATCGCACCTCTGCCCTGGTGGCCGAGAAGCTGAAGGAATTCGGCTGCGACGAGATCGTCACCGGGCTGGGCCGCACCGGCGTTGTCGGGGTCATCAAGGGCCGCCAGACCGGGTCCGGCAGGGTGGTGGGCCTGCGCGCCGACATGGACGCCCTGCCGATCCACGAGGCGACGGGGCTGGACTATGCCTCGAAGACACCCGGGGCCATGCATGCCTGCGGCCACGACGGCCACACCGCCATGCTGCTGGGCGCCGCCAAGTACCTGGCCGAGACGCGCAACTTCGACGGCACCGTGGTGGTGATCTTTCAGCCCGCCGAAGAGGGTGGCGGCGGTGGCCGCGAGATGTGCGAGGACGGCATGATGGAGCGGTTCGGCATCCAGGAGGTCTATGGCATGCACAACTGGCCGGGCCAGCCGGTCGGCAGCTTCGCGATCCGTCCCGGCGCCTTCTTCGCCGCCACCGACCAGTTCGTGATCGATGTGACGGGCAGGGGCGGCCATGGAGCCAAGCCGCACCAGACCGTGGACCCGGTGGTGATCTCGGCCCAGATCGTGACGGCGCTGCAAAGCATCTCGTCGCGCAATGCCGATCCCGCCGACCCCATCGTGGTCTCGGTCACCGCGATCGAAAGCTCGTCCAAGGCCTTCAACGTGATCCCGGCGCGGGTGCAGCTGAAGGGCACGGTGCGCACCATGTCGAAGGAGAACCGCAAGTTGGGCGAAGAGCGCCTGAAGGCGCTGGCCACCGCGACCGCCGAGGGTTTCGGCGGCACCGCAGAGGTCACATGGCTGCCGGGCTATCCGTCGATGGTGAACTCCGAGGCGCAGACCGCCTTCGCCGCCGATGTCGCCGAGGCGGTCTCTGGCGCCTGCGACCGCGCGGCGGATATCACCATGGGCGGCGAGGATTTCGCCTATATGCTGGAGGAACGGCCCGGCGCCTATATCCTCGTGGGCAACGGCCCCTCGGCGGATGTGCACAACCCGGAATACAACTTCAACGACGAGGCGATCCCGGCGGGCTGTTCGTGGTGGGCCGAAATCGCCGAACGCCGCATGCCGCTGGCCTGACGGGGCCGCATGGGGCCGGATGGGGCGCCCGACCCAGCCAGGGGGCTCGGGTCGGGCGCTCCGGCCTGCGGGCGCGGGAAAGGGGGCTCTGCCCCCGCCTTCGGCTCCCCCGAGGTATTGGGGAGACCAGAGAAGCAGGGGGCGGTCCGGGAACTGCCCCCGATGTGTTTTCAGGGGGCGCTTTCGACGGTCTGGCGGAGCCGCGACCGGGGAGGGGGCGCTGCCCCCGCCGCTGCGCGGCCCCCCGGGATATTTTCCGACAGAAGAAGACGGGGGCTGCGCGGCGCCGATCCCGCGTCCTTGTGTCAGCGGCCTTGGTTGCGTTTTTGCCGCCCGCGCGCCTGCCCGCCCTTGACCATCTTGCCGAAGGCCTTCTGGCGCGAGCGGGTCTGCGAGAGGCTTTCCGAGTTGTAGCGGTCTTCGAGCATCAGCTTTTGCCAGCGCTTCAGGCGGTCCGGGTCGATGTGGCCCGCATCGAGCGCCGCGCGGATGGCGCAGCCCGGTTCGGTGTCATGGGCGCAGTCGTTGAAGCGGCACTGCGCGGCGATCTCGGTGATGTCGTCGAAGACCTCGCCGATGCCGTCCTGGGCGTCGGCCAGTTGCAGCTCGCGCATGCCGGGGGTGTCGATCAGCCAGCCGCCGGCGCGGGTGCGCACGAGGCTACGGAAGGTTGTCGTATGGCGCCCCTTGGCATCGTCCTCGCGGATGCCCGCCGTGGCCGCTGCCTGTTCGGTCAGGGCATTGCGCAGGGTTGTCTTGCCCACGCCGGAGGAGCCGACCAGCGCCAGCGTCCGGCCCGGCCCGCACCATGCGGTCAGGCGGCCCGCGTCCTCCATGTCCTTGGCGTTCAGCGCCAGCGCCGTCACCAGCGGCGAGAGCTTTTCGGCCTGGCGGCGGTAGTCGTCGGCGTCTTCCACCAGGTCGGCCTTGGTCAGCACCACCAGGGGCAGGCATCCGGCGCTGGCGATCAGGGCGAGGTAGCGTTCGAGCCGCGCGAGGTTGAAATCGGCGTTGCAGCTGGTCACCACCGCGATGGTGTCGATATTGGCGGCGATGCGCTGGCGCTCGACCGTATGCCCGGCGGCCTTGCGCGTCAGGTCGGTGGCCGGGTCCAGCCGGCGCAGGGCGCTGGTGCCGTCGCTCAGCACCCAGTCGCCCACCGCATAGGCGCCGGCGCGCTCCGAGGGGATCAGCATGGCGTCGCCCGTGGACCCGAGGGCGCGCAGGCGGTCGCGGTGGACTTCGGCCACGCGCATCGGTTTCAGGGTCTCTTCACCGGCGGTCAGCTGGCGTGCGAAGGCTTCCGACCATCCGAGGTCGGCAAGTGTCGTGTCAGTCAATGGAAACGGTCCCGTACAGGCATCACATCAGGCGCCGCGCAGGGGCGACGCCGGTGTCTTGCTCGGGCAACGCGGCCTCAGGCGCGCGCGGCCCGGAAGGGGGATGCAATCTCCATCATGCCTCCGGCCATCGGGGTTTTACTGGGGTGCCAGACTACGCCCGCCGCGCCGCGTGCGCAAGGGTGCCGCTGGTCTTTCCGCGGGCCACTTGCTAATCGGCACCCGGGGCCAGCCGGGAAGGAGCCGCGATGACCGTCAACATCATGTGCATCAAATGGGGCACGCTCTTCGGGCCGGAATACGTGAACCGCCTCTATTCCGGCGTGCGCCGCCACCTGTCGCGCCCGGTGCGCTTTCTCTGCATGACCGAGGACGCGGCGGGCCTGCACCCGGATGTCGAGGTGCTGCCGCTGCCGGTCGAGCCCTTCGCCGGGCCGATGGGCGAGGCGCTGAAGGTGGCGAACCGGCAGGGCGCCATGCGCAAGACCTCGCTTTTCCGGCCCGGCCTGGTGCCGGATCTGGAGGGGCCGGTGCTGGGTTTCGACCTTGATGTCGTGATCACCGGCGGGCTGGACGAGATCCACGACCTTGCCCCCGGCACCGTCGCCATGCGTCACGACTGGACCGAAAAGCGCAAGGGGCGGCCCACGGGGCACGGTTCGGTCTTTCGCTTCGATCCGGCGCGGCACGGGTTTCTTTACGACGACCTTGCGGCCAACCCCTATGCCGAGGTCGAAGAGGCGCGCGGGTCCGAGCAGCGCTATACCTCGCACAAGGCGATGGATCGCGGGGTTTTCACCTATATCCCAGAGCCCTGGGTGGTGTCCTTCAAGTATGACTGCAACCCGTTTCCGCTGAATTACCTGCGCCCGCCGCAGTTGCCTGAAGACGCCCGCGTGGTCTGCTTTCACGGCCACCCGAAGATGGACGAGGCGATCGAGGGCTATTCCGGCTCGGTCATTCGCCGCTCGAAACCCTGCGGCTGGCTGCGCGACCACTGGATCGACCGCGCCCGCGCCGATCTGGGCGCAGACTGGGCCTGACGGTCGCGCAGCGCGCGGCAGGCGCCGGGGCCATCCCCGGGCGCCTGTGGTTCTATGGCTTGGCGGCGCGCACGATCAGCAGGTCGTTCGGGGGATCGCGCACCATGTCGGCGGCGAAGGAGCCGAGCCCGCTGAAGGACAGCGGCCGCGTGGTTGCCCCGATGGCCAGCAGGTCCGGGCCGAAGGACAGGATCTCCTGCTGCACCGCCGCGCCGAGCGGGCCGTGGATCAGCGGGACCTCGGGATGTGGCGCGTCAAAGCTCTGGACCCAGTCCGCGGCCTGGTCGCGGGTTTCGGCTTCGACCGCGCGGGCATAGTCCGACCCCTTGCCGCCGGTCAGGCCCTCGAAAGGAGCGGACCAGACGTGGAAGATGCGGCAGGTCGCATCCGCGGCGATGGTCTTGGCCGTTTCCACCGCGCGGGCGCAGGTGGCGGAGAAGGCCACCGGGGCAAGCACCCGGCGGTAGTCGCTCAGCACCGGGTCGACGACCATCAGCACCGGTGTCAGCGAGCGCGAGACGACGCTTTCCACGGTGGTGGCGCGCAGCCCGTCGAGGACGCCGCGCTGCCGGTGCCGCCCCATGACCACCAGGTCGAGATCCGGTGAATTGACCTCTTGGATCAGCAGCGCAAGCGGATCGCCGGTTTCGACCCTTATGTCATAGGTGACGCCGGTGCCGAGTTTCCCGGCAATCGCTTCAAGCCGATGACGCGCCTTGGCGCCGATCTCTTGCGCGAAATCCGAGGCATAGGACTCGTCGACGACGGTGAGCAGGGTCAGCGGCGTGTCAAGCCTGCGCGCAAGGTCGAAGGCTCTTTCAACGGCCCGGTCAGAGCGGTCAGACAGATCGGTGGCGACAAGCAGGGGCATGGAAAACCTTTTATTGGTGACAACGGGCGGGTTTATCCCGGTTGAAGGTAGGCAGTCCCCCTGAGAGGGTCAAACCCTTTGGGGTGGAATTGCCCCGGCGCAGGGTCGGCGCGTTCCGGGTGGCCCCCGGACCGCGACGGGGCAGAGGCGCCCGTGCCGGGGCCGCCCGCCCGGGCCCGATGCAAACGGTCGCGACCAGCGGTCCTGCCAGCGGCAGGCGCGGGCCGACAGAGGCGGCGGCGCCACGCCAAGGCCGCGCGCGCACTCTTGCCCCCGGACCGCCTCGCACGGTAAGAGCGGGACAACAGAGAGACGAACGAAAGGGCAGATCCATGGCACGTCGCGTTGTGGTCACAGGGCTTGGACTGGTCACCCCGCTGGCCTGCGGGGTCGAGGAAACATGGTCGCGCCTGCTGGACGGGCAGTCCGGGGCGGGCACCATCACCAAGTTCGACGCCAGCCATCTGGCCACGACCTATGCCTGCGAGGTGCCCTATGGCGACGGCACCGACGGCACCTTCAACCCCGATCTCTACATGGACAAGAAGGAACAGCGGAAGATCGACGAGTTCATCCGCTTCGGCATGGCCGCCGCCGCGCAGGCGGTCGAGGATGCGGGCTGGGCGCCCGAGGACGAAGAGGCGCAGTTGCGCACCGGCGTCATGGTGGGCTCGGGCATCGGCGGTCTGTCGTCGATCGCCGACACCGCGCTCTTGATCCGCGACAAGGGCCCGCGCCGCGTCTCGCCCTTCTTCATCCCCGGCGCGCTGATCAACCTGATCTCGGGCAATATCTCGATCAAATACGGCTTCAAGGGCCCGAACCACGCGGTGGTCACCGCCTGTTCGACCGGCGCCCATGCCATCGGCGACGCGGCCCGGCTGATCAAATACGGCGACGCCGACGTGATGGTCGCGGGCGGCGCCGAGGCGGCGATCTGCGAAATCGGCATCGCGGGCTTCAATGCCTGCAAGGCGCTCTCGACCAAGCGCGCCGACGATCCCAAGGCCGCAAGCCGCCCCTATGACGCCGACCGCGATGGTTTCGTCATGGGCGAGGGCGCGGGCGTTGTCGTGCTGGAGGAATACGAGCACGCCAAGGCGCGCGGCGCCAAGATCTACGCCGAAGTCTGCGGCTACGGGCTGACCGGCGACGCCTACCACATCACCGCCCCCTCCGAGAGCGGCGAGGGCGGCGAACGCTCGATGAAGGCGGCGCTGCGCGATGCGGGCCTGCAGCCGGGCGATCTGGACTACATCAACGCGCATGGCACCTCGACCATGGCCGACACCATCGAATTGGGCGCGGTCGAGCGGCTCTTGGGCGATGCCGCCTCGAAGGTCACCATGTCCTCGACCAAATCCGCCACCGGGCACCTTCTGGGGGCTGCCGGCGCGATCGAGGCGATCTTCTCGATCCTCGCGATCCGCGATCAGGTCGCGCCGCCGACGATCAACCTGGACAATCCGGCGGTCGAGACGCCCATCGACCTGGCGCCCAACGCCAAGCGTGCCCGCGAGGTGCGCTATGCCCTGTCGAATTCCTTCGGCTTCGGCGGCACCAATGCCAGCGTGATCTTCGGCAAGGCCGACTGAGCAGGAGACTGACCCGATGTGGCGCAATGTTGCCTCGAACGCGCTGACCTTTCTGGTCGTCGCGGTCTTCCTCTTTGGCGGGCTGCTGCTCTGGGCGCAAAACGAATACTCCGCCGAAGGTCCGCTTCAGGCGCCGATCTGCCTTGAGGTGCCGCGCGGCACCAATATGAGCCGCGTGTCGGAGAACCTGTCCGGGCAGGGCGCGGTCAGCAGCGCCATGCTGTTCCGGCTGGGCGCCGATTACACCGACCGCACGCAGCAGCTGAAGGCCGGGTCCTTCCTGGTGCCCGAGGGCGCCTCGATGGCCGAGATCGTCGATATCGTCACCCGCGGCGGCGCCTCGACCTGCGGGACAGAGGTGGTCTACCGCATCGGCATCACCCGCGCGGTGGTCGAGGTCCGCGAGATCGACCCGCAGACCGGCCGCTACGAGCAGCGCGCCGAGTTCACGCCGGGCGAGGGTGAGGCCCCCGAGGTCTATGCCTCCGTGCGCGAGGCGGGCGACACCCGCTACCGCGTGGCGCTGGCCGAGGGCGTGACCAGCTGGCAGGTCATCGAGGAACTCAAGCAGGTCGATATCCTCGAAGGCGAGGTCGCGGTGCCCGAAGAGGGCGCGCTGGCGCCGGACAGCTACGAGATCACCCCCGGCGACACCCGCGCCAGCGTGATCGAGCGGATGCGCCAGGCCCAGGAGCTGATCCTTGCCGAGGCCTGGGCGGATCGTGCCGACGGCCTGCCGCTGGAAAGCCCCGAAGAGGCGCTGATCCTCGCCTCGATCATCGAGAAGGAAACCGGCAATGCGCAGGAACGCTTTGACGTGGCCGCCGTCTTCGTGAACCGGCTGGAGCAGGGCATGCGCCTTCAGACCGACCCGACGGTGATCTACGGCATCACCAAGGGCCAGGGTCCGCTGGGCCGGGGCCTGCGTCAATCGGAACTGCGCGGCGCGACGCCGTGGAACACCTATGTGATCGACGGGCTGCCGCCGACCCCCATCGCCAACCCGGGCCGCGCCAGCATCGAGGCGGCGCTGAACCCCTCGGGCGCCGACTACCGCTACTTCGTGGCAAAGACGCTCGATCCCGTGGACGGCCACAATTTCGCGGTGACGCTCGACGAGCACAACCGCAACGTCGCCGCCTACCGGGCGCTGGAGCGGGAGCGCGACAACTGATACGGGCGGGGCGATTTCTTCCAAAGAAATCGCCCCGAATTCTTTAGAAGAATTCGGCCCGCGCGCGCTCAGTCCTCTGCGATGGCCCGCTGCGCCTTCTTCGTCAGCCCGCCGAAGACCAGCGCGTAAGAGCTCTCGATCCGCTCGCGCAATTCGTCCTCGGGCACCGCGTCCCAGTCGACCTGCACCCAGGAGCGGTGGAAATAGGGCGCCTTGACCGCCCGTTCCATGCCGATCAGCGCCTCGGCATCCGCAATGGAGGGCGTCTTGACCGACACCCCGCCGCCCTGCGCGCCGATGCAGGCGAACATCTTGCCGCCGACCTTCCACGCATCGTGCCCGCCGCCCCAGGGGTCGGACCATTCGGCGCCCTTCAGCGCCCGGCAGATCGTGTTGACGGTCTCGCGGCTCATGGAGCCAAGGGTGCGCCGGGGCCGCCGGCAATGCAAGGGCCAGGTGGCGCTTGGCGGGCGCCGCGAAACCTGCTAAGGCCTAGGGCCATGAAGATCACCGCAACTCTCATTTGCATCATCTGCTGACCACGGTCGGGGCCCCCGACCATGGCGGGCCGGTCTTCTATTCCCTCTGACGGATGAAGTTGCTAAGCCCGCCGCGACCAACGCGAAGGACCGGGCCTATGGACATCACGCTCACCAATACCCGCACCCGGCGGAAGGAGACCTTCACGCCCATCGACCCCGGGAATGTGCGTCTCTATCTCTGCGGTCCCACGGTCTACGACCGCGCCCACCTTGGCAACGCGCGGCCCGTGCTGGTCTTCGACGTGCTTTACCGGCTGTTGCGGTATGTCTACGGCGCCGACCATGTGACCTACGTCCGCAACTTCACCGACGTGGACGACAAGATCAATGCCACCGCGCTGGCGCGCAAGGAGGCCGGGGCCGAGGGCACTCTGGAAGCGCTGGTGCAGGAACGGTCGGACGAGACCATCGGCTGGTATCACGCGGACATGGACGCGCTTGGCGCGCTCAGGCCCGATCACGAGCCGCGCGCGACCGGCTATATCGCCGAGATGGTCGCCATGATCGAGGACCTGATCGCGCGCGGCCATGCCTACGAGGCCGAGGGGCATGTGCTCTTCGCGGTCGAGAGCTACGCGGCCTATGGCAAGCTCTCGGGCCGGTCGGTCGACGACATGATCGCCGGCGCGCGGGTCGAGGTGGCGCCCTACAAGAAGAACCCGATGGACTTCGTGCTGTGGAAGCCCTCCTCGGACGAGCTGCCGGGCTGGGCGTCGCCCTGGGGCCGGGGTCGCCCGGGCTGGCACATCGAGTGCTCGGCCATGAGCCACGCGCTTCTGGGCGAAAGCTTCGACATCCACGGCGGCGGCAACGACCTGATGTTCCCGCACCACGAGAACGAGATCGCGCAAAGCTGCTGCGCCCACCCCGAGGGCGACTTCGCCCGGTTCTGGCTGCACAACGAGATGCTGCAGGTCGAGGGCAAGAAGATGTCCAAGTCGCTGGGCAATTTCTTCACCGTCCGCGACCTCTTGGATCAGGGCGTGCCGGGCGAGGTCATCCGCTTCGTCATGCTGTCGACGCATTACCGCAAGCCGATGGACTGGACGGCGGAGAAGGCGCGCGAGGCAGAGGCCGTGCTGCGCAAATGGCGTGGCCTTGTCGCGGGCGTCGAGGCGGGCGCGGTGCCAGCGGCGGTCCTTCATGCACTGTCGGAAGATCTGAACACGGCCGGAGCGATTGCCGAGTTGCACCGTCTGGCCGCCTCCGGCGACGCCGCCGCGCTGAAGGCAGGTGCGGCGATGCTCGGCCTGCTGGAGGAGGCCTTGGGCGGCTGGGCGGAGGTTTCGGTGGACCTTTCCGCCATGGCTTCCCGACTTGCCGAGGCCCGCGCGGAGGCCATGCAGAGCAAGGACTTCTCCGAGGTGGATCGGCTGAAGCAGGGCTTCATCGCCGCCGGGCTTGAGGTGCGCATGTCCAAGGAAGGCGTGGAACTGGTCCCGGGCGCGGGCTTCAACCCCTCGAAACTGGAGGGCTTGGTGTGACGCTTCTTGTCGAGCAGCCTGCCCGGCCGCAGGCCGGGCAGCCCCCGTCCGCCCCGTCCCGCCAAAGGCGGGCCGACGTTAAACGGCGCACCTCCGGTGCGACGGGCGGGGGCTTTACCCCCACCCGCGGACGGGAACTGCCCTTTGCGCTTGTTGGCACCCATAGTGATATGCATGGCAGCCTCCTTGCCGACAAACTGCCCATCGCGCCTGTCGGCCTCCTCGCCAACGAAACCGCACCTTGCCGAGGCCGGGCGCGCCGCCTGCGCGCCCGCCGCGCCGCCCGCCAGCAGGGAACCGCCGCATGACCCGCGAACGTCTTTACCTTTACGACACGACGCTGCGCGACGGGCAGCAGACGCAGGGCGTGCAGTTCTCCACCGCCGAAAAGCTGCGGATCGCCGAGGCGCTCGACCGGCTGGGCGTCGACCATATCGAGGGCGGCTGGCCCGGGGCGAACCCCACCGACAGCGCCTTCTTCGAGGAGGTCGGCCAGACCCGCGCCACGCTGACCGCCTTCGGCATGACCAAGCGGGCAGGGCGTTCCGCCGAGAACGACGATGTGCTTGCGGCGGTGATGAACGCGGGCACCGCCTCGGTCTGCCTTGTCGGCAAGACGCATGATTTCCACGTCACCACCGCGCTCGGCATCACGCTGGAGGAGAACGTCGAGAACATCCGCGCCTCTGTCGCGCATCTGGTGGCGCAGGGGCGCGAGGCGCTGCTGGACGCCGAGCATTTCTTCGACGGCTACAAGGCGAACCCCGCCTACGCGCTGGACTGTCTGAAGGCCGCGCAGGCCGCTGGCGCCCGCTGGATCGTGCTCTGCGACACCAATGGCGGGACATTGCCGCATGAGATCGGGCAGATCGTGGGGGCGGTGATCGCGGCGGGCATCCCCGGAGAGCGCCTTGGCATCCACACCCACAACGACACCGAGAACGCCGTCGCCGGGACGCTGGCCGCCGTCGATGCGGGCGTCCGCCAGATCCAGGGCACGCTGAACGGGCTGGGCGAGCGCTGCGGCAATGCCAACCTGACCTCGCTGATCCCGACGCTGCTGCTGAAAGAGCCCTATGCCTCGCGCTATCGGACCGGCGTGACCATGGAGGCACTGGAGGGGCTGACCCGCACCAGCCGGATGCTGGACGACATCCTCAACCGCGTGCCCATGCGGCAGATGGCCTATGTCGGCTCTTCGGCCTTTGCGCATAAGGCGGGGCTGCACGCCAGCGCCATCCTCAAGGACCCGACCACATACGAGCATGTCGATCCGGGCGTGGTCGGCAACCGCCGGGTCGTCCCCATGTCGAACCAGGCGGGGCAGTCGAACCTGCGCCGCCGTCTCGCCGAGGCGGGGCTGGAGGTCGAACCGGGCAACCCGGCGCTGGCGCGTATTCTCGACCTGATCAAGACCCGCGAGGCCGAGGGCTATTCCTACGACACCGCGCAGGCTTCCTTCGAGCTGCTGGCGCGGTCGGAACTGGGCCTGTTGCCCGAGTTCTTCGAGGTCAAACGCTACCGGGTCGCCGTCGAGCGGCGGAAGAACAAGTACGACCGGATGGTCTCGCTTTCCGAAGCGGTCGTGGTGGTGAAGGTCGATGGCGAGAAGAAGCTGTCGGTTTCCGAGTCGATGGACGAGGAAGGCTGCGACCGGGGTCCTGTGAACGCGCTGTCGAAGGCGCTGGCCAAGGATCTGGGCCGCTATCAGGCGCTGATCGACGACATGCGGCTGGTGGACTTCAAGGTCCGCATCACCCAGGGCGGGACAGAGGCGGTCACCCGCGTCATCATCGACAGCGAGGACGGCGAGGGCCGCCGCTGGGCCACCGTGGGCGTCAGCGCGAATATCGTCGACGCCTCGTTCGAGGCGCTTCTGGACGCGGTGCGCTGGAAGCTGGTGCGCGCGGGGGCGTGATGGACTGGGACGCCTTCTTCACCGTCCACATGGACCTGCCGCGCGAAGGCCCCGGTGCCCCCGAAGATGTGGCATGGGCCTGCGCCCTGGCGGAGGTGCCCGAGGAGGCGGCGATCTGCGACGCGGGTTCCGGCCCCGGCGGCGACGTGGCGGCGCTGCTCTCGGCAGCCCCCCGGGGCCATGTCGTGGCGGTGGACCTGCACTTTGGCGAGGCCGCCGACGCGCGCTTGGCGAACGAGCCCCGGGCGCGGGGTGTCTCCGCCGATTTCACGGCGCTGGAAGCCTTGCCCGAGGCGCCCTTCGACCTGATCTGGTGCGCAGGGGCGCTCTACTTCCTCGGTCTCGAAGAGGGGCCGCGCAGACTGGGCCGCGCGCTGAAACCGGCGGGCGTGCTGGCCTTCTCGGAGCCCTGCCGTTTCGTCGAGGCGCCCTCGCCAGAGGCAGGGTCGATCTTCGGTGGCTACCCGCTGCGCGATGCAGAGCAGATCGTCGCCATGGTCGAGACGCAGGGGTTCACGGTCTTGGGCCATCGCCGGGTGCCGGACGCGGGCTGGGAGGCCTATTTTCAGCCGCTGGAAGCCCGGATCGCAGCGCTGCGCCCCGGTGCTGGCGCCCCCTTGGCCGCGATGCTGGATCAATGCGCGCAAGAGGCGGCGGCCTGGCGGGCGCATCGGGCCGAGGTCGGTTATCTGCTGGTCGTGGCACGCCGGACATGAGGTTCGCGCCCGGCAGCGACCTGCATGGCTGTGCCGAACTGGTGCAGCGCGCCGACCCCGAGCGGTTTCGCGCCGTGATGGCGGCGCCGGTGGCGGCGCGGGCGGCGCTGTTTCCGATCTATGCCTTCAATATCGAGGTGGCCCGCGCGCCCTGGGTCACGGCAGAGCCGATGATCGCCGAGATGCGGCTGCAGTGGTGGCGCGATGCGCTGGACGAGATCCGCGCCGGCGGGGCGGTGCGCCGCCACGCGGTGGTGACGCCGCTGGCGCAGGTGCTGGACGCCGAAGGCGCGGCGCTGCTGGACGGGGTGGTCGAGGCGCGCAGGCTGGACATCGAGAAGGCGCCCTTTGCCAACCGGGGCGCCCTGATGGCCTACCTCGCCGCCACCGGGGGCGCCCTGATGCAGGCCGCCGCGCGGGCGCTGGGGGATCGCGACGGGCGGGCGGCGCTGGCTCTGGGAACGGGTTCGGCGCTGGCGGGCTACCTGCGCGCGGTGCCGGAACTGGAGGCCCGTGGCAAGCTGCCGCTGCCGGACGGGCGCCCCGAGGCCGTGGCGGACCTGGCGCGGCAGGGTCTGGCGCGACTGGCCGAGGCGCGCGCCCTGCGCGGCACGGTGGTGGGCGAGGCGCGGCCCGCCCTGCTGGCGGCGGCCATGGCGGCGCCGGTGCTGCGCCGTGCCTCTGACGCCCCGGCGCGGGTGGCGCAGGGTGGGCTGATGCCGCCAGAGGCGCAGGTCCGGGCGCGCTGGCTTTGGGTCGGGATGACCGGACGCTGGTAGGCTGTGCCAAGGCCCCGGTGGGGGCGGGCAGATGCCTTCAGTGGCACGGATCCGGGCGCGTTGCCTTGGGTCGGGGTGACCGGACGTTGGTCGGGGGAGCAGGCGCCTCGGCGCGGGTGGGCTGATGGTGCCGGAAACGCGGGTCCGGGCGGGCTGTGCCGGGTCAGTATCACTGGATGCTGCGCCGTGCCTCTGACGCCCCGGCGCGGGTGGCAGAGGGCGGTTCTTTGCCGCCAGAGGCGCGGGGCCGGGCAGGCTTGCTTTGGGTCGCGGTGACCGGGGGGCCTGAACGTGCGTGCTTGCTTTGCACCGAGGTGATCGGGGGCGATGTCAGGGCGTGTCGGTCCGACCGGCTCTCGATCCGCCTCCGTCAGGGCGCCCGGATCTTGCGACACCCCGGCGGCGCGAAAGGCAGCCTGTCACCGGATCGCTGCCCAGGCTATCCGGGGCAGGATGGGCTTCCAACCCATCCCACCTTGACCGGCGGGCCTGATCAGGCCGCGATGTCCTTCGGGCGCAGCACCAGCCAGATCAGCGCGCCGCCCGCCAGCACGAGGAAGGGCGCCATGGCGAGGTTGACCGCCAGCCAGCCCTGTTGTGCCGTCCCGCCCGAGCAGTTCATCAGCCCGCCCGAGGCCAGAGAGGCCAGGGTCACGCCGCCGAAGACCAGCAGGTCGTTCAGGCCCTGCATGCGCCCGCGCTCATGCGGCTCATGCGCGCCCGCCAGCATCGCCGTGGCGCCGATGAAGCCGAAGTTCCAGCCCAGGCCCAGAAGGATCAGCGCAAGGAAGAACTGTTCCAGCGCGACGCCCGACAGGGCCACCGCCCCGGCACCCGCAAGGATCAGCAGGCCCGCGGCCATGATCTTTTCCACCCCGAAACGGGCGATCAGGTGGCCGGTGAAGAACGAGGGCACGAACATCGCCAGCACATGGGCCGTGACCACATCCGCCGCGTCGCCCTTGTCAAAGCCGCAGCCGACCACGGCCAGCGGCGTCGAGGTCATGACAAGGTTCATCAGCGCGTAAGAGACCATGCCGCAGATCACCGCGACGGCGATGCGGGGCGTCTTCAGCAGCTCCAGCCGCGACCGGCCCTTGGGTGCATCCGCAGAGGGCACCGGCGGGCGCGGAATGTCGAGGAACAGGAACAGCAGCGCGCCGATCAGGTTGATGGCGATGATCGCGCCATAGGTGCCGAGGAAGGGGATGACATAGGCATCCGCCGTGACCTTCACCAGCTGTGGCCCGATGATGGCCGAGGCCAGCCCGCCCGCCATGACGTAAGAGATCGCCTTGGGCCGGAAGTCGTCGGATGCGGTATCGGCGGCGGCGAAGCGATAGAACCCCTGCGCCGACATGTAGATCCCGGTGATCAGCGACCCCAGCAGGAAAAGCGGGAAAGAGGCGGTATACAGCCCCCAGGCCCCGACCGCGCCGCCGAGGGCGCCCGCCAGCGCGCCCAGCGTAAAGCCTGCGCGGCGCCCGAAACGCTGCATCATGGCCGAGACCGGCGTCGCCGCCAGCATCGACCCCAGCACGATCATCGAGATCGGCAGCGTCGCGTAGCACAGGTTCGAGGCCAGCGATTGGCCCGCCAGCCCGCCGATGGTGAAGATCATCGGCATCTGCGCCCCCAGAAAGGCCTGCGCGCAGACCAGAACGGCGACGTTGCGACGGGCGCGGGGCGCGTCGGAGGAGGGGGAAGGGAGGGTCATATCGCTCATGGGGAATGCGTAGGCCGCGCCGCCGGGCTTCGCAAGGCCCGAAGCGCAGGGAGCGGTTCCCCGGGGCATAGAGCAGTCCCCCCGCCCGGCGCCGCGCCTGCCCGCCCGGAACCATCCCGCGCCGGGCTTGCGGTGGCACCCGAAGGCACAAGACGCCGAGGCCGGGACCACCGCCCCCGGGGGCCGCAATGATCCGTCCGCGCAATCCCGGGGCTGCGGCGGCGACGGAGGGCGCAAGATGCCAGGCGGCGACCATCGCACCCCGGGGCCGCAACGGAGCCCCCGGGCAAACTCGGCGCGTGGCTTGCGACAGGGACGCAAGACGCGAAAGCCACGAACTCGCCGCACGGGGCCCCGATGATCCGTCCGCGCAACCCCGGAGCGGTGGCGGCTACCGAAGGCTCTAGACACGGATACCGGGACCACCGCACCCCAGGGCCGCAATGATCGCCCCTGCAATCCCGGGGCCGCCGGGACCGAAGGCGCAAGAGCCGGGTTGACGGGGGCCCGCGGCCCGGGTCACTCAGGGCCATGGATACGGAGCGGACAGAGCGGATCATTCGCGGCACGGACTGCGTAGCCGAGGGTGCGGCCTGGCTGGCCGCCCGCGACCCGCGCTTTGCCGCCGCGCTGACGCTGACCGGGCCGCTGCCCCTGCGCCTGCGCGACGACGGCTTTGCCCAGCTGCTGAGCGCGATCACCAGCCAGCAGGTCTCTGTCGCCTCGGCCCGGGCAATCTGGGCGCGGCTCGAAGAGGCGGGCCAGACCACGCCCGAGGCGATCCTTGACAGCGGCGAAGAGGCGTTGCGGGCGCTTGGCCTCTCGCGGCAGAAGGCGCGCTACGCGGTGGCGCTTGCCGAGGCGGGGCTCGACTACGAGGCCCTGCGCGGCCTGCCCACGCCAGAGGTGACGCGGCAGCTGGTCGCGGTGAAGGGGATCGGCATCTGGACGGCAGAGATCTACGCGATGTTCTCGCTGGGCCGGGCCGATGTCTTCGCGCCCGGGGATCTGGCCCTGCAGGAAGGCGCCCGGCTTTTGTTCGACCTGCCCGAGCGGCCCCGGGAAAAGGCGCTGCGGCAGATGGCCGAGGCCTGGTCGCCCTGGCGCTCGGTTGCCGCGCGGGTGCTCTGGGCCTATTACCATGTCATGAAGCAGCGCGAAGGCATCGCATGACGGCACGGATCGGGATACTGGCGGCGGCCATGACGCTTTGCGGCACGGTGGCCTTGGCGGGGTTCGACGCCCCGACCCTGTGCACCGGGTCCATGCGCTTCTACAACGAGGACGGCACCCACGAGACCTATGCCCTGCGCTTCGCGTTCGAAGGGCCGCGCTACCGCATCCAGGCCACCAGCGAAAGCGGCGAGATCGAGCCGACCGATGATCGCGGCCAATGCGCCGATTACCTCGGCGCGGGCTGCCGGCATGCCTTTGCGATGGACGACGGCGGCACGGACCACTACGACTTCAGCCTGTCGGCGCGGGGGGAGGGCAGGTACCTCTACAGCGAGACATGGGCCGACGGGTTTTCCGGCAGCGCCCTTGTCGACTGCGCCGAGGCGGGCGCCGCGCCCACCAACTGACCGCCCGGCAGACCGGGCGAGGACGACAATCGGGAGACCACCGACACCATGACACGGGTACTGAACACCGGCCGCCGGGCGCCAGCCTCTGGAGAGTTGCGCTCTTGCGTGGTCTTTCTGCACGGCTACGGCGCCAATGGCGCCGACCTTCTGGGGCTGGCCGATCCGCTGAGCGAACACCTGCCGGACACGCTTTTCGTGGCGCCCGATGCGCCCGAGGCCTGCGCCGGGGCGCCCATGGGCTTCCAGTGGTTCCCGATCCCGTGGATCGACGGCTCGTCCGAGGAAGAGGCCATGGCGGGCATGGCCCGCGCGGTCGACGACCTGAATGCCTTCCTTGACGCACTGATGGTGGACGAGGACCTGATGCCCGAGCAGGTGGCGCTGCTGGGCTTCTCGCAGGGCACGATGATGAGCCTGCATGTCGGGCCGCGGCGCGAGGACGAACTGGCCGGGATCGTGGGTTTCTCGGGGCGCCTGTTGCAGCCGGAACTGCTGGCCGACGAGGTGGTGACGAAGCCGCCGGTGCTGCTGGTGCATGGCGATCAGGACGACGTGGTGCCGCCGGATTCGCTGCCGCAGGCCGCCGAGGCGTTGCAGCAGGCCGGCTGGAAAGAGGTCTACGCCCATATCATGAAGGGCACGGCCCATGGCATTGCGCCGGACGGGCTGGGCGTGGCGCTGGCCTTCCTGCGCGACAAATGCGGGTTCTGAGCGGGTAGGGCGTTTCGAAACGCCTTCGAAGCGCCGTGGACGGCGCTTGCAAGCCGCTTCGAAGCGGCTTTGGCGCCCGTGGCAAGGGAACGCCTATCGCGCAGACGTGCAGGCAGCAGGCCTTGTCAGCTTCAGGCCTGCTGTTACCTCTGGGTCCGAGCAGCGGAATGGAGAATTCGGATGACAGGTCCTTTCGGAACATCGCTTCGGGGCCTTGCCCTTGCCGCCATGGGCAGCCTGCCCATGGTCGGACAGGCGATGGCGCAGGAGGCGGGGCTTTGCGACTACAAGCCTTCGATCCTTGCCGGGGCGGCTGTCCAGAAAGCGGGGGAGGCGGGCAAGGCGCTGGCGCCGGTGGCCCGCGAGGGCGCGCGCGCCGCCGGGCAGTGGATGCTGATGCACCCGGGCCAGAGCGTCTCGCTGATCTCGGGCGCGGCGGGCACCGCCTCGGGTACGGCGGCCGGGGCCGGGGGAGTCGCGGCCACCGTGACCTCGATCGTGACCGCGCCGGTGACCCTTGCGGTGGGGGCCGTGACCTTCGCCGCGGCGGGCGGCTACGAGGGCGCCTGCTACTTCAAGGTGGACCGGGTGACGGATGCCGAGGCGGTGCGTGCCATCATCGACAACATCACCCTGACCGACCCGCTGGTCTGGACGCGCAACACCAACAAGGGGCCGGTGATGGTGCTGGCCGGGCCGGAGGGGGAAACGGTTTACCCGATCCGCCAGCTGTATATCGCGGACGGTGTGCTGAAGGTCCGCAACTGGGGCCTGAACGCGACGCTGGGGCCGGTGGCCTTCGTGGAGCCGGCGGCTGCGGTGGCGGCCCCGGCAGCGGCGGCAGGGGTGGAGGCGGCCCCGGCAGAGGCAGAGGCGCCGCCCGCGGCGGCAGAGGTGGTCCCGCCTGCGGCGGCAGAGCCGGAGACCCGGACGGAAGACTAGGGGCCGCCGCGCCATCGCGGGCAATCCGGTATCCGGGCAGGTCCCGGCGCCGTCTCCTGCAGTCCGGCGCCATGGCCCGGGGCGCGGGCCAGAGACCGCAGGCGCCGCCGGACCCCGGGTTCTGGGCTGGGATCGGGCCATCCGCCAGGCGACAGTTTGCGGTTCCGCCGCCCGAAAAGCGCATGTTGCCTGTCACACGCACATTACAAATGCGGGGTAGCCCTCTGTCACGACACTGCATGTTGCGGGACTTGTCAGAAGCCCGACGCGATATATAGTGATCATGGTAAGGGGCGGGGCGTCCCGCTCCGGCTTGAAAACGAGCAGACGGAGCGGAGGACGAGTCCCGTCATGGACCCAGAGTTCAGAACGAATTTCGTACGTGAACCGGGGGCATTGAAACAGCACCCGGCCTTGGTGCTGAATGCGGATTACAGGCCGCTGTCCTATTACCCGCTGTCGCTCTGGCCATGGCAGGACGCGGTCAAGGCGGCCTTTCTCGACCGGGTGGACATCGTGGCCGAATACGACGAGGTCGTCAGAAGCCCGAGTATGAGCATCAGGATACCCTCGGTGGTGGTCCTGAAAGATTTCGTGAAACCTCAGAAGCGCGTGGCATTCACGCGCTTCAATCTTTTTCTGAGGGACGAATTCCGCTGCCAGTACTGCGGCGCCAAGTCGGAACTGACCTTCGATCACGTGGTTCCGCGCGCCTCGGGCGGGATCACCAGCTGGGAGAACGTCGTCGCCGCCTGCGCGCCCTGCAACCTGCGCAAGGGCTCGAAAAGCCTGCGGCAGGCGAAGATGTCGCTGTACAAGACCCCGCGTCCGCCAAGCGCCGGAGAGCTGCTGAACATGGGTCGCCGCTTCCCGCCCAACCACCTGCACGAAAGCTGGATGGACTTCCTGTACTGGGATGCCGAACTGGAGGCCTGACGGGACTGTCTTCCGGCTGACACGATCCCTGGGACAGGGAAGCAGAGGTGTTTTCCGAAGCCCCGATGCGGGCGCATTCGGTGTCACAGGCCGGGGGCCGTCGATCGCGGGCTGCCCGCTGATGCGCCGTGTCGTGTCGGCCTATGCCAGCGCCCTGCGCGCAGCCCCGGGGCCAATCGAAAAGAGACACGGGGTTGGCGTTGCCCTCGATCCCCGAGGATCGGCTGCTGGGCGCGCGGGCCTCTCGATGGCCGAAAGCAGCGCCTTAGTGTCGCCGGCGGCGTTGAGGCGGACAGCCACAGGATGCAGCGGCGTCCCGGAACAGGGGCCAGCGCGACCTCGCGTGCAGGGCAGAAGAGGCGATGAACAGGCTGGCGGAGGGGGCAGCAGCGACGCGGACATGGCGGGCCCTTCGGTCGGGCTGCCGCCAGAACAGCAAAAGGCCCCGCCGATGGCGAGGCCCGTGATCGGAAAATCCGGTGCTGCCGCGGATCAGCCGTTCTGCTGGGCGGCGGCAGGCGCGGGCGCGGCACCGGGCTGCCCGGGCTGCTGGCCGGGCTTGGCGCGGCCACCGTTCAGCGGGTCGTCCTGACGCTGCACCGAACCCTCGAAATGGGCGCCGGATTCGATTGCGATGGTCTTGTGGATGATGTCGCCCTCGACCCGCGCGGTCGCGGTCAGGCGGACCTTCAGGCCGCGCACGCGGCCCACGATGCGGCCATTCACCACGACGTCGTCGGCGATGACCTCACCCTTGATGGTGGCGCTTTCGCCGATGGTCAGCAGGTGGGCGCGGATGTCGCCCTCGACCGTGCCCTCGACCTGGATATCGCCGGTGGTCTTGATGTTGCCCGTGACGTGCAGGTCCTGGCTCAGCACCGACGCGGGCGGCTTGGCCTTGGGCGCGGCGGGGGTCGCGGGCTTGTAGTCTCCGACCGGCGACTTCGGTGCATCCATGGCAGCAGTCTTGCCTTCGTCGGGCTTATGTCCCGGCTCGTTGATTTTGCTCTTAGAAAACATCGTTAGCAGCCTTGATATAGGTCATGGGGTTGACGGGTTTGCCACCGACACGGACCTCGTAGTGGAGGTGCGTCCCGGTCGACCGTCCGGTGTTCCCCATATCACCGATCCGATCCCCGCGCGAGACCCTTTGGCCGACCTTCACGCGGATTTTGGACTGGTGCGCATAGCGTGTCTCGATGCCGAATTCATGCTGGATCTTCACGAGACGCCCGTAGCCCGAGGACCAGCCGGCGTGGGTCACGACGCCGTCGGCGGTGGCGTAGATCGCGGTGCCGTGCGGCGCGGCGAAATCGGTGCCCGCGTGCAGGCGGCCCCAGCGGTAGCCGAAGCCCGAGGTGAAGCGGAAGGCATCCTTGAGCGGCGAGGCGAAGGGCGCCTTCTGGGCCGCGATGCGGTACATGTTCAGCCGGTCCATCTGGTTCAGGATCCGGTTGGCGCGCATCATGTCTTCGGTGGGCTGTTCGCCCCGTGTCGAGAAGGACAGCGGCGTCAGCGGACCGCCCTGACCCGAGTATCCCTTGCGCACCTGTCCGAGAATGCGGTCGGGGTCCATCCCGGCCTTCTCGAACATCCGGTCGAGCGGCTTGACGGAGACGGTCATCGCCTCTTCCAGCTGGCGGAAGATGCGGTCGTTCTTCTCCTCCATCAGCTCGATCTCGGCCTCCATCTCGGCGGCGCGGACCAGCGCAAGCTGCGCGTCGGCGACAACCTTGTCGCGTTCCTCGGCGGTGCGGGCCAGCGCGTCGGACAGGATGCCGACCTGGCCATCGTCCTGACCGGCAGCGGCCAGCGGCACGCCGCCCTCGATGCTGTCCTGCAGGGAGGCAAGCCGGTCGCTGACGTCCTGCCGGGCCTTCATGGTGTCGCGCAGGGTGGCCTGGATCACGTCGATGCCGGTCTCGAGCTCGCGGCGGCGGGTCTCGGATTGCAGAAGCTCGGTCTGCATGACCGAGATCTGGCGGAGAGCGGCATTGAAGCGATCCTGGGCGGCCAGCGCCTCGGCGGCGCGGGTGTCGCGTTCGCCCGACAGGGCATTGAGACGCTGCTGGTAGGTGATCTGTTCGCGGCGGGCCTGCTCGCGGAAGTTGCCGGCGCCGATCGAGTCCATCAGCAGCACGGCGGTGGCGATGGTGGTCCAGCCGACCAGAAGAGAGACGCCGGTGAAGGCAATGGCCTGGGTCTCGGGTCGCAGCCGGATGAAGCGGGTCTCGCTGTCCGATCGCAGGAAAAGCCGGCGCTCCGGGAAGAAACCCTCCAGAAGCGCGTGTGTCTTTATCGCCAGACGTGTTCTCACCTGGTGTCCCCTAAGTCGTCCCAACAAAGACGCTCGGTTCCCCATCCGGCGCCTTGCAAAGGGGCTTATCGGCGCAATTGTCACGACGCAAGATTTTTGGTCCGGCGATTCGCTTTGACCGGCAGGATGTGGCCAAAGCGGCAAAAAACCGCTTATTCAACGGCTTCGCTTGGGGATCTCGTCCGCCAGGGGCCAGTAGAAGTCCGGCGGCAGCCCGGCCTCGGCCCGTTTCTCTTCGTTGAACGGCGGCTTCAAGGCCCCGTGGAAATATTTCCCGACCAGTGTGTGAAAGACGTCTTTCGGGTCATGGTCGTGCCGTCCGCAGAGGAAATGGAACCACTTTGACCCATAGGCCACGTGCCCGACCTCTTCGGCATAGATGGTCTTCAATGCCGCGACCGCGCTCTCGGCCCCGGCCTTTTCGAAGACCGCGATCATGCCCGGGGTGACGTCCAGGCCGCGCGCCTCCAGCACCATGGGCACCACGGCAAGGCGCCCCATGAAGTCCTCCGCCGTGTCCTCTGCGGCGCGCCACATGCCGGCATGGGCGGGCAGGGCGCCGTAGTGGCTGCCCATCTCTTCGAGGCAGTCGCAGACCAGGTTGAAGTGCTTGGCCTCCTCGTCGCCGCATTTCACCCAGTCGTCGTAGAAACCCATGGGCATGGGAATGTCGGTAAAACGCGCAAGGATGTCCCAGTGCAGGTCCACCGCGTTCAGCTCGATATGGGCGACCGCGTGCAACAGCGCGATCCGCCCCTGCGGCGAGCCGGGCCGGCGCCGCGGCACGTCGCGGGGATCCAGCAGCGCGGGCTCGGCGGGCCGGGCCGGACGCATCGGCGGCGCGGCCCGGCCCAGCGGGATCGCGCGCCCCTCGGCGCGGGCGGCGAACCAGGTGGCCGCGTGGCGCCGCGCCAGCGCCGTCTTGGCGCGCCCCTCCGCCGTGGTCAGCACCTCGACGGCCATTTCGCTCAATGTCTGCCCGGACATGCCGCCGCTCCTGCTTCTTCTGTCCAAAAATATCCCGGGGGAGTCCCGAAGGGACGGGGGCAGGGCCCCCGCACCGCCCGCATAGGGCAGAAAGGCCGGGGTTTACAGTGCCTTCACCGCCTCCAGCACCTCTTCGGCATGGCCCGGCACCTTCACCTTGCGCCACTCCTTCGCGATCCGCCCCTCGGCGTCGATCAGGAAGGTCGAGCGTTCGATGCCCATGAAGGTCTTGCCGTACATCTTCTTTTCCTTCCACACCCCGAAGGCCTCGGACAGGTCGGACCCCTCGTCCGACAGCAGCGGCACGGTCAGGGCCTTCTTGGCCATGAATTTCTCGTGACTGGCAAGGCTGTCCTTCGAGATGCCGTAGACCTTTGCGCCCGCCGCCTCGAAGGCGGGCTTCAGCGCGGAAAAGGCCTCGTTCTCCTTGGTGCAGCCCGAGGTGTCGTCACGCGGGTAGAAGAACAGCACCACCGGGGCCCCGCGCAGGGCCGATAGGGTGACCTCTCCCTCCGTCGAGGGCAGCGTGAAATCGCGAACCGTGTCTGTCATGCCTGTCTCCTGTCGTGGCTTGCGCTATACTCGCGGTCAAACTCGGCCTGACAGGGCCGGGGTCAAGGCCAAATCGAACAGAGCGGGCAGGTATTGAGCGCGGACCGGACCCCAGAACAGCCGCAGCAGAAGGCGGCGCAGGATCGCCGGACGCGGCGCAGGCGCCGTCGTCGCCGGGGCGGCTTTGCCGTTCTGCTGGTGCTTTTCGTGCTGACCGCCGGCGCCGGGCTGGGGGCGCTCTGGGCGGTGGGCAGGCCGGTGGATGCGCCGCCATGGGTGCGCGACCGCATCGAGGCGCGGCTGACCGACAGCCTGCCGGGGCTGGATATCGACTTTGGCCGGATGAGCCTGCTGATCCAGCGCAGCGGTCTTGCGCGGGTCATCCTTTGGGACGTCGAGATCGACAACGACCGGGGCGAGCGCATCGCGCAGCTTGCGGATATCGAGGCGGGCCTGTCGCCCTCGGCGCTGTTGCGCGGGCGTGTCGCGCTGCGCGAAGTGCAGGTGTCCGGGGCCTTCCTCACCATGACCCGCGACCCGCAGGGGCGCTTCGGGCTGGCACTTGGCGATGCCTTCGCCGCCGGGACAGAGGTGCCCGATGTGGCGCAGATGATCGGTCGCGTCGACAGGCTGCTTCAGGACCCGCGCCTTGCCGGGCTCGACCTCTTCGAGGCAGACGGTCTGACCCTGCGCTTCGAGGACCAGCGCGCGCGGCGCGGCTGGACGGCGGACGGCGGGCGGGTGCAGCTTCTGCGCGACGCCGACAGGCTGCACCTTGCGGGCGACGTGGCGCTTCTTGGAGGCGGTTCGGGCGTGGCCACGGTGGAGCTGGATGCCTCCAGCCCATTCGGCGAGAACCGGCTCGACTTCGCCCTGTCGCTGCAGAACCTGCCCGCGCAGGACATCGCCACGCAGACCCCCGCGCTGGCCTGGCTGGGCGATGTCGAGGCGCCGATCTCGGGCTCCCTGCGCTCGGCCTTCGAAGCGGACGGCAGCCTTGGCCCGATGCAGGCGCGGCTGGAAATCGGCGCCGGGGTCCTGCAACCCAACCGGGCCACCCGGCCGCTGAAGTTCGACGGCGCGCATACGGTTTTCGCCTTCGATCCCGACAGCGGCATCCTGACCTTCGACGAGGCGGAGGTGGACACCAGCCTGGGCCGGATCGGCGCCCGCGGAGAGGCGCGGCTGCGCGGGCTGGACAGCGGCTGGCCCGAGGGGCTGACCGGCCAGTTCACCCTGCGCGACGCGGAGCTGGCGGGCGGCCTGCTGATGGACCGCGCCATCGCGGTCTCGGGGGCCAGTCTCGCCTTCAAGGTCGACCTCGCGCCCTTCACCTTCACCCTGGGCGCGCTGCGGTCGACCGATCCGCGCTTTCCGCTTCAGGCGAAGGGCCGGGCAGAGGCGCGGCCCGACGGCTGGGACCTGAGCCTCGACACCACGGTGAGCCGGACCACCGCCGCGCATGTTCTGGCCTACTGGCCGGAAGACTTCCGCCCGAACACCCGACGCTGGGTGGCCGAGAACGTCCGGTCCGGCATCCTGCACGACATCGCCTTCGCGCTGCGCCTTGCGCCGGGCGCCGAAGAGCCCGAGACCTTCCTCGACCTTTCCTTCTCGGAGGGGCAGCTGACCTACAACCGGCGCCTGCCCGCGGTGCAGGGCGGGTCGGGTCGCCTGACCATTCAGGGGCAGCGGCTGGGCGTGCGGGTCGACAGCGGCCTGATCGAGCCAGAGCAGGGCGGCGCGCTCGACGTCGCGGGCAGCGCCTTCGTCATCGCCGACCTGAAGGCCCAGCCGCAGGTCGGAGAGATCCGCCTGAATGCGAAGGGCAGCGCCACCGCCGCCCTGTCCTACCTCGACAACGAGGCCTGGCGGATCCTGGAAAAGACCGGGCGGGACGCCTCTCTGGCCACCGGGCGGGCCGAGGTCACCGGGCGCATCGCGCTGCCGCTGATCCGCGGCCTGAAGCTGCCCGAGGTTACGCTGGATCTTGCCGGGACGCTGCACGACGTCGAAAGCGACCAGCTTGTCGCGGGCAGGGTGCTGGCCGCCGAACGGCTGGAGATGCGCACCGACGGCGACAGCCTGCGCATCGGCGGCGATGTCACGCTGGACGGGGTCGCCGCGACCGGCACATGGAAGCAGCCGCTGACCGGCGGTGGCGACGGGCAGGTGACGGCAGACGTCGCGCTGAGCGCGGCCAACCTCGCGACGCTGGGGGTTTCCCTGCCCCGGGGCATGGTCTCGGGCAGTGGCCGGGGCGCGCTGACGGTCGACCTGCCCAAGGGCGCCGCGCCGCGCTTTGCGCTGGAAAGCAACCTTGCGGGGCTGGCCCTGGGCATTCCGCAGATCGGCTGGTCGCTGGGCCGGGGAAGCACCGGGCAGCTGCGCGTCTCGGGGGCGCTGACGCAGCCCGTGACGGTGGACCGCCTCGCGCTCTCGGGCGGCGGGCTGGAGGCCGAGGGCCGCCTGCATCTGGCCCCCGGCGGCGCGCTGGACCGGCTGGACCTCAGCCGCCTCAGCGTCGGCGACTGGATGGATGTGGCCGGGCGCCTGCGCGGGCGCGGCGCCGGGCAGGCCCCGGCGGTCGAGCTGACCTCTGGCAGCATCGACCTGCGCCGCGCGCCCTTCGGCATGGGCGGCGGATCGGGCTCCGGTGGCGGGGCGGGCGGCGGGGCGCCGCTGTCGCTGGCGCTGGACCGCTTGCAGGTGACCGACAGCATCGAGCTGCGCGACTTCCGCGGCACCTTCGCCACCGCGCGCGGGCTGGAAGGCCGTTTCGAGGGCGCGCTTGCGGGCCGCGCGCCGATCAAGGGCGAGGCGGTGCCCCAGAACGGCGCTGCCGCCTTCCGCATCCGGGGCGAGGACGCGGGTGACGTGCTGCGCTACGCGGGCTTCCTGAAGACGGTGCAGGATGGCACCTTCAGCCTGGACCTCGCGCCGCTGCGCGGGCAGGCGGGCAGCTTCGACGGGCTGCTGCGGATCGAGGGCGCGCGCCTGCAGAAGGCGCCCATCGTCGCCTCGCTGCTCGATGGCATCAGTGTCGTCGGCCTGATCGACCAACTGAACGGCCCCGGCATCTTCTTTTCCGAGGTCGAGGCGCGCTTCCGCCTGTCGCCGTCGCGGGTGGTGGTCTCGCGCTCCAGCGCGGTGGGCCCCTCCATGGGCATCTCGCTGGACGGCTATTACGACCTCGCGGCGCGGCAGATGGACATGCAGGGGGTGCTGTCGCCGATCTACATCGTCAATGGCATCGGGCGGATCTTCTCGCGCAAGGGCGAGGGGCTAATCGGCTTCAACTTCAACCTGCGCGGCGCGGTGGACGCGCCAAGGGTTGCGGTCAATCCGCTTTCGGTGTTCACGCCGGGCATGTTCCGCGACATCTTCCGGCGCCCGCCGCCAGAGCTGTCGCAATAAGCCCGGCGGAGCCTGCAATGAAACTCAGCGATTTCGACTTCGACCTGCCTGAAAGCCTGATTGCCACGCGGCCCGCGCGGCCCCGGTCCTCGGCGCGTCTGCTTGTGGCGGAGGGCGATGCCCTCACCGATGCGGTGGTCACGGACCTGACCCGCTGGCTGCGCCCCGGCGACCGGCTGATCCTCAACGATACCAGGGTCTTGCCGGCGCGACTTCACGGGATACGCAAACGCTCCGGCGAGGCCGGAGAGACCGAGGCCCGTATCGACGTGACCCTGCTGGAGCCGCAGGCGGATGGCGCGTGGACGGCGCTGGTGAAGCCGCTGAAGAAGGTGCGAGACGGCGAGGACATCATTTTTTCCAGCGACTTGTCCGCCACGCTTGAGGCGCGACACGAAGGGCAGGCCGTGCTGCGCTTCAACCTGACGGGCGAGGATTTCGACGCGGCCCTGAACGCGGCGGGCGCGATGCCGCTGCCGCCCTACATTGCCGCGAAACGGGCCGCAGACGCGCAGGACCACGAGGATTACCAGACCGTCTGGGCGCGCCATCGCGGCGCGGTCGCCGCGCCCACGGCCTCGCTGCATTTCGACGCCCCGCTGCTGGAGCGGCTGCGCGCGCATGGCGTGGACTTCACCCATGTCACGCTGCACGTGGGGGCGGGCACCTTTCTGCCGGTCAAGGTCGAGGACGTGACGACGCACCGGATGCACGGCGAATGGGGCGAGGTCACCGAAGAGGCCGCTGCCGAGATCGCCGCGACCCGCGCGGCGGGCGGGCGGATCATTCCCGTCGGCACCACGGCACTGCGGCTGATCGAGACCGCCGCGCGGTCTGGCCGGATCGCGCCCTATGCGGGGGTGACGGATATCTTCATCTATCCGGGTTTCACCTTCCACGTGACCGACGCGCTGATGACCAATTTCCACCTGCCGAAATCGACGCTGCTCATGCTGGTTTCCGCCCTCATGGGGCAGGAGCGGATGCGCCGGGTCTACGATCATGCCGTCACCGAGGGGTACCGGTTCTTTTCCTACGGCGATGCCTCGCTGCTGATCCCGCCGGATCGCGCCTGATCCCGGAAAGCTGGTCGCTTCGCGACACCGAATCGTGGCAGGGGTCGCTAAGCGACCAGAGCGCGCCGCCCGGTTCCTGACAGACCCGGGGTACAAGACACCGGAGGTCCCATGTACCACGTCATCACCACCGCCTGGCCGCTGCTGCTGGGCATGCTGCTTCTGATGGTGGGCAACGGCCTGCAGGGCTCGTTGCTGGGTGTGCGCGGCTCGGCAGAGGGCTTTTCCGCGGCGACCATGTCGATCGTCATGGCGGGTTACTTCGCGGGCTTCCTGATCGCCTCGCGCAGCGTGCCGAACATGATCCGCCGCGTCGGGCACGTTCGGGTCTTCGCCGCGCTGGGGTCCTTCATCTCGGCGGCGCTGATCCTGTTTCCGGCCTTCCGCGACCCCATCGCATGGACGCTGGGCCGGGTGGTCCTGGGGTTCTGCTTCTGCGGGGTCTACATCACCGCCGAAAGCTGGCTGAACAACGCCACCTCGAACGAAACCCGGGGCCAGACGTTGTCGGCCTACATGATCGTGCAGATGGCGGGCATCATCATCGCGCAGGGCGTTCTGCTGATCCCGGATGCCACGGGCTTTTTGCTGTTCGTCATCCCCTCGGTGCTGGTTTCGATCTCTTTCGCGCCGATCCTGCTGACGATCCAGCCCACCCCGGCCTTCGAATCCACCAAGCCCAAGACCCTGAAAGAGCTCTACGCCGTCTCGCCGCTGGGCATGGTGGGCATGTTCCTGCTGGGCGGGGTCTTCTCCGCGCAGTTCGGCATGGCGGCGGTCTACGGCACACAGGCCGGGCTGACGCTGGGGCAGATCTCGATCTTCGTCGCCACCTTCTACATCGGCGCGCTCTTGATGCAGTATCCGCTGGGCTGGCTGTCGGACCGCTTCGACCGGCGGCGGCTGATCATGATGGTGGCCGCGCTCGGCGCCGCGGCGGCGGCGGTGGCGATCTTCGCGGGCGGGGCCTTCCCCATCCTCGTGACCTGCGCCTTCGTGGTCGGCGGCTGTTCCAACCCGCTGTATTCGCTGCTGATCGCCTATACCAACGACTTCCTCGAGCCGGAGGACATGGCCGGTGCCTCGGCCGGTCTGCTGTTCGTGAACGGCGTGGGCGCCGTGGCCGGCCCGCTGATCATCGGCTGGGGCATGCAACAGATCGGCCCCGCGGGCTTCTTCGTGCTGATCACCGTTCTGATGTCGGCGGTCTCGCTTTACGCGCTGTACCGGATGACGCAGCGGCCCGCGCATTCCGTCGAGGAGCAGACCGCCTATGCCAAGGTCATGCCCTCCGCCTCGCCCATCGCGGTCGAGATTGCGCAGGACTACTACATCGACCGGTCCGGTGACGAAGAGGAAGAAGAGGAGTGACGCCCCCGATCTGTCAGACATTGACAGAATTCGTGATTGGGGTCAGGGCCTTCGCTCGCATAATGCTTGGACCTGTGGAGCGGGTCATGTGTGACTGGAGAGGACGATGACAAAGCCCGAAGAGGTTCTGGGATTCTGGCTCGACGAGGTCGGAGCCAAGGGGTGGTACGCGCAGGACGACGCGCTTGACGCGGAGATCACCGCGCGTTTCGGTGCCGCGTGGGAAGGGCTGATGGAGGGGCGTTTCGGCCTGTGGCTGACGCATCCCAGCGGCGTTCTGGCCTATATCATCCTGGCCGATCAGTTCCCCCGCAACATGTTCCGTGGCGAGGCCCGGGCCTTTGCCTCGGACCGGGTGGCGCTGGCGGTGGCCAAGCAGGCGATCCATCGCGGCTGGGACATGAAGATCGACGGGCCCGCGCGGCAGTTCTTCTACCTGCCGCTGATGCATTCGGAAAACCTCTGCGATCAGGACCGCTGCGTGCGCCTGATCAAGGAGCGTCTGGACGGTGGCGACAACCTGCTGCACGCGCGCGTGCACCGCGAGGTGATCCGCCAGTTCGGGCGCTTCCCCTACCGCAATGCGGCGCTGGACCGGCGCACCACGGCGGCAGAGGCCGAATTCACCGAGAACGGCGGATACGGCGCGCTTCTGCGCGAGGTGCAGGCGGTCGAGGCCGCCTGACGCTTTCGCTTTGCTCCCGCGCCCTCCGTCCCGTAGCCTTGGGCGGATGGCGGCAGGGAGGGCACGCATGGCTTCGCAGACATTCGACATGGTGGTGGTGGGCGCAGGCCCCGGGGGCTATGTCGCCGCCATTCGCGGCGCGCAGCTTGGCCTGACGGTCTGCGTGGTGGAACGCGAGCACCTCGGCGGCATCTGCCTGAACTGGGGCTGTATCCCGACCAAGGCGCTTCTGCGTTCTGCCGAGGTCTTTCACCTGATGCAAAGGGCCGGGGAATTCGGCCTGACGGCCGAGGGGCTGGGCTTCGACCTGGACAGGGTGGTGGCGCGCTCGCGCGGGATCGCGAAGCAGCTGAACCAGGGTGTCGGGCATCTGCTGAAGAAGAACGGGGTCACCGTTGTGATGGGCGAGGCGCGGCTGGAGGGTCCGCGCCGCGTGGTGGTCGGAGACCGCGTGCTCGAGGCCGGTGCGGTGGTGCTGGCCACCGGGGCCCGCGCCCGGGACCTGCCGGGGCTGGAGGCCGACGGCAAGCGGGTCTGGAGCTACCGCCACGCGCTGCAGCCGCCGCATATGCCCAAACGCCTGCTGGTTATCGGCTCGGGCGCCATCGGGATCGAGTTCGCCAGCTTCTACAATGCGCTCGGCGCCGAGGTGACGGTGGTCGAGGTGATGGACCGCATCCTGCCCGCCGAGGATGCCGAGATCGCCGCCTTTGCCAGGAAGCAGTTCGTGAAGCAGGGCATGACGGTGCTGGAGGGGGCGACGGTCACCGCGCTGGACCGGCAGGCGGGGGAGGTTGTGGCCTCTGTGGATAAATCCGGGGATAAGTCAAGGCTCGCGGTCGATGCGGTCATCTCGGCGGTCGGAATTGTCGGAAATGTGGAAGGTCTGGGGCTGGAAGAGCTGGGCGTGCGGGTCGAGAAGACCCATGTCGTGACCGACCGCCACTGCCGCACCGGGGTCGACGGGCTTTATGCCATCGGCGATCTGGCCGGGGCTCCCTGGCTGGCGCATAAGGCCAGCCACGAGGGGGTGATGGTCGCCGAGCTGATCGCCGGGGGCGATCCGCACCCGGTCGCGCCGGACAGCATCGCCGGCTGTACCTATTGCCAGCCGCAGGTCGCCTCGGTCGGGCTGACCGAGGCAGAGGCAAAGGCCGCGGGGCACGAGATCCGCGTCGGGCGCTTCCCCTTCATCGGCAATGGCAAGGCCATCGCGCTGGGGGAGGCCGAGGGCATGGTCAAGACGATCTTCGATGCGAAGACCGGCGCGCTTCTGGGCGCGCATATGGTCGGCGCCGAGGTGACGGAGCTGATCCAGGGCTACGTGATCGGGCGGCAGCTGGAGACCACCGAAGAGGACCTGATGCAGACGGTCTTTCCGCACCCGACGCTGTCGGAGATGATGCACGAAAGCGTTCTGGATGCATGGGGCCGGGCGATCCACTTCTGAGCCCGGGCACCCGGCCTGCGGGGGCGCCGAATTCCGGTGCGGAATTCGGGCCGGTTTCTTTGCAAGAAACCGGCGCCCGGCCTCAGAGGTGCTTGTTGTCGGTGCCCGGGGCCAGCGCCTCGGGCAGATCCTCGCCGCGCCGCCTGGCTTCAAGGGCGCGCTCGACATGCTCGTTCAGGAAACTCCGCGCCCGGCGCTCGGCCAGCCGGATGCGCACCGCGGCGCGGAAGATTTCCTCTGACGAGGGCGAAGAGGCGCCCAGCACCGCCGCCACCTGATCCGGCAGGTTCTCGTCGCCGAGTGCGTCCATCGCCTTGATGGTGTCGCGGGCCAGCTTGTCTGCAAGATCGTCGACGACGGACATAGGCGTTTACCTCGTGGTTTCGGTCAGGCGCCGCTTCACGTAGCCGGTGACCGAGCCGATCATCGTGTCCATGTGCGGCTCTTCGAAGAAATGGCCGGAGCCGTCGATTTCCTCGTGGGTGATCGAGATGCCCTTCTGCTCGTGCAGCTTATTGACCAGGCCGCGCGTGTCGGCGGGCGGCGCAACGCGGTCGTTGGTGCCGTTGATGATCAGTCCCGACGAGGGGCAGGGCGCGAGGAACGAGAAGTCGTACATGTTGGCGGGCGGCGAGACCGAGACGAAGCCGGTGATCTCGGGGCGCCGCATCAGGAGCTGCATGCCGATCCATGCGCCGAAGGAGAAACCGGCGACCCAGCAATGCTTGGAGTTCTGGTTCATCGACTGCAGGTAGTCGAGGGCCGAGGCCGCGTCGGACAATTCGCCCACGCCCTGATCGTATTCGCCCTGGCTGCGGCCGACGCCGCGGAAGTTGAACCGCAGCACCGTGAAGCCCATCTTGTAGAAGGCGTAATGCAGGTTGTAGACCACCTTGTTGTTCATCGTCCCGCCGAACTGCGGGTGCGGATGAAGCACGATGGCAATCGGCGCATCGCGGTCTTTTTGCGGATGGTAACGGCCTTCGAGGCGGCCTTCGGGTCCGGGAAAGATGACCTCGGGCATGGGGTGGTGGCACTCCTGTACGTGATGTCCGGGCCGGCAGGGGCGCATTCTTGACGCATCCGCTCTGCCACCTTAGACAATTTCCGATCCGGGCTGCCCGGGTCGGGGCTTTGCAGCAGATAGGCAATCGGGCCGTCAAGGTCAAATTGTTCCGGGGGAACCGCGCATGAAGCTGAGTACAAAGGGCCGCTATGCCATGGTGGCGCTGGCCGATATCGCCCTGCAGGCGGAGGATGCGCTGGTGACGCTGGCGGATATCTCGCGCCGTCAGGACGTGTCGCTGTCCTACCTGGAACAGCTGTTCGTGAAGCTGCGCCGCGCCGGGCTGGTGGAATCGGTGCGCGGGCCGGGCGGCGGCTACCGGCTGGCGCGCTCGGCCAGCGATATCCGCATCGTCGACGTGCTGGCGGCGGTCGACGAGACCGTGGATGCGATGCACAAGGGGGCGGGCGCCTCGGGGGGCATGTCGGGATCCAAGGCCCAGTCCATGACCAACCGGTTGTGGCAGAGCCTGTCGGCGCAGGTCTATGTCTTTTTGCACCAGACGCGGCTGTCGGACGTGGTGGGCAACGGCCTTGCGCCATGCCCTGCGGTGCCGAACCTGTTTGCGGTGGTGGACGACGACCGCTAGAGGGGGCGCCTGATGCGGGTTCGGGACGGGGGCGCTGCCGTCGCCATTGTCTCTCGGACCAATGGTGCGACAATGGCGACCCCGGAATAATTTTGGACAGAAGAAGCAGGGGCGCGCGTGGAACGGGTCTATCTTGACTGGAATGCGACGGCGCCTTTGCGGGCCGAGGCGCGCGAGGCGATGGTCCGGGCGATGGACCTGGTCGGCAACCCCTCCTCGGTGCATGCCGAGGGGCGGGCGGCGAAGTCGCTGGTCGAGAAGGCCCGCGCGCAGGTTGCGGCGGCCTTCGGTGCGGAGGGGGCGGATGTGGTGTTCGTCTCCGGCGCCACCGAGGCGGCGGCGCTGGCCTGTGCGGGGCGGGGCCTTCTGGCGGGGGATGTGGAGCACGATGCGGTGGCGGCCTGGGTCGATCCGGTGCTGCCGGTGTCGCGGGACGGGGCCGTATCGGTCGGGGATCCGGGACGGGTGGCGCTGCAGGCGGCCAATTCCGAAACCGGGGTCGTTCAGGTTCTGCCGCAGGGGCTGGCGGTGGTGGATGCCACGCAGGCCTGGGGCAAACTGCCGCTGGCCTTCAACTGGATGGGCTGCCAGATGGCGCTGGCCTCGGCGCACAAGCTGGGCGGGCCAAAGGGGATCGGTGCGCTGATTCTGCGGCGCGGGACCGACCTGGCGGCGCAGATCCGCGGCGGCGGGCAGGAAATGGGGCGGCGCTCGGGCACCGAAAATATCATAGGAATCGCAGGGTTCGGCGCGGCGGCAGAGGCGGCGGCGCGCGATCTGGCGGAGGGCGCTTGGGAAAGCGTTGCAAAACTTAGAGCGATTCTAGAAAATGGGATTGAGGTTGCGTCAAAAGAGACTATTTTTGTCGGGAAAGACGCGGATCGCCTGCCGAACACCTCTTGTTTTGCCACCCCCGGGTGGAAGGGAGAGACGCAGGTGATGCAGATGGATCTGGCGGGCTTCGCGATCAGCGCGGGCAGCGCCTGTTCGTCCGGCAAGGTCCGCGCCAGCCGCGTGCTGCGCGCGATGGGATATGACGAGGTCACGGCAAGCTCGGCCATCCGGGTGAGCCTTGGACCCTCGACGACGGAAGATGAGGTCGCGCGCTTCTGCGAGGCCTGGGAACAGAAGGTTCGGCGGCACCGCGCGCGGTCCGCCTGATAGGAAGGGTATACGCATGACGGCGTTCGACAAGGTGACGGTCAAGGACGGTGTGGATCAGCAGACGGTGGATGCCGTCGAGCAGGTGTCCACCTACAAACACGGCTGGAATACCGAGATCGAGATGGAATACGCGCCGAAGGGGCTGACCCCGGACATCGTGCGCCTGATCTCGGAGAAGAACGAAGAGCCGCAGTGGATGACCGACTGGCGTCTGGCGGCCTATGACCGCTGGCTGCAGAAGGAAGAGCCCGACTGGGCCATGGTCGACTACCCCGAGATCGACTTCCAGAACCAGTATTACTATGCCCGTCCCAAGAGCATGACGGAGAAGCCGAAGTCGCTGGACGAGGTCGACCCCAAGCTGCTGGAGACCTATGAAAAGCTGGGCATTCCGCTGAAGGAGCAGATGATCCTTGCAGGCGTCGAGGGCGCCGAGGCGACCCCGGCGGACGCGCGCAGCTCGAACCGCAAGGTGGCGGTGGACGCGGTCTTCGACTCGGTGTCCGTGGGCACGACCTTCCAGAAGGAGCTGCGCGAGGCAGGGGTCATCTTCTGCTCGATCTCCGAGGCGATCCGCGAGCATCCCGAACTGGTGAAGAAATACCTCGGCTCGGTCGTGCCGGTCAGCGACAACTTCTATGCCACGCTGAACTCTGCCGTCTTCTCGGACGGCTCCTTCGTCTACGTGCCGCCGGGCGTGCGCTGCCCGATGGAGCTGTCGACCTATTTCCGCATCAACGCCGAGAACACCGGCCAGTTCGAGCGGACGCTGATCATTGCCGACAAGGGGTCGTATGTCTCTTACCTCGAAGGCTGCACCGCGCCGCAGCGCGACACCGCGCAGCTGCATGCGGCGGTGGTCGAGATCATCGTCGAGGAAGACGCCGAGGTGAAATACTCCACGGTGCAGAACTGGTTCCCGGGCGACGAGAACGGCAAGGGCGGCATCTACAACTTCGTGACCAAGCGCGCCGATTGCCGGGGTGACCGGGCCAAGGTGATGTGGACGCAGGTTGAAACCGGCTCTGCGGTGACCTGGAAATACCCGTCGTGCATCCTGCGCGGGGCGGAATCGCAGGGCGAGTTCTACTCGATCGCGATCACCAACGGGCACCAGCAGGCCGACACCGGCACCAAGATGATCCATCTGGGCCGCGATACGAAATCGCGGATCGTGTCCAAGGGCATCAGTGCGGGGGTGGCGCAGAACACCTATCGCGGGCTGGTGTCGATGCACCCGAAGGCGAAGAATTCGCGCAACTACACCCAGTGCGACTCGCTGCTGATCGGCGACAAATGCGGCGCGCATACGGTCCCGTATATCGAGGTGAAGAACAACTCGAGCCGCGTCGAGCATGAGGCCACAACGTCCAAGGTGGACGACGACCAGCTGTTCTACTGCCGCCAGCGCGGCATGGACGAGGAAGAGGCCGTCGCTCTGGTGGTCAACGGCTTCTGCCGCGAGGTGCTTCAGGCACTGCCGATGGAGTTCGCCATGGAAGCGCAGCAGCTGGTTGCCATCTCTCTCGAAGGGTCGGTGGGCTGACGGGGCCGGGGGCGGTTCGCCGTCCCGCTCTGCGCTGCGGAAGGTTGTGACATGACCGGAACCCTCTCCATGCCCGCGCCCGAGACGACGGGGGCCGAGTACTTCGACCTCGGCGCCGCGCAGGTCACGGGGATCGAGCCGATACCGCTGGCGCCTCTGGCCGCGAATGTGGTGCCGAACGGGCTGACCGGTGTGAACCGCATGGAGGCGCCTGGCATCGGGCTGGGCGCCGAAAGCGAGGGCGGCCTCTTCATGAAGCGTCGCGACCGCAACCTTGGCGGCACCATGATGCAGCGCGGCAAGGGCGGCGATCTTCAGGTCGATGCGGGCGATGTGCTGTTTGCGGAGGACCGCTTCGACCTGATCAAGATCGACGTCGAGGGCATGGAGATGGAGGTGCTGGCGGGGCTGGAACCGACCGTGGCCCGCTGCCGCCCGCTGATCTTCATCAAGGTGGAGGATGCCAATGCCGGGGCTTTCCGGGCATGGGCGGCAGAGCGGGGCTACACCCCGGTCTGCGACAAGCGCCACTATGGCGGCAACATGAACTTCCTGATGAAACCCGGAGCGGCCTCATGATCGTCACCACCACACCCACCGTCGAAGGTTACCAGATCGCCGAATACAAGGGCATCGTCGTGGGCGAGGCGATCCTTGGGGCGAACGTGTTCCGCGACATCTTTGCCGGGATCACCGACATCATCGGCGGACGCTCGGGCGCCTACGAGGCCTCGCTGCAAGAGGCCCGCGACACCGCCCTGCGCGAGCTGGAAGAGCGCGCCGCAAGCCGGGGTGCCAATGCGGTGGTCGGCGTCGATCTCGATTACGAGGTCATCAACAACATGCTCATGGTCTCGGCCAGCGGCACCGCCGTGGTGCTGGGCTGAGGCCGCCGAACCCCGCGCCGGAAGGCGCATGACGAACCCCGCGCGCCCCGGCGCGCAACCCGAACACCGCGCAGGAGTCTGCGCAACACGAACACCGCGCAGCACGCTGCGCAGATCGAACAGGCCCCTGACGGGGCAGACGAAAGGACGAAAGATGCTTGAGATCAAGAACCTGCACGTGAAGCTGGAAGAAGAGGACAAGCAGATCCTCAAGGGCGTGAACCTGACTGTCGAGGCGGGCAAGGTGCATGCGATCATGGGGCCGAACGGCTCGGGCAAGTCGACGCTGTCCTACGTGCTGTCGGGCCGTGACGGCTATGAGGTGACCGAGGGTTCCGCCACGCTGCTGGGCGAGGAAATCCTCGATATGGAGCCCGAAGAGCGCGCCGCCGCCGGCCTGTTCCTTGCCTTCCAGTACCCGGTCGAGATCCCGGGCGTCGGCAACATGACCTTCCTGCGCACCGCGGTGAACGCACAGCGCAAGGCGCGTGGCGAGGAAGAAATGTCCTCGACCGACTTCCTCAAGACCATCCGCGCCAAGGCGGCAGAGCTGAAGATCGACGCCGATATGCTGAAGCGCCCGGTGAACGTGGGCTTCTCGGGCGGCGAGAAGAAGCGCAACGAGATCCTGCAGATGGCTATGCTGGAACCCAAGATGTGCATCCTCGACGAGACCGACTCGGGCCTTGACGTGGACGCGATGAAGCTGGTGTCCGACGGCGTGAACGCGCTGCGCGACGAGGGGCGCGGCTTCCTTGTGATCACGCACTACCAGCGCCTTCTGGACCACATCAAGCCGGACGTCGTGCACATCATGGCCGATGGCCGCATCATCAAGACCGGCGGACCGGAGCTGGCCCTCGAGGTCGAGACCAACGGCTACGCGGACCTGATCGCGGAGGAGGCGTAAATGGCTTTGCCCCAGGCGAAACAGACCGCAACCGACGCACGGCTTGCCGCGCTGACCCTGCCCGAGGGCGGCTGGTCCGCGCCTGCGCGCCGCGACGCGTTGTCCCGGGTGCAGGCCATGGGCCTGCCCGGTGCGCGCGACGAGTACTGGAAGTTCACCCGCCCCGAAACGCTGAACGCGGTCGAGGCGCCCGAGGCCGAGGCCTTCGAAGCCCACGAGGCGCCGATCTTCGGCGAACGCGAGCGGCTGCAGATCGTCTTTGTCGACGGTGTCTTCGACGCCGAGGCCTCTGACGATTTCTCGCTGGAAGGGGTGGAAATCGCCCGTCTGGCCGATGTCGCGGATATCCACTGGGCGCAGGACCTCTATGGCACGCTCGAGGCCAAGGGTCAGAACCCGGTGCAGCGGCCCTACGCGGCGCTGAACACCGCCTTTGCCACCGATGGCCTGCTGATCCACGTGACCGGCAAGCCCTCGAAGCCGATCCACATCACCTACACGCACAAGGAAACGCGCTCAGACGCGATCCTGCACCACGTGGTGAAGGTCGATGCGGGCTGCGAGGCGACGATCCTTGAAAACGGTCCCGCCGCCGCGCGTTTCAACCATGTGATCGAGGCGGATATCGCCGAGGGCGGCGCGCTGCATCACGTCCGCGCGCAGGGCCGTGACCACGCGCGCCGCGCGGTGACGCATGTCTTTGCCCGTCTGGCGCAGGAAAGCACCTTCAAGAGCTTCACCCTGACCATGAACGGCGTGCTGACCCGCAACGAGGCGGTGATCGAGTTCACCGGCGACGACGCGGTGGCCCATGTCGCGGGCGCCTGCATGGGCGACGGCGATTTCCACCACGACGACACGGTCTTCATCACCCATGACGCGGTGAACTGCGAGTCGCGTCAGGTCTTCAAGAAGGTGCTGCGCAACGGCGCCACCGGCGTCTTCCAGGGCAAGATCCTGGTGCAGCCCGACGCGCAGAAGACCGACGGCTACCAGATCTCGCAAAGCCTCTTGCTGGACGGGGACAGCCAGTTCCTGGCCAAGCCCGAGCTTGAGATCTACGCCGACGACGTGGCCTGTTCGCACGGGTCCACCTCTGGCGCCATCGACGAGGACAGCCTGTTCTACCTGCGGGCCCGCGGCGTGCCGCGCGGCATCGCCGAGGACATGATGACCATCGCCTTCATCGCCGAAGCCGTGCAGGAGATCGAGGACGAGAGCCTGCGCGAAGAACTGGTGGACCGCGTCGAGGCCTGGCTGGCCCGTCGTCGGGCCTGAGCCGAAGGAGGGCAGGGCGCGTGTCTGTCACCACCGACATCGCGGCCAGCTTTCGCGGGCCGGGCGCGGTGCTGCGCCGCATCTTTGCGCAGCCCGCGTCCGAGGCGCGGGCGCTGGCCTTCCTCATGGGGGGCTGCGGCGTGATGTTCGTGGCCCGCTGGCCCGCGCTGGCGCGGCAGGCGCATCTGCAGGATCAGGACCTGAACATGCTCTTGGGCGGCACGCTGCTGGCGGTGGTCTTCTTCGTGCCGCTGATCCTCTACGCGCTGGCCTTTCTGGTGGCGCTGCTCGCCCGCGCCATGGGCAGCGGCATGACCGGCTACGGGTCTCGCGTGGCGCTGTTCTGGGCGCTGCTGGCGGCCTCTCCGCTGATGCTGCTGAACGGGCTGGTGGCGGGCTTCATCGGCCCCGGACCGGCGCTGACGCTGGTCGGCCTGCTCTGGGTCGTGGCCTTCGGGCTGTTCTGGATCAAGGGCCTGCGCATCGCGGCTGAGGTGGGCGCGTGAACCCGGCGGGCATCCTGTCGCTGGCCCTGCAGACCGTGGTCTCGCCGCGCGATGTCGCGCGGCTGCTGTTGTCGATCCGGCCGGGGGCAGAGGCGCTGTGGACCGCCTTCGCGCTGGTCGTGGTGCTGAACACGCTGGTCTTTTCGGCCTCGCATCTTCTGGCGCCCGTGCCGGTGCCGGGGGTTCTGGCCAATCCGGCGGTCTTCGCCGCGATGCAGGCCGCCGTCCTTGCCTCGACCATCGCCGCGCTGACATGGGTCGGCGGGCTGTTCGGCGGCACCGCGCGGCTGCGCGACATGGCGCTGCTGCTGATCTGGATGCAGGCGCTGCGGGTTCTGGCGCAGGCGCTCATGGCGCTGGTGCTGCCGCTGGCGCCGGTGCTGGGCACCGGGGTCTTCATGGCGATCACCGGGCTTGGCCTGTGGATCCTGCTGAATTTTATCGACGAGGCGCACGGGCTGGGCAGCCTGCTCAAGGCCGGTGCCGTCGCGGGGCTGGGCCTTCTGGCCATGGCCTTCGCGCTGTCGATCGTACTGGCCCTCGCGGGGGTCGATCCGAACGGGATGGCAATGAATGTATGACGTAGAAACGATCCGCCGCGACTTTCCGATCCTGTCGCGAGAGGTCAACGGCAAGCCGCTGGTCTACCTCGACAACGGTGCCTCGGCGCAGAAGCCGCAGGTCGTCATTGACGCGGTGACCAGGGGCTATGCCGAGGAATACGCCAACGTTCACAGGGGCTTGCACTATCTGTCAAACCTCGCGACCGAGAAATACGAGGGCGTGCGCGAGATCATCGCCCGCTTTCTTGGTGCCCCCGATCCCGAGGAAATCGTCTACACCACCGGCACCACCATGGGCATCAACATGGTCGCCTACGGCTGGGCCATGCCCCGGCTGGAACCCGGCGACGAGATCGTCCTGTCGGTGATGGAGCATCACGCCAATATCGTGCCCTGGCATTTCCTGCGCGAGCGGCAGGGCGTGGTGCTGAAGTGGGTCGACGTGGATTCGACCGGTGCGCTGGACCCGCAAAAGGTCATCGACGCCATCGGCCCGAAGACCAAGCTGGTCGCCGTCACCCATGTCTCGAACGTGCTGGGCACCGTGGTCGACGTCAAGGCGATCTGCGAGGGCGCCCGCGCCAAGGGGGTGCCGGTGCTGGTCGACGGCTCTCAGGCGGCGGTGCATATGCCGGTGAACATCCCCGAGATCGGTTGCGATTTCTACGCCATCACCGGGCACAAGCTTTACGGCCCCTCCGCCTCTGGCGCGATCTGGATGAGCAAGGCCCGCATGGCCGAGATGCGCCCCTTCATGGGCGGCGGCGACATGATCAAGGACGTGTCGAAGGACGAGGTCACCTACAACGACCCGCCGATGAAGTTCGAGGCGGGCACGCCGGGCATCGTCCAGCAGATCGGCCTTGGCGTCGCGCTGGAATACATGATGGGCCTCGGGATGGAAAACATTGCCGCCCACGAGGCCAGCCTGCGCGATTACGCCGTGCAGAAGCTGTCCGGCCTCAACTGGCTGTCGCTGCAGGGCACGACAGCGGACAAGGCGGCGATCTTCTCCTTCACGATGGAGGGGGCGGGCCATGCGCATGACATCTCGACCATCCTCGACAAGAAGGGGGTGGCGGTGCGCGCGGGCCATCACTGCGCCGGGCCGCTGATGGACCAGCTTGGCGTCACGGCGACCTGCCGCGCGTCGATGGGCCTGTACAACACCGAGGCCGAGATCGACACGCTGGTCGAGGCGCTGGAGCTGGCGCACGATCTCTTCGGCTGATCCGCGGGCAGCGGGGCGGTCCGTTTGCGACATCCGGGTGTCGTTTCTGGAAGATTGGGGTCGAATGCGCTAGGCAGGGGGTAAGCCAAGAACGGAGGGCCCCCATGGCAGCATTGGAAACGGCGGAACAGGTGTCCGACATCGCTTTCGGCTTCATGGGGTCCAAGGCGCTGTTCGCGGCGCTCGAGGTCGGGGTCTTCACCGAACTGTCCCGGCAGCCAAGCACCGCCGCGCAACTGGCCGAACGCACGGCGGTGGATGCCGACCGGGCAGAGACCCTGCTGACGGCGCTTGCAGGGCTGGGTCTTGTGGTGGGTGAGGCGGGCACCTACAGCAACGCCCCCGCCGCCGAGGCCTTTCTGGTCAAGGGCGCCAAGCATGATTTCGGCGACTACCTGCGGCTTCAGGTCGGGCGGCAGATGTACGGGCTGCTGGACCAGATCGACCATGCGCTGACCGACCGGCTGCCCGAGGATGCGACTGGCTCTTATGCCGAGTGGTTCTCGGACCCGGAACAGGCGCGGCTTTACTCCCGCTCGCAACACGCGGGCTCTCTGGGCCCCGCGCGGCAGGTGCTGCGGCGCGTCGACCTGTCCGGCGCGCATAGGCTGCTGGATCTGGGCGGCGGCACCGGGGCCTTTGCCATCACGCTCTGCGCTGCCAACCAGGGCCTGACGGCGACCATCGTCGACTTTCCCAATGTCGCGGCGCTGGGGCGCGACTACCTGGCAGAGGCCGGGCTGTCGGACCGCATCACCTATGTCGAGGGCAACGCGCTGGACTGCGACTGGCCGGGGGATCAGGACGTGGTGCTGATGTCCTATCTCTTTTCCGGCGTCCCCGGAGAGGCCCATGCCGGGCTGCTGCGGCAGGCCTACGATTCGCTTGCCCCGGGCGGGCGGCTTCTGCTGCACGATTTTGTCGTCCGCGCCGACCGCAGCGGGCCGAAGCTGGCGGCGCTCTGGCAGTTGCAGCACACCGCCTTCACGCCCCGCGCCCGCTCTCTTGACGCGGGATGGCTGGCCGAGGCGCTGACGGCTGCAGGCTTTACCGGGGTCGAGATCGACGACCTGATCCCCGAGATGACGATGCTGGCCGTCGCGCACAAGCCTGCCTGACGGAAGAACCCGTGGGAAAGCGTCTTGCGCAGGTCCGCGTTGCAGGTTAGACGACGGCGCAGGCACCCGTAGCTCAGCTGGATAGAGCGCTGCCCTCCGAAGGCAGAGGCCAGAGGTTCGAATCCTCTCGGGTGCGCCATTACCCCCGACAATCGATTATGCCGGATCCGCGCGCCTTCAACCCGGTGCGGGTGTGGCTTGGGCTGTGTGCCCTGGGGCCGGCCCGGGCGGTCCTGCATGCCGCATCCACCGGCAGTGGCGGCAAGGCTCAGGGATGCGGGTCGGCAGGCGCGCCAGATCGTCGGGCTGGGACGGATGAGACGGCAGTGGGCCAGCGCCCCCATCGGATCATGGTCCGGGGTCCGGGCCTCTGGTGGTCAAGGCAGGCGCCGCCCCGATCTGGCGGCGAGGTCCGCGTTCCCCGGCCTCAGCCGGACCCCAGCGACAGCAGCGCGCGGCGGAACTCGGGTTCGCTCAGCACCACCTCTCCCGCGCCAAGCGCCTTTGCGTGACGCAGGGCGCGGGCGGTCAGGGCCTGTGCCGTCTCGATGGCGCGGGGCACGGGAAGGCCGCGCCCGATGCCCGCGACCAGCAGCCCGGCAAAGAGATCGCCGGTGCCGGGCAGGGCGATCGGCAGGCGTTCGGTCGGGTGTCGGCTGGGGCCTTCAGGTCCCAGAAGCACGGTTTCGAGCATGCCTTGGCGGGTGTCGCCCAGCACGCAGCCGGTGGCGATCAGATGGGCGGCGGGGGCGATGTGAAGCGCCGCGCGCGCCGCCTGAAGATCGGCCAGCCCGCGGATCGGCAGCCCGGTCAGCCAGGCCAGCTCGAAGGGGTTCGGCGTGGCGATGTCGGCCATCGGCAGCAGCCGGTCGCGCATCACGCCGGCGATGGCCTCGGGGACGTAGAGACCCGGCCCCTCGTCGCCCATCACCGGGTCGCAGACATAGCGCAGGCGCGGGTTCGCGGCCTTCGCCTCGGCCACGAAATCCGCCACCATCTGGGCCACGTCGAGCGACCCGATATAGCCCGTGAGGATGTAATCCGCGCGCTCGGGCAGGCCGCGTTCGCGGGCGCCCTGCAGCAGGTCGGAAAAGAACTCGGGTGGCAGGGCGCGACCGCGCAGGGTCGGGTAGTCGGAGGTGTTCGAGAAGACAACGGTGGGGATCGCCGCCACCTCCAGCCCCGCCGCCTGCATCGGGAAAAGCGCCGCGGAATTGCCCACATGGCCAAGCACCACCTGGCTCTGGATCGAGATCACGAAGGGGGGCGGGGTCATGCGGTGCCGTCCAGTCTTGCGCTCCAGTCCTCGACCCGGCGGCTGTCCAGTCTGCGGACCGCATATTTGCGCCAGCCCTCGGCCAGCACGTCAAGCGCGGCGATGCCTTCGAGTTCGCCGAGGTTCATCCGGTCGACGTAAAGCGCATGCCAGAGCCGCCGCAGGGTCCAGTCCGGTGCCAGCCGGTCGAACAGCTCCAGCCGGTCGCCGGGGGCGACGGTGCCGGGCCGGAGCACGCGGTAATACCACCCGGTGCGCCCGGTCGCCTGCACCCGCCGCGCCATGTCGGGCAGGCCGAAGCGGTGGTTGAGCTTCCAGCAGGGTTGCCGCCCCTGCGAGACCTGCACCAGCGCGCTGCCCAGCCGGAAGGTGTCGCCCACGGCAACCTCGGCTTCGGTGAGCCCGGCGGTCGCGATATTCTCGCCGAACCCGCCGGGGGCGGCCAGCGGCGGCAGCGCGCCAAGGTCCGCGCGCCACTCGGCGTAATGGTCCTGCGGGTAATGGTGCACGGCCTTCTCGATGCCGCCATGCACCCGCCTGTCGGCCTGTTCGTCGCCCTCGAAACCTTCGGGACCCAGCGCCAGCGGGCGCACCACGCGGGTCTTGACGATGCCGCTGCGGGCCTCGCTGCCGGCAAGCGGAGCGACCGGGCCGGTCAGCAGGGTGATCGGAAAGACTGTCATCGGAGCCTCTTGCGTTTTTCCCCTCCTTGGCAAATCACTGGCCTATCTGGAAGTGCCAGTATGAAAGAGTTGGATAGGCCGGTTCTGGATATGCGTGAACCACTCGCCCTCGAGATAGAGCCGGGCTACGGCGGCCCGCTGTTCCTTGCCATTGCCGAGGCGATCACCCGCGACATCACCCGGGGGCGGCTGCGGCCCGGGGCGCGGTTGCCAGGCACGCGGGCTCTGGCCCGCGCGCTGGGGGTGCATCGCAACACGGTGGATGCGGCCTACCAGGAGCTGCTGACCCAGGGCTGGCTGCGGGCCGAACCGGCGCGGGGCACCTTTGTTGCGCAAGATCTGCCGCAGGCGATGCTGGCGCGCAGGCCCGCGCCCGCGCCGGTGGACCCGGTGGCGCCGCGCGCGGCGCTGGCCTTCACCGATGGCGCGCCCGACCCCAAGCTGGTGCCCGACAAGGCATTGGCCCGGGCCTTTCGCCGGGCGCTCTTGTCGCCCGCCTTTCGCGCCGGGGCGGATTATGGCGATGCGCGCGGCACGGCGTCGCTGCGCCACGCGCTGGCGGGCTATCTTGCCTCGGACCGGGGCGTGGTGGCGGATCCGTCGCGGTTGCTGATCGCGCGGGGCAGCCAGATGGCGCTGTTTCTGGCCGTGCGCGCGGCGCTGTCCCCGGGCGAGGTCATCGCGGTCGAGGAACCGGGCTATCCGCTGGCATGGGACGCCTTTCGCGCGGCGGGGGCCGAGGTGCGCGGCGTGCCGGTGGATGGCGGCGGCCTCAGGATCGATGCGCTGGAGGCGGCGCTGGCCCGCGACCCGCGCATCCGGGCGGTCTGTGTCACGCCGCATCACCAGTACCCGACGACCGTGACCATGGGCGCGGCGCGGCGGTTGCAACTGCTGGAACTGGCGCAGCGCCACGGGCTGACGCTGATCGAGGACGATTACGACCACGAATACCGCTTCGAGGGCCGCCCGGTGCTGCCGCTGGCCGCCCGTGCGCCCGAGGGGCTGCCGCTGATCTACGTGGGCTCGCTGTCCAAGCTGCTCTCGCCCGGCATCCGGCTGGGCTATGCGCTGGCGCCAGAGCCCTTGTTGACCCGCATGGTCGAGGCGCGGGCCGCCATCGACCGGCAGGGCGACGCGCCGATGGAGGCGGCGCTGGCGGAACTGATCCGGGAGGGCGATCTGGGGCGTCACGCCCGCAAGGCGCGGCGGGTCTACCGGGCGCGGCGGGATCTGCTGGCGGGGCTTTTGGCCGCGCGGCTGGCCGGGCGCGTCACCTTTGACCTGCCCGCCGGGGGCCTCGCGCTGTGGCTGCGCTGCGAGGCGGTGTCGGCCGAGGCCTGGGCCGAAGCCACCGGGCGGGCCGGGCTGGCGCTGCTGCCCGGCAGGCGCTTCGCGCTGGATGGCCCGGCGCCGCAGGCCTTCCGTCTGGGCTATGCGGCGCTGGACGAGGGGCAGATCGCCCGGGCGGTGGAGATCCTCGCCCGAAGCGTTCCGGCCTGACCTATTCCGCCGCCACCCGGGGCCGGGCTTCTGCGGGGGCGAAGTGCATCCCCAGCCGGGCAAGAAGGTCCTGATCCTTCCAGGCCGCCGGGTTGCCGGTGGTCAGCAGCTGGTCGCCCACGAAGATCGAGTTCGCCCCGGCGAGGAAGCACAGCGCCTGCACCTCGTCGCTCATGCCGGTGCGCCCGGCGGACAGGCGCAGGACCGAGGCCGGCATCAGGATGCGGGCCAGCGCCACCAGCCGCACCAGAGCGAAGGGATCGACCGCCTGCGCACGCGCCTGCACCGGCACGCCCTCGATCTCGTTCCACAGGTTCACCGGCACGCTGTCGGGATGCGCGGGCAGGGTGGCCAGCGTCACCAGCATGGCGATGCGGTCCTCTTCTGTCTCGCCCATGCCGAGGATACCGCCGCAGCAGACCTTGATGCCGCCCTTGCGGACCTGTTCGACCGTGTCGAGGCGGTCCTCCATCGTGCGGGTGCTGGCGATCTGGGCGTAATACTCGGGCGAGGTGTCGATATTGTGGTTGTAGAAATCCAGCCCCGCCGCCTTCAGCCGCGCGACCTGTCCGGGTGAAAGCATGCCCAGCGTCATGCAGGTTTCCAGCCCCAGATCCGCCACGCCCCGCACCATGTCGCAGAGCTTGTCCATGTCGCGGTCCTTGGGGCTGCGCCAGGCGGCCCCCATGCAGAAGCGTTGCGCGCCGGAGGCCTTGGCGCGTCTGGCGGCGGCCAGAACCGCGTCGGTCTCCATCAGCTTGGTCGCCCTCACCCCGGTGTCGTGAAAGGCCGATTGCGAGCAATAGCCGCAATCCTCGGGGCAGCCGCCGGTCTTGATGCTGAGCAGGCTGGCGGTCTCGATCGCATTGGGGTCGAAATGCTTGCGGTGCAGGGTCTGGGCGCGGTGCATCAGGTCGGCGAAGGGCAGGGCGTGGATCGCCCTGGCCTCCGCCATGGTCCAGTCGGTCCGGATCATTCTGCGCGGGCCCTGAGGCGCACAAGCGCGGTGATCAGCCCCGAGGCCAGCGCCAGCTTGACCAGATCGCCGAGGATGAAGGGCGTGAGTCCTGCTGCCAGCACGGAGGACGCCGGGACGAAACCGGCAAGCCAGGCGAGGCCGCAGGCATAGACCACCGTCAGGCCCGCCAGCATCGCAAGGAAGCGCCCGATCAGCCCGCGCCCCTGCGCCAGCCAGCCGGTCAGGGGCGCGCCCAGCAGGTAGCCCGCAAGATAGCCGCCGGTCGGCCCGGCCATATAGGCCAGCCCGATGCCGCGTTCCGGCGTGCCCGAGAAGACCGGCATCCCCAGGGCGCCCGCCGTCAGGTAGGTCGCCACCGCCGCGAGGCCCAGCCTTGGCCCCAGCGCGGCGGCGAGGAAGAACACCGCCAGCGTGTGCATGGTCATCGGCACCGGCCAGAAGGGGATCTGGATCTTGGCGCCGAGCGTGATCAGCGCCGCGCCGCCAAGCGCCAGCGCAAAGCCGCGTCCCAGCGCCGCAGGACGGGTCAGAGAAGGGGTGAGAAATGCCAAGGGTCTGTCCTCCGAAGATAGCTGTCAAGTCTATCTATAAATACGAGGATTGGGGGCGGTTCTGGCAATCGAGTTTATAGATAATTATCCGGGAATCTCGTAAGTCTCTCGGGCGTCAGCATTTTTCACCGCCGTTTTGCGCTTGCCGATCCAGCCGACATGGCGCGCCAGCGTGGCGCAGGCGAGGTCGGTCTGGCCCTTGCGCAGGGCGTCGAGAATGGCGCGGTGGTCGTGATCGGTGCGGGCCTCCCAGTCGCGCCGCCAGGCGGCAAAGAGGAAGCGGGCGCTGGCCGCCTGCAGGTCGTCAATGGTCCGCAGCAGCCGTGGCATCCGGCAGGGCGACAGGATCAGCCGGTGGAAGTGGCGGTTCGCCGCCTCCCATTCCCGGACCGTGCTGGCGCTGTCACCGTGGCGCGTAACCTCTTCTGCCTCCTGAAGAATAGCGCGCGTCATATTGGGCGCGGCATGGCGCAGGGCGAGGCTTTCGAGGCTGGACCGCATCTCGGCGACCTCGCGCAGTTCGGCCACGTCGAACTCGGTGACGCGAAAGCCGCGCCTTGGTTCGCTCTCGGCCAGTCCCTGGATCTGCAGCGCCCGGAAGGCCTCGCGCACGGGGACGTGGCTGGCGCCGAATTCCACGGCGACATGATCCTGCCGCAGCCGCGCGCCGGGCGGCAGCTCGCCCGAGATGATGCGGTCGGCAAGGATGCGGGCGATGCGCGCGGACTGTGTCTCTGAGGGGGCGTGTTTCATAAATTATAGATAATTCAGACCGCGCCGCTTGTCGACACCCGGATCGCAACGCGGTCTTGGCGGCGGAGAGGGGTCTTTGCCCGGGATGTTGACAAGGCTGCATTTGTCCCGCAGCTTGCCGCCACTCACCCGGGGGGTCTCGACAAGAGGCTGAGATACTGCTGGCCGGACGCCAAATCCGCGCAGCGCAGTGACCCGATGAACCTGATCCAGTTCACACTGGCGTAGGGATGGTGCACTGGCCGCGCGGGCGTCGATCACGGGATACGTGGCGGCGGAATCCGTCCCGGCAATCCCATTCGACGCGGAACTGGGTCTCCAACGCATTGAGCACTGGAGGCTCTGACCGATGAAAGACCTGACCCCAACCGTCACCACGGGCCCGCTGCCCGCCTCGCGCCGCGTCTGGCACGCGGGGCAAAGACACCCCGAGATCCGCGTGCCCATGCGCGAGATCGACCTGCATCCCACGGCGGGAGAGCCGCCCGTCACCGTCTACGACAGTTCCGGGCCCTACACCGACCCCGAGGCCGAGATCGCCATCGACCGGGGCCTGCCGCGCCTGCGCGCGGGCTGGATCGCGGCGCGCGGCGATACCCAGACCTACGCGGGGCGCGCCATCACCCCCGCCGACAACGGCTTTGCCGAGGGCACCCGGCTGGTGCCGGAATTCCCGCTGCGCCACGCCCCGCGCCGGGCCACGCAGGGCCGCGCCGTGACGCAGATGGCCTATGCCCGCGCCGGGATCGTCACGCCCGAGATGGAATTCGTCGCGATCCGGGAAAACCTCGGTCGCAAGGCGCAGGCCGAGGCCCTTGCCCGTGACGGCGAAAGCTTCGGCGCCGCGATCCCCGATTTCATCACGCCCGAGTTCGTCCGGGACGAGATCGCGCAGGGCCGTGCGATCATCCCCGCCAATATCAACCACCCCGAGGCCGAGCCCATGGCCATCGGGCGCAACTTCCTTGTGAAGATCAACGCCAATATCGGCAACTCCGCCGTGACCTCCTCGATGGCGGAAGAGGTGGAAAAGATGGTCTGGGCCACCCGCTGGGGCGCCGATACGGTCATGGACCTGTCGACGGGCCGCAACATCCACAACATCCGCGACTGGATCATCCGCAACAGCCCGGTGCCCATCGGCACGGTGCCGCTGTACCAGGCCTTGGAGAAGGTCGGCGGCATTGCCGAGGATCTGACCTGGGAGGTCTTCCGCGACACGCTGATCGAACAGGCCGAGCAGGGGGTGGATTACTTCACCATCCACGCGGGGGTCCGCTTGCACATGATCCCGATGACGGTGAACCGGGTGACGGGCATCGTGTCGCGCGGCGGCTCGATCATGGCCAAATGGTGCCTGCACCATCACCGCGAGAGCTTCCTCTATGAACATTTCGACGAGATCTGCGAGATCGCGCGCGCCTATGACGTGTCGTTCAGCCTTGGCGACGGGCTGCGCCCCGGCTCCATCGCGGATGCCAATGACGCGGCGCAGTTTGCCGAGCTGGAGACGCTGGGCGAGCTGACGCAGATCGCTTGGGCGAAGGACTGTCAGGTGATGATCGAGGGACCGGGCCATGTGCCCATGCACAAGATCAAGGCCAATATGGACAAGCAGTTGCAGGTCTGCGGCGAGGCGCCCTTTTACACGCTTGGGCCGCTGACCACCGATATCGCGCCGGGCTACGACCATATCACCAGCGGCATTGGCGCGGCGATGATCGGCTGGTTCGGCACGGCGATGCTGTGTTACGTGACGCCCAAGGAGCACCTCGGGCTGCCCGACCGGGACGATGTGAAGGTGGGCGTCATCACCTACAAGATCGCGGCCCATGCGGCGGATCTGGCCAAGGGCCACCCGGCGGCGCAGATCCGCGACGATGCCCTGAGCCGCGCGCGGTTCGAGTTCCGCTGGGAGGATCAGTTCAACCTCTCGCTCGATCCCGAAACCGCGCGGTCCATGCATGACGAGACCCTGCCGAAAGAGGCCCACAAGGTCGCGCATTTCTGTTCCATGTGCGGGCCGAAGTTCTGCTCGATGCGGATCAGCCACGACATCCGCGCCGAGGCGCAGAAGGACGGCATGGCGCGCATGGCCGAGAAGTTCCGCGAGGGCGGCAGGCTGTATCTGCCGGTGGAGGACAAGGCCTGAGCCGGACAGCGGAGGGCCCTTGACGGTCCTCTGCGTCACGCCCTGCATCGCCAGTGCCGTGGCCGGGAACTCCGCGGCCCCTGTTCTGGGGGTCGCGGGCGCCTCGCGGTGTCGGACCCGTGCGCGGCCAGACGCCCGGGTGCTGGGGCAGGCAAAGCGCACGACCGGCATCCGGGGCAGGGCCCCGGGTGTCCCGTCTCTGGCGGGCGTGACGCGGTCAGGCGGGTGCTCTCGGGCGCGGCCGGTTGCGGGGCCGGTGCCCGCGACGGTCAGGGTTTTGGCGATCCGGACGGCATCCGCGACATCAGCGCGGCGGCCTGTTCCGCGACCTCGGCCACGTCGAGGCTGAGGGCGAGGCCGGTGTCTTGCAGCGCATCCAGATCAACCCATCGCGCGTCCAGCGCGTCGTCCGCCGCAACCGGCTCTCCGGCGGTCCAGCGGCACAGCACGGCGATCAGGATGAAGTGCCGGCGCAGGGCGCCTGTCTCGTCGCGGTCGAAGGCATCGACGGCGGTGACCACGCGCAGCGGTTCGGCGGCGACGCCGGTTTCCTCGGCCAGTTCCCGGATCGCGGCCTCGAACAGGGTTTCGCCCTGATCGATCTTTCCGCCCGGGAAGCCCCAGAGCCCCGCGTCGGGCGGGTTTGCGCGGCGCACCAGAAGCACCTGCCTGTCGCGGATGACGGCGGCGATGGTCGCCGCAATCGGGCGTGGGGCTGTCGATGGTGCGGGCAAGGCGGCCTCGTCATTCTGGGGCCGGCAAGGGCAAGAGGGCGGTGCGATCCTGTCCCTTCGCCGGCATGATCCGGATCAGGTTCAAAGGGTCACCGCGCTGCCCAACGACCCTGCGACCGAAGCGCCAGCGATATCTCAGCCCCTTGTCGGGACACCCCTGGGTGGCCTTCAGCCTATCAGGTTGCTGCCCGAGTTCAACGCCACCCGCGCCGCCCGGGTCGGGGCGGAGGCCCGAGGGGCAGTTGCCGCAGGTCTTGCAAGGGCCGTTTGGCCAAGCGCGCCGGGGACGGCGCCCGGGATGGACGGGGGGCGGACTGCAAGCGCGCCGGTCCCGCGTTGCATGGCCCCGGCAGGGCCAGGCGGAGCGCGTCAGGGCCGCCGCGCGCCCGCTGTGGCGCCACGGCCCGACAGGATCACCGCCAGCAGGCCGATGCTGGCGATCAGAACCGTGAGGATCGTGCCGAAGCTGCGGGGATAGGCCGGAATGTCGTCCGTGTCCGGCTGCACGACCACCTGGAAGATGCTGCGGTTCAGCGCGGCTTCGCGGTTGGCGGCGATCTCGGCCTCGATCGCCTCGCGGACCGCTTCGCGCGCCAGCTCCAGTTCCAGCGCCGCGTCGTCGTATTCCGCCAGCATGGTGTTCAGGGGCGTCGCCGAGGTGCCTTCCGGTGCCACCAGCTGCTCGCGCTCTGTGCGGATCTGGGCGTCCAACTGCAGGGCCAGGGCCTCCAGATTGGCGGTCTGGCGGTTCTCGCCGACCCCGGCGATCTGCGCCTTCTGGATCTCGGTCCTTGTGCGGTAGGCCTCTTCCTCCAGCCCCCGGATGCGGGCGTAGATGTTCTCGACCCGCTGGCGCGGATCGACGTCCTGATAGCGCATTTGCAGGGTCAGAAGCCGGGCCTGTGCCTCGCGCACCTGTGCCTCTGCGCTTTCGCGCATCAGGGCGGCATCGGCGCGGCGCTGGTCGAACAGCGCCTGACCCAGCCGCGCGACCTGCGCTTCGGCGCTGGTCAGCACCGCCTCGGAGACGGCGATGGCGCGGTCCGGGTCGGGGGCGCGGACATAAAGCGTCAGCAGCCCGCTTTGCACGTCGACCGAGGTTTCCACGTAGCGGTCGAAACGCCCGTGCCGGGTGATCGACAGGGCGGGGATGTCGCGCAGGCGGCGCAGCGGGTCGACGGCGGGGCCGCTGACCTCGGTGACAAAGCCGGTCTGCGCTTCGAGATCCTGCATCAGGGCGCGGCTCTTGATGAAGGTGGCGGCGCGGAAGACGTCTTGCAGGTTGACCGGCTTCTCGCCGCCCAGAAGGCCCGCCTGCACGCTGTTGCCCGCGTCGCCCGGGCGGGTGATGGCGATGACCGAGCGCGCCTCGTAAAGCGGTGTGGCGATGACGCCAAGATAGAGCCCGGTCAGCAGGACCGGCAGCAGGGCAAGCGCGCCGAGAAGACGGAACCGGGGGCCGCGTGGCTCTGGCGGGAGGGTCCGGGCCGTCCCGGCCCGGGCGGCATCGAGGAAGGCCTGCGCCTCGGGTGCTGCCGGGGCGGGGGCGGTCCTTGCGCCCGGTGCATTCACGGAGTCGGCGCTTGCGGCAGGTGCCTTGGCGGCTGAGGCTTCGGGCGCGGCGGGCGCGGCGGGCGCGGCGGGCGCGGTGTTCCGCTCCGCTTTGGTCGCGTCGGGCGCCGGGGCCTGCGCCGTCTCTTCCGGCCCGGCGGGCGCATTGTCCGTTGCGCTGTCCGGGGGGGCGGCGCGTTCGGCCTCTGGCGCCCCGGCGTCCTGCGGTGCGGGTGCCGGGCGGGGGGCGTCCTCTGCCGTGGCGGAGTGGCCCAGCCGGGCGGCCTTGTCGGCGGCGGCGATGGCGGCGCGTTGTTCGCGCCATGCCGCGATGCGGTCCTCGTCGGTCTTGGCCGTTTGTGTCATGCCGCACCTCGTCCTTCTGCCAGTCGGCTGGCGGCTTCGAGTTCCAGCGCCTGCTGCGCCACGTCGAGATCGTCGCAGGGCACCAGCCGTCCCGCGATCAGCACCATGAAACGGTCGCACCAGATCTTCAGCTGGCGCGCGTTGCGCGACAGAAAGACCAGCGCGCCCTCGTCCAGCCGCTCGGCAAGGATCCGGTCGCAAAGCCTGCGGTGGTGCGGCTCTCCGACCGAGATCACCTCGTCGGCGATCCATGTCGCGGGGCCGGGCACGCAGAGCGCGCAGGCATAGGCCAGCGTCGCGCGTTGCGTCGGCGTCAGCGTCTTCATGCGCCGCCCGGCCAGACCGGCGATGCCGGTGAATTCGGTGCAGAAGCCGGTCACGTCGCGCGCGGACAGGCCGACGAGGCGGGCCAGGGTCGCGAGGTTCTCGGCGACGGTCAGTTCCGGGTGCAGGAAGCCCGCGAAGCCGATGGGCCAGCTGACGCGGCCCTGCCGCCGGACGCTGCCGCCATCGGGCCGGTCGATGCCCGAGAGGACGCGGGCCAGCGTGCTCTTGCCGCTGCCCGGCGCGGCGAGGATGCCCAGCCGGTCGCCGGGCGCAACCCGGAACGAGGCGCCCGACAGGATCACCCGGCGGTGCCGCAGGCCCGGCGTCATCAGGGTCATGTCGCGGACCTCGATCACGACATCCCCCGCAGCAGGCGGCGGTTCGTGGCGAAGCGTTCCAGCGGCAGCGAGGCAAGGTAGAATCCGGCGCCGATCAGCAGCGGATAGCGGGCATCGGCCATGGGGCTGTCGAAGCCGAGGAAATAGCCCTCGCGCAGCAGTTCGGTCACATGCAGGAAGGGGCTGTACCACATCAGGTCGCGCACCCCGGCGGGCAGTTCGGCGGCGATGTAGAAGACCCCCGACAGCCAGAAGAAGGGCCGCAGCGCCAGCGGCACGGTGCGCGCGAAGGTCTGCGACAGCTGGCCCGCGATGGCGGTGAAGCGGCCCACGCCCGCCCCCAGTGCCCAGGCCACCGCAAAGGCCCAGAGCACGCCGGGCAGCGAGGCGGGCAGGGCGGCGCCGAAGATCAGCGTCACGCCGCCGAAGATCAGCAGGGCCGAGACCGCGAGGTTGATCGCCTCCAGCAGCATGCCTGCCCAGAGGATCGTGTTGGTGTCTACGCCGGGCAGGGTGCGCATGTGGCGATGGGCGGGCAATATGCGCGATAGCGCGGTGACCGTCTGGCGAAAGGCCACGTAGGGCAGGATGCCGGTGGCCACGAAGATCTCCAGCCCCGCGTCGATGGGCGGGCGGCGGTCGAGGTAGACGAACAGCCCGACGATCAGGGCGATCCAGACCACCGGGTTGATATAGGCCCAGAGGTATCCAAGCGCGCCACCGGCAAAGCGGGTCCGCCGTTCGCGGTCGAGCAGGGCAAGGACCCGGCCCGGACCGCCCGGAGGCGCGATATGGAAGGCCTCGGCCAAACGGTCAGATCCTGTAGTATCCGCGATACCACTCGACGAATTGCCCGATGCCCTTGGCGACGGGGGTGTTCGGGCGGTAGCCGGTCAGCGCCTCCAGAAGGTCGGTGTCGGCCCATGTGGCGGGGACATCGCCCTTCTGCATCTCCATCATGTTCTTCTCGATGGTCATGCCAAGGGCCTTCTCGGTCTCGGTGATGAAATCCAAGAGCGCGACAGAGGCGCCGTTGCCGATGTTCAACGTGCGGAAGGGCGCCACCGGCGACAGGCTGTCCTTGGGGATGGGGGCGCCGCGACCCTCGACCAGCGGCGGCGGCGTGTCGACCAGCAGCCGGATCGCGTGCACGAGGTCACCGACATAGGTGAAATCGCGGTACATCTTGCCGTGGTTGTAGACATCGATGCTTTCCCCGGCGAGCGCGGCGCGCACGAACTTGAACAGCGCGAGGTCGGGCCGCCCGTAGGGGCCGTAGACCGTGAAGAAGCGGAACATGGTCGTCGGCAGCTTCCACAGGTGGGCATAGCTGTGCGCCATGGCCTCGTTGGCCTTCTTGGTGGCGGCGTAAAGCGTCAGCGGCAGGTCGGTCTTCTGGGTCTCGTCGAAGGGCATCTCGGTGTTGCCGCCGTAGACCGAAGAGGTCGAGGCCATCAGCAGGTGGTCGACCGCCCGTTCGCGCGCGCATTCCATCAGGTTGAAGGTGCCGACGAGGTTGCTGTCCACATAGGCGCGCGGGTTTTCGAGGCTGTAGCGCACGCCCGCCTGCGCGGCGAGGTGGACGATCACCTGCGGGTCGGCCTCGGCGACGGCCTTCGACAGGGTCTCCATGTCCTCCAGCATGCCGATCACGCAGCGAAAGCGCGGGTTCTCGCAAAGGATGCGGTGACGTTCCTCTTTCAGCGAGACGTCGTAGTAGTCGGTCATGCCGTCGTAGCCGACCACGTCAAAGCCCTCGTCCAGCAGGTGCCGGGCCAGATGAAAGCCGATGAATCCGGCGGTGCCGGTTACGAAAACGGTGGTCATGTCTACTGCCTGCTCGTCTTGCTGGCCGGCTTTGCGCCGGTTGTGAGGGGCTTTGCGCCCTTGTCAGCGCGGATTTTCGAAGAGTTCGGCGGTCCGGTCAAGGATTGTCTCGACCGAGAAGCGATCAATAGAGTGCGCCATGGCCAAAGCGCCATAGCGCGCCAGCCGGTCCGGGTCGTCCAGCATCTGGGCCAGACGGGTGTCGAGTTCCTCTTCGGGCAGGGTTTCCGCATCCGACAGGATGGTGCCGGTGACGCCCTGTTCCACCACCTCGTCGGTGCCGCCGGCGGGGGTGGCCAGAACCGGGGTGCCGACCAGCTGCGCCTCGATCAGCACGTTGGGCAGGCCCTCCATCGCGGCGAGGTGCATCAGCAGGTCGGCGCGGTGCATGTAGAATCCCACCTTGCTGCGGATCCCCAGCGCGAAGACGCGGTCCTGCAGGCCCAGCTCGGCGATCTTCGCCTGAGCGTCGGGAAACAGCCCGCCGGACCCCAGCATGACAAAGCGCGTGTCGTCGCGTTTGGCAAGGTAGCGGGCGGCGGCCTCGATCCAGCGCAGCGGGCGCTTGTTCTCGTCGAAGCGGAAGACCCCGACCACGGTGCGGGTGCAGGGGGCAGAGCGTTCGAGGATGTCGAACCAGGCGGCGCGGTCCTCGTCGTCGCCCTCGGGCGGCATGACCTTCACGGCATTGGGAATGACCTGCACGGTGCCGGGGGCAAGGTTCAGCCAGTCCTCGTAGGCGGTGGCCGCCTTCTGGCTGTTGGCGGTGAAGGTGACATGCGGCATGGCCGCCAGCGCCTTGTAGAGCACCGGCAGTTCCGGGCGCCAGAAGTTCGGGCGCAGGTTCGGCGGCAGCCCCCGGAAAGAGGTCACGATGCGCGGCACCCCGGCCAACACGGCGGCGATGGCGGATTGCACGATGCCGCCGTCCTGCCAGAGATAGGCGACCTCTGTCCGGTGCGCGCGGAAGGCCTGAAGCAACTGGCAGGTGTGGCGCTTGACGTCCGGGGCCAGCAGCGACAGCAGGTCGCGCAGGTCCGGGGTCAGGCCGTCCAGCGCCGCGACGGCGATCTCCTTCTCCTCGGAAAAGACGCGGGTCGGCACACCGGCCTCGGCCAGCATCGGGCGGTAGAAATCAGAGCCGGTGGCGGGGTTGGCGTGCTTGACCCAGACCTCGGGCAGCGGGTCGCCCACCAGCGCGGCGCGGTCGAGGAAGGCGCAGGCGATCCGGGTCATCTGGCGCTCTGCGCCGCCGGTGCCCAACTGGCCGGAGAAGAACACCATCCGCCGCGCGCGGTTCAGCGGGCGCCGCGCGGGCGCGCGGGCGAAGATGGCGTCGATGGCCGCTGCCGATTGCTCCAAGTCGTACCGTCCCATCATCTCTGCCTGTGCCTCGACCCGCGCCAGCAGGTCCTGCGAGGCCGCGCCCATGCGGTCCCGCCCGTGCACCGCATCTGCCACTTTGGCGGCTTCGGGGAAACGCGATTGTTCGGCCAGGGCCTTGATGTAGTCCATGCGGATGGCGCGGTCGGTCGTATGCAGGACCGAGAGCGTTGACCAAAGCTGATCCAGTTCGGCCCAGGCCTTCAGCTCGATCAGGCCGGGCAGGGCGATGCGCGCCTGCGGCAGCGCCCGCCAGCAATCCGGGTAATGGCGCGCGATGCGGGCAAGGCCCTCGTCCACACGACCGTCGCGGCGCAGCCAGCGCATCAGCATGCGCAGCGCCAGCGGGTCTTGCGGGAACCGCTCTTGCAGGGCGCTCCAGACCGCGCGCATGTCCTTTTCGCGGCGCAGGCGTTCCATCAGAAGGCCCGAGGCCAGCGCAAGGTGGCGGTCGGCGCGGAACCGGTCCAGCAGCGGTTCCAGCTGCGTCAGAACCTCTTCGGCCATGGCGGGCGAGGATACGCCCCGGGCCAGGTCGAAGATCTGCTGCGACGCGCCGGGGGGCAGCGGCGGCGCGCTGTGCGAGAAGTCCAGTTTTTCCGCCAGTGAGGTCATGGCGTCACGCGCAGGCCGGAAGGGCGTCGCGAAGCCTGAGGGCCTCGGCTGCCAGTCGGGGGTTGTCATCCGCAAGCGACAGAACGCGGCCCGCGGCCTGCAGGGCAAGGGCTTCGTCGCGGGCGCGGCGGGCCGCGCGCATGACCAGAACCCAAAGCGTCAGCCGGTCCGGCATCGCTCTGGTGGCGGCAAGCCCGGCTTCGGCGGCCTCGGCGGTGCGGCCCCGGGCCAGCAGCAGCCGCGCGCGCCAGAGGTCGAATTCTGCGCGGGTATCGGGCAGGGCGGTCACCTCGGCGCCCAGAGCCTCCAGCGCGGGCAGGTCGCCCGCCTTGCCCAGCCCGCGAATGCGGGTCACCAGATCGGTGCGGGCCTCGCGCAGCGCGTGGCGCAGGGCGGCGTTGCGCGGATCGGTCTGCGCCAGCCGGGCCAGCGCTTGGGCGCGGTCCCGGGCGGTGTCCAGCGCCAGCGCCTCGGCCAGCCATGCCTCGATCACCGCGTTCAGCGCGGCGTCGCGGATGCGTCCCGGCCCCTGCGCCTTGCGCCAGTGGGCCACGGCGGGTGCGGCGGCGACACCGGCCTGCCCGGCGATCCGGGCCAGGGTGGCGCCGGGCAGATCTGCCGCGATCAGCGTGGGCAGGCAGGGTGCGGGGCGCCGCAGGGCGCGGGCGATGCCCTCGGGCATCAGGGCCTCTTGCACCCGGGCAATCAGCGCCGGGTCCAGACGGCCCGCAAGAGAGAGTGCGTGGTCCTGCACCAGTCCGGCCAGAACGGTGGCGGGGCGGCGCGCCTGCGGTGTCTGGCGCAGGGCGGCGCAGGCAAGGCGCGCGGCCTGCGGCAAGGCCCCGGCCTCATGGGCCGCAAGGGCAAGATCGGTAAGCAGATCGCAGGGCAGGTCGTCGCGCCGGTCCAGCAGGGCGGCGGCCCCGTCGAAGCACCCCAGCGCGGCGGCGCGGCGCATCCACGCCACGGGGTCGGCTCCGGCATCGCCCAGATCGGACTGGGCCAGGGCCCTGTCGGCCCGAAGCGCGTCCAGCGCGGCGCGGGCGGCGGGGAAGCGGTCAGAGACCCGGGCCAGCCGCGTGCAGGCGTCGTTCAGGTCGCCGCGTTCTATCGCCGCCTCGACCTGCGCGACAAAGGGCTCGGGCCGGGTCGCGGTCAGCGCCTCGGTGCGCGGCGCGATGGTGGTGCGCATCCACTCGGCCATCAGCGCGCGGGCGAAGGCCTCGGTGAAATGGGCAAGGCTGGTGCTGTCGTCCTCGATGGCGCGGGGCTGGCCGAATTCCACCATCAGCTCCGTCGGGTTGCAGCAGGGCAGACCCAGCGCCGCGCATTCCTCGGCGACCATGTCGATCAGCCCGGCGCGCGAGCGGATCGGCAGGCCGTCCGGTTTCACCGCGTTCACATGCGTCACCACCAAGAGGTCCGGCAGCAACGACGCCAGCGTCTGAAGGTCGGCGCGCAGGCTGTCGCGGGTCACCAGGCTGCGGCGGATGCGGGCCAGCAGCTTTGACTGCGCGCGTTGTTCGGCGGTGGCGGACCACGCGCTGTCGAGGAAGGCGGCGGTGGCGGGCTCGTCCCCGGCATCCGCCAGATCCCAGAAGGCGGCGGCGCGGGTACTGTCCGACAGGAACTCGGGGAAGGCCGAGCGCAGGTAGTTCAACTGGATCGACACGCCGTCGACGGTCAGCTCCTTGGCCGAGGCGATCTCGACCAGGTAGAGGTCCGACATCTCGGGCGGCTGTGCACCCAGCGTCTCGCGGTCGTGAGAGCGGCAGACCAGCGGCCAGAGGTCGGCGGGGATCTCGGCCTCGCCGCGCAGGAACCGCGCCATCTGCACCGCCTCGGCGGGAGAGTGGCAGTAGCCGTAGCTGCGCGTCAGGTTCAGGCGCACCCCGTGGGTGGCCTGCCCCATCCGCAGCGGCGTGGTGATCCGGCAGGATCCGATTGGCGTGACGGTGAACATCGGCTCAGGCCCCACCCGTGCTTACAGCGACCAGTAGGTCAGGGTGCCGGGCAGGGGCGTCTTGCGGAAGACCGCCTTGACGTCCATCAGCACACCGCCCTCGCGGATGCGCCGGAAAAAGCCTTTGTCCTCGATGTACTCGCGATGCGCGGTGGCCAGGATCATCATGTCGAGATCGTTGAAATCGGCATTGTCGGTCAGTTCGATGCCGTAATGCGCGGCCTCGGCGGCGTCGCATTGCGGGTCGTGCATGACCGGTTGCAGGCCGTAGCCGCGCAGCACCTCGATCAGCTCCAGCGTCTTCGAGTTGCGCAGGTCGGGCACGTCTTCCTTGAAGGTGATGCCGCAGATGCCCACGCGCTTGCCGGCAAGGTCGCCGCCCTGCTTGATCAGGAAGCGCAGCGCCGCGTCGGCCACATGGCGCACCATGCTTTCATTGGTGCGGCGCCCGGCCATGATCAGCTGCGGGTTGTGGCCCAGCCGTTCGGCCAGCGCGGCGAGGTAATAGGGATCGACGCCGATGCAGTGCCCGCCGACAAGGCCGGGGGTCATCCTGACGAAGTTCCACTTGGTCGAGGCGGCCTCGATCACGTCATGGGTGTTCACGCCGATCTTGTCGCAGATCATCGACATCTCGTTCATCAGGGCGATGTTCACGTCGCGCTGGGTGTTTTCCAGCACCTTGGCGGCCTCGGCCACCTTGATGCTGGGGGCGGCGTGTAGGCCCGCGTCGATGACCGAGGCATAAAGGCTGCGGATGCGTTCCAGCGTCTCGGCGCTGTCGCCCGAGATCACCTTGACCACATTGGCGACGGTGTTGACCTTGTCGCCGGGGTTGATGCGCTCGGGGCTGTAGCCCAGCCCGAAGTCGGTGCCGCAGGTCAGGCCCGAGAGGCGTTCGAGGATCGGCGCGCAGATTTCTTCGGTGGCGCCCGGGTAGACGGTGGATTCGAAGACCACCAGGTCTCCCTTGCTCAGGCAGGGGCCGACCGTCTCGCAGGCCGAGATCAGCGGACCGAGGTCGGGCTGGTTCGAGGCGTTGATCGGCGTCGGCACGGTCACGATGTAGAAAGAGGCCTTGGCGATGCTGCGGCGATCGGCGCTGGCCTTGAGCCCGCAGGTGCGCAGCGTCAGGGCGTCGACCTCGTTCGAGCCGTCGATGCCGTTCTTGATCTCTGCCACGCGGCGGGTCGAGATGTCGAACCCCGCGACCTCTTCGAAGCGGCGGGCCAGGCGCACCGCCAGCGGCAGGCCGACGTAGCCAAGGCCGATCACCGCCACCCGTTCCGCGGTGGATTTGATCGTTTCGTTATCGGCGACAAGCTGTAGCCGCGTGACCCTTGCGTCCCGGTTGAGGCGCGTTTCCTGAAGCGATTTCGAGACCATCTGCCCTACCTTTTATTGGTTCTTGCAATCATTAATGGCGGGCAAAAATGGCGAAAATTTGCACGAAACCTGAAAGATTCAGGGCTGTGGAAACGGACTGCTTCCAGGTTGGGAACAATCGAACTGTGGCAGGGTCAAAATGCGTTTAGTGCATTGAATTAAAATTGATTTCTCAGGGATCTCGCCGGAGCTTCCTGCGGAGCGGACCGCAAAATGCCCAAATTCCCGGCAAAAGCTGACCACAATCTTACGGTTAACAGTCCGCTAGTAGAGAACAGGCCGGTCCGTCGGTCCTGGGTCCTGCCAAGCGCCGAAACGAGGCGTCGGCGCCATGGGGATCCAGCCTGCGACGGACCCGCCAGATTGGTGAGAACAGGCACATGTGGTATTGGAACGGCTCTTATTGGGAATGGGATGTTTTCGGCTGGGAAACCGGAGGCCGTGGCGGTGACACCGGCAACGGGATTGCCGGGCAACTGCCCGAAAGACTGCGCTTCGTGGAAGACCAGCGTGGGACGCTGGATCTGTCGGATCTGGATCTGGGCAGTCTCGGCGGCAAGAACGACGTTATCACCCTGACCTTCGAGGTCAGTTCCGGCGCGCTGTTTGCCGACCGTTATGGGCCGATCGACATCGCCGGGTCCGGCACCGGCACCGTGACGCTGTCCGGCAAGCTCAAGCATCTGGAGCGTTACCTTGACGACGCTGCGGACGCGCTGTCCTATCTTGGCGATCAGGATGCCTTTGGCGAAGGCGCCGGGGCGCTGAGCATCCGCGTCGGGCAGGGCAGCACGGCAGAGGCGCTGGGCAGCGTTTCGATCGACCTCGACGACAGGCGGGACGACATCGTCGGGACCGAAGGCGACGACGACCTGTCCGGCGACGGCGGAATGAACGGCATCTACGGGCTTGGCGGCGACGATTCCCTGCAGGGGCACGGCGGTGACGACCTGATCGAGGCTGGCGACGGCTGCGACACTGTTTCGGGCGGCGCGGGCGCCGATACGCTCGACGGCGGCGCCGGTGAGGATGTGCTGTATTACTACGGCTCGCAGGCCGGTGTCCGCATCGACCTTGGCGCCGGGACGGCCTCTGGCGGCGATGCCGAGGGCGACGTGATCTCGGGCTTCGAGCATATCTATGGCAGCAATGCCGCCGACGTGCTGACCGGCGACGCGGGGGCCAACACGCTCTTCGGTTACGGCGGGGCGGATGTGATCAACGGCATGGGCGGCGACGACGTGATCCGCGGCGGCGCCGGGGCCGACACGCTGGACGGCGGCGATGGCACCGACTGGCTGCGCTACCTCGGGTCGCGCGAAGGGGTGACCATCAGCCTCGAACCCGGCACGGTCGGCAGCGGAGGCGATGCCGAGGGCGATGTGGTCACCAACTTCGAGAACATCCAGGGGTCGGACCACGGCGATGTGCTGACCGGCGACGCGGGTGCAAATGAAATCATCGGCAACGATGGCGACGACGTAATCTTCGGCGGCGCGGGCAAGGACAGGTTGCGCGGCGGCGAGGGCGCCGACACCCTGGACGGCGGCGCCGGGGTCGACACGGTGCTGTATGTCGGGTCGGACGCGGGCGTTACCGTGAACCTGCGCACCGGCAGCGGCACGGGGGGCGAGGCCGAAGGCGATGTGATCTCGAATGTCGAGAACGTCTATGGTTCGGACCACGGCGACCTGCTGATCGGCGGAGCGGGCCGCAATTACCTCTATGGTTACGACGGTGACGACACGATCTCTGGCGGCGAGGGCAAGGACGTCCTGCGCGGCATGGCCGGGGCCGACAGCTTCCTCTTCGACACCGCGCCCGCGGCCTCGAACGTGGATCGCATCCTCGACTTCACCGCCGGCACCGACAACATCCTGCTGGACGGCGCGATCTTCGACACGCTGACAGCGGGGGCGCTTCTGGAAAGCCAGTTCCTTGTTGCGCAGGACGGCGTGGCGCAGACCGCCGACCAGCGCTTGATCTACGACTCCGGGGACGGGACGCTTTACTACGACGCGGATGGCTCGGGCGCGCTGGATGCCATTGCCGTGGCGCAGCTGACCAACCGGGCGGACCTGAGCTTTGACGATATCCTGATCGTCTGATCCGGCCCCCTGCGGGATGACATGACCGGCCGTCCCGCAGGGGGCGGCCGGTTGCTTTCCGCGCGGCGGTTCAGGCCCTGCGCGGCGGGCAGCGCTGCCTGCGTCCCCGAAGACAAGCAACCCTCCGTCATGGTCAGGCAGGCGGCGCGACCGAGGACACTGGCGCTTTCGGGCGGGGTGGATGCGCGGGACGTTGCCCTCGAATCGAATGCGATCGTCCCTGGCATCGTGACGCTGCACGGCGGGCAGGCCGCGTTTCGGCGTTCCTCCCTTCGCTGAAACCGATGCGGCCCGCGCGTCCTGCGGACAGAAGTTCGCGGGCGCGGCGGCGCCGCTGTATGACCCCGGGAGCGGCCTGCGGATTTCCGCCGTCCTGCGGTTCCGGCACCGGCCTCGGCGGGCCCTTGCAAACGGGCGAAACCCGCTTGCACAAGGGCCGTTCGGGCAATAGAAGATGCCAAATTCGTACTTCCGCGCCCCGCCTTCCGGGGCGCTCCGCAATTCTGAGGGATGAACATGCAGGTCACTGAGACGCTGAACGAAGGCCTCAAGCGCGGCTACGCCATCACGGTGACGGCAGCAGAGCTTGAAGAGAAGGTCACCGAGAAACTGAAAGAAGCCCAGCCCGACATCGAGCTGAAGGGCTTTCGCAAGGGCAAGGTGCCTCTGCCGCTGCTGAAGAAGCAGTTCGGCCAGCGTCTGATGGGCGAGTCGATGCAGGAAGCCATCGACGGCGCCATGAACAAGCATTTCGAGGACAGCGGTGACCGCCCGGCGCTTCAGCCCGAGGTCAAGATGACCAACGAGGACTGGAAAGAGGGCGACGACGTCAACGTCGAGATGACCTACGAGGCGCTGCCCGAGGTGCCCGAGCTGGACCTGACCGCGATCGAGGTCGAGAAGCTGGTGGTGAAAGCCGCTGACGCGGACGTCGACGAGGCGCTGGAGTCGCTGGCCAAGACCGCGCAGGAGTTCGAGGCCAAGGACGGCGCGTCCGAGGACGGCGACCAGGTCGTGATCGACTTCGTCGGCAAGGTCGACGGCGAGGCCTTCGAAGGCGGCGCGGCAGAGGACTACCCGCTGGCGCTTGGCTCCGGTTCCTTCATCCCCGGCTTCGAAGAGCAGCTGGTCGGCGTGAAGGCCGGTGACGAGAAGGCCGTCGAGGTCAAGTTCCCCGAGGAATACGGCGCCGAGAACCTGGCCGGCAAGGACGCGGTCTTTGACGTGACCGTCAAAGAGGTCAAGGCGCCCAAGGCCGCCGAGATCAACGACGAGCTGGCGAAGAAATTCGGTGCCGAGGATCTCGAGGCGCTGAAGGGCCAGATCCGTGAGCGTCTCGAAGCCGAGTATGCCGGTGCCGCACGTCAGGTGATGAAGCGCGGGATGCTGGACAAGCTGGACGGCATGGTGTCCTTCGACCTGCCGCCCTCGCTGGTCGATGCCGAGGCCAAGCAGATCGCGCACCAGCTGTGGCACGAAGAGAACCCCGAGGTTCAGGGCCACGACCACGGCGAGATCGAAGCCACGGATGAGCACAAGTCGCTGGCCGAGCGCCGCGTGCGCCTTGGCCTGCTGCTGGCCGAGCTGGGTCAGAAGGCAGAGGTCGAAGTGACCGAGGCCGAGATGACCCAGGCGATCATGAGCCAGGCCCGCCAGTACCCGGGTCAGGAGCGTCAGTTCTTCGAATACGTCCGCCAGAACCCGGGCATGCAGCAGCAGCTGCGCGCGCCGATCTTCGAGGACAAGGTCATCGACCTGATCGCCGAGCAGGCGAAAGTGTCCGAGAAGGAGATTTCGAAGGAAGAGCTTCAGACCGCCGTCGAGGCTCTGGACGAAGAGTGATCTTCCCGGTCGGCTGCGGCAGGGGTCTGCCGCGCCGCACCAAAGAGACGAAGGCCGCTCCCGCTGGGGGCGGCCTTTTCGCTTTTCAGGGGCGGGGCCAGAGGGTGTCGGGGGGTTGGGGGGCCGCAGGCCTCGAACCGGGGCGGCCTTGTCGCATTCCGGCTGCGGAAAGGGCAGGGGAGTGTTCACCGCCCATAGAAAAGGGCCGCGTCAACACTGCGACGCGGCCCCCAGGTCTTTCAGGATCCGGCTTAGCCGATGGCCTGGCCGTCCTCGCGCCAGACCGAGATCACCGACGAGCGCGGGATGCCGTCACCGTCCGGCCACGAACCGCCCGGGTGCTGGATGCCCACGAAGGCCACCTTCTTGTCCGCCGACCAGCACAGGCCGGTGACTTCGGCGCCGTTGGGCGCGGTCAGGAAGCGGGCGATGTCGCCGGTTTCCGTGTTGCCCACCAGCATCTGGTTGTTGCCCTGACCGGCGAAGTCGCCTTCGTTGCTGTCGTCGCCGTCGGTCTGGATCCACAGCATGCCCTGGGTGTCGAAGGCCATGCCGTCCGGCGAGTTGAACATGTTGCCGGGGGTGACGTTGTCGGACCCGCCATAGGCGTTGTCGTAGACCGCCGGGTTGCCCGCCATGACGTAGAGATCCCAGGCGAAGGTCTCGGCGCCGTGGTCCTCGCCCTCGGGGCGCCAGCGCACGATCTGGCCGTAGTCGTTGGTCTCGCGCGGGTTGGCCGCGTTGACCGGCATGCCCTCGCTGCCGCGCTTGGAGTTGTTGGTGAGCGCGCAGTAGGCTTCGGACTTCAGCGGGTTCACGGCGATCCACTCGGGGCGGTCCATGGTGGTCGCGCCGACCTTCGAGCCTGCCATGCGGGCGTGCACCAGCAGCTCGGCCAGTTCCATGCCGGTGGTCTCGGGCGTCAGGGCCAGCCATTCGCCGGTCATGTCGTCGTTGAACCTGGCTACATACAGCGTGCCGTCCGACAGCAGGCCGTCGGTAGAGCCGCCCTCGGTGTAGACGCCGTTCGAGACGTAGCGATAGATGAACTCGCCGCGCTCGTCGTCGCCCATGTAGACCACGACGCGACCGTCGGCGGTCTGCGTCATCGCGGCGTTCTCGTGCTTGAAGCGGCCCAGGGCGCTGTGCTTGACCGGGGTGCTGTCCGGGTTCGCGGGGTCGATCTCTGTGATCCAGCCGTGGCGGTTGGGCTCCATCGGCTCTTTCGACAGGTCATAGCGCTCGTCGAATTTCTCGTAGGCGTAGCGGCCTTCGCCGCCGATGCCGTAGCGCTCGAAGCCTTCGGTCAGGGTGAACTCGCCGGTGGCGCCGAAGTAGCCGTTGAAGTTCTCTTCGCAGGTCAGGTAGGTGCCCCAGAGCGTCCGGCCCGAGCCGCAGTTGTTCATGGTGCCCTTGGGGCTCATGCCCTCGGGGTCGGCATTGGTCTTGACCAGATCGGACCCGGCGACGGGGCCGTCCATGGTCATCTGCGTCTCATGGGTGATGCGGCGGTTGTAGGGGCTGTCGACGACGACGGCATAGCCTTCGCCCTGATCGGCCACTTCCATCACGGTCACGCCCTGCAGGTTCTTCAGCAGCACGACCTCGTCGGCGTTCTTGGGCATGCCCTCGCTGTCGGCGGGCAGGTTGATCTTGGGGTTCACATATTCGGAGTTCACGGCGATCAGCTGCTTGCCGTCCACCTCGAACAGTTCCATGCCGTCGGTGTTCTCGCCGAAGACCTTGTCCGACATCTCGACCGACACGCCGGTCTCGGGCGAGAAGGCGCCCTCTGCCTCGGACCACAGGGCGTCGCCCCAGCGCACCAGCGGCTTCCACGCGTAGCCCTCGGGGACGTGGATGTCGAAGTCGGTGGCGATGTCGATGGGGGTGAAGGCGAAACCGGCGGCCTGCGCGCGGGCCGAGGTGGCCGAGCCGAAGACGCCCGCACCCATGGCCACGGCGCCAGAGCCGAAGGCCAGCGCGCCGCCCAGGAAGCCCCGGCGCGAGATGGCACGCTCGACGACGGCGTCGAAATCGTTTCCGGCAGGGCGGGGGTCGCGCAGTTCGTCGAACTCGTCCCAGGACAGGTCGATGAGATCGCTCTTTTTCATGGCTGGCCTCTCTGGCTTGCAAATCGGTCGGCCTGCCGGGAATCGGCGGGCCACGGGCGCAAACCTGAGGGCGGAGTGTAACGGCGGGGCGACGGTTGCGTGACGGTTTCCTTGCGCCGCCGAAGGACCGTCAACTGACTGACAAAAAAGAAAAAACCGCGCCGGGATGCGGCGCGGTTCAATGTTCGGGTGCCTGTGCGGCGAGGGGTTACACCTCGTCGCGCGGATCCTCGGAGCCCTCTTCGGCGCGCGGTGCCGGGGCATCGTCGCCGAAGTCGTCATTGGCGGCGCCGCCCATGTCGTCGAACAGCTGGCTGACCTCGAATTCGGCGGCTGCCTCTTCCTCGGCGGCCAGGTCCTGGATGGACTTGCCGGCTTCCTGAAGCTCGGCCTCTTCGGGCGAGCGGGCGACGTTCAGCGTGACCATGCACATGACCTCGGGGTGCAGGTGCACCTCGATGTCGTGCAGACCCAGTTCCTTGATCGGCTGACGGATCAGTACCTGCTTGCGGTCGATCGAGAAGCCCTCGGCGGTGGCCACTTCGGAGGCGTCACGGGTGGTGACGGAGCCGTAGAGGTTGCCGCCGTCCGACGCCTGGCGAATCACGACGAACTTCTGGCCGTCGAGACGCTCGGCCAGTTTCTCGGCCTCACCCTTGGTTTCGAGGTTGCGTGCCTCGAGCTGGGCTTTCTGCTCTTCGAAGGAGGCGATGTTCTCTTTCGAGGCGGTCAGCGCCTTGCCCTGCAGCAGCAGGTAGTTGCGCGCATAGCCCGGCTTGACGGAGACGACGTCGCCCATCTGGCCCAGCTTGGCCACGCGTTCGAGAAGGATAACTTGCATGTCGCTCTCTCCTTACTTCACGGCGTAGGGCAGCAGGGCGAGGAAGCGGGCGCGCTTGATGGCACGGGCCAGCTCACGCTGCTTCTTGGCCGAGACGGCGGTGATGCGCGACGGCACGATCTTGCCGCGCTCGGACACGTAACGCTGCAGCAGCTTGGTGTCCTTGTAGTCGATCTTGGGCGCATTGTCTCCCGAGAAGGGGCAGACCTTGCGGCGGCGGAAAAACGGTTTTGCAGCCATGGTTTAACTCCTTGTTTCGGGATCAGTCGCGGGGCCGGCGCTCGCGGCGGTCGCCACGGTCACCGCGCTCGTCGCGCTTCTGCATCTGGATCGACGGACCTTCGGCGTGCTCGTCGACCTTGATGGTCAGGACGCGCATCACGTCGTCGTGCAGGCGCATCAGGCGCTCCATCTCCTGAACCGCGTCCGAGGAGGCGTCGGTCCGAAGGAAGGCATAGTGGCCCTTGCGGTTCTTGTTGATCTTGTAGGCCATGGTCTTGACGCCCCAGTACTCGGACTCGACGACCTTGCCGCCGTTGTCGGAGAGGACGGTCGAGAAGTGTTCGACGAGACCTTCGGCCTGCGCGTTGGACAGGTCCTGACGCGAGATAAAGACATGCTCGTAAAGCGGCATGTG
>NZ_JBLXGL010000004.1:112462-285807 GCF_048381735.1 Ponticoccus sp. (in: a-proteobacteria)
TCGGCTTCCTTGCGGGTTTCGAGGTTGCGCGCTTCGAGCTGGGCTTTCTGCGTTTCGAAGGAGGCGATGTTCTCTTTCGAAGCGGTCAGCGCCTTGCCCTGAAGCAGCAGGTAGTTGCGGGCATAGCCGGGCTTGACGTCGACGACATCGCCCATCTGGCCGAGCTTGGCCACGCGTTCCAGAAGAATGACTTGCATGGGACTCTCTCCTTACTTCACGACATAGGGGAGCAGGGCGAGGAAGCGGGCGCGCTTGATGGCGCGGGCCAGTTCACGCTGCTTCTTTGCCGAGACGGCAGTGATGCGCGAGGGGACGATCTTGCCACGCTCGGAAATGTAGCGCTGCAGGAGCTTGGTGTCCTTGTAGTCGATCTTGGGGGCATTGTCGCCCGAGAAGGGGCAGACTTTCCGACGACGGAAAAACGGTTTGGTAGCCATGGTTTAACTCCTCAGTCCCGGGATCAGTTGCGACGTTCGCGGCGGTCGCCGCGGTCACCACGGTCGCCGCGATCACCACGGTCGCCGCGCTCGTCACGCTTCTGCATCTGGACGGAGGGGCCTTCCTCGTGGTCGTCCACCTTGATGGTCAGCACGCGCATCACGTCGTCGTGCAGGCGCATCAGGCGCTCCATTTCCTGCACGGCCGTCGCGGGGGCGTCGGTCTTGAGGAAGGCATAGTGGCCCTTGCGGTTCTTGTTGATCTTGAACGCCATGGTCTTGACGCCCCAGTACTCGGATTCGACGACCTTGCCGCCGTTGTCCGACAGGACGGTGCCGAAATGTTCGACGAGACCTTCGGCCTGCGCGTTGGACAGGTCCTGACGCGAGATAAAGACATGCTCGTAAAGCGGCATGTGCACTCCATTTCTGTCATGGCGCATTTCAAAGGGCAGGGGCCTTGGCCTCTCGCACCCTGCCCACGAGAGACTGCGCGGGATGAATACGTCTTGCGAGAGGAAGGCCCCATATACACGGATAGGCGGGTTTCGCAAGGGTTCGCTGCGGCGCCGCAGCAATTCCCGGAAGGCGCCGCAATGCTGTCCACTTGTGCCGGGACACTGCGGGCACGACCGCCAGGACCCTGCAGGAGAGATCATGACCGCAACCGCACCCCAGACAGACCGGGCGCCCCGGGCCGAATCCCCCCGTGCCCCGAATTTTCTGGCGCGTGTCCTGCTGACGGTGCTGGGCGGCGCCCTGACGCTGGCGGCCTTCGGGCTTTGGCTTGTGCCGGTCTCGGGCGGGATGCCGATGCTGTTCCTGATGAAACTGGGCATCTCGCTGGTCATGCTGATTGCCGGGATGTGCTGCCTGGTCGTCACACGCGGACAGAGGGGCTGAGCGGGCCCCGGCCTCTCGCCGGGAAAGGACCGTTGCGCCCCTTGCGATGGGCTGTCTGCCCCGGTGCGCTCTGCGGCGTTCCCGGGCGGGCGCCCGAGCCGCCTTCCGTGCCGTGACGGGCGCAACGCGCGCAGGCGCGTGACCCCTCGTACCGCGCCCTGACGGGCGGCGCGCCGGGCGCGTTGCGCGCAGGGATCACGTGACCGTCCGACTCAGGCGGAGATTGCGGAAGCCTCGTCCGCCTTGTAAGGGCTTGTCTTCAACAAGATCGGCATCACGCAAGGAGAGGGTCATGAGCCGCGCATTCATCTTCCCGGGACAGGGGGCACAGGCCATCGGCATGGGCCGCGATCTGGCCGAGGCCTACCCCGCCGCGCGTGCGGTCTTTGACGAGGTCGACGAGGCATTGGGCGAAAGCCTCTCTGCCCTGATCTGGGAAGGCGACGCCGAGACCCTGACCCTGACGCAGAACGCGCAGCCCGCGCTGATGGCGACCTCGCTGGCGGCGATGCGCGCGCTCGAGGCCGAGGGCGTGACGATCGGGGCGGCTGCCTTCGTGGCGGGACACTCGCTGGGCGAATACTCGGCGCTGACGGCGGCGGGCAGCCTGACCCTGGCGGATGCGGCCCGGCTTCTGCGGCTGCGCGGCAAGGCCATGCAAGAGGCGGTGCCGGTGGGCGAGGGCGCCATGGCGGCGGTTCTGGGGCTCGACCTGGCGGCGGTGCGCAAACTGGTGGCCGAGGCCGCAGCGGGCGAGGTGCTTGCGGCGGCCAATGACAACGACCCGGCGCAGGTGGTGATTTCCGGCGCGAAGGCGGCGGTGGAACGCGCCGCGGCGCTGGCCAAGGAGGCCGGGGCCAAGCGGGCGCTGATGCTGCCGGTCAGCGCGCCCTTCCACTGTGCGCTGATGGCCCCGGCGGCCCGCGTCATGGCCGAAGCGCTGGACGACGTGCATATCTCGGCGCCCGCGGTGCCCCTGGTGGCCAATGTGACCGCCGACCGGGTGACGGACGAGGCGACGATCCGCTCACTGCTGGTCGAGCAGGTCTGCGGCGCGGTGCGCTGGCGCGAGTCGGTGGCCTTCATGGTCGGGCAGGGGGTGACCGAATTCTGGGAAATCGGCGCCGGCAAGGCGCTGTCGGGCATGGTGCGCCGCATCCACAAGGAGGCCTCGGTGCAGGCGGTGGGCACCGCCGCCGACGTGAGCGCCGCGGCCCGGAGCCTGACGGCATGACACAGGACAGCGGCCCCGCGGGGCCGTTTTCTTGGAAAGAAAACGGTGCGAATTCCGTGACGGAATTCGCACCGCGCGAATGGAGAGCGAAATGTTTGATCTGACAGGGAAGGCTGCGCTGATCACCGGCGCGTCCGGCGGCATCGGCGGAGAGATCGCCAAGGCGCTGCACGGTGCAGGAGCCACCGTGGGTCTGTCCGGAACCCGCACCGAGCCGCTGGAGGCGCTGGCCGCCGAGCTGGGTTCGCGGGCCCATGTGCTGCCCTGCAACCTTGGCGATGCCGAGGCGGTGACCGCGCTGCCCAAGCAGGCCGCCGAGGCCATGGGCGCCGTCGATATCCTGGTGAACAACGCCGGAATCACCCGCGACAACCTGTTCATGCGCATGTCCGAGGAGGAATGGGCGCAGGTGCTCGAGGTCAACCTCACCGCCTCGTTCCGGCTGTGCAAGGGGGTCCTGCGCGGCATGATGAAGGCGCGCTGGGGCCGGATCGTCAATATCACCTCGGTGGTTGGCACCACGGGCAATCCCGGGCAGGGCAATTATGCCGCTGCCAAGGCGGGGCTGGTGGGCATGTCGAAGTCGCTGGCCTACGAGGTGGCGACGCGCGGGGTCACGGTGAACGCCGTCGCGCCGGGCTTTGTCCGCACCGCGATGACCGACAAGCTCAACGACGAGCAGAAGGCGGCGATCCTGACGCAGATCCCCGCCGGGCGCATGGGCGAAGCGGAGGAGATCGCTGCCGCGGTTCTCTATCTTTCCAGCCCCGAAGCGGCCTATGTCACCGGTTCGACATTGCATGTGAACGGCGGCATGGCCATGGTGTAGACGGCACCGGAAAGCCGGGCAGGGGCCGCGCGGGAAAGCATTTGCCATCCCAGCAGCCTGTGCTATAGGCGCCCGAGGTTTACGGGCGGGGCCGCCATGCGCCGGCCCTGTCAGCCCCCGGCACGCCGGGAGATCGAGCCGCCCGGGAACGGGCAATGAAAGCCAAGCCGCGGGGCAGGGCGAACCGGACCGAAGGTCCGAATGAACTGTGAGGGAAAGACATGAGCGATATCGCAGATCGCGTGAAGAAGATTGTGGTCGAGCACCTGAGCGTCGAAGAAGAGAAGGTTACCGAGAACGCTTCGTTCATCGACGACCTCGGCGCCGACTCGCTCGACACCGTCGAGCTGGTCATGGCCTTCGAGGAAGAGTTCGGCATCGAGATCCCGGACGACGCGGCCGAGACCATCCAGACCTTCGGCGACGCGGTGAAGTTCATCTCGGAAGCCCAGTAAGCCCATCAGTCGGCTGAATGTTGAGGACGGCGCCCATCGGGCGCCGTTTCCTTTTGCGGGGTGGTGGCGGAACGCCCGCTGCGCGGCCCTGCGAGAGGCGCTGCCTCTCGCGCTCTCCGAGGTATTTCCGGACCGAAGAAGGGCAGGGCGCGGGCGGTTCCCCGGGCCCTGCAACGCAAAACGCCCCCGCAGGGTCATGCGGGGGCGTTTCCTCTGTCGGCGGCTGCGCGGCTGCGATCAGCCGTCGAAATCGACCTCTTCGATCAGCCGCAGCGCCTGGCCGCGCAGCTCTGCCAGGGTCATCAGGTTGGTCTCGTCAGCCTCGAAGCTGCCCCAGCCCTTCACCAGGTCGATGGCCTCGGAGCCGGGCGCGATCGGGTATTCGTAGTTCGCTTCGGCGTAGATCTCCTGTGCCTCGGGCGAGGACAGGAATTCCATCATCTTCAGCGCGTTCTCGCGGTTCGGCGCATTCGCCGTCATCGCCACACCCGAGATGTTCACATGGGTGCCGCCCTCTTCGAAGGTCGGGAACAGGACGTTGACGCTGTCGGCCCATGCCTTCTGCTCCTCGTCCTCCAGCATCTTGCCCATGTAGTAGGTGTTGCCGAGCGAGATATCGCATTCGCCGGCCCAGATCGCCTTGACCTGCGCGCGGTCGTTGCCCTGCGGTTTGCGGGCGAGGTTGGACTTCACGCCCTCCAGCCATGCCTTGGTGGCTTCTTCGCCGTGGTGGTGCAGAACCGCCGAGACCAGTGCGACATTGTAGGGATGCGTGCCCGAGCGGGTGCAGATGCGGCCCTGCCACTTCGGATCGGCGAGATCCTCGTAGGAGGTCACCTCGGCCGGGTCGACGCGCTCTTTCGAGGCATAGACGATGCGCGCGCGGGTGGTCAGGCCCCACCAGTGACCGTCGGGGTCGTGGTACTGCGCGGGCACGTTTTCGCTGAGGGTTTCGCTTTCGACCGACTGGGTCAGCCCGGCGTCGACCACGGCGAAGAGGCGCGAGATATCGACGGTAAAGACCAGGTCGGCCGGCGAGCGGCTGCCCTCGGCCTGAAGCCGCTCGACCATGCCGTCGTCGAGGTGGGCAACATTGACCGCGATGCCGGTCGCCTCGGTGAAGGCGTCGGTCAGCGGTGCCAGCAGCTCGGGCTGGCGGTAGGAGTACAGGTTGACCTCTCCTTCGGCCAGCGCCGGGGCGGCCAGGGCCGTCAGGGTAAGGGCGGTGGTAGCGCGCAGGAACATGGGATCTCCTCTCGTGTCCATGTGACTTCGCGCGCAATTAATCCGAGTAAAACACTCTGGTCAATGGCTGAGTAATTCTATCGGAAAAGGGGTGCCGCGCGGCCCGAAGATCAACTGTCCCTAGCGGCGCTTCTCCAGGGCCTTGGCGGCGTCCCAAAGCGCATCCATCTCTGCCAGGGAACTGTCCTTCGGATGCTTGCCTACGGCATTGAGGGCGTCTTCTATATATCTGAACCGGCGCGTGAATTTTGCGTTCGCGGCGCGCAGTGCGGCCTCGGGGTCGATCTTCAGGTGACGGGCGAGGTTGGCCATGACAAAGAGCAGGTCGCCGAATTCCTCGAAGCGCTCATCCGCATCCGGAGCCTGCCGCAGCTCGTCCATTTCCTCGCGCAGCTTGTCCATGACCTCGTCGGTGCCGGGCCAGTCAAAGCCCACCCGCGCGGCGCGATTCTGCAGCTTGACGGCGCGCAGCAGCGCCGGCAGCCCCAGCGCCACGCCGTCCAGCACGCCGGTCTCGGCCTTGCGGGCGCGCTCGGCGGCCTTGATCGTTTCCCAGTCGCGGGTCTGCTGCTCCGGGGACTTGTCGCGGCTTTCCTCGCCGAAGACATGCGGGTGCCGCGCCACCATCTTGTCGGACATGGTGTCGGCAACATCCGCGATGTCGAAGAGCCCCCGTTCCGCCGCCATCTGCGCGTGAAAGACCGACTGGAACAGCAGGTCGCCCAATTCGCCTTTCAACTCGTCCCAGGCCTGCCGGTCGATGGCGTCGGCGACCTCGTAGGCCTCCTCGATGGTATAGGGGGCGACAGAGGCGAAATCCTGCTCGATGTCCCAGGGACAGCCGGTCTCGGGATCGCGCAGGCGGCGCATGATCTCGACCAGACGGGGCAGGCCGCCCCTGGGGTCGTGAACCAGTCGATCGGATTCGGTCATGGACATGTCCTCCTGCTTGGCGGTGCCACGGTCCTCTCCGATCCCGCGAGCGGAGTCCAGCAAAGGACCGGCCCGGCCTGACGAAGGCTGGCACCGGAAAGACCGTTCGAGCGCCACTGCCCCTTTTTCTCTGGTCCAAAAATACCTCGGGGTTTGGGGCAGAGCCCCATCCGGGGGGCGTCATTGTCGCGCCATTGGTCCGAGAGACAATGGCGACGGGCCTTGCCCCCAAGAGCTAATGCGCGCCGAAGGCGCTCTGCCGGCTCGGGCAGAGCGTGCGCCGGGGCTTGCGCAGGGGCGCTTATCCGCAGAGGCTGTACGCGACAAAGGAGATCCCCATGGCCATCGTGAATTCCATTGCCGCCAGCGCCGAAGAGATGACCGGCTGGCGCCACCACCTGCACCGCAATCCGGAACTGGGTCTCGACTGCTTCAAGACCGCGGCCTTTGTCGTCGACAGGCTGACGGACTTCGGCATCACCGAGATCCATCAGGGCATCGCGCGCTCGGGAGTGGTGGCGATCATCGAGGGGCGCGAGCCGGGGCGGACCATCGGCCTGCGCGCCGACATGGACGCGCTGCCGATGGAGGATCTTTCGGGCACCGACCATGCCTCGACCGTGCCCGGACTGGCCCATACCTGCGGGCACGACGGCCATACCACGATGCTGCTGGGTGCTGCGAAATACCTGGCCGAGACGCGCAACTTCAAGGGTCGCGTGGCGCTGATCTTCCAGCCCGCCGAGGAAAACGAGGGCGGCGGGCGGATCATGGTCGAAGAGGGCATCATGGACCGTTTCGCCATCGAGGAGGTCTATGGCATCCACAATTCCCCGGGCCTGCCCGAGGGCACGCTGAACACCAACCCCGGCCCGCTGCTGGCGGGGGTGGACGAGTTCACCGTCACCATCACCGGCGTCGGCGGACACGGGGCGCAGCCCCATGCGACCCGCGATCCGGTCGTGGCCGCGGCCTCGACCGTCATGGCGCTGCAAACGATCCTGTCGCGCAACGTCGATGCGCTCGACCGGGTGATCCTGAGCGTGACGCAGATCCACACCGGCAGCGCCATGAACATCGTGCCCGAGAGCGCCGTCCTGAACGGGACGGTGCGGTATTACGACAAGGCCGCGCAGCAGGGGGTCAAGGCCCGCATGGCCGAGGTCGTCGAGTTCCAGGCCAAAAGCTTCGGCCAGAGTGCGGTGCTGGACTATGTCGAAGGCTATCCGCCGACGATCAACCATCCCGAACAGGCGGCCTTTGCCTGCGCGGTCGCGCGCGAGGTGCTGGGCGCCGACAAGGTGGATGCCGATACGCCGCCGATCATGCCGGGCGAGGATTTCGCCTATATGCTGCAGGCGCGCCCCGGCGCCTACCTGTTCCTCGGGCAGGGCGACACGCCGTCCTGCCATCATCCGCAATACGACTTCAACGACCGCATCGCGCCCATCGGCGCCAGCTTCTTCGCGCGGCTTGTCGAGAAGGCCCTGCCTTTGTAACGCTTGCGCCAGAGCACTGCCGGGCGGGGCCTTTTCCGGGCGCCGCCCGCCCACCCACCCCGGCACCCGGAAAAGGCCCCGCCCGCATGTCCCTCGAAGATGCCAAGCGCCAGATCGACCACGCCTTCACCCGCGACGACCTGAAGGGGCCGTCGTTCGAGAATGTCTTCGCCGGGGCCGCCTCTTTCCTCCGGCGCAGATACACCAAGGACCTGACCGGCGTGGATATCGCCGTGACCGGGCTGCCATTCGACCAGGCGGTGACCAACCGGCCCGGCACGCGGCTGGGGCCGCGGGCGATCCGCGAGGCCTCGCTGTTGCAGACCATGGACAAGCCCTATGGCTGGGACTTCGACGTGCTCTCGGACTTCGCCATCGCCGACTACGGCGACATGGCCTTCGACTATGCCATGCCCGCAGAGGTGCCGGCGCGGATCGAGGCGCATGTGCGCGGCATTCTCGACGCGGGCGCGGCCTGCGTGGCGCTGGGGGGCGATCACTCGGTGACGCTCGGGGCGCTGAGGGCTCATGCCGCGGTCCACGGGCCGCTTTCGGTGATCCAGTTCGATGCCCATACCGACACATGGGCGGACGACGACCCGGGCCGCGTGGATCACGGCACCTTCCTGTACACGGCGGCGAAAGAGGGCATCGTGGTGCCCGAACGGTCGGTTCAGATCGGCATCCGCACCGACAACCCCGATACCATGGGCTTTCATATCCTCGACGCGCGGGAGGTCCATGCCGCCGGGCCCGAGCGGATCGCCGAGCAGGTGCATCGGATCGTCGGGCGCGCCGCCTGCTACATCACCTTCGACATCGACGCGCTGGACCCGGCCTTCGCGCCCGGCACCGGCACGCCGGTCTGGGGCGGGCTGACCAGCCATCAGGCGGCGGTGATGCTGCGGCGTCTGGCGGGGGTGAACATGGTCGGCGGCGACGTGGTCGAGGTCTCGCCGCCCTTCGACACCAGTGGCGCCACGGCCATCGCGGCGGCCCATGTCGCGACCGAGCTGCTGAGCATCTGGGCCTCGACCCGGCGCTGAGGCAGCCGCCGCAGGCCCGGGGGTGCGCGGTGGCCTGCGCGGCGCGGATCGGCGAAATCCCGCCCGTCTGCCCGGGGTCCGGCGTCTCTGGCTCCGGCCCTTCCGGGATATGTCTTGAATAACCGGCTGATACCGCTCACCTCTCTGGGCATGCGCCTGCGGGGCGGGGCGGGACTCCCGCGCCCGCCTGCAACGGTGCCTTTCACAATCGCGGCGATTCGTGGCATTCCTGCCCCGGAACCGCAGTCAGCCAGACAGGATATTCCGTGCGCATGGTCTTCTTCCTCATCCTCGCGATCGTCCTCGGCGGCCTGGCCTGGATCCGGCTTGCGCCCTCGGACCCCGCGGTCTGGAACGTCGATCCGCAGGTGACGGCGGATCAGGATCTGTCCAACGGCGTGCGGCGCCGGATCCCGGGCGGGGCGGAGACGCTGCAGGCGCTGAACGCGATCATCCTTGCCACGCCGCGGACCGACGTGCTGGTGGGCACACCGGAGGATGCGCAGATCACCTATGTCACGCGGTCGAAGTGGATGGGCTTCCCCGACTACACGACCGTCAAGGCCGAGGATGGGGTCATCGAGCTTTATGCCCGGGCGCGCTTTGGCCAGTCGGACATGGGCGTGAACCACGAACGTGTCGAAAGCTGGCTGAAGGCCCTGCGCGCGCGCGAGGCTGCCGCCGAGGACGCTTGACGGCCCCGCGCCCATGCGCGATTGAACCTCATGATCCCGACAGACCGTTTGCAACAGATCAAGGAGCGCCTCGGATATGTCGAGGCGCGCATGTCCACAGGCGAGGGCGACATTGCCGCGCTGGGGCGTGAATACGCCGAGCTGAAGCCCGTGGTGGCGCAGATCTCCGAGTGGGAGCGCCTGCGGGAGGATATCGCCGAGGCCGAGGCGATGCTGGCCGACCCCGAGATGAAGGCGCTGGCCGAGGAAGAGCTGCCGCAGCTGCGCGCCCGTCTGCCCGAGGCCGAACACGCGGTGCAGCTGGCGCTTCTGCCGAAGGACGCCGCCGACGCGCGCCCCGCGATGCTGGAGATCCGGCCCGGCACCGGCGGCGACGAGGCGGCGCTGTTCGCGTCGGATCTGGCGCGGATGTACCAGCGCTACGCCGAGGCGCGCGGCTGGCGCTGGGAGGTCGTGGAAGAGCAGCTGTCGGAACTGGGCGGCGTGCGCGACCTTGTGGTGCGGATCGTCGGAGAGAACGTCTTTGCCCGTCTGAAGTTCGAAAGCGGGGTGCACCGGGTCCAGCGGGTGCCCGAGACCGAAAGCGGCGGGCGCATCCACACCTCTGCCGCCACCGTGGCCGTGCTGCCCGAGGCCGAAGAACTCGATATCCGCATCGACCCGAACGATATCCGCATCGACACCATGCGCTCCAGCGGCGCGGGCGGGCAGCATGTCAACACCACCGATTCCGCGGTGCGGATCACCCATATCCCCTCGGGGATCGTGGTGACCTCTTCCGAGAAGTCGCAGCACCGCAACCGCGAGATTGCCATGCAGGTGCTGCGCGCGCGTCTCTTCGACATGGAGCGGCAGAAGGCCGAGAGCGCGCGCTCTGCCGACCGCAAGGCGCAGGTCGGGTCCGGCGACCGGTCCGAGCGCATCCGCACCTATAACTTTCCGCAGGGGCGCATGACAGATCACCGCATCGGACTGACGCTCTACCGGCTGGAGCAGATCCTTCAGGGCGACCTCGACGAGATCGTCGATGCGCTGACGGCCGAACATCAGGCGGCACAGCTGGCGGAAATGCAGCTGTGACCCGGGCGGCGAAAATTTCTTCGAAGAAATTTGCCAAATTCCATGGATGGAATTTGCGCGGGGCAGGTGGCAATGCGGGGCTCTGACCTTCTGGCGCAGGGCACGGCGCGGCTGGCGGGCGAGGACATCCCCGATCCGGGCCGCGATGCCCGGCGGCTGCTGTCGCATGTGCTGAAGGTCCCGCCGGGACGCCTGACGCTGGTCCTTCCGGAACCGGTCGATCCCGAGCAGGAGCTTGTCTACCTGACCCTGATCGAGCGGCGCGCTGACCATGTGCCGGTCAGCCATCTGGTCGGACGGCGGATGTTCTACGGGCGCGACTTCCTCGTCACGCCCGAGGTTCTGGACCCGCGCCCCGAGACCGAGACGCTGATCGAGGTGGCACTGGCGCAACCCTTTTCCACGGTGCTGGACCTGGGCACCGGGTCGGGCTGCATCCTGCTGACGCTTTTGTCCGAGCGCGAGACGGCGGTGGGCATCGGCACGGACCTCAGCGCCGAGGCGCTGAACGTGGCCATGTGGAACCGCAACGCGCTGGGGCTGGAGTCGCGGGCCGCTCTGGAAGAGGGCAGCTGGTACGAGCCGCTGCGGGGCTCGACCGAGAGCTTCGACCTGATCGTGTCGAACCCGCCCTATATCGCGGTGAACGAGATGCCCTTCCTGACGCCGGAGGTGCGCGATCACGAGCCCCGGCTGGCCCTGACGGACGAGGCGGACGGGCTGACCGCCTATCACGCCATCCTCGAAGGCTATTCGTCCTGGCTGGCGCCGGGGGGCCGTCTGGTGGTCGAAATCGGCGCGGCGCAGGGCATGGCGGTGTCGCAGCTGTTTGCGCAGGCGGGCCTGCGCAAGGTGCGGGTGGTGCCCGATATCGACGGGCGCGATCGGGTTGTCACCGGGGTCGCGCCGCGCTGAGACCGTGCGCCGGGGCGAAAAAAAACTGTGGGAAACTGGCGATTTCCCGCGTTAAATCGCCGGTTTCAACGGTTTCGACACGGATTTGGGCTTGTCTGAGGCATGTCCGTGTGCATATTCACTGTCAGTCGGGCAGTCGATGGGCAACACGCCGATCCGGCCGACGCCAAGCCATACATCACGGTGACGGAACGAAATTTGGCGCCCCTGTGGCGCAGCCGCTCACCAAGCCGAAGAAAAAAGGCTGGATACCAGAAAACATGCGTTCATCCAAATCCCGCTCGCGGAACAAGAACAACCGTAACCGCAACTCACTGGGCAATGTCGTCAACCGCGTGTTCGACAGCAGCGGCCCCGAGGGCAAGGTGCGCGGTACGCCGCAGCAGATTATCGACAAGTACAACCAATTGGCCCGCGACGCCTCGCTGGGCAATGACAGGGTCGCGACCGAGAACTTCCAGCAGCATGCGGAGCATTACCTGCGCATGTTGAGCGAAGCACAGCGTGAGCAGGATCAGCGGCGCGAGCAGCAGGAGCGCGAGAACCGCGAGCGTCAGGCCCAGCGTGACCGCGATCGCAACCAGCGCGACCAGAACGACGGTGACCAGCGCCCGGACGAGGGTGATCAGCCCGAGGTCGGCACCAGCGCCCCCGAGGCGAAGGAAAAGGGCGAGCGCCAGCCTTCGCGCCGCCGCCAGCAACCCGCCGTGGACCCCTCGGATGCGCCGCAGCCGGACATCTTCGACATGGTTGGCGGGGACGACGACGGCTCTGGCCTTGTCGAAACGCCGGAGTCGCGGGCCGAGACCAAGCCCGCCGAAGAGACGAAGGACGAGGCGCCCAAGCCCGCGCCCAAGCCGCGCAAGCCGCGCGCCCCGCGCAAGCCGCGCCAGCCCAAGGCCGAGGCTTCGGAGGCGCCCGCCACCGAGACTCCGCAGAGCCCGGACGCCGCGGCAGAGTAACACCGCAGACCGAATCGAAAGGCGCCGCCCGGGAAACCGTGGCGGCGCTTTGCGTTCTGCGGAGCGGTCTATGGCGCTATTCGAAGGTCCGGGCGAGGGCGCAGAAGGCCTCCAGCGGGACGCGCTCGGCGCGCTCGGTGGGGGCGATGCCCGCCGTATGCAGCCGGTCCTCGATGTCGGGGGCGAGGCCCTTCAGCGCCGCCCGCAGCATCTTGCGCCGCTGGTTGAAGGCGGCGGCGACCACACGCTCCAGCAGCTTCGGCTGGGCGGGGAAGCGCGGCTCGGGCAGGGCGGTCAGGTGGACCACTGCCGAGGACACCTTCGGCGGCGGGGTAAAGGCGCCGGGCGGCAGGGTCAGCGCGATGCGCGGGGTCGCGCGCCACTGCGACAGGATCGCGAGGCGGCCATAGGCCTTCGACCCCGGCTCTGCGGTGATGCGCTCTGCCACCTCTTTCTGGAACATCAGCGTGAGCGAGGACCAGAAGGGCGGCCATTCGGGCGGCGTCAGCCAGCGGATCAAGAGTTCGGTGCCGACGTTGTAGGGCAGGTTGGCGCAGATCGCGATGGGCGGCGTCAGATGTGCCAGCGCGTCGACCTCGAGCGCGTCGCCCTCGATGACCTGAAGGCGGCCCGGGGCGGCCTCGGCGATCTCGGCCAGCGCGGGCAGGCAGCGCGGGTCTTTCTCGATGGCCAGCACGCGGCGCGCGCCTTCCGACAGCAGCCCGCGCGTCAGGCCGCCGGGGCCGGGGCCGACTTCCAGCACGTCCATGCCCGAGAGGTCGCCGGGAATGCGGGCGATGCGGGCGGTCAGGGTCAGATCCAAGAGGAAGTTCTGCCCCAGCGCCTTGCGCGCGGACAGCTGGTGCTTGGCGATGACCTCGCGCAGGGGCGGCAGGGTCTCGACGCTCATGACAGGCGCGCCGCCAGCCGCAGGGCGGCGATGGTCGAAGAGGGATTCGCCAGACCCTTGCCCGCGATGTCGAAGGCGGTGCCGTGGTCGGGCGAGGTGCGCACGAAAGGAAGGCCCAGCGTCACGTTCACCCCCTCGTCGAAATCCAGCGTCTTGATCGGGATCAGGGCCTGATCGTGGTACATGCAGACCGCCGCGTCGTATCCGGCGCGGGCGCGGTCGTGGAACATGGTGTCGGCGGGCAGGGGGCCGCGCAGGTCCATGCCCTCGGCGCGCAGGCGGTCGAGAACCGGGGCGATCACCGTCTCGTCCTCGTGGCCCATGCGCCCGCCTTCACCGGCGTGCGGGTTCAGCCCGGCCACCGCGATGCGGGGTGCTGCGATGCCGAACTGCTCTTGCAGGGCGCGGTGGGTGATGCGCAGGCGCTTTTCCAGCAGGGCGGGCGTCAGCGCGGCGGGGACGACCGACAGCGGGATATGGATCGTGGCAGGCACCACCCGCAGCCGGTCGGAGGCCAGCATCATCACCACCTCCTCGGCGCCCGCGAGATGGGCGAGGTATTCCGTATGGCCCGGGTAGGCGAAGCCGCAGCCGTCCGCCAGCGCCTTCTTGTGGATCGGCAGGGTGCAGAGCGCCGCCGCCCGTCCCCCGGTCACCAGAGAGACGCCGCGCGCGATGGCCTCTACCACGCCCGCCGCATGGCTGGCGACCGGCGCGCCGGGCACGCGGGCGCCGGGCATGTCCAGCGGCAGGACGGGCAGGGCAGAGGCGGCCACCGTGACGGCCTCGTCCGGGTCGGTCAGGACCACATGCGGGACGGTGCCCGGCAGATGCGCCGGGTCGCCGATCCAGAAGAATGGGACCGAGGCGCCCAGTCCCTGCCATGCGGCCTCGGCCAGTTCGGGGCCGATGCCTGCCGGTTCGCCGCAGCTGAGCGCGATGGCGCGGCGCGCGCCGGATGCCGTCATTGGTCGAGGATGCGGGCGTCGGCGCGCAGCTGCGCGAGGTAGCCGTCCGCCAGCGCGGTCAGGCGCTGGTTGCGCAGGCCCACGGTGATCCGCTCGCGGTCGGCTTCTTCGGCAATGGCGCTGGTGCGCCCGCAGAGCATCAGGAAGACCAGTGTCTGGCCGTTCGCCCGTGTCAGCGCCGTGGAAACCTCGCCGGGGTCGAGCTTGGACAGTTCGTAGGCGATATCCGTGGGGATCTGGTCGATGGGCAGGGTGCCCCGGTCCAGAACGCTGGCCGGCTGGCCCTTGGCCACGCCATAGAGGTCGTCGCAGCGGTCGACCTTGCCCGCAAGCACCCGCGCCCTGGCCAGTGTCTCTGCCGAACGCCCGCCCGCCATGTAGTAGGCGGCATATTCGATGGCCGAGACCTCGGGCGCAGTATAGGCGCCCTCCTCGATGTCGCGCAGCTGGAACAGCGCGATGGCGCCCTGCAGCGGGATCGGGTCGGTGACCTCTCCGGGGGCGAGACCCAGAACCAGCGGCTGCAGCGGCGGCGGCAGCTCTGTCAGGTCCTGCCAGGGCAGGCGCCCGCCGTTCCCGCGCGAGGCGGTGGCCGAGAAGCGCCGCGCCTGTTCCGAGAAGGCCGAGGTCGAACGCAGCTGCGCGATGCGGTTGGCGCGGTCGCGCACGGTGGTTTCCTGCTGCGGGGGCATCGGCATGATGATCTCGGACAGCAGAACGCGCACGCTGCTGCCGCCGCCCTGCCGGGAGATGGCGCGGTCGATCTCTGCCTCGTCGATGGAAGCCCGCGAGGCAAAGCGGGCGCGCACGACCTCGCGCCATGCCACGCCGGCGCTGACGAAGTCACGGAAGGTTTCCTCGGCGACCCCGGAGGCGGCCAGCGCCTTCGTGAACTCGGCGCGTGTCAGGTTGGCGCGGCCTGCGAATTCCTCCATCCCGGCGGCGACGGCCTCTTCGTCGACGACCACGCCGTTGGCGCGGGCGGCCTGCATCCGCAGGCGGTCGTCGATCAACTGCTCGCGGGCCAGCTTGGTGACGTCGCCCGGCGCCCGCAGCACCGACAGCATGCGCTGCCGCTGCTCCAGTTCATAGCCTGTGATGACCTGATCGTTGACGATGATCGCGGGCGCGAAGAGGCCCTGCGCGGGCGCCGCCTGCGGCTGGGCGAGGACGGCGGCCATGGCCAGCGCGGCCGGGGCGAGGAGACGGGTCAGAAGGCGCATGTGCGTCGGTACTCCTTGGCACTGCCGCCGGTGCTGAAGCCTTTCAGCGCGACGGTCAGATCGAAATCGGTCGAGGGTTCGAGGTTCGAGGCGGACGCATAGTTGCGCCGCGCCGCGAACCCGACCTCGATGCATTCATTGCGGTATTGCAGGCCAAGGCCAAGGCGGTCAAGCCGCCGGTCGGCAAGGTCGTAGCGCGCCTCGGTCGAGGCCGCCCAGTGGCGGCTGACCTGATAGGTGCTGTCGAAGGTCCATTCCGACTGTCCGCTGGCGCGGTCCTCGTCGTTGTCGCGGACCAGAAGCAGGTAGGAGGCGTTCAGGTCGAGGCGGCTGTTGGACCAGCTGGCCAGCGCCTCTGCCTTGTTGAACCGGGCATCCTTGTCCAGCAGGCCCCGGGCACTGATGGTCAGCCCGAAGGGCGCCGAAAAGCGCCCGGCGATCAGCAGGTCCGACACGGTTTCGCGGCTGAGACCGGAGGACAGCGAGAATTCGGAGTCCTCTTCCGTGCGCCAGACCTGACCGAAGGTCAGGGCCGCGGTCCATCCCGCCGGGGCCTGATGCATCCAGCGCAGGCCCGCCGCCAGGGTGGTGCCGCGCTCTCTGCGGTCGGGCGCCGGGAAGCGCGACAGCGACAGCAGGTTGGCCTCGTCGAAGTCGACGCGGGTGCTTTCGTCGTTGGGGTTGGCCTTGCGCTCGCCGCCGACCCAGCCAAGCTGGACCACCGGCTCCAGCAGGGTCCGACCGCCGTCGAAGCCGCGCCGTTGCAGCGGCCAGCGCAGTTCCACCGCGGCGCCCGGCGTCAGGCTGGCGACATCGCGGTCCGAGGTCGCGTCCTGTTCGGTGATGAAACGGTCGGCCCAGAGATGCCCGGTGACCCCCATGCGCAGACCCGGCCCGACGGTCCAGCGGTCGCGCCAGCTGAGTTCGGCGTTCAGCCGCGCCACATCGCGACCGTCGACCTCGTCGTCGTCATCCGGTCCGTCGACGTCCAGCTTCGACCGGCGCAGGTGGCCGTGGGTCTCTGCGGAGAGCCGCAGCTCGCCGCCGATGGCGGCGGGGAAGAAACGCCGCTCGACGTAGTAGTCCAGCATGATCCGCGGCTGCGTGTCGTTGCTTTCGGAGTCGCGCAGCGTCTGGTAGTTGACGATGCTGGCCTGCATGAAGACGTCCCGTTTGACCCGCGTCACGGCGACCGAGCTGGCCAGCCGGTCCTTGGAGCTGATGCCGTAGTCGTTGAGGTAGGATTCGTCGCTGACCGAGGCGAGGTCGAATTCCAGCTTGAAGTCGTCCGGCAGGTCGAAGCGCCCCTCGGCGAAGAGGTAGCCACGCAGCGCCTCGGGCTGCAGCGTGTCCCGCGACAGCCCGCCGGTCAGCGTCAGGTCGCCGTAGCGGAAGGCGCGGCGGTAGCGGAATTCCATCGTGCGGGTCTTGGGCGACAGGTAGGGGATCAGGGTCACGTCCTGATGGTCGCCGATGGGGATGAAATAGGGCACCTTCACGCCAAGCCCCAGCAGGGTGGTCGAGCGGAAGGTCGGGATCAGCAGGCCGCGCGCGCGCGCCAGCGTCGGGTCGGGCAGGCGGATGCGCGGGAAGTAGAAGACCGGCACCCGCCCGATGTGGAAGGTGGCATTGTCGAAGTAAAGCTGCTGCGCCTGCTGGTCGTGCACGACCCGGGCGGCGCGGATCTGCCAGAGCGGCACGCCGTTCGGCCCGCAGACCTGGCACGAGGTGGCGACGACGCGGCTGAGCTGCGTGTAGCGGCCTTCGACCCGGCGGGCCTCGACCGAGGCCAGCTGAAGCTGCTGGTCCAGCACCATGCGCGCGCCCGTCAGGATGCCGTTTTCCAGCGCCTGATCCATTTCGGCGCGGTCGGCGGTCACCAGGTTGCCCGCCTCGTCCAGCACGCGGATCGGGCCTTCGATGACCAGCTGGTCGGCGCTGCCATCATAGGTGATCCGGGTGGCGATCAGGCGATACCCGCCTTGCAGGGCCTCGACGTTTCCGGTGGCCACCAGCCTGTCCTCGCCCTCGACGAAGAGGTCGTCGGCGACCAGAAGGGCGGGGCCGTCACCGGCGTCGTCGGTCGGCTGGGCCATGGCAGGCGCGGTGGCCAGTGCGAGGCAAAACGACAAAAGAGTCGCAAGGCGGCGGGTCAGACGCGTCATCCGTCCTCCATGTGCAGTACAAGCCCCAGCGCGAGCAGGACAGAGGCCACCGGTGGCACCCAGGCCGCGATTTGTGGTGCCAACTGGCCGTTCTCCCCCATGATCTGGGCGAAGTTTCGCACGTAATAAAGACCGAAGCCAAGCAGAACCGCCGACAGTACGGCCAGCCCCGTGCGCCCCAGCCGGGTGGGTCTCATGGTGAAGGCGGCGCCGATCAGCGTCATCGCCACAAGGAACAGCGGGCGGGCCATTTCCATGTTCAGCCAGACGATGTGCCGCCGCGCGGAAAAGCCGGAAGCGTCGAGGTCGGCGATGAAGGCGGGCAGGTCCCAGATGGCCACCGCGGAGGGCTTGCCGAAGCGGTCGCGAATGCTTTCCTGCGTCAGGGTCGAGGAAATCGCGAGGGTTTCGTGTTCCTGCGCCCCCAGTTCGGGGTTGAGGCCCGCCGCCAGCGGCCAGGCCTTGGCATTGGTCAGGATCCATTCGCCGCCCTGAAGCTCTGCCTCTTCCGCGAGGATGCGGGTCCTGGGGCCGCCTGCCGGGGCATAGGCGACAATCGAGACATCGAAGAGCCGCGTGGCCTCGGGGTTGGTGCGGGCGGCATGGATCACCGCCTGACCCTCTGGCCCGCCCTGCCGCAGCCAGAGCCCTTCCGGGCCGATCGACAGCGCCGCGGCATTGCCGGTCTGATAGGCCTCGCGCAGGTCGACATAGTGCTTGGAGGTCGCGGCCACGATGGGGTTCATCACCGCCACGACCAGCAGGCCCAGAAGGAAGGACACCAGCGCGGGCGAGGCCAGGGCCACCAGCCCCGACCGCCCCGCCGCCCGGGTCACGACCAGTTCCGAGGACCGCGCGAGGCCAAGGAACATCGCGATGGTCGCGAGGATCATCACCAGCGGGACGATCTCGTACAGGCCTTCGGGCAGTTTCAGCAGCACCAGGTGCAGCACCTGTCCGAAGCCCACGTTGTCGTAGCGGCCGACCTCTTCGATCAGGTCCAGCAGGCCCTGGAACAGGGCGAAGACGGTAAGGATGCCGAGGAACAGCAGCAGGAAGCGCCGCGCGAAATAGAGATGCAGGGTCATGCGGCGGTGCCCTCTGCCGGGGCGTGGCGCCGCGCCGGTCTGCCGCTGCGGCCCGCGTGCCACAGAAAGGCCGTGGCGATGGCGGCCCCGAAGAGGCTGGGCAGGTAGATCAGCGGCCAGAGCGCGCCATTGTCCTTCACCTGTCCCGTCACGCCGCTTTCCACCAGTTTCACCAGCACCAGCAGGAAGATGGCGAGAACGATCTGCTTCGTCACCCCGAAGCGCGAGAACCCGCCCGCGATCAGCGTGGAAAAGCCGATCAGCGGCGCGATCAGCGCCAGCAGCGGCAGCTGGAAGCGCATATGCGCCTCTTCGAGGACTTCGCCGGGGGTGTCGCCGATCTCTTCGGCGACCTGATGCGTGCGCATCAAAAGCTCTGGCGTGCCAATGTACTCGACCCGGCGGCGCTTGGCTGGGCCGGTCGTGATCAGCCCCGAGATGTCATAGGTCAGGTCGGCGAAATTCGTCGTCGACAGGCTGCCGGTCTCGCGGTCGACGGTCTGCGCCATGCCCGAGAGCATCACCAGTTTCGGTCCGTCGTCGTCGCGCAGCAGGTAGGCGCGTTCCGCCGTATAGGTGGTCTCGCGATCCGCCTGCCGGGCGTCGGTGAGGAAGACGTCCTGCAGCTCGCCCTCGGTGGTGATGGCGCGGATGTAGAAGGTGACGCCGCGCGTCGGGTGCAGGAAGACGCCTTCGCGCAGCAGCCGTGCCGAGATCGACCCGGCGATTTCCTGCTCGCGCAGGCGCAGCTGCTCGATGCTCTTGGGGACCAGCACATGGGTCAGGATCGACAGGATCAGCCCGAGGATCAGCCCGAAGGCCAGAACCGGACGGGCCAGCCGCCAGGGCGAGAAGCCGGTGGCCTTGACCACGGTCAGCTCTGAATCGCCGGACAGGCGGTTGGTGACGTAGACCGCCGCGGCAAAGCCCGCCATGGGCAGCACCAGCGCGATGACGGCGGGCAGCGACAGCGCCGTGAATTCCAGCACGACGCCTGCGGTATGGCCGTCGGACACCAGACGGTCGAACAGGATCACCGCCCGGTTCACCCAGTAGACGGAGACCAGGACCAGGGCGAAGAAGCCGAACAACACCATCAGTTGCGACAGGACGTATCTGTCGAATCTCTGCAAAACGGCGGTCCCCCCAGACCATGCGGATCGGGGCGAGACTAGCGGATCGCACCGGGGGGATAAAGATGTGGCGGCGGCGCATCTTGTCCGGCGGGCAGGGGGGCTCTGCCCCCGGCCCTTGCGGACCTCCCCCCGGGATATTTCCGGACAGAAGAAAACCCGGGGGAGCGTCCGGCGGGGCCGGGTGGTCCTGGCGGCTCTGGCCATTGTCCGGGGGGCGCGTTACCTCTTGGCACGAACAAGCATATGGAGAGCCCCCATGACCGACCTGCGTGAGATCACCTTTGCCGATGTGGATATCGAGGCGCTGGCCGGGGCCACGGGCCGCGTGGCGGTGCTGATCCCGGCGGAGGGCACGCTGAGCCCCGCGGCGCGGCGTCTGAGCCGCCTGACCAAGGGCGCCCTGGCCCGCGCGGTCGAGAGCGAGGCCTGGGAGAAGCTCGAGGTCGGCGCGGTGCTGTCGCTGGCATGGCCCGCGGGCATGGCGGCCGAGGGTGTCGATATCGTGAAGCTGCCGCGCAGGCCTTCGGTCGCGGAGGCGCGCAGGGCGGGCGCGGCGCTCGCCAAGGCCGCCGGCAAGGCGGGCGTGACGCTGCTGGCGGAAGGCACGCGGCGGCCCGCGCAGATCGCGCTGGGGCTGGCGCTGAAGGGCTATGCCTTCACCGCGCGCAAGTCCGAACCTGCCGAGGGTCCGGCGGCTTCCGTCGTCATGTGCAAGGGCGCGGAGGAAGCGGGCGAGGCCTATGCCACCGCGCGGGCCGTGGCCGAGGGGGTCTTCTTCACCCGCGACCTGGTGTCCGAGCCGACCAACGTGCTGGGCACCGAGGAGTTCGCCGCGCGGCTGGAGGCGCTGCGCGAGACCGGGCTTGAGGTCGAGGTGCTGGAAGAGGACCGGCTGGAAGAGATGGGCATGGGCGCTTTGCTGGGTGTCGGCATGGGCTCGGCCATGCCCTCCAAGGTCGTGGTGATGCGCTGGAAGGGCGCCGAGGGGGCGCCTCTGGCGCTGATCGGCAAGGGCGTGGTCTTCGACACCGGCGGCATCTCGCTGAAGCCCGCCGCGGGCATGGAGGACATGACCATGGACATGGGCGGCGCGGGCGTGGTCTCGGGTGTGATGAAGACGCTGGCGCTGCGCAAGGCCAAGGCGCATGTGGTCGGCATGGTCGGCCTTGTCGAGAACATGCCCAGCGACCGCGCGCAGCGGCCCGGCGACATCGTGACCTCGATGAAGGGCGACACCATCGAGGTGATCAACACCGATGCCGAGGGGCGTTTGGTGCTGGCGGACGTGATGTGGCACGCGCAGCTTTCCGAGAAACCGGCGGCGATGATCGACCTCGCCACCCTGACCGGCGCCTGCATCATCGCGCTGGGGCACGAGAACGCGGCGGTGTTTTCCAACGACGACGGGCTGGCCGCGGATTTCCTGGCCGCCGCCGAGGCCGAGGGTGAGGGCGCGTGGCGTCTGCCGCTGGGCAAGGCCTATGACGACCAGCTGAAGTCGCAGAAGGCGGACGTGAAGAACGTCGGCGGGCGGCCCGCGGGAGCGATCACTGCGGCGCAGTTCCTGCAGCGTTTCGTCAAGGACGGCACGCCGTGGATCCACCTGGATATCGCGGGTGTGGCCCAGGTCTCTGCCGAGACCACCCTGTCACCCAAGGGCGCCACGGGCTGGGGCGTGATGGCGCTGGACCGGCTGGTGCGCGACCGCTTCGAGCAGGACTGAGGCCCTTGGGCGCGGCCTACTTCTATCACCTGACGCGGCGTCCCATGCAGGAGACGCTGCGCGTGCTGCTGGAGCGCTCGGCACAGGCCGGCTGGCGGGTGGCGGTGCGCGGCACCGAGCCGGGGCGGATGGCCTGGCTGGACGAGGCGCTTTGGCAGGGCCCCGAGGAGGGGTTCCTGCCGCACGGGCTGGCGGGTGGGCCGCATGACGCCGATCAGCCGGTGCTTCTGTGCACCGAGGGGCAGGAGGCCGCGAACGATCCGGCCTGCCTGATGACCGTCGACGGCGCGCGGCTGCTGTCCGAGGAGGTCGACCGGCTGGAGCGGGTCTGCGTGCTGTTCGACGGCCACGACGAAAGCGCTCTGCAGGTGGCGCGCGGTCAGTGGACGGCGCTGAAGAAGGCGGGTTGTGCGGCGCAATACTGGTCGGAAGAATCGGGGCGCTGGGAAAAGAAGGCCGAGACCTGATCGGGACCCGGAAACTTCCAAAGTTTCCGGGCCGTTTTCTTTGCAAGAAAACGGCGCTGGTGTCAGCGTTGCAGGATCATCCGGCCGTTGGCGATCTCCACCCGGGCGAAGCGGTCTAGGTAGGTCATGCCCAGCAGCGAGGTCTCCATCTCGCCGCCGTTCACATAGGCGGGCATCCGTCTGTCGACGATGGGTCCGAGCGCCAGGCTGTCCAGCGTGACCGGCGCAGTCCGGACCGATCCGTTCGCGGTCATGGCGCTGGAGAGGAACACGAGGTCCCCGGTTGCCAGCCCGGCCCGCTGCGCGTCCCGCGCCGTCAGCACCACGGCGGAGGCGCCGGTGTCCACGACGAAGCGGGTCGGCGTGCCATTGACCTCCAGGCTGATGTAGTAATGGCCGTCCTCGGCGCGGGGCAGTTCGATGCGGCCCTCTTCTCCGAAGACCGATTGCCGTGGCAGGACGGTGCTGCGCACATCCTCCCACAGCCCAATGGCGGCAATGGTGCCGAAGAAGATCAGCACCCAGGCCGCCATGTGCTGGGCCATCTTGTTGAGGTTCAGCCTGCCCCTGACCAGCAGCCAGGTCAGAAGTGCCGCCCCCAGCACGCTGAGGTAGATCAGGTTGCCGATCTGGTCTCCGGACATGGGCGGTCTCCTCGCAGGTCCCTTCAGATATAGGCCCCGGGCGGTGGAATGTCAGGGGCGGCGGGCCGCTCAGGCGCCGCTGGCCAACCCGAAGTCGCGCAACCCGTCCAGAACGAACTGGACCGACAGCGCGGCGAGCAGCATGCCCAGAAGGCGCGTGACGACATTGATGCCGGTCCGCCCGAGGCCGCGTTCGATCACGCCGGCGGAGAGGAACAGCAGCAGGGCCAGCATGAGGACGGCGGCCATGACGCCAAGCACGGCGGCCATGCCGAGCGCGCCCTCGGCCCGGCCCGCCAGCAGGATCATCGTGGCGATGGCGCCGGGTCCGGCGATCAGCGGGATCGCGATGGGAAAGACAGAGGGGTCGGGGAAGTCCTCTTCGTCGGCCTGATCCTCGCGGCGCTTGGTGCGGCGCTCGAACAGCATGTCGAGCGCGGTGAGGAACAGCAGGATGCCGCCTGCGATGCGGAAGGCGGGCATCGAGATGCCGATGAACCCCAGCACCGCTTCTCCGAAGAAGGCGAAGAGTGTCAGCAGGCTGCCCGCGATCAGCACCGCCCGCAGCGCCACCGCCCGGCGGTGCCGATCATCGGTGTCGGCGGTCAGCGCGATGAAGATGGGCGCGAGGCCTACCGGGTCGATCACCACGAAGAGCGTCGCGAAGGCGCCGATGAGGAAGGTCTGATCCATCCTGAATGGCTAGAACAGGTTTGACGCCCGCGCAATGCTTCCGGCGCCCTGGCCATGCCGGGGCAGGGTGCGGGGGCCGCTGAGTTGAGGCGCAGGCCGGTCCGGCGGCATCGGGGCTGACGCCCGCGCGTCGAAGGGGCAGGGCGGGGGAGCTGCCGGGCGAAGGGGGGGCCGGGCTGCGTGCCTTTTTCGACCGGGTCGACTGGCGGCGCTGCCCCTTGTCCTGCCCGTCGGCTTCAGGCCGTTTCGGCCTTGTCGAGGTGTTCCTGTGCCGCCATCCAGAGGCCTTCGGCCTTGTGCAGCCCGTCCATGACCTCGGCGTATTTCTTGTTCCAGGTCGCGAGTTCGTTGGCCCGCCCGTCTTCGTAGAGTGCCGGATCGGCCAGTTTCTGCGCCAGCTTCTCGCGCATCTCTTCGAGCTTTTCGACGCGGCCCTCGCATTTGCGCACCTCGGCGCGCAGCTCGAGGATGCGGTCGCGGGAGGGGCGCTTGGGCTTTTCCACGGGCTTGGCCGGTTTCGCGGGCGCGTCGGGAGAGAGAAGCAGGGCGCGATAGGCGTCGAGGTCGTCCTCGTAGGGCTTGACCGTGCCGTTGGAGACCAGCCAGAGCCGGTCGGCCACCATGGACAGCAGGTGCATGTCGTGGCTGACGAGGATCACCGCGCCGTTGTAGGCGGTCAGCGCCTCCATCAGCGCCTCGCGGCTTTCGATATCGAGGTGGTTGGTCGGCTCGTCGAGGATCAGCAGATGCGGCGCGTCCAGCGTGGCCAGAAGCAGCGAGAGGCGCGCCTTCTGCCCACCAGAAAGGCGCGCCACCTCGGTGTCGGCCTGCGCGGCCTGAAGGCCGAAGCCCGCGAGGCGGGCGCGCAGCTTGGCGGGCGGCGTGTCGGGGCGTTCGCGCTGCAGGTGCTGAAGCGGCGTCTCGTCCAGGTGCAGCTCGTCGACCTGATGCTGGGCGAAATAGCCGATGCGCAGCTTGGACGAGCGGCTCATCTGGCCGTCGAGCAGCGGCAGCCGGTCGGCCAGCAGCTTGGAGAGGGTGGATTTGCCCTGACCGTTCTTGCCCAGAAGCGCGATGCGGTCGTCCTGGTCGATGCGCAGGTTCAGGCGGTGCAGGACCGCCTTGCCGTCATAGCCCGTGGCGCCGCCGTCGATATTGATGATCGGCGGGGAAAGCTCGTCGGGCTGCGGGAAGGTGAAGACGCGCTTGGCCGCCTCTTCTGGGGCGGTGACCATGTCCATGCGCTCGATCATCTTCAGGCGTGCCTGCGCCTGCTTGGCCTTGGTGGCCTTGGCGCGGAAGCGGTCGACGAAGCTTTGCAGGTGATCGCGGCGGTCCTGCTGCTTTTTCGCCGTGGCGGCCTGCTGGGCGCGCTTTTCGGCGCGCAGCTTGACGAAGCCGTCGTAGGGCGTGCCGTAATAGGTCAGCTTGCGGTCCTCGAGGTGCAGGATGCTGCCCACGGCGCGGTTGAGAAGGCCGCGGTCGTGGCTGATGACGATCACCGTATGCGGGTATTTCGCAAGATAGGATTCCAGCCAGAGCGCGCCTTCGAGGTCGAGGTAGTTGGTCGGTTCGTCCAGAAGCAGCAGGTCGGGCTGGGCGAAGAGCACACCTGCCAGCGCCACGCGCATCCGCCAGCCGCCGGAATAGGCGGAGCAGGGATTCCTGTGTTCCTCGGGTTCAAAGCCCAGGCCGCGCAGGATGGTGGAGGCGCGAGCCTCGGCGGACCATGCGTCGATGTCGGCCAGCCGTGTCTGGACCTCGGCCATGCGGTGGCCCTCGGCGGTTTCCGCCTCGGCCATCAGGGCAGCGCGTTCCGCGTCGGCGGCGAGCACCGTGTCGAGGATGGTGGTCTCGGAGGAGGGCACCTCCTGGCTGACGCCGCCGATGCGGGCGCGCGACGGCAGGTCGATCGAGCCGGTGTCGAGGGTGAGTTCGCCCCGGATGATCCGGAAGAGCGTGGTCTTGCCCGCGCCGTTGGGCCCCACGAGGCCGACCTTGTGGCCGGTGGGGATGGTGGCGGAGGCCTCTTCGAAGAGAGGGCGGCCCTCGACCGAGTAGCCTATGGACTGGATGCGCAACATGGAGGCGCTTTAGCAGAGGGTTTCGGGAGGGGCCAGTGGGGGTGCGCGACCGGAGCGTTGCCTGGGGCCACGATTGCGCGGGACAGGGCCGGTGGAGCCGGGATTGCGGGACCGGGGCGGGACTGTTTGCTGGCGCAAAGGCGCCCGCCCGCCGGCCCCGGGTCACGCCGTATCGGTGTTTCGGGGCCGGCGACGGAGAGGGGGCTCTGCCCCCGCGCGCGGAGCGCGCCCCCCGAGGTATTGGCAAGACCAGAGAAGTTGGTCGGGGGGATTGTTCCGGTCGGGCGCTGCGCGGGGAATGGCGTTGCGGGCTTTTCTTGAGCGCCGACCCGTGCTAGGCGGCGGCGCAGAATTCGGCCGGGGTGTTCCGGCCCCCATATTGGAGACTATCATGGCCCTCGAGCGCACCTTTTCGATCATCAAGCCCGATGCAACCCGCCGCAACCTGACCGGCAAGATCAATGCCAAGTTCGAGGAGGCGGGCCTGCGCATCATCGCGCAGAAGCGGATCCACCTGACCAAGGCCCAGGCTGGCGAGTTCTACAAGGTGCACGCGTCGCGTCCCTTCTATGACGAACTGTGCGAGTTCATGGCCTCGGCCCCGATCGTGGCACAGGTCCTGGAAGGCGAGGGCGCCATCCTGAAGAACCGCGAAGTCATGGGCGCGACCAACCCCGCCGATGCGGCGCCGGGCACGATCCGCGCAGAGTTCGCGGAATCGGTTGGCGAGAACTCGGTCCACGGATCGGACGCGCCGGATACCGCCAAGGAAGAGATCGCCTATTTCTTCTCGGGTCTCGAACTGGTCGGCTGAGGCCGGTCATGCGGGCCGTTCGGCCCATCCGGACGTGACAGACGCCGCCCCCCGCCGGGGGCGGCGTTTTTCGTCGCCGGATGGCGCAGTGGGGCCTTGCGGCGCGCCCGGCGGGTGGGATGCGGCTTTGGCGAGGGTCCAAGGCCCTGCGGTGCGGCCCGGGTGTCGGGCAGGATATGCGCGTTGCAGCGAAGCACGGGGCGGTTTCCGGCCGGTTGGTGCGGGGGGGCGCAGATCGGGGCCGCCCGGACAGGGGCCGCGGAGAGGATGGTCCGGGCATGAGCGCGCGGGGCGGGGACCTCACGCGGCGTCGGCGTATTCCCGCGCGAAGGTGCAGAGGCAGCGGATCGCCCGGACAAGGCTGTCATCGTCGACGGTCAGGGCGACGCGGATATGCCCCGCGGCGGATTGGCCGAAGCTTTCGCCGGGCATCACCGCGATGCGGCGCGCGTCCAGAAGCGCCTCGGCGAAGGCACGGCCCGAGAGGCCAGTGCGGCGGATGTCCAGCATCAGGTACATGGCGCCCTGCGAGGGGATCGCGGTCACGGACTCGTGCCGGGCCAGTTCCTCGAGCACGCGGGCCCGGCGGTGCAGGAAGGGCGCGGAGACCGCCGCCTCGGGGCCTTCTCCGGCGCGCAGGGCGAAGAGCGCCGCGTCCTGGATGAAGCCGGGGACGCCGTAGGTGGTGTTTGTCGCGAGGTCGGTCAGGCGCTCGATCGCCGGTTCCGGCGCGACGATCCAGCCAATGCGCGAGCCGGTCATGGCGTGGCTTTTGGACATGGACCCCACGACCAGCGTGCGCTCCGCCATGCCCGGCAGGGCACGCGGCGAGAGATGCGCGCCTTCCCAGACCTGTGTGTCGTAGACCTCGTCCGAGATCAGCCAGAGGTCGCGGTGCTGGCAGGCGGCGGCGATGGCCTGCAGGCAGTCGGCGGGATAGACCGTGCCGGTCGGGTTGTTGGGCGTGTTGATCAGCAGGCTGCGGGCTTCGTGTTCGAAGGCCAGTTCCTCGATGGCCTGCGCCGAGGGCAGGAAGGCGTTTGCGGCCCGGGTTCGGACCGGCACCGCCACACCCGAGGCCGCGCGGATGGTGCCTGGATAGGTCGCATAGAAGGGATCGATGTAGAGCGCCGTGTCGCCGGGGTCGAGAACCGCCAGATGCGCGGCAAAGAGCGCGGCCTGTCCGCCGGGGGTGATGAGCACATTGGCGGCGCCGGTGGGCACGCCGGTGCGGGCGGTGACGCGGGAGGCGATTTCCGCGCGCAGGGGCGCGATGCCCGGCACCATGGCATAGCCCGTATGGCCGCCCTGCGCGGAGGCATTCATCGCATCCAGAACGGCGCTGTCGGTGCGGATGTCGTGTTCCCCGATGGTCAGCTCTGTCACCTGCTCGCCTGCGGCGACAAGGGCCCGTGCGCGGTAGAAGACCTCCCACCCGTCGGAGCCGCCTTCGTTGAGCGAGGTGATGCGGGTCGACAGTTGCGGCATGGGCGGGCTCCTTTTCGCGCCAAGATGTGCCAGAGCCCTGAGGGAGCGGCAAGGCACCTTCCGCAGGGCTTAACGCGACGGACGCGGCGGTTAACGGCGTCGGGCCGCTGCGCGCGCGGGGATCAGGGCTCGTAAGGATTGCCCGGCCATTGTCCTGATCGTGCTGGAAAGGACGGGTCCGGCGGCGCAGAGGGGCGGCAGGCCCCCGTCACAGGACCGCGCCCCGTCCGGGCAGACCGGCACGTCATACAGGCAACAAAGGTATCGAGACATGAGCAGCACGATGGAACGGCGGCAGGTTCTTCTGACCGCCGAGCAGCAGATCGACCGTCTGGAAGAGAAGCGCGCCGAGATCGAAGAGACCCTGCGCGACCTGACGGAGGACATCCGGGACATCCAGGCCCGGCTGCGCAGCGGAGAGGTGGACCGTAAGGCAGAGGCCAGCAAGCCCCTGTCGGAACTGAAGTACTGGCTGAAGGCCATTCGCGAAACGGAGGCGGAGATCGATGCGATCCGAAGAAAAGACCTTGCAATCACAGATGCCTACGGGCTCGACCTTGACGCGGCACGCTTTGAGATCGGGTGCCGCCTTGCTCGCATCCGCCCCTGCTGCGGAGCAGAGGAGGTTCCTGAGTGAGCTGTCCCCGGGGGAGCGCATCGCGCTTCCCTACCTCTTCGAGTTCTGGGCGCATGACCACCAGTTGCCCCCCGAGGGAGACTGGCGGACCTGGGTGATCCTTGGCGGGCGCGGCGCGGGCAAGACCCGGGCCGGGGCCGAGTGGGTGCGGTCGATGGTCGAGGGCGCGCGGCCGCTTGACCCCGGCCTCTGCAGGCGGCTGGCGATCATCGGCGAGACCTTCGATCAGGCGCGCGAGGTCATGGTCTTCGGCGACAGCGGCATCATGGCCTGTTCGCCACCCGACCGGCGCCCGGTCTGGCAGGCCACGCGGCGCTGCCTTGTCTGGCCGAACGGCGCCGAAGCGATGCTGCATTCCGCCAGCGATCCCGAGGCGCTGCGCGGGCCGCAGTTCGACGGCGCCTGGGTGGACGAGCTGGCCAAGTGGAAGAAGGCCGGGGATACCTGGGACATGCTGCAGTTCGGGTTGCGGCTGGGCACCCATCCGCGCGTCTGCGTGACCACGACGCCGCGCACCGTGAAGATCCTCGTGGACCTGCTGGCGCTGCCTTCGACGGTGGTGACGCGGGCCGCGACAGAGGTGAACGCCGCCAATCTGGCGCCGTCGTTTCTTGACGAGGTGCGGGCGCGATACGCCGGGACCTCGCTGGGGTTGCAGGAGCTGGACGGGGTGCTGCTGGAGCAGGTCGACGGTGCGCTCTGGCGGCGCGAGACCTTCGACGACCATCGCTTTGGCCGGGCGCCGGCTTTGTCGCGGATTGTCGTGGCGGTCGATCCTCCGGCGGGTGCGGGCAAGACCTCGGACGAATGCGGGATCGTCGTCGTGGGTGTCGTGACCGAGGGCAAGCCGCACGAGTGGCGCGGCTACGTGCTGGAGGATGCCAGTGTGCAGGGCGCTTCGCCCATGGGCTGGGCCGAGGCGGTGGTGCAGGCCGCGCGGCGCTGGGAGGCTGAACGTGTGGTTGCCGAGGTCAACCAGGGCGGGGCCATGGTCGAAACGGTGCTGCGGCAGGTCGACCCGATGCTGCCGGTGCGCAAGGTCCATGCCACGCGGTCCAAAAGCGCGCGGGCAGAGCCGGTGGCGGCTTTGTACGAGCAGGGACGGGTCAGTCACGGGCCGGGGCTGGAGGCGCTGGAGGCGCAGATGTGCCTGATGACACAGGCGGGTTTCGAGGGCGCGGGCAGTCCGGACCGGGTCGATGCGCTGGTCTGGGGGCTGACCGAGGCGATGCTGGAGCGCGGTCGCACCGAGCAGTTGCCAAAGCTGCGCACGGTCGGGTGAAGGGCCGTTAACCAGGCCGGCCTAGGGTGCCTTTCAGACGCGGAGGCCAGCCTTCGCAAGCAGGCGATCAAGGACGAGGGACCGGCGGACCGGGGGCGCGCAGGCGCTTTTCCGGGGGGCGGTCTGCGACCCGGTGTTCCCGGGCGCGAAGGCAAAGGAGCGCAACGGATGGTATTCGACTTTCTGCGACGGACCGGCCCTGTCGAGGGTGCGCAGACCGGGGCTCCGCAGGTCAAGGCCTCGGCCACCGGGCGTGTGGTCGCGCATATGACCGGTGGTCGCGTCGCCTGGAGCCCGCGCGATACGGTTTCACTGACTAGGCAGGCCTTTGCGAGCAATCCGGTGGGGTTTCGCGCGGTCAAGCTGATCGCCGAGGCTGCGGCGGCGCTGCCGCTGGTGCTGCAGGACAAGGCGATGCGCTACGAGGCGCATCCGGTGCTGGCCCTGCTGGCGGCGCCGAACCCGGCGCAGGGGCGGGCCGACCTGTTGGAGGCGCTCTTCGGGCAGATCCTGCTGTCGGGCGACGGCTATATCGAGGCGGTCGCGGGCGATGCGGGCCTGCCGCTTGAGCTGCATGTGCTGCGGTCGGATCGCATGTCGGTGGTGCCCGGCGCGGACGGCTGGCCGGTGGCCTACGAATACGCCGTGGGGACGCGCAGGCATCGGTTCAGCGTGACCGGGCCGGTCTCGCCGATCTGCCACGTCAAGGCGTTCCACCCGCAGGACGACCATTACGGGCTGTCGCCGCTGCAGGCCGCCGCGCAGGCGGTGGACGTGCACAACAGCGCCTCGCGCTGGTCGAAGGGCCTGCTGGACAATGCTGCGCGGCCTTCGGGGGCAATCGTCTGGACCGGGGCCGAGGGGCAGGGCCACCTGAGCCCCGCGCAATACGAGCGGCTGACCGCCGAGATGGAGGCTCATCATCAGGGCGCGCGCAATGCCGGGCGGCCGATGTTGCTGGAAGGTGGGCTGGACTGGAAGCCCATGGGGTTCTCGCCCTCGGACATGGAGTTCCAGAAGACCAAGGAGGCGGCGGCGCGCGAGATCGCGGTGGCCTTCGGGGTGCCGCCGATGCTGCTGGGGATCCCCGGTGAGGCGACCTACGCCAACTATGCCGAGGCGCACCGGGCCTTCTACCGCCAGACGGTGCTGCCGCTGGCCTCCAAGGTCACGGCAAGCATCGGGCGCTGGCTGTCGCAGTTCAGCGGCGACGCGGTTGTGCTGAAGCCCGACCTCGATCAGGTGCCGGCGCTGGCCGCGGAACGGGACGCGCAGTGGACCCGGGTCGTGGGTGCGGATTTCCTGACCGCCGCCGAGAAGCGCCGGATGCTGGGCCTGCCCGCGCTGGCTGAGGAGGGTGAGTGAGATGCGCCCCAGGTCCGAGGCCTTTGCCTGCGCGCCGGGGCTGCGGCTGGAGGCGCACGAGCGGCTCAGCAAGTTGCAGTTCGATGCGCTGGACCAGCGGTTCCGGCGGCTGGAGATGCTGATGGAACGGCTGGAGCGGCGGCTTTGGCTGACGGTCTACGGGGTTGCCGGGGTGATCCTGGCGGAGGCCTTTCAGGGTTTCCTGAACGCGGCGCCCTGAGCGGGGGCGGAATTTTCCGAAAATTCCGGGCCGGTTTCTTGGGAAGAAACCGGCGCCCGGGACCAGCGAAAGGGACAGACATGGATCTGGAGCACAAGTTCTGCCGGTTCGGCGAGGCGGTCACCGTCCTCGAGGGCACCAAGATCGAGGGCTATGCCTCGCATTTCGGGGCCGCGGATCAGGGCAACGATATCGTGGGCAGGGGGGCCTATGCACGATCCCTGAAGCGCCTCGCGGAAGAGGGGCGCGCGGTCAAGATGCTCTGGCAGCACGACCCGGCCCTGCCCATCGGCGTCTGGGACGAGGTGCGCGAGGATGCGCGCGGGCTCTACGTCAGGGGCCGTATCCTCGACACCGTCGAAAAGGGTCGCGAGGCGGCGGCGCTGATCGCGGCGGGGGCCATCGACGGGCTGTCGATCGGCTATCGCACGGTGAAGGCCACGAAGAACGACAGGGGTCAGAGGCTCTTGGCGGAACTGGAGCTTTGGGAAGTGTCGCTGGTGACCTTCCCGATGCTGCCCAGTGCGCGGGTCGCGGCGAAGCGGGACACCCTCGCCGCGCCCGACCTGCACCGATTGGCGGATGCCCTGGAGGCCATGCGCCGGAACCTGGCGGGCGGCTGACGCACGCCCCTCATGAGGGAAGGAACGACCATGAGCACAGCCGAGACCCAGTCTCGGACCGGGGAAGATGTGTCTCCGGTCTCTCGCGTGAGTGCCGCGATGGCGGGACTGATCGGGGATTTCAAGGCCTTGCAGGCCGATCTTCAAGACAAGCTTCAGAAACAGGAAGAGCGACTGACCATGCTGGATCACAAATCCGCCCTGCGGGGCCGCCCGGCGCTGTCGACCCATGTCGAGGTCGAGGCCCCCCACAAGAAGGCCTTTGAAGCCTATCTGCGCAGCGGCGATGACGACGGGCTGCGCGGGCTGACGCTGGACGGCAAATCGATGAACACCTCCGTCAATTCGGACGGCGGCTACCTCGTCGATCCAGAGACGGCGGAGATGATCAAGTCGACGCTGGCCTCGACCGCGTCGATCCGGGCGGTGGCGAGCGTGGTGAATGTCGAGGCTTCCTCCTTCGACGTGCTGATTGACCAGAACGACACCGGCGCGGGCTGGGCGGACGAGGCTGCGGCCACCGCCGAGACCGGGACGCCGACGATCGAGCGGATCTCGATCCCGCTCTACGAATTGAACGCCATGCCGAAAGTCAGCCAGCGTCTGCTGGACGACAGCGCCTTCGACGTCGAGGGCTGGTTGGCGGGCCGCATCGCGGACAAGTTCCTGCGCGCCGAGGCTGCGGCCTTTGTCGAGGGGGACGGCATCGACAAGCCCCGGGGGTTTCTGGATCACACCACCGTCGCCAATGGCTCCTGGAGCTGGGGCAGCCTTGGCTTTGTGACAACCGGCGCGGCGGCGGATCTGGGTGACGGCGACGCGCTGATCGACCTGGTCTACGCGCTGGGCGCCCAGTACCGGGCCGGGGCGACCTTCGTGATGAACTCGAAGACCGCCGGAGCCCTGCGCAAGCTGAAGGATGCCGACGGGCGGCACCTGTGGGCCGACGGTTTCGCGGCGGGCGAGCCGGCGCGTCTTCTGGGCTACGCGGTGCTGATCGCCGAGGACATGCCGGATGCGGGCGCCGATGCCTTCCCGGTTGCCTTCGGCGACTTCTCGGCCGGGTACACCATCGCCGAGCGGCCCGACGTGCGTGTGCTGCGCGACCCCTTCAGCGCCAAGCCGCATGTGCTGTTCTACGCCACCAAGCGCGTGGGCGGCGATGTCAGCGATTTTGCCGCGATCAAGCTGCTGCGCTGTGCCGTCTGAGCCTGACGGGCCGAACCGAGGGCGGGCCGGAGGGCCCGTTCGTCACCCCGGGCGCGCGGGTCCGGCGCCAGTGACCCCTTTGCCGGTGCAACCACGGGTGTCGCGCCTTCGGCCTGCCGGAGCATGGGTCAGGATTTCGGAGAAAAGACATGATGTTGGTGGAAGAAACCCCGGTGTCCGATGCGGCGCTTCCGGTCGACGCCCTGAAAGAGCACCTTCGGATGGGGACAGGCTTTGCCGGGGGTGACCTTCAGGATGGCGTGATGCTCTCTTTCCTGCGGGCGGCGCTTGCGGCCATCGAGGCGCGGACCGGCAAGGCGTTGATCGTGCGAAGCTTTCTTCTGTCGATGGAAGACTGGCAGAACCGGGCAAGCCAGCGGCTGCCGATTGCGCCGGTCCGTTCGGTCACCGAGGTCGCCCTCGTCGATGTCCACGGGCAGGCCAGGCTGGTCGATCCTGCCGATTACCGCCTGAAGCCCGATGCCTTCGATCCGGCGCTGCGGCCGATGCGCGCCGCTTTGCCCGCTGCGCCGCGTGGTGGCTCCGTCGAGCTGCGTTTCGAGGCGGGCTATGGCGAGGACTTCACTGCGGTTCCAGACGACCTGAAGCAGGCCGTCATGCTGCTGGCCGCGCATTACTATGAATACCGGCACGAAACAGCCCTGAGCGAGGGCTGCATGCCTTTCGGTGTCACCAGCCTGATCTCGCGCTATCGCCCGGTCCGCATGGGGCTGAACGGATGAGCCGGGTCACGCTGAACCGGCGGCTGGAGCTGGAGGCGCAACAGCGCACCGAGGACGGTGCCGGGGGCGCGCGGGTCCAGTGGCAGAGTCTGGGAACGCTTTGGGCGGCGATACGCCCGCGCAGCGCCCGGATGGCCAGCGGAGAGACCGGGGCCGTGTCCCGCGCCGGGTTCAGGATCATCGTTCGGGGCGCGCCGCAGGGGGCTTCGCGGCGCCCGGGCCCCGGGCAGAGGTTCCGCATGGGCCAGCGTCTGTTTCGGATCGAGGCGGTGACGGAAATGGAGCCGGACGGTCTGTATCTGATCTGTGAATGCGAAGAGGAGGTCCTGCCATGAGCTATGCCATGTCGGCTTCGTTGCAGGCGGCGGTCTATGCCGCCTTGCAGGGCGATGCGCCACTTGGGGCACTGGTGGGCGATGCGATCTACGATGCCCTGCCCGGTGGCACGGTGCCGCCGCTGTATGTCGCGCTCGGTCCCGAGAAGGTGACCGAGGCCGGGGACGGAAGCGGGCCGGGCGCGCTGCATGAATTCGTCGTCTCGGTGGTGACCTCGGACAGTGGATTCCACGCGGCCAAGGTGACGGCCGGCGCGGTCAGCGATGCGCTGCACGACGGCGCGCTGACGCTGGGTCGCGGGCGGCTGGTGGGCCTGTGGTTCCGCAAGGCAAGGGCCACGCGCGAGAGTGGCGGCCTGAGGCGCATCGACCTGACCTTCCGGGCTCGCCTTGAGGATACCGACCCGGCGTGACGGCGCCGGGCATCGAAACCGCCCGCCCGAGGCGCGGCGCACTGCAACCCGAACGAGTGGAGTGAGACAATGGGTGCTCAGAACGGCAAGGATCTTCTGGTCAAGGTCGACCTGACCGGCGACGGGATGTTCGAGACGATGGCGGGGCTGCGGGCCACGCGCATCAGCTTCAACGCCGAGCAGGTCGACGTGACCACGCTTGAAAGCCAGGGCGGCTGGCGCGAGTTGCTGGCAGGGGCGGGCGTCAAGTCGGCTGCGATCAGCGGCTCGGGCGTGTTCCGCGATGCGGGCAGCGACGCGCGTGCCCGGCAGGTCTTCTTCGACGGCGAGACGCCGGAGTTCCAGGTGATCATCCCGGATTTCGGCACGGTCGAGGGGCGCTTTCAGGTGACCTCCCTGGACTATGCGGGCTCGCACAATGGCGAGGCGACCTACGAGGTCGCGCTGGCCTCGGCGGGGGCGCTGCAGTTCACGGCGCAGCCGGTCGCGTGATGGCCAATCCGTGGCGCGGGGATGTGGCGCTGACCCTCGACGGTCAGCGCCGGGTGATGCGCCTGACGCTGGGCGCCTTGGCCGAACTGGAAGAGACGCTGGACAGCGGCACTCTGGTCGATCTGGTGCAGCGCTTCGAGGGCGGCGGGTTCGGCACGCGGGATGTGCTGGCGCTGATCGTCGCCGGGCTGCGGGGCGGCGGCTGGCAGGGCACGGCGCGCGATCTTCTGTGCGCCGAGATCGAGGGCGGGCCGATGGTGGCGGCGCGGGCGGCGGCAGAGCTGCTGGCGCGGGCCTTCATGCTGCCGGGTGATGCGGTGGGCGCTGATGGCGGGCTTTGACTGGCCGGTCCTGATGCGGGCCGGGATGCGCGGGCTGGGCCTGAACCCCCGGGAGTTCTGGGACCTGACCCCGGCGGAACTGCGGCTGATGCTGGGAGAGGAACGCGGCGCCGCGCCCATGGGCCGGGCGCGGCTGGATGAGTTGATGGCGGTCTTTCCGGACCGCCGGGACAGAAACGGAGATGAGCCATGAGCGACATCGACACCCTGGACGACCTTGACGCGCAGATCGACGCGCTGGAAAGCTCGCTGGGCGGGGCTGCCGGGATGGCGGCGCAGTTCGACGCCGAGATGCGGCGCATCCACGAGACCTTTTCGGCCACGGGTCGGGGCGCGTCGAAGCTGGAAAGCGTCCTCAGCCGCGGCGTGGCGCGGGCCATCGACGGGGCGGTGCTGGACGGGATGAAACTGTCGGACGCCTTGCAGACCGTGGCCCGGTCGATGATCGACGCGGCGTGGAAGGCGGCGGTGAAGCCGGTGGCGGGCCATGTCGGCGGGATGCTGTCGCAGGGGGTGTCGGCGCTGTTCGGCCAGTTGTCTCCCTTTGCGGATGGCGGGGCCTTCACGCAGGGGCGGGTCATGCCCTTCGCCAATGGCGGTGTGGTCAGCGGGCCCGTGACCTTCCCGATGCGCGGCGGCACCGGGCTGATGGGCGAGGCGGGCCCCGAGGCGATCATGCCCCTGACCCGTGGCGCCGACGGCAAGCTGGGGGTGCGGGCGGCGGGCGGTGGGCAGCCGGTGACCGTGGTGATGAACATCCAGACACCTGACGCGCGGTCGTTCGAGCGCAGCCAGAGCCAGATCGCCGCCCGCATGAGCCAGGCGCTTGGCCGTGGCGCCCGCAACCGCTGACAGGAGGCATCAGATGGCGTTCCATGACGTGAGATTTCCCGCCGACCTGAGCTTTGGCTCCTTCGGCGGGCCCGAGCGGCGCACGGATATCGTGACGCTGACAAGCGGCTTTGAAGAGCGCAACACGCCGTGGCAGCATTCCCGGCGGCGCTACGATGCCGGGTTGGGGCTGCGGTCGCTCGACGATGTCGCCGCGCTGATCGACTTCTTCGAGGCGCGCAGCGGTCAATTGTACGGGTTTCGCTGGAAGGACTGGGCCGACTTCAAGTCGTGCAAACCCTCGGCCAGGATTGATGAGGGGGACCAGGTGATCGCCCGAGGCGATGGCGCCACCCGTGCTTTTCAACTGATCAAGACCTATCGCTCTGGCACCGTCTCATACGCGCGTCCGATCACCAAGCCGGTGTCCGGGACGGTCACGGCGGCGGTGCAGAACACGCCGATGCGCGAGGGCGTCCACTTCGAGATCGACCTGACGACCGGGGTGATCACCTTCAACGAGCCGCCACCCGAAAGTGTGGCGGTCACGGCAGGCTTCGAGTTCGACGTGCCGGTGCGGTTCGACACCGACCGGATCAACGTCTCTGTTGCCAGTTTCCGGGCCGGACAGGTTCCGGACGTGCCGGTGGTGGAGGTGCGGGTCTGATGGGACAGGAGGCATTGCACCGACATCTCGGGACCGGGATCGGGACCGTCGCGCGCGCCTGGTCGGTGACCCGGGTGGATGGTGTCCGCTACGGCTTTACCGATCACGACTGTCCGCTGAGTTTCGGGGGCATGACCTTCCGCGCAAACGCGGGGCTGACGGCCAAGGCGCTTCAGCAGGCCACGGGCCTGTCGGTGGACAATACCGAGGCCATGGGGGCGCTGACCGATGCCGCGATCCGCGAAGAGGATATCGCGGCGGGGCGCTTCGACGACGCCGAGGTGACGGCATGGCTGGTGAACTGGGCCGATGTGGAGGCCCGGCGCGTGATGTTTCGCGGCAGGATCGGCGAGATCCGCCGGGGCGCCGGGGCCTTTCACGCAGAGCTGCGCGGACTGACAGAGGCGCTGAACCGCCCGGTGGGCCGGGTCTACCAGCGCCCCTGTTCGGCGGTGCTGGGGGATGGCGCCTGCGCGGTGGACCTGAGCGCGCCGGGATACCTCTTCGAAGGACCGCTGCTGGGGGTCGAGGACAATCGCGCCTTTCTGGCGGGCCCCCTTGCGGGCTTCGATGCGGGCTGGTTCCAGCGCGGGCGGCTGGAGGTTCTGAGCGGTGCGGCGCAGGGCCTTGCCGCGGCGATCAAACGCGACCGTACCCGCGCGGAGGGCGACCGTGTCATCGAGATCTGGGAGCCGCTGCGCGCAACGCCGACAGCCGGTGACGTGGTCCGCCTCACGGCGGGATGCGACAAGCGGTTCCAGACCTGCCGCTACAAGTTCGGCAATGTGCTGAACTTTCAGGGTTTCCCGGACGTGCCGGAAGAGGACTGGATTGCGGTCCACCCCGCGCAGGCCAAGGCTCTGGGCGGCGGGAGTCGGCGATGAGCGTGGTGGTCGCCGCCGCGCGCGGGTGGATCGGCACGCCCTACGTGCATCAGGCCAGCCTGCGGGGGGCGGGCTGCGATTGTCTGGGGCTGTTGCGCGGTGTCTGGCGCGAGGTACTGGGGCCGGAGCCGGAGGTCACCCCGGCCTACAGCATGGACTGGTCAGAGCCGCAGGGGGACGAGCGTCTGTGGCGCGCCGCGCTGGCGCATCTGGTCGCAAGACCGCTGGAGCGGGCGGCGCCGGGCGACGTCCTGCTGTTCCGCATGCGCGAGGGGTCGGTGGCCAAGCACGTCGGCATTCAGGCGCGCTGCGATGCGGTTCCCAGCTTTGTCCATGCCTATACCGGGCATGGTGTTGTCGAAAGCGCGCTGAGCGCGCCCTGGGCGCGGCGGGTGGTGGCCCGTTTCGCCTTTCCAACCGGAGAATGAGCAATGGCGACGATCCTTCTTTCCGCCGCGGGTGCGGCCCTTGGCAGTTCGCTGGGCGGCTCTGTCCTTGGCCTGTCGATGACGGCGGTCGGACGGTTCATCGGGGCCACCATCGGGCGCAGCCTCGACCAGCGGCTGATGGGGCAGGGCTCTGAGGCGGTCGAGACCGGGCGCATCGAGCGCTTCCGCCTGTCGGGCGCCGGCGAGGGAGCGCCGATCTCGCAGGTCTACGGGCGGATGCGCCTTGGCGGGCATGTCATCTGGGCGTCGGAATTCACCGAGCATGTGGATGAAAGCGGCGGGGGTGGTGGCGGCAAGGGGGCGCCGAAACAGCCCAAGGTGCGGCAGTACAGCTATTCCGTAAGCCTTGCCATTGCCCTGTGCGAGGGCGAGATCACCAGCGTCCAGCGGGTCTGGGCCGACGGTGCAGAGGTCGCGATACGCGACCTGAACATGCGGGTCTACAGGGGCACCCGCGATCAGGCACCCGATCCGACGGTCGAGGCGGTCGAGGGCATTGGCGCCGTGCCCGCCTATCGCGGCACCGCCTATGTGGTCTTCGAGGATCTGAACCTGGAGGTCTTCGGCAACCGCGTGCCGCAGTTCAGCTTCGAGGTCACGCGCCCCGATCTGGGCGACGGCGATCTGCCCGCGATGCTGAAGGGCGTGGCGATGATCCCCGGCACCGGCGAATATGCGCTTGCGACGGAGCCGGTCTACATGAGTTACATGGCCGACCCGGAGGCGCCGCCACCCACGGACAGCCTTTGGACATTTGGCTCGGAGGTTCAGGCGGTCCGACAGACCTCGGGTCCGAAGGTGGCCAATATCAACACGCCCTCGGAAGAGCCGGATTTCAACACCGCGCTCGCGCAGTTGACCGAAGAGGCGCCGCACTGCGGGGCGGCCTCCCTGATCGTCAGCTGGTTCGGCGACGACCTGCGCTGCGGCGATTGCACGATCCGGCCCAAGGTCGAGCAGGCGGAGCACGATGGCGCCACCATGCCGTGGAGCGTCAGCGGGCTTTCCCGCGCAGAGGCCGGGCTTGTGCCGCGCGACGGCGAGCGGCCGGTCTATGGCGGGACGCCCGCCGATGCCTCGGTGATCCAGGCGATCCGGCGGATGCAGGCGCAGGGTCTGGCGGTTCTTTACTATCCCTTCATCCTGATGGACCAGATGGCGGGCAACGGGCTGACGGACCCGTGGAGCGGGGCCACGGATCAGCCGGTTCTGCCGTGGCGCGGTCGCATCTCGCTGAGCGTGGCGCCGGGGCGCGAGGGCTCTCCGGACCGGACCGCGCAGGCGGATGCGGAAGTCGCGGCCTTCTTCGGCACGGCCTCGGCCAGCGACTTCGCGATCGGTTCCGTCAGCGTCGGCTACAGCGGCCCGGACGAGTGGCGCTATCGGCGCTTCATCCTGCATCAGGCGGCCCTTTGCGCGGTCGCGGGCGGGGTGGATTCCTTCTGCATCGGGTCAGAGATGCGCGGTCTGACCCAGATCCGGGGGGCGGGGGGCTTTGCCGCCGTGGCAGCCCTGCGCGACCTTGCGGCGGAGTGCCGGGCGATCCTCGGGCCACAGGTGAAGATCGGTTATGCCGCCGACTGGACCGAGTATTTCGGATATCACCCGCAGGACGGCTCTGGCGACCTGTACTTCCACCTCGATCCGCTCTGGGCCGACGAGACCATCGATTTCGTGGGCATCGACAACTACATGCCGCTGTCCGACTGGCGCGATGGCGACGGCCATGCGGATGCCGGGTGGGGCGCGGTGCACAATATCGACTACCTGCGCGCCAACATCGAGGGCGGCGAAGGCTACGACTGGTATTATCCCTCGCCCGAGGCCTGCGCGGAGCAGCGCCGCGAACCGATCACCGATGGCGCTCATGACGAGCCATGGGTCTGGCGCTACAAGGACATCCGCAACTGGTGGGCGAACCGCCACCACGAACGCATCGGCGGACTCCGGCAGGAGACGCCGACGGATTGGGAGCCGCAGGGCAAGCCGGTCTGGTTCACCGAACTTGGCTGCGCGGCGATCGACAAGGGCACCAATCAGCCGAACAAGTTCCTCGACCCCAAGTCCTCGGAATCCACTTTGCCCCGCTATTCAAACGGGATGCGAGACGAGACCATCCAGCGCCAGTACCTGCGCGCCATGCTGGGCTATTGGGGCGAGCCCGCGCACAACCCGCTGTCCGAGGTCTACGGCGGCCCGATGCTGGACATGAGCCGCGCCTTCGTCTGGGCCTGGGACGCACGGCCCTATCCCTGGTTTCCGGGGCTGGGCGCCCTGTGGTCGGACGGCGGCAACTACCGGCGCGGTCATTGGCTGAACGGGCGGGTGTCGGGGCGGACGCTGGCCTCTGTGGTGACCGAGATATGCCACCGCGTCGGGCTGAGCGATATCGACACGAGCCAGCTGCACGGCTTCGTGCGCGGCTATGTCGTGACCCACGTGCAGGACGCGCGGCGCTCTCTGCAGCCGCTGATGCTGGCGCATGGGTTCGACGCCATCGAGCGCGACGGTGTGCTGGTCTTCCGGATGCGCAGCGGGCGGGGGGCCGTGGACCTCGACCGGGCCGACCTTGCCGTGACCGAGGACATCGAAGGCGACCTGGCCGAGACCCGGGCCGGCGAGGCCGAGATGGCGGGCCGGGTGCGCGTGGGGTTCGTCCTTGCCGACGCGGACCATCAGGTGGTTTCGGAAGAGACCGTCTTGCCGGACGAGCGCACGCACGCGGTATCCGAGACCGGCCTTCAGATGGCGCTGACCCGGGCCGAGGGTCGCCAGACCGCAGAACGCTGGCTGGCCGAGGCGCGGGTGGCGCGCGACACGATGCGCTTTGCCCTGCCGCCGTCGCAGCTGGCGCTGGGGGCGGGGGATATCGTGCGGCTGCCGTCCCGGTCGGGGCCGACGCTGGCCCGGATCGACAAGGTCGAGGTCATGGAGCATCAGGTCGTCGATGCCGTCCGCATCGAGCCGGATGTCTTCCAGCCCTCGCAGGTCGACGAGGCCGACGCCCTGCTTCGGCCCTTCGTGCCGGCGGTGCCGGTGACGCCGGTCTTCCTCGACCTGCCCTTGCTGACCGGCGAGGAAGTCCCGCAGGCCCCGCATCTAGCCCTGACCGCAGAGCCATGGCCGGGCGCTGTCGCGGTCTATGCCTCTGCGGAGGATGCGAATTACGCGCTGAACACCCTTGTGGCGGGGCAATCGGTGGTCGGCGTGACCGAAAACAACCTGTATGCCGCGCCCCCGGGACGGATCGACCGGGGCGAGGCCGTGCATGTCGTCCTGAACGGCGGCGCATTGCAAAGCATCTCGGACGCGGCGCTTCTGGCGGGCGGCAATGTCATGGCCATCGGCGACGGAAGCCCGGGAAACTGGGAGATCTTCCAGTTCCGCGACGCGCAGCTTCTGGCGCCGAACCAGTGGCTTCTGTCGCACCGGTTGCGGGGGCAGGCGGGCAGCGACGGGATCATGCCAGAGGTCTGGCCCGGCGGCTCTATCGTGGTTCTGATGAACGGGATGCCCGGGCAGATTGCCCTGAAGGCGACCGAGCGGCGGCTGAACCGCCACTATCGCATCGGCCCGGCCCGGCGGCCCTATGACGATCCAAGCTACATCCACCGGCAGGGCGCCTTTGACGGCAACGGGCTGCGACCCTACCGGCCCGCCCACCTGCGAGCCGAGGGCACGCCGGGCAGCGACCTTGGCATGAGCTGGGTGCGGCGCACGCGCATCGAGGGCGACAGCTGGGACGGGCTGGAGGTGCCGCTGGGCGAGGAAAGCGAAAGCTACCTGGTGCGCGTTCAGCAGGGGGAGACGGTGATCCGCGAGACCACCACCGCGACGCCGATGTGGACCTATAGCGCTGCGGCGCAGGGGGACGACGCGATCAGCGGCGCCTTCGATATCCATGTCGCGCAGGTCTCGGCCAGCTACGGACCGGGTCCCTTCGCCCGCCTGACGCTGGGTGCATGAGACCAGCGCGGCGATGTCAGCGCCACGGTGCGGGCCTTGCGGGCCGAGGCGCCCGAGGCGCTGGCGCAGCGGCTGCTGACAGAGGCTCGGCGGCGGACAGGGACCGCCGCCACGCCTGCGCAATGCGGGCGGCGGCACGCTGCGGGCGGCGGCGCTTGCCCGCCCGCTTGCCGCCGAGCCCCGGCGTGACGCCCCTGACCACCCAGACCGTCAGTTCCCTGCAATCGAGGCGCCTTCGGCGCGTGCGGTAAGGACCGCCGCGCGGCCCGCACAGGGGGCCTGAACCATCTTCCGCCGCGATCCGGTCTATCACGGATTTGCGTTTCGGCCCGGGGCGACTATCTGCTAGGGTGCCCGGAACAACGGAAGGAAGCCCCCCATGGCCGAAACACGCGCGAAACTGGCCGAAGTCGACCCGGTCTGGGCCCGCATCATGCGGGAAGCCGAGGACGCCGTCAGAGCAGAGCCGCTGCTGGGCGGGATGGTGCATTACTCGATCCTGCACCATCCGACCATCGAGCGGGCGCTCAGCTACCGGATCTCCCTGAAACTCGCCAATGGCGAGATGTCTGAACAGATCATCCGCGAGATCTGCGACGAGGCCTATTCGGCGGAGCCGGAACTGTCCCTGAGCGCGCGCGCCGATATCGCCGCCACCTACGACCGCGACCCGGCCTGCCATCGCTTCCTGCAGCCGCTGCTGTTCTTCAAGGGCTTTCAGGCGGTGCAGGCCTATCGCGTGGCGCATTGGCTGTGGACCGAAGGCCGCCGCGACCTGTCGTATTTCTTCCAGATGCGGTCCTCGGAGGTTTTCGGCATCGACATCCATCCCGCCGCGCGCATCGGTAAGGGCATCATGATCGACCACGCGCACAGCATCGTCATCGGCGAGACGGCGGTGGTGGGCGACAACGTGTCGATGCTGCATTCGGTGACGCTGGGCGGGACCGGCAAGGAAGAGGAAGACCGCCATCCGAAGATCGGCAACGGCGTGCTGATCGGTGCCGGCGCCAAGGTGCTGGGCAATATCCAGATCGGCAGCTGTTCGCGCATCGCCGCCGGGTCCGTGGTGCTGAAGGACGTGCCGCCCTGCAAGACGGTGGCGGGCGTGCCCGCCAAGATCGTCGGCGAGGCGGGATGCGATCAGCCCTCGGTATCGATGGACCAGCTGCTCGGCTTTCAGACCTGACCTGTCACAGGGCGGTCACCCGGTGCGCCGGGGGGCCGTGACGCTGCTTTGTCGGAAGGGTAGAGCCGTGCCATTCCAGAGCCTTGCAAGGCAGACCGCTGCCCTGTGCCTGCTGGCCCTGCCGGTCGTGGCGCAGGAGACGCTGGTGGTGACAACCGTCGCCGATTCCGGCGAGGGATCGCTGCGCGCGGCGCTGGAGCAGGCCTCGGGGCAGGAGGCGCCCGCGACCATCGTGATCTTCGCCGAGGGCGATATCGCCATCGAGGACACGCTGACCTACAGCGGGCAGGCCCCCCTGTCGCTGTTCGGGAACGCGACGCGGATCACCGCGCAGCGCGATGTGACGCTGCTGTCGCTGACCGGCGGCGCCGATCTCTACATGCGCAACATCCGTCTGGAAGGGCCGGGCGGCTGGGATCTGGAGAACCGCAGCGCCGGACCGGCGGGCAAGGGGCTGTTCGTCGCCCTGCGCGCCGAACAGACCGGCAGCCTGAGCGTCGAGCTCGAGAACGTGCAGGTCACCGGCACGGCGGGGCACGGCATCCATGTCACGGACTGCCTTCGGGTCGAGGATTGCGGGGCGGATGCGGGCGGCCAAGACGGTTCTGCCGCCTCGATCCTTCTGCGCTTGAACGGGGCAGAGGTGCTGGGCGCCGGTCGCGGCGCCTTGGGGGCGGACGGCCTGCGGGTGGAGGAGCGCGGCGACGGCGGGATCACGCTGCTGCTGAACAATGTGCGCTTTGCCGAGAATGGCGGCAACGGCATCGCGCTGGACGAGGGGCAGGGCGGCGATGTGGTGCTGCGCTCGTCCGGGTCCGCCTTCGAGACAAACGGCGGCTATTGCGATCCGGACCGGCTGGCGCCCTTCCTGCCCGACCCGCCCGAGGGCAGCTTCGACCCCGGTGCGATGGCACGGGACGCCATCCCCGGCGCGGTCGGCGGCTCGCCGGAGGATGCCTGTTTCGAGCGCAGGGTGGCGTTGCACGGCGACGGGTCGGTGGCGGACTACGCCTTTGCCCTCAAGGCCGGTGACGGCGTCGAGATCCACGAGGCCGGGCCCGGCGCGATCCATGCGCTGATCGAGCGGGCGGGGGTGATCGGAAACTTCGGTGCGGGGCTGGATTTCGCCGAGACGGGCGGGGGCGACATCCGGTCCACCCTGATCGGCACCTTCGCGCGACAATGCGGGCGACGCCTATGGGCACCGCGAAACGGGACCGGGCGCGGTGACCGGCGCTTTGGCGGGCGCGGTGGCGGAGGGCAATGGCGGCCGGGGGTTTGTCTTCGCGGAAGAGGGGGCGGGCGATCTGACCGTGACGGGCTACCGGCTGCGCAGCCAGTACAACAACGGCGAGGGGCCGGGGGTGGAAGCGCTGCAGCTGGGGGCCGGAACCGGGGCCGTCACGCTTGGCCAGAGCCAGATCAGCGACGGCGTCGAGGGGGACGGTGTCGCGGTGACGCTGGACGAGTGACGCCGGGGCGGGCCGGTTTCGGGCTGGCGGGCGCGCTGTCGCCTCAGGCCAGCATGACCAGCGGATTTTCCAGGGCCTCGACGATGGCGGCCAGCAATTCCGCGCCGAGCGCGCCGTCGATGACCCGGTGATCGACGCTGAGCGTGGCGGTCATGACGGTCGCGACTGCCAGGCCGCCGTCCTCTGTCACCACCGGCTTCTTCACCCCGGCGCCCACCGCCAGAATCGCCCCGTGGGGCGGGTTGATCACCGCGTCGAAGCTGTCGATCCCGAACATCCCGAGGTTCGAGATGGCAAAGCTGCCGCCCTGATACTCCTGCGGTGCCAGCTTGCGGTCGCGGGCGCGGGCGGCGAGGTCCTTCATCTCTGCCGAGAGGGCCGAGAGGCTCTTGGCCTGTGCATCGCGCAGAACCGGGGTGAAAAGCCCGCCCTCGACGGCGACCGCCACGGCCACGTCCGAAGGCTCCAGCTGCAGGATGCGGTCCCCCGCCCAGACGGCGTTGGCGGCGGGCACCTGTTGCAGCGCATGGGCGCAGGCCTTGATGATGAAGTCGTTGACGCTGAGCTTCACGCCGCGCGCGGCAAGGCCGGCATTCATCTCCGCCCGCAGGTCGAGCAGCGCGTCGAGACGGATGTCGCGGCGCAGGTAGAAATGCGGGATGGTCTGCTTGGCCTCGCTCAGACGGTCGGCGATGGTGCGGCGCATCCCGTCGAGCGCGATCTCGCGGTGCGGGCGGTCGGCATAGAGCCGCGCCACGTCCCCGGTGGCGGCTGGCCGGGAGGGGACGGGTGTCTGGGTGGAGGGAGTGGTCCGGGCCGGGGCAGGGCGCGTTTCGGCGGTCTCGACATCGGCGCGGACGATGCGGCCGCGCGGGCCCGAGCCAGTCAGCGCCGAGAGATCGATGCCGCGATCCGCGGCGATGCGCCGGGCCAGCGGCGAGGCGAAGACCCGCGCGCCGTCCCGGCCCTGCGGGGCGGGGCGGGCGGCCTTCTCGCCGGCCCCCTGCGGGGCCACCTCGGCGGCCGCGGTTGCCCCGGCGGCGGATGGCGCCGTGTCGGCCCCGGCGGCGGGGGCAACCGGCGCGGCTGCGGCGCTGTCGAGATCCCCGGCGCTCTCGCCCTCGGCCAGAAGCAGGGCGATGGGCGTGTTGACCGCCACGCCCGCCGTGCCCTCGGGTACGAGGATCGCCCCCACCGTGCCCTCGTCCGCGGCCTCGAATTCCATCGTGGCCTTGTCGGTTTCGATCTCGGCGATCACGTCGCCGGAGGCGACGCTGTCGCCTTCCTTCACCAGCCAGCGGGACAGGGTGCCATCCTCCATGGTGGGCGAGAGCGCGGGCATCAGGATCTGGATCGGCATGGGTCGGCTTTCGTGGCGGGGTGGGATGCGAGAGGCGCTGCCTCTCGCGCTCTCCGGGATACTTTCAGACAGAAGAAGGCAGGAGGGCGATGGAAGGCGGGGGCGTGACGTCATGGGGCGCGGGCGGGGGCTTTCCCTGCGCGCGGGGGCTTGCGGCGGGGGCGCGCCGTGCGGCGATGCCTTTGTCGGCCTGCGGTTGGCGGGGGTGGGGGCCGGGGCGCCGGTCGCCGGACATCAGGTCGTCCGGCACGGGTGCGGCGCCATGGGCGGCCTTTCCCCGGCAGGCGTGCTGCGCGATATCGCCACCCCGGACCTGCGGGGTCATGTCGCTGCCCCGGTCAGCTGGATGCGGTCGAAGGGGGCGGGGGGCGTGCGGCCCCGCGACAAGGTTTCGAGGGCCTGCGCGATCTCTGAGGCCTGCGCGGCGATCCATTCCTCGGCATCGGTCTGCGCGGTGCTGCCGGTCTGATCGGCCACCAGTTCGGCGGGGATCAGCCCGTGGGTTTCGCCGCCCCGCAGGGCCACGCGGTAGCCGCCCCTGCCGTCCGGGCCGTCGAGTTCGAGGGGGCTCATCTGTAGGTTACCTTTCTCACCGCCTCGATGACCTCGTCGGTGGTCACCAGCGCGTGTTTCTCGAGGTTGGCCGCATAGGGCATGGGCACGTCCTTGCCGGTCAGGTTGATCACCGGGGCGTCCAGCCAGTCGAAGGCCTGATCCATCAGCACCGCCGAGATGTGGTTGCCGATGGCGCCGACCGGGAAGCCCTCTTCGATGGTGACACAACGGTTGGTCTTTTGCACGGAGGCGATCACCGTCGCGGTATCCATCGGGCGCAGGCTGCGCAGGTCGACGACCTCGGCGCTGATGCCCTCCGCCGCCAGTTTCTCTGCCGCTTCGAGCGCGTAGGTCATGCCGATGCCGAAGCTGACCAGCGTCACATCCGTGCCCCCGCGCCAGATCCGGGCCTTGCCGAAGGGCACGGTGTAATCGTCCAGCCGGGGGACCTCGAAGGAGCGGCCGTAGAGGATCTCGTTCTCGAGGAAGATCACCGGGTTGGGGTCGCGGATCGCCGATTTCAGCAGGCCCTTGGCGTCCGAGGCGGAATAGGGCATCGCCACCTTCAGGCCGGGGATGTGGCTGTACCAGGCGGCGTAGTCCTGGCTGTGCTGGGCGCCGACGCGGGCGGCGGCGCCGTTGGGGCCGCGAAAGACGATGGGACAGCCCATCTGGCCGCCGGACATATACAGCGTCTTGGCGGCAGAATTGATAATCTGGTCAATGGCCTGCATGGCGAAGTTGAAGGTCATGAACTCGACCACGGGCTTCAGCCCGCCGAAGGCCGCGCCGACGCCGATCCCGGCAAAGCCGTGTTCCGTGATCGGCGTGTCGATCACCCGGCGGGCGCCGAATTCGTCCAGCAGGCCCTGGCTGATCTTGTAGGCGCCCTGGTACTCGCCCACCTCTTCACCCATCAGGAAGACATCGCCGTCGGCCCGCATCTCCTCGGCCATGGCATCGCGCAGCGCCTCGCGGACGGTCTGCTTCTTGACCTTGGTGCCCTCGGGCCACTCCGGCTGCATGCGGGCGGGTTCGGGATGCGCCCTGGCCGCCGCCGGTGCGCTTTCCGAGGTCAGAGTCCTGTCGGCGGGCACCGGCTGCTGCGCGGGGCCGGAGGGCGCGGCCTGGGCGCTTTCGCCCTCTTCGACCAGCACGGCAATGGGGGTGTTCACTGCCACATTCGCCGTGCCCTCGGCCACCAGCAGGCGCCCGACGATGCCCTCGTCGACGGCTTCGAACTCCATCGTCGCCTTGTCGGTCTCGATCTCGGCGAGGATATCGCCGGAGGACACGCGGTCGCCCTCTTTCACCAGCCATTTCGCCAGGGTCCCTTCCTCCATCGTCGGAGAAAGTGCGGGCATTAGGATTTCTGTCGCCATATTAGGGGGTTACTCCGTAAAGCTCGCGTGGAACGCTGTCATCGCGGCAATCGGGCGAACGGCGCGTGCGCGCGTGTGGTCGCCCTTCGGGCCCGGGCCGGGCCGGTCGGTCGCCTTGGTGGCCGTGCAGGCCTTGCCCGCATCCTGCGCGGGGGCGGACAAGGGCGGCAGGGCAGGAAGAAGGGGCAGTCGGGTCACGGCAAACCTCCCGTCGGCGTGGGGGAAAGGGCGCTCAGGCCTCTGCGTAGATGTCGGTGTACAGTTCGTCGAGCGGCGGCTCGGGGCTTTCGCGGGCGAAGTCGGCGGCCTCGGACACCACGGCCTTGATTTCCTTGTCGATGGCCTTGAGGTCGTCCTCGGACGCGTGTTTGCCCTGCAAGAGCATTTCGCGGACGTGGTCGATGGGGTCGCGTTCCTCGCGCATCTTCTGCACCTCTTCGCGGGTGCGGTACTTGGCCGGGTCGGACATGGAATGGCCGCGATAGCGGTAGGTCTTGACCTCGAGGATATAGGGACCCTTGCCGGCGCGGCAGTGCTTCACCGCCTTTGCGCCCGCGTCCCGGACCGCGAGCACATCCATGCCGTCGACGATTTCCCCGGGAATGCCAAAGGCCTGGCCCCGGGTGTAGAGGTCGGGCGTCGAGGTCGAGCGGGCCTGCGCCGTGCCCATGGCGTACTGGTTGTTCTCGATCACGAAGATCACCGGCAGCTTCCACAGCGCGGCCATGTTGAAGGTCTCGTAGACCTGACCCTGATTCGCGGCGCCGTCGCCGAAATAGGTGAAGGTCACGCGATCGGTGCCGCGGTACTTGTCGGCAAAGGCCAGGCCCGCGCCCAGCGGCACCTGCGCGCCGACGATGCCATGGCCGCCGTAGAAGTCCTTCTCGCGGCTGAACATATGCATGCTGCCGCCCTTGCCCTTGGAATAGCCGCCCTCGCGTCCCGTCAGTTCGGCCATGACGCCCTTGGGGTCCATGCCGCAGGCCAGCATGTGGCCGTGGTCACGGTACGAGGTGATGCGCTTGTCGCCCGCGTCCGCCGCGGCCTCGAGCCCGACGACAACCGCCTCCTGACCGATGTACAGGTGGCAGAAGCCGCCGATCAGCCCCATGCCGTAGAGCTGCCCGGCCTTCTCTTCGAAGCGGCGGATCAGCAGCATGTCGCGATACCAGGCCCGAAGCGTGTCGGCCGGGACATTGGATGCCTTGCGCGGCGCCATGGCCTCTCCTCCCAAGGAATGGTTTAGCGTTGAACGGTCCGGCAGAGCCTAGCGCGATGACATCGCGCCGTAAAGCGTCCGCAAGATTGTTTCACGCTGCACCTGCGAAGCTGCTTTTTTATTTTTCGCGCGGCGGAAACCCCCGTGATCATCGCGCGTTCCCCGTGGCGAAACGCGCATTTGATGCGCACTTTATGAGTGAGTGATCCCATGGACGACGAGACGATCAAACTGATCCGCACCGACTACAGCGACGATACCGCGTGGGAGGCGCTGACAGAGGTGGCGACCCGCGAAAATGCCATCGGCTTTGCCGGGGAATTCGACCTTGTCGAGGACCCGGAGCTTGACGGGATGGAGCCTGTCGACCTGGCCGAGCGGTTCCCCGACGACGCGATCCTGCTGATCGCCGACGACCATGCCTTCAGCGACCAGACATGGCCGATCCTGTGCTACGATACCGAAAGCGACCGCGAGTTCCGGGTGCCGGCCAAGGACGCATGGGGCGTCGAAAGCAACCTCGGCACCGGCACGATGGATTTCGAGGACATGCTGGGCATGACCGACGAGGACGGCGTCTTCATGGTTCCGGCATAGGCCGGGCAGGGCGCTGCGGGCCGCCCGCGGCGCGTCAGTTCACCACGATCTCGTCGGTCCGCACGAGGCCCAGCACATCGCGGGCCTGCTGGTCCAGCAGGTCGAGGTCGAGGAACTCGTCCGACAGCCGGTGGGTCAGGTTCTCCAGCCGCGCGACCTCCTGGTTCACGGCGGCCAGTTCCGCCGTCAGCCTCTGGCCCTCGGACACGATCTCGGCCCGGCGGAACAGGCCAAAGTCGCCCTGCACGGCGGCGAAGGTGAAATAGGCGGTCAGCGTCAGCGTCAGCGTGAAGAAGACAAGGACGCCAAGGGTCGGGCGGGCTTTGCGGGTGGTCATGTCTCGGGCCTCGGTTGCGCCTCTTGCGTGGGCGCGTGGCGGCGATGGTCGCATGGCCGCAGGGCGGGGAAAAGGGGCCGCGATTCGCCCGGCTCGAATCGGCCGGTCAGCGTTGCATTCCTGCCAGTGCGAAGAGCGCGGCGGGGGAGAATGCCTCTGGTCAACGGGGGGCAGGGTTGTAGCATGCGCGCATGACTCGGCTTGCCCTTCTCCTCTGCTGCCTGATGGTCCTGCCCGGCTGTGCCGCGCGTGGCGTCATGTCGGTCGTGCCGCCGGGCACCGGGACCACCGGTGTGGTGCAGCCGGTTTTCGTCGCCTCGAACCGGCACGCGGCGTCGAACACGCCGAATGCGCTGGAGATGCTCTTCGGGCAGGATTTCGGCGACAGCCGCAATTTCAGGATGCACTACGCGCGGGTCGGGGTGTCGATCCCGCCCACCCATGCCGAGGGCAACATCGAATGGCCCGGCAGCGCCCCCCCGGACCCGGCGCAGCATTTCGTGACCGTCGAGCAGACCCTCTACGATGACGCGCCAAGCTTTCTTGCGGCACTGAAGGCGGCGGAGCCACCGGGCGCGACCGAGGTCGTGGTCTTCGTGCATGGCTTCAACGTCAACAATGCCGAGGCGGTCTACCGGCTGGCGCAGATCGCCCATGATTTCGAGGCGGGGGTGCCGGTGGTGACCTATTCATGGCCCTCCGCAGGCAGCCCGCGCGGCTATGTCTACGATCGCGACAGCGTGATCTTCTCGCGCGACGGGCTCGAATCGCTGCTGCGCATGCTGACCGAGGGCAATCGCCGGGTGCTGCTGGTGGCCCATTCCATGGGCAGCCAGCTGGTGATGGAAACGCTGCGGCAGATCTCGATCTCGGGGCACAGGGCGCCGCTGGAGCGGATTTCGGGCGTGGCGCTGATCAGTCCCGACATCGACGAGGATGTCTTTGTGCAGCAGGCGCACCGGATCCGGCCCTTTCCGCAGCCCTTCGCGCTGATGGTGTCGCGGCAGGACCGGGCGCTGAACCTGTCGTCGTGGATCACCGGCACGCCGTCGCGGCTGGGGTCGATCAGCAACCCGGCGCGGCTGAGGGGTCTGCCAGTGCAGGTCATCGACCTGTCGGGCTATCGCGGCGGTGATCGGACGGGCCACAGCACCGCCTTCACCGCCCCGGCGGCGATCCAGTTGCTGAAGACCCTCGACGTCGGCGGCTAGGGGCCGGAAATCGCGACGATTTCCGGCGCAAATTCCGGGGCGGAATTTGCCCGCCCCGCCGCTGCTTCACAGCTCGTCGTCGGGCTCGGGCGCCTCGCCGGTGTCGAGGGCCGCGACGCCCGGCAGCTCCTTGCCCTCCATCCACTCGAGGAAGGCGCCCCCGGCGGTGGAGATGTAGGAGAAGTCCGAGGCCACCCCGGCCTTGTTCAGCGCCGCCACCGTATCGCCACCGCCGGCGACAGAGACCAGCTTGCCCTGTTCGGTCAGCTCTGCCGCGTGTTTCGCGGCGGCATTGGTGGCGGTGTCGAAGGGCTCGATCTCGAAGGCGCCCAGCGGGCCGTTCCAGATCAGCGTCTTGGCGCGGTCGAAGGCCTGCGCCACATGCGCCACGCTGTCGGGACCGGCGTCGAGGATCATCGCGTCCGCCGGGCAGTCCTCGGCCTTGACCACCTCGCTTTCGGCGCCCGCCTTGAATTCGCGCGCCACCACGACATCGCGGGGCAGCAGCACCTCGCAGCCGGTTTCGGCGGCCTTGGCGGCAATCGCGCGGGCGGTCTCGGCCATGTCGTGCTCGCAGAGTGATTTGCCCACGTCCACGCCCTGTGCGGCGAGGAAGGTGTTCGCCATGCCGCCGCCGATCACCAGGATATCGACCTTCTCGACGAGGTTGCCCAGGAGATCGAGCTTGGTCGAGACCTTGGCCCCGCCCACGACGGCCACCACCGGACGCTCGGGGGTGCCGAGCGCGCTTTCCAGCGCCTCCAGCTCTGCCTGCATCAGCCGCCCGGCACAGGCGGGCAGCAGATGCGCCAGCCCGGTGGTCGAGGCATGGGCGCGGTGCGCCGCCGAGAAGGCGTCGTTGCAGTAGACGTCGCCCAGCTCTGCCATGGCCTGCGCCAGCGCCGGGTCGTTCTTTTCCTCGCCCGCGTGAAAACGGGTGTTTTCCAGCAGCGCGATCTGGTTCTCGCCCAGCCCGTCGATGACCGCCTGCGCGGCGGGACCGATGCAATCGGCGGCAAAGACCACCTCGACGCCCAGCACGGCCTCGAGCGCGGGGATCAGCGGTTGCAGGCTCATGTCGGCGCGGCGCTCGCCCTTGGGGCGGCCGAAATGCGCCAGTAGAACGGGCTTGCCGGACTTGTCCAGAATGGTCTGGATGGTGGCGGCGATGCGCTCGATCCGGGTGGTGTCGGTGACGGTCCCGTTCTCGACGGGTACGTTGATGTCGACCCGGGTCAGCACGCGTTTGCCGTCGAGGTCCATGTCGTCGAGGGTCTTCCAGGCCATTGCGTTCTCCCGTCTGCGGTCCGTTCCCGAGGTCTGCCTTGAAGCGCGGCGCGCGTCAACGCCGTCTTGGCAAGGCGGCCCGCAGGGATTACCTGTGGGCGCGACATCCAATGGGAGAGACAGATGGCCGAGATCAAGGACCCCGAGAACACCATCGTGATGGAGCTGAAAGACGGCACCGTCACGATCGAACTGCTGCCCGACGTGGCGCCCAAACATGCCGAGCGCATGAAGGAGCTGGCCCGCGCCGGAGCCTATGACGGGGTGGTCTTTCACCGCGTGATCGACGGCTTCATGGCGCAGACCGGCGACGTCGAGCACGGCAATGCCGACAAGGAATTCAACATCCGCCGCGCCGGGACCGGCGGGTCGGAGCTGCCGGACCTGCCGGCGGAATTCTCCAAGCTGCCGCACGATCGCGGCACGCTGGGCGCCGCGCGCTCGCAGAACCCGAATTCGGCGAATTCGCAGTTCTTCATCAACTTCAAGGACAACCACTTCCTGAACGGGCAGTACACGGTCTATGGCCGCGTCGTGTCGGGCATGGAGCATGTGGATGCGATCACCCGGGGAGAGCCGCCCGCGAGCCCCGACAAGATGATCAGCGTCAAGGTGGCCGCCGATGCGTAACCTTCTGACCGCAGGCGCGCTTGCGCTGCTGGCCGGGCAGGCCGGGGCGGCGGGGCTGGAGATCACCGTCGCCGGTGAAGGCGGCGAGAAGGGCACCGTGAGCATCGACCTGCTCGAGGACGTGGCGCCCAAGCACGTCGAACAGCTGACCGCGCTGGCCTCGGACGGGGCCTATGACGGTGTGGTCTTCCACCGCGTGATCGAGGGCTTCATGGCCCAGACCGGCGACGTGCAGTATGGCGCGTCGGGCGCCGAGGGCTTCGACATGCGCCGCGCCGGCATGGGCGGTTCCGAGCGGCCCGACCTTCCGGCAGAGTTCTCGGACATCTCCTTCGACCGGGGCGTCGTGGGCATGGCGCGGTCGCAGAACCCGAACTCGGGCAACTCGCAGTTCTTCATCATGTTCGAACCCGGTCCCTTCCTGAACGGCCAGTACACGGTCGTGGGACGGGTCACCGAGGGCATGGATGTGGTGGACCAGATCAAGCTGGGCGAGGGCCGCAACGGCGAAGTCATGGGCGAGCCCGACCGCATGGTCAGCGTGACCGTCACCGACTGACGGGCGGGGCCGATCCGGCGGTCCCTGCTGGCGCCGGGGCAGGGTGATCGGCCCGCCTCCTGTCCTCCTCCCGGACCCGGGAGGAGGGACCCCCATTCAGGCCGACTCCGACACCCGGGCGTCGGTCTTTTTTGTGGCTGTAACGGGCGCGGCGCGGCAGACTGTCCGGGCAAGGGGGGATGGGTGCATGCGCTTTGTGACGATGCTCGTGGGCCTGTGGCTGGCCGGGGCGGTCTGGGCCGATCCCTCGCTCTGGCGCGACGAATGGCCCGAAACGGATTTCGACCGGACCACGGTGGAGAACTGGGCCGAGATCATCTCGGGCGGACCGCCAAGGGACGGCATACCCGCGCTGTCCGATCCGCAATTCATCGAGGTGCCGGCGGAAAGCCGCATTGCCCCGGGCGAGCCGGTGATCGCGGTCGAGATCGCGGGCCAGCGCCCGCGTGCCTATCCGATCCGATACCTGATCTGGCACGAGATCGTGAACGACCAGATCGGCCCGATTCCTGTGGCCGTGACCTTCTGCCCGCTGTGCAACTCTGCCCTGACCTTCGACAGGCGGCTCGGCGGGCGGGTGCTGAGCTTCGGTGTCTCGGGCAAGCTGCGCAACTCGGACATGATCATGTACGACCGCGAGACGCAAAGCTGGTGGCAGCAGGCGGTGGGCACCGGGATCGTCGGGCAGATGGCGGGCGAGGGGCTGGAGCTGCTGCCAAGCTGGATGGAAAGCTGGGAGGCCTTCGCGGCCCGGCACCCGCAGGGGCTGGTGATGGCCGAACCGTCGTGGAACCGCCCCTATGGCCGCAACCCCTACGCCGGTTACGATTCGTCGAAGCGGCCTTTTCTGTATTCCGGAGAGATGCCGCCCAATGGCGTGCCGCCGCTGATGCGTGTCGTGCGCGTCGGCGACCGCGCCTGGCCGATAACCCGGCTGGCAAAGGCGGGGGTGCTGCGCGAGGCCGGGCTAGCGCTGTCGTGGGTGCCCGGTCAGGCCTCTGCCCTGGATGCGGGAACGATCGCGGCGGGGCGGGACGTCGGCTCTGTCCGGGTGCTCGACGGAAAGGGGCGCGACGTGCCGCATGACGTGCTTTTTGCCTTTGCCTTCCACGCCTTCTGGCCGGACGGGAGGTGGATGCTGGGTGAATAGGCGGGGCGTTCCGGGGCGTCTGGCCCTGTCGTCGCGATCCCGTTTGCAGGGGCGGTGCGGGCCGGTCAGCGGCGTTCAGCCAGGGACTGGCCCGGCACCGCAGGTCCCTGTGCCGGGCTTCGAAGACCGTGGTCTTGTCCGGATTGGCGGCGCCGAAGGCGGTGGCTTGCGGCAGGGGAATGGGCAGCGAGTCGTTCATCGGCAGCCATTAACGGAATAGAAAGTTTCGATTCGTTTAATGGCGGCATGAAAACCCTGATCCGCCCCCCCGCAAGACCCCCTGCCGTAGCCCGGGCACTGGACCCGCCGCGCCCGACCGTCGCTGCCGCGCTGCTGCTGGCCCCGGCGCTGTCTGTGCCCTTTGCCGTTCTGGTGGCGATACAGGCGCTGCTGTAAGGCCGCCGCCCGGCATGGAATGGACCGCGCGACCTGTCGCGCGGCCCAAGGCCTTACCCGGCTAGCTTCACCAGCGCGTGGCGCTTCTTGCCCGCGCTCAGCTTGATCGGCGTCGCCAGGGCGCCCGCATCCAGCACCAGCCCGGCGTCGGTCAGGGGGGCGTCGTCCATGCGTGCCCCGTTCTCGGCGATCAGGCGCTTGGCCTCCTTGCCGGATTTCGCAAGGCCCGAGCGCACCAGCACCTGCACGATGGAGATGCCCTCTGCCAGATCCGCCGCCGTCAGTTCCAGCGTCGGAAGGTCGTCGCCCACGCCGCCCTTCTCGAAGACCTCGCGGGCGGTCGCCTCTGCTGCTGCCGCCGCCTCTGCGCCATGGCACAGGGTCGTGACCTCGTTGGCCAGGATGATCTTGGCGCCGTTGATCTCGGAGCCTTCCAGCGCGCCCAGACGGTCGCATTCCTCGACCGGAAGCTCGGTGTACAGCTTCAGGAAGCGGCCCACGTCGGCGTCGGTGGTGTTGCGCCAGAACTGCCAGAACTCGTAGGGGCTGAGCATGTCGGCGTTCAGCCACATGGCGCCGCCCTGCGACTTGCCCATCTTGCGCCCGTCCGAGGTGGTCAGAAGCGGCGAGGTCAGCCCGTAGATCTCGTGATCCAGCACCCGGCGCGTCAGGTCGATGCCGTTGACGATATTGCCCCATTGGTCGCTGCCGCCCATCTGCAGAACGCAGCCATACCGGCGGTTCAGCTCAAGGAAATCATAGGCTTGCAGGATCATGTAGTTGAATTCGAGGAAGGACAGAGACTGCTCGCGGTCCAGCCGCGACTTCACGGATTCGAAGGACAGCATCCGGTTGACCGAGAAATGCCGCCCGATGTCGCGCAGGAAGTCGAGGTAGTTCAACCCGTCCAGCCACTCGGCATTGTTCAGCATCAGGGCCGCCGAGGGCGCGTCGCCGTAGGTGAGGTATTTGGCAAAGACCTGCTTCATCCCGGCGATATTCGCGTCGATCTGCTCGGGGCCAAGCAGCGGGCGCTCGTCCGAGCGGAACGACGGGTCGCCGACCTTGGTCGTGCCGCCGCCCATCAGGGTGATCGGCCGGTGCCCGGTCTTCTGCAGCCAGCGCAGCATCATGATGTTCAGCAGGTGGCCGACATGCAGCGACTGCGCGGTCGCGTCATAGCCGATGTAGGCGGTCACCACCCCCGTCGACAGGGCCTCGTCCAGCGCCTGATAATCGGTGCAATCGGCGAGGTAGCCGCGCTCCATCATGATGCGCATGAAGTCCGATTTGGGATGGTAGGTCATAGCCGGCCTCTCTTATACTGCGCGCCGAGCTATAAGAAGAAGCGGGGCAAAGGTGAAGGGCAAGATCGCGGCAGGCCCGGTCCGGGCGTTGGGAGCGATGTCGGGGACCTCTCTGGACGGCGTCGACGCCGCCGAGATCGTGACCGACGGGCTGCGCATCCTCGAATTCGGCGCAAGCGGATACCGGCCCTACAGCGATGCGGAACGGGCCACCCTGCGCGCTGTGCTGGGCCGCTGGCCGGGCGCGGGGCTGGAGGCGGCGGCGCGGGTCGTGCACGAGGCTCATGCCGACCTGATGGCCGGCTTTCCCGAGGCCGAGATGCTGGGCTTTCACGGCCAGACGCTGGCGCATGAGCCCCAGGGCCGCGGCACCCACCAACTGGGCGACGGCGCGGTGCTGGCCGAGGCTCTGGGGCGCCCGGTGGTCTGGGATTTCCGCTCTGCCGACGTGGCGCTGGGGGGCGAGGGCGCGCCGCTGGCGCCTTTCTTCCACTTCGCCTGCGCCAAGTGGATCGGGGCCGAGGCGCCGCTGGCCTTCCTCAACCTCGGCGGCGTGGGCAACCTGACATGGGTGGACCCGCGCCACGCGACGCCAGAGGCCGAAGGCGCGCTGCTGGCCTTCGACACCGGGCCGGCGAACGCGCCGATCAACGACCTCGTGGCCCTGCGGCTGGGGCTGGATTGCGACCGCGACGGCGCGCTGGCCCGGCAGGGCCGGGTGGAAGACGGCGCGCTGGAGCTGTTCCTGGACGAGCAGTACTTCCGCCGGATGCCGCCCAAGTCGCTGGACCGGGACGACTTTTCCCTCATGCTGGACCTTGTGAGAGAGCTTTCTGACGCCGATGCGGCGGCGACCATGACCGCCATGGCTGCGGCGGCGGTGATGCAGGGGATGGAGCATTGCCCCGTTGCCCCCGACCGCCTTCTGGTGACCGGCGGTGGGCGCCACAACCCGGTGATGATGGAGATGCTGGCGGTGGGTCTCGATTGCCCGGTCCTGCCGGTGGAGGCCGTGGGCCTCGACGGAGACATGCTGGAAGCGCAGGCCTTCGCCTATCTCGCCGTGCGCGTGGCGCATGGCCTGCCGACCTCCTGCCCGGGCACGACCGGCGTCGCCGCCCCGGTCGGCGGCGGGCAGATCAGCCGTCCCTGATCGACCGCCCCGCGTGCGGATGCCGGCGGAGCCTCCGGCGGGGATATTTCAGGACAGAAGAAGACAGGGGCTGCGCAGACATTCGGGCGTGGAGCGCAGGGAGATGAGCGGACGAAGCCCGCACGGCCAGGCCGAGGCGGGCTTCGGGATCAGCCTGGGCTTCTCCTGTCACGGCCATCGGCGTCCCCGCCTGTACCGCATCCGCAGGTTGCCCGTTCTTGGTTAAGAAATGGTGGACGATCGCGTTTTCTTCTGTCCGGAAATATCCCGGGGGAGGCCGCAGGCCGGGGGCAGCGCCCCCAGCCCCGTCTCAACCTCCGGTGTGGCTCATGTGGCGCGACACGCGGCCGTCCACGCTCTGGCGCGAGTAGTCGAAGTCGTGCCCTTTGGGCTTGTGGGAAATCGCGTCGCGGATCGCGGCTTTCAGCGGGGTGTCGTCGCCCGGGTGGTTACGCAGCGCCGCGCGCAGGTCGGCGTTGTCCTCTTGCCCGAGGCACATGAACAGCTCGCCCGTGCAGGTCAGGCGCACGCGGTTGCAGCTTTCGCAGAAATTATGCGTGAGCGGCGTGATGAAACCCACCTTCTGCCCTGTCTCTTCCAGCCGCACGTAGCGGGCCGGTCCGCCGGTGCTTTCGGGCAGGTCGGTCAGCGTGTAGTGCTTGGCGAGCCGCGCGCGCAGGTCGGTCAGCTTCCAGTACTGGTCCAGCCGGTCCTCGTTGCCGATGTCGCCCATCGGCATGACCTCGATCCAGGTCAGGTCGATGCCGCGATCCGCGCACCATTCGGTCATCGACAGCAGCTCGTCCTCGTTGAAGCCCTTCAGCGCCACGGCGTTCAGCTTCACCCGCATGCCCGCGTGCTGCACCGCGTCGATGCCCTTCAGCACCTGCGGCAGGCGGCCCCAGCGGGTGATCTCGGCGAATTTCGCCTCGTCCAGCGTGTCGAGCGAGATATTGACGCGCCGCACACCGGCATCCCAGAGCGGCCCGGCAAAGCGTTCCAGCTGCGAGCCGTTGGTGGTCAGCGTCAGTTCCTTCAGCGTGCCGGCGTCCAGGTGCCGGGTCATCGACTGGAAGAACCGCATGATGTCGCGGCGGACCAGCGGCTCGCCGCCGGTGATGCGCAGCTTTTCCACCCCCAGCCGCACGAAGGTCGAACACATGCGGTCCAGCTCTTCGAGCGTCAGCAGTTCCTTCTTGGGCAGAAAGGTCATGTTTTCCGACATGCAGTAGACGCAGCGGAAGTCGCAGCGGTCCGTGACGGAGACCCGAAGGTAGGAAATCGGGCGGGCGAAGGGGTCGATCAGCGGTGCGGTCATGTCCAAGATGTAGCTGTGGGCGGAATTTCGAGCAAGAGTGCGCGCGGAATTGTCATATGTCAGGCCCGACCTTAGGGTGAGGCGCAAACTCAGGGGTACGAGATATGAGAGCAGCGGTTGCAATGGTGGTGGTCCTCGCGGTGGCGGGCTGCGGCGAAAAAGGGCTTTTCACGGGGCAGGGACCGTTCGGGAAGGCGCCCGAGGCGGCATCTGCGCAGGCGGCCCCTGCGGCGGAGGCCGGGCAGGCTGCGCCCGCGACGGCGGCGGTAAAGCCGCCCGCGGGGGCGCGCACGGTCGAACAGTTCGACACGACCACCCCGGAAGAGCGTGTCGCCGCCGCTGCCGCCCCGGTGGAACCGGCGGGCGAGCGCAGCCTCGGGACCACCGTGGCAAGCCTTGGCGAGGTGGCAGAGGCCGGGTTCTGGCTGAAGACCCCGCTGGTGACCGAGCGGACAAGGGGCCGGGTGCTCAACCCCGCCAGCGGCAAGTCGGCGCAGGTCGACCTGATCCCCATCGACGGGCCGGCCAGCGCGGGCAGCCGCATTTCCCTGGCCGCCATGCGCCTGCTGGAGGCTCCGCTCACCGATCTGCCGACAGTCGAGGTCTTTACCGGCGGCTGACCGGGGCAGGCGGCCCGGGCGGCGGGCGCGGGAACAGACAGGGGGCGTCTTGCCTTTCCGCGACAGGCCCTAGCTTGCCCGGGGCATGACCGACCGGAGACGCCTGCATGTCCAAACCCGCTCCTGCCCTGTACTGGGTGCGCCGCGACCTGCGGCTGTCCGACAATGCCGCCCTGCGCGCCGCCGCAGAGGGCGGGCGCCCGGTGATCCCGGTTTTCATCCGCGACAGCCTGGCCGAGGGTCTGGGCACGGCGCCGCAATGGCGGCTGGGGCTGGGCCTTGGGCATTTCGCGGAGGCGCTGGACGGCAAGGGGCTTCGGCTGGTCCTGCGGTCCGGCGATCCGGTCGATTGCCTGGTGGCGCTGGTGCGGGAAACCGGCGCCGAGGCGGTTCACTGGACCCGCGCCTACGATCCCGACAGCGTGGCCCGCGACAAGGCGGTGAAGGCCGCCCTGGAAGCGCAGGGGATCACCGCGCAAAGCCACACGGGCCACCTGATGTTTCAGCCATGGACCGTCGAGACCAGGACCGGCGGCTACTACAAGGTCTATACGCCGTTCTGGAAGGCGGTGCGGGGCCTTGCGGTCAACGACCCTCTGCCCGTGCCCGCCACCCTGAAGGCCCCGGCGTCATGGCCCGACAGCGAAAAGCTGGACGACTGGCGCCTTGGTGCCGGGATGCGGCGCGGTGCCGGGGTCGTACGGCCCTACGTGCGGCTTGGCGAGTGTGCCGCGCAGAGCCGTCTGGGGGCGTTCATGGCCTCGAAGGTGGCGGACTACGGGCGGGCGCGCGACGCGGTGGCCGAGGACGGCACCTCCTGCCTGTCCGAGAACCTCAGCCTTGGAGAGATCACGCCCGCGCAGTGCTGGCACGCCGGGCGCCGAGCCATGGAAGAGGGCAAGGCGGGGGCCGAGACCTTCCTGAAGGAACTGGTCTGGCGCGAGTTTGCCTATCACCTGATGTGGCATTCGCCGCGCCTGCTGACCGGCAACTGGCGCGAGGACTGGGACGCCTTCCCGTGGAACGAGGACGCGCGGCTGCGCGAGGTCCGGGCGTGGAAGCAGGGGCGCACCGGGGTGCCCTTCGTGGATGCCGCCATGCGCGAGATGTACGTGACGGGCCGGATGCACAACCGTGCCCGGATGATCGTGGCAAGCTACCTGACCAAGCACCTGATGTGTCACTGGAAGATCGGTCTTGAGTGGTTCGAGGACTGCCTGATCGACTGGGATCCGGCCTCGAACGCGCTGGGGTGGCAATGGTCGGCGGGCTCCGGCCCGGACGCGACGCCCTACTTCCGCGTCTTCAACCCGGAAACGCAGGCCGAAAAATTCGACTTTGAGGGCCGCTACCGCGACCGCTGGATCGCCGAGGGGCGCCGGACAGCCACGGAAACGGCGCTGTCCTACTTCGATGCGATCCCCGAAAGCTGGCCGATCTCGGCGCGGGACGACTACCCGGAGCCCATCGTCGGCGTGAAGGAAGGGCGGGAGAAGGCGCTGGCGGCCTATCAGGGGCGCGATTTCTGACGCGCGCCGGGCCGAGGCCGCGTCCCCGCCTGCACGACCGGGCAACAGGCCGGGCTTCGGCCCGCCATGGTCGCCCCGCTGTCATTGCGCGGCAGATGCGGCGCGGATCAGTTCGTGACGCCGCCCATCTGGTCCATGCGCACCCAGCCCGATGCGCCATTGGCGCCGTAGCGGATCTTGCAGACCGGCGCGGCATCGGAACAGGTCTCGACATAGCCGCCCATGCCGGGTGACAGCGAGCCTGCCTTGGCGCTGCGGTCCGCCTCCTTGTAGATCGGCAGATTGCGCGCGGTCATGTTGACGTAGGGAATGTCCCGGCGCAGCGAGTCGCGCCATCCCACCGGCTTGGGCGGAATGACCGGATCGCCCGGCGCGGGTTCCGCCAGCGATACGGCGGCCCGGCCGTCGGGCGCGGGCAGCTGGCTGGGCGGTGCATTGCCGCCGCCCCAGTCGCCGACGAAAGAGCGCATCTGCCCGCAGCCCGACAGGGCCGTGACAAGCACCAGAGCGGTCATCAAAGAGCGTTTCACGAAAATCCCCCTGACTGCTGAAAATTGCGGATTGCAGCCCCTACAGGAAACACCACCTCGGGCAGATTCCAAAGAAGAAAAGCTTGCCAGTGCCTTGCGTCAGCTTAATTTTCAGGGAAACGAAACAGTGACAGGCCGCCATGACCGCTCTGGATATCCCCGACGACGTACCGCCCCCCCGCTATTTCGCGCGTGTTCTGGACATGGCGCGCCGGATGGAACGCGGAAGGCTGGTCTTCGTTTTGCCCGATGGCAGCCGCCATGTGGCGGAGGGTCGGGCGCCCGGCCCGGAGGCCGAGATTGCCCTGCATCACGGCGACGTCTTTGCCAGGCTGATCCGCGAAGGCGATCTTGGGTTCTGCGAGGCCTACCTGGATGGCTGGTGGTCGACGCCCGACCTGATGGCCTTTCTGGACCTCGTCCACGCCAACGAAGAGATGTTCGACGGCTACCCGGGCGGCGCCGTGGTGCGCGCCTTCGAGCGGCTGCGCTTCTGGTTGCAGCGCAACACCAAGCGGCAGGCGCGGCGCAACATCTCGGCCCATTACGATCTGGGCAATGATTTCTACGGGCTCTGGCTGGACGAGACGATGACCTATTCCTCGGCCCTGTTCGAACAGGGCCAAGAGGATCTGGCCGAGGCGCAGCGGGCGAAATACGCGGCGCTTGTCGACAGCCTGAATGTGCGGCCCGGCGATCATGTACTGGAAATCGGCTGCGGCTGGGGGGGCTTCGCCGAATACGCCGCGCAGGAACGGGGCCTGCGCGTCACCGGCCTGACCATCAGCGCCGAACAGCACCGCTTTGCCACCGAGCGCATGGCGCGCGCGGGCCTGTCGGATCGGGTCGACCTGAAGCTGCAGGACTACCGGGACGAGCGCGGCCAATACGACGGCATCGCCTCGATCGAGATGTTCGAGGCTGTGGGCGAACAATACTGGCCCGCCTATTTCGACACGGTGCGGGGGCGGCTGAAGCCCGGGGCGCGCGCCGGTCTTCAGGTCATCACCGTCCAGCACCGGCGCTGGGAGGTCTACCGGCGCGGCGTCGATTTCATCCAGAAGTACATCTTCCCCGGCGGCATGCTGCCCAGCCCTGTGGTGCTGCGCCAGGCGGTGGAGCGGGCGGGGCTTCGGGTCGAGGGCAGCCGCGAATTCGGGCAAAGCTATGCCCGCACGCTGGACCTGTGGTTCGATGCCTTCAACGCGCGCTGGGATCACGTGGCGTTGCAGGGATTCGACGACCGCTTCCGCAGGATGTGGAACTTCTACCTTGCCTCTTGCGCCGCGACCTTTCGCAGCGGAAACTGCGACGTGACACAGATCACGATTGCGAGACCCAGCTAATTCATGCCCACTGCCGCGAAACTTGTCGCCGCCCTGTGCCTTGCGGCGCTGGGATACGTTGCGTCCGACCTGATCCGCCCGCTTCTGCCCGCCAGTACCGATTTCGGCCTGTTCAACCATGTGAACGGGCTGATCGGGCTGGTCATGGGCTGGCGGGTGGTGGGCCGCCGGGCCGGGCGCGGCATGTCGGCGGCCATCGGCAACGGCTTCACCGGGACCGCCGCGCTGGTGTTCTGGGGGCTCTTCGTGCAGTCCACCTACGAAATGGTGCGGCGCAGTTTCGCGCGGCACTACGACAGCATCGTGGAAGCCATCGCCGCGATCTTCGAACTCATGCTCGAATACGGCGAGATCATGCTGGACGCCCGGGTCATCCTGGCCCTGCTGCTGGGCGGCATTGCCAGCGGCATCCTTGCCGAGATCGCGGCAGGACGCTGGAGGTAAGCGCGTGACCACGTTTTTCTTTTACGGCACGCTGCGGCACCTGCCGCTGCTGGAGGTGGTGCTGGGCCGACGCCCGGAGACCCGCGAGGCGGTGCTGAAGGGCCATGCGGTGAAGGTCGTCCCGGGCGAGACCTACCCGACGATCACGGCGGTGCCGGGGGCCGAGGCGCCGGGGCTGCTGGTCTCGGGGCTTGCGGCGGAGGATATCGCGCGGCTGGACTATTACGAAGGCGGCCATGGCTACGAGACCCGGCAGGTGGCGGTCGGCGGCCCCTGGGGGACGGCGGCGGCGCAGGTCTATTTCCCCGACGCCGCGGGGGCGCCCGATGCCGCGCCCTGGTCGCTGGCGGGATGGGTGGCAGGGGTCGGCGCGGCCGCGGTACAGGCGGCGCGCGAGGTCATGGCCCGGCGCGGGCGTTACACGGCAGAGGCCGCCGGTCACATGCGCCCCTTCTTTGCCGCCCGCGCATGGGGCCAACAGCGCTTTGGCCCCGACCCGATCCCGCAGACCCTGCGCAGCCCGCGCAGCCTGGCAGAGGTCGACTGGCAGCCCATGCCCGGCGCCTATGAGGGCTTCTTCCGGCTTCAGCCGTTCCGGCTGAGCTTCGACGGGGGACGCACGGGGCCGCTGGAGCGCGAGTGCTTCATCGCCTGGGATGTCGCGCTGGTGCTGCCCTACGACCCGGTGACCGACAGCGTGCTCATCGTCGAGCAGCTGCGCTACGGTCCGATCCATCGCGGCGATCCCTCTCCCTGGGTGCTGGAGCCGGTGGCCGGGGTGATCGATGCCGGGGAGACGCCTGAAGAGGCGGCCCTGCGGGAAACCCGCGAAGAGGCGCGAATCGATGTGCGGCGCCTGATCCCGGCCCCGAAGGGCTATGCCTCGCCGGGGTATTCGACCGAATACTACCACGGTTTCCTCGCGCTGGCCGAGCTTGGCGCCGAGCGCACCGGGACCGGGGGGCTTGCGGAAGAGAACGAGGATATCCGCACCCATGTCCTGACCTTCGACCGCGCGATGGCGCTGGTCCGTTCGGGCGAGATCAACGCCCTGCCGCTGGTGATGCTGCTGACCTGGCTGGCGGTCGAGCGCGAGGGGCTGCGGCGCGGCTCCTGACCGGGGCTGGTGGAAAGGACGGGCTTCCCGGCGATCCCGGCGGGCCTTGCGCGTCCCGGGACCGGCGCGTGGCTTGACCGGTTGGCTGGGGGGCTCTGCCCCCGCGCGCTGCGCGCGCCCCCCCGAGGTATTGGAGGACCAGAGAAGCAGGGGTGTTGTGCCGGGCGGTCCGGGTGGGGGGCTTTGGGTGGCTGCTCGGGTGGCAGTTCGGGGGTGGCGCGGGCCGGACGGGCGGGGCGGCGCCGACTTGCGTCGCCCGGGCGGGCGCCCTACACCATGCAAAACCCTGCCCAGAAAAGGACCCGCGCCATGCGTATCGCCCATGATCTCGCCGATGCCATAGGACAGACGCCGCTGATCCGGCTGCGCAAGGCCTCGGAAATGACCGGCTGCGAGATTTACGGCAAGGCCGAGTTCATGAACCCGGGCCAGTCGGTCAAGGACCGCGCGGCGCTGTACATCATCCGCGACGCGGTCGAGAAGGGCCTGCTGGAGCCCGGCGGCACCATCGTCGAGGGTACCGCGGGCAATACCGGCATCGGTCTGGCGCTTGTGGGTGCCTCGATGGGGTTCAAGACGGTCATCGTCATCCCCGAGACCCAGAGCCAGGAAAAAAAGGACATGATCCGCCTGGCCGGGGCCGAGCTGGTGCAGGTGCCAGCCGCGCCCTATCGCAACCCCAACAACTACGTGCGCTACTCGGGCCGCCTGGCCGAAGAGATGGCGAAGACGGCGCCGCACGGCGCGATCTGGGCCAACCAGTTCGACAATGTCGCCAACCGGCTGGCCCATGTGGAAACCACCGGCCCCGAGATCTGGGAGCAGACCGGCGGCAAGGTCGACGGGTTCATCTGCGCGGTGGGCTCGGGCGGCACGCTGGCGGGCGTCGCCGGGGCGCTGCAACCCAAGGGCGTCAAGATCGGCCTTGCCGATCCCGACGGGGCGACGCTGTTCAACTATTACACCACCGGCGAGCATGCCGCCGAGGGCAGCTCGATCACCGAGGGAATCGGGCAGGGGCGGATCACCGCCAACCTTGAAGGCTTCACCCCGGACATGGCCTACAACATCCCCGACGACGAGGCGCTGCCGGTGGTCTTCGACCTGCTGGCGGAGGAAGGGCTGTGCCTTGGCGGTTCGTCCGGGATCAACGTCGCGGGCGCGATCCGCATGGCCCGCGAGATGGGGCCGGGGCACCGGATCGTCACCATCCTGTGCGACTACGGCACGCGCTACCAGTCGAAGCTTTTCAACCCCGAGTTCCTGCGGGAGAAGGGGCTGCCGACACCGTCCTGGCTGACGCGTGCGCCGGCCAGTATTCCGGGCGTCTTCGAGGACGTCTGAGCGATGGGCTGGCTTCACCGGATCGTCGCCGCCTGCCTTGCCTTGATCCTCTGCGCCGGACTTGCGCTGGCGCAGGACGTGGAGGCCCCCGACTACGACGCCTGGGACAGCCGTGCCGCCAGCGGCGAGCGGATCCTGCAGGAGCCGCAGGCCAGCGACGAGACGCTGGAGGCCCTGCGCCTGCAACTGGCGGAATGGCGCGAACGCTTTCTGGCCGGGCAGGATATCAACGCGACCCGGATCGATGCGTTGGAATCGCAGCTTCAGGCGCTGGGGGAGCCACCCGCCGAGGGCGAGAGCGAGCCCGAGGATATCGCCGAGCGCCGCGCGACGCTGAACGCGCAGATCTCGGAGCTGCGCGCCCCGGTGCTGCGCGCGGAAGAGGCCTATTCCCGCGCCAACGCCATGATCGCCGAGATCGACCGCATCATCCGGGAACGGCAGGCGGATGCGCTGCTGTCGGTCGGACCTTCGCCGCTGAACCCGGTGCACTGGCCCGGTGCGATCGACGCCCTGACGACCTCGATCCTGCTGTCCTGGCAGGAACTGGTGGCGAATGCCCGGGACGCGGGCCACCGCGCCGTGGCCTGGCGCAACCTGCCCAGCATCCTGATTGTCGGCGGCATCGGGCTGATGCTGATCCTGCGGGGGCACAGGTGGGCGCGCGCCGGGGTCACGCGGCTGATCGCCCACAGCCGACGCGGCACCGGGGTGATCCGTTTCGTGATCTCCCTGGGCCAGATCATGCTGCCGCTCTTCGGGATCATCCTGCTGGTCACCGCCGCGACGATCACCGATTTCGCCGGTCCGCGCTGGCGCGTCCTGCTGGAACACCTGCCAAGCTGGGCCGCGACGCTGCTTCTGATCCGCTGGCTGGCGGATCAGGCCTTTCACGACAGCGACGAGATGGCGGTTCTGCCCCTGGCGCTGGAAGACCGCAGGCGGGCGCGGCGCGTGGCCAACATCCTGTCGGTCAGCTACGTGCTGCGCGACATGCTGCGCGTCTTCGTCGAACTGGACAACTATGCGGCGGAAACCGAGGCGGTGCTGCAGTTCCCGGTGTTGCTGTTCTCGGGCTATTTCCTCTTCCGCCTTGGCCGCACCCGCAACGAGGCGCATATGGCCGGCAGCCGGGCCGCGCTCGAGTCGACCGACGCGGGGCTCTTCCGGATGCGGCTGGCGCGTTTCATGGGGCGTGCCGCCATGGTACTGGGCGCGCTGGGGCCGGTGCTGGCGGCGCTGGGATACCTGAAGGTCGGCGAGGCGCTGATCTATCCGGCCATCGCGACCCTGGGCCTGATCGGGCTGGTGATGGTGCTGCAGCAATTCATCAACAACCTCTACGAGCTGGTCACCGGCAGCCACCCGGACGAGGACAACAGCCTCTGGCCGGTGCTGGCGGGCTTTGTGCTGGCGATTGGCTCGATCCCCTTTCTTGCGCTGATCTGGGGCGCGCGCCGGGCCGATCTGACCGAGGTCTGGGCGCGCTTTCAGGAAGGCTTTTCCTTTGGCGAGACGCGGATATCGCCGTCGGATTTCCTGCTGGTGATCATCGTCTTCGTGATCGGCTTCATGCTGACGCGGCTGTTTCAGGGCGCGCTGCGGACGGCGGTTCTGCCGCGCACGAAGCTGGATCAGGGCGGGCAGAACGCCGTGGTCTCGGGGATCGGCTACGTCGGCATCTTCGCCGCCGCGCTGGTGGCGATCACCGCCGGCGGGCTGGACCTGTCGTCGCTGGCCATCGTGGCGGGCGCGCTGTCGGTCGGCATCGGTTTCGGCCTTCAGAACATTGTGTCGAACTTCGTCTCGGGGATCATCCTGCTGATCGAACGGCCCATCGGCGAGGGCGACTGGATCGAGGTCAACGGCACCCACGGGATCGTCAAGGACATCTCTGTCCGCTCGACCCGGCTGGAGACCTTCGACCGCTACGACCTGATCATCCCCAACGCCGATTTCGTCTCGGGCACGGTGGCCAATTACACCCGCGGCAATTCCCTGGGGCGGCTGATCCTGTCGGTCGGGGTGGCCTATGGCACCGACACGCGCAAGGTCGAGAAGATCCTGCTGGATATCGCGCGGCACCACGACATGGTGCTGATGAACCCGGCCCCGATGGTGGTCTTCACCGGATTCGGCGCCGATGCGCTGGACTTCGAGCTGCGGGTGATCCTGCGCGACGTGGGGCAGGGGCTGGTGGTGCGCACCGAGATGAACCACGACATCGCCGAACGCTTCGTCGCCGAGGGGATCGAGATCCCCTTCGCGCAGCGTGACATCTGGCTGCGCAACCCCGAGGCGCTTGGCGGCGGGCGGCCCGGCGCGCCGCCGGCGGCCCCGCAATCGACCACCGGACCGGCAGAGCCGGAAACCACGAACAGGCCGCAGCGGCAGGAACGGGCCGAGCCCGGCTCTTACGGGTCCGAGGCGGATATCGACGGGGGAGACGGCCGATGACGCCGCTGTTGTACCGCGAAGACGCCTACCTGCGCGAGGCCCCGGCCCGCGTGGTGGAGATCACGCCCGAGGGCGGCGTCGTGCTGGACCGGTCGTTGTTCTACCCCAAGGGCGGCGGCCAGCCCGGCGACAGCGGCTGGCTGGAGTGGGACGGCACCCGTCTGGCCATCGCCACGGCGGTCAAGGCCGAGGACGGTCACTCCTCGGTTCTGGTGCCCGCCGAACCCGCCGCCCTGCCGCCGCTGGGTGCGCATGTGGTGCAGCGGCTGGACTGGGAGCGGCGGCATGCCCATATGCGGGTGCACACGGCGCTGCATCTGCTCAGCGTGGTGATCCCCTTGCCCGTCACCGGCGGGCAGATCGGCGCCACGGGCGGACGTCTGGATTTCCTGATGCCGGAGCCGCCGGAGGACCGCGAGGCCATCGAGGACGCATTGAATGCGCTGGTGGACCGCGACCTGCCGGTGACCGAACGCTGGATCACCGAGGCGGACCTCGACGCGCAGCCCGATCTGGTCAAGACGCTGTCGGTCAAACCGCCGCGCGGTGCGGGAAGGGTCCGGCTGGTGCGGATCGGCGAGCCCTCGCAGCAGGTGGATCTGCAACCCTGCGGCGGAACCCATGTGGCGCGCACCGGAGAGATCGGCGCGCTGCGGCTGGGCAAGATCGAGAACAAGGGCAAGCAGAACCGGCGGGTGACACTGCTACTGGCCTGAGGCACGCGGCGCTGTCCTGAAAGGCGCCGCCGCGCCGATGGGCCGGGCCTGTCTGTGCACGCTACCCCTTGCGGGCCCCCGGTTCGTCTGCGGGGCAGATGTGCCGGGCGTGGACCGGGCGGACGCGTCCTGACCCCGGGGCGGCCCGTCGCCGCGCGCATCGGGCCGCACCGCCGGGGCTGCCGGGGCTGCGACACAGCGCAGGGGCGCGCCTTGCGGGTCGGGGCGGGCGGTCAGCCTTTCTTCAGCGGCACGCCATACAGTTCCATGCGGTGGCCGGTCAGGCGATAGCCCAGCTTGCGGGCGATCTTTTCTTGAAGCGCCTCGATCTCTTCGTCGACGAATTCGATGATCTGCCCGGTATCGAGGTCGATCAGGTGATCGTGGTGGTCGCGTTCCGCATCCTCGTAGCGGGCGCGGCCATCGCCGAAGTCGACCCTTTCGACGATCCCGATCTCTTCGAAGAGCTTCACGGTGCGGTAGACCGTGGCCAGCGAGATCTTCGGATCCTGCGCCGAGGCGCGGGCGTACAGCTCTTCGACGTCGGGATGGTCCGACGCCACGTCCAGCACCTCGGCGATGGTGCGGCGCTGTCCGGTCATGCGCAGGCCACGGGCCGCGCAGCGGTCTGCGATGCTGTCTGTCATGGCTCGGGCTCCGCTGGATGGTGCCCCGTTCTAGGCGAGCCGGCGGCCGAGGCCAAGGGCCGCGCGCGCCGGGGTGGCGCGAGGTACACCGCCAGAGCGGCAATGACCAGCGTGCCACCCGCAAGGGCGCTTGGCGAGGGCGCCTCGGCGGTGGCCAGCCAGACCCACAGCGGCCCGAGCGCGGTTTCCAGCAGCATCAGCAGGCTGACGGTGGCGGCAGAGGTATGGCGCGCCGCGGCGCTGAGCAGGAAGAAGGACAGCGGCAGCACAAGCAGCGCGGCGGCGAGGATCGGCAGAAGGGTTCCCTCGGTCAGGCGAGCAGGGGTGGCGGCGACAAGTCCGAAGAGCCCCGCAAGCAGGGCGCCCGCGCCGATGGCGGGCAGCAGCGGCAGGCCCGGGTGGTGGCGCAGGGTGACGAAGTTCAGCCCCAGAGCCATGGCGACTCCTATCCCGCAGGCGGCCCCGATCAGCGCATTGCCGGTGGCGTCCGGATCGCCATGGCCCGAGACCGCCAGCGCGATGCCTGCCAGCACCGCGGCCATGGCCCGCCACGTGGCCGGGGCCGTCCGTTCGCCATACAGCAGCCGCGCCAGGACCGCCGCCCAGACCGGCACCGTTGCCACGCCCAGCAGGACCGGGGCGACCGGCGCGGCGGCGATCCCCAGCGGGAACAGCGTCGCGTTGGCGGTCTGGCAGGCGATGACCAGCGCCGCCACCGGGCTGGCAAGGGCGGCCAGATCGGCCCGCCGGTTTCGCGCGGTCAGCGCCCATGCGGCCAGAAACAGAGCGCCCATGCACAGGCCACGCCAGGCCAGCATCTGGCCAGCGTCCATGCCCGACAGGCGCATCAGGGCCGCGTCGGGTGTCAGGATCAGCGCCCCCGCCAGCGCGAGGGTAAGACCGCGGTTCATGCCGGGGTCAGCTGTAAAGCGGCTGCATGCCCATCTGCATGTGCAGCGCGTTGACCGTGCCCTCGTCCAGCGCCATGGCGCGGGCAAGCCGGTCGAGGTGCTTGGCCTCGGCCTGTGTGTCGACCCGGATCGTCATGAGCGAGGCGGAATAGACCTGCATCCGCTGCGCCTCTGGCGTGTCGGCGGCCAGCGCCTCGGGGTCGACGGGGGCGGCCAGCTGGTCCTCGATAAAGACCTTGTCGGCGGCATCCGCGCCCACTGTCTCGAGGATCTTGGCGCGCTCCGAGGCGTCGATCTCGCCGTCGGCCTTGGCGGCCTGGATCATGGCGCGCAGCATCAGCGCGGCGGCCTTTTCCATCTCGGGGGCGGCCGGGGTCTGCGCAAGGCTGTCGGCCATGGCGCTGGCGCCCTGACCCTGCGCCGTGGCCGCCGCGCCGCCCAGGGCGGCGAACATGCCCGCCAGCCCGGTGCCGCCGCCACCCAGTTGCGACAGAAGGCCGCCGCCCGGGTTGCCGGTGCTGCCGCGCAGGGCAGAGGGGTCCATGCCGCCGGACTGCAACTGCTGCATCATCGCCGCCAGCGGGTTCCCGCCCGAGCCAGCGCCCATGGCGCCCAGCCCGCCTTTCTGCAGCATCTCCATCATCCCGGCCATGGGATTGCTGCCACCCGTGCCGCCCGTGCCGCCGATGCCCTGGCCGGACATGGCCTGTCCCATCTGCGCCTGCATGCGCGAGGCCGGTTCCTTGCCCTTGATCTGCGCGCCGCCGCCCAGCAGCGCGCCAAGCCCCTGACCGCCCGACATCCGGTCGACGCCCCGCGCCGCGGCGTATCCGATAGCCATCTTGGCCAGTGTACCCATGAGACCCATGCCTTGATCCTCCTCGTCCGGCGTATCGCGGAGAGGATGACAGGAATCGCCGACAGGGCAAGGGGGCCGAGGGGGGGATTGACGCCATCGGCGGGGCAGGGTCCAAGAGAGGCATGGCACGCAAGGACTCCATCGACCTGGCTGGCGCCGCCGGCCTGACGGTCTTCGCCGCGGCGCTGGCCTTCAACCAAGTGGTCATCAAGCTCAGCAACGCGGGCATCGGGCCGGTCTTCGGGGCCGGGCTGCGCTCTGTCTTCGCGCTGGCGGTGCTGGCGGTCTGGTGTCTGGTGATGCGGCGGCGGGTCGACGGCCTTGGCGCGACGCTTTGGTCGGGGCTGGCGCTTGGCGGGCTGTTCAGCCTCGAGTTCCTCTTCCTGTTCTCGGCGCTCGACCTGACGACCGTCTCGCGCGCCTCGATCGCCTTTTACTGCATGCCGGTCTGGCTGGCCTGCATCGCCCATTTCACCCTGCCGGGAGAGCGGCTGTCGGCGCGCCGCCTGCTGGGGCTGGTGCTGGCCGTCGCCGGGGTGGCCTGGGCCCTGGCCGACCCGCAGAGCCGCGGCGCGGGCGACCTGAGCGGCGATCTTCTGGCGGTCTGTGCCTCGCTGTCCTGGGCGGGCATCGCGCTGGTGCTGCGGCTGACGCGGGTGTCCGCCATCAGCCCCGAATCGCAGCTTGTCTGGCAGTTGGGCGTCTCTGCCCTGGTGCTGACGGCGGTGGGCTGGGCCATGGGCCCGCTGTGGCGCGCGCCCGACCCGCTGGCCTTCGCCGCCTTGGGATACGGCGTGATCGTCGCTTCGATTGGGTTCCTGTTCTGGCTGCGGCTGATGACCATCTACCCGGCCTCCGACGTGGCCTCTTTCAGCTTCCTGTCGCCGGTGCTGGCGGTGGGCTTCGGCTGGCTGGTCTTCGACGAGCCCATTTCCGTCAGCTTCATCGGCGCCATGGTGCTGGTCGCGGTGGGCATCGTGCTGATCAACCGCCGCCGTCCCGGCAAGGGCGCGCAGGACAAACGCCGGGGTGCGCCGGTCTGATGCCACTCTGACGCTGCCTTGACCCGGGGCGCCGTGGCCGGAGGCCGGGTTCTGCCGCTGCGCGCGGGCGCTTTCGCGAAGGACGGGGACAGGGGCTGACCAACCGCGCGGAGCCGCCGCGCCAAAGCCGGTGGCGATCTATCCGACGTGGGAGCAAGGCGCCTTTCGCGGGCCCGCAGAGGTGCAGGCCCGCCTGGCCGAGCCGCGCGGCTGGACCGGCCCCCGGACCGGCGCCGCGCTTGTCTCGGTTTTGAACTGCGCGGCCGTCGTCGCGGTGGTGGCCACGGGCCTCAGGTGCCGCAGAAGGTGGCGGGTACAACCTCGGAGGGGGTCGGCGGGCGGCGCAGGTCGTCGTCTTCCGGGGCCGGGTCGAAGGGGTTTGCCAGCGCCGCGTTCAGCCGGTGGAAGGGCGCGTCGTCGCCTGCGACGGCGGCCGCGATCATCTGCTCGATCCTGTGGTTGCGCGGGATGATCGCCGGGTTGGTGGCCCGCATCAGCGCGACCGGATCGCCCGGCTCTTCGTCCAGGCGCCGATTCCACTGCTCTGCCCAGGTGTCGAATCCGCCCCGGTCGGTGAGCTGATCGCGGGCATCCCCCTCTGCCAGGGCGCGGAAGGTATTGGTGAAATCGGCCTGCCCCCGATCCATCAGCACCAGTAGATCGCCGATCAGCGCGGCATCCTCGGGCCGGGCATCGGCCAGCCCGATCTTGGCGCCGAAGCGGCGCAGCCAGCCCGCGCGGATGAGGCCGGGCATCGCGTGTACCGCCTGGGTGAAGGCCTTGATGGCGCCTTCCTCGTCCGGCATCAGCGGCACCAGCGCCGTCGCCAGCTGCGCCATGTTCCAGACGATGATGTCGGGTTGCGATCCATAGCCGTAGCGCCCGTGGCGGTCGATGGAAGAGAAGACCGTCTCGGGGTTGTAGACATCCATGAAGGCGCAGGGGCCATAGTCGATGGTCTCGCCCGAGAGGGTGCAGTTGTCGGTGTTCATCACGCCGTGAATGAAGCCGACCGACAGCCAGCGCGTCACCAGATCGGCCTGCCGCGCGATCACCGCGTTGAGCAGGTCCAGCGGGTCGCGGGCATCCGGGTAATGGCGGTCGACGGTGTAGTCGTAAAGCCGGCGCAGCAGGTCGTGCTGGCGGCGCGCGGCAAAGGCCTGGAAGGTGCCGACGCGGATGTGGCTGGCGGCAACGCGCGTCAGGACGGCGCCGGGCAGGGCGGTTTCGCGCCAGACCTCTTCGCCGGTGCGGGTGGCGGCCAGCGCGCGGGTGGTGGGGATGCCAAGCGCGTGCATCGCCTCCGAGACCACGTATTCGCGCAGCACCGGCCCAAGCCAGGCCCGCCCGTCGCCGCGCCGCGAGAACGGTGTCGGGCCGGAGCCCTTCAGCTGGATGTCGCGGCGCAGCCCGTCGGCGCCAAGCGTCTCGCCCAGCAAGACGGCGCGCCCGTCGCCGAGCTGCGGGTTCCAGTGGCCGAACTGATGCCCGGCGTAAAGCTGCGCCAGCGGCTCGGCGCCCGCCGGCAGGGCATTGCCCGCAAACAGCGCGGCCAGCTGCGGGTCGTCCGCGCCGGTGATGTTCAGGCTCCGCGCCAGCGGGGCGTTGAAGGCGATCAGCGAGGGCGCCTTCACCGGGACCGGCGCCTGCGGCGCATAGAAGTCGCGGGGCAGGCGGGCGTAGGAATTGTCGAAGGGGATGTGCAGCGTCATGCCCCGGATATAGGGGCAGGGCGCCATCTGTGCCAGAGACACCGGGTCGCGCGGCGCGCAGACTTTGCGAGGCAAAGTCTGCGCGGGCAAGGCTTTGCGCCGCAAAGCCTTGATCCCCTCTAAAGCACGCGGCTCATCAGCAGGTAGCCGTCGCGCGGCGCGAAACGGGCGCGGCTGTAGAAGCGGACGGCGGTCTCGTCGGCCATGTCGACCTCCAGGTGCAGGGCGCGGACGCCGCCCTCCTTCAGCGCCTTGGCGATGCCGTTCAGGGCCTCGAACCCCATGCCGCGCTTGCGCACCGCGGGGCGCACGTAGATCTCGTCGACGATCGCATCGAGGCCGCCGTATTCCACCGACCAGCCGAAGGTCACGACGATGTAGCCCACAGGCGCGCGCCGTGGCCCGATCAGCCAGGCCGCGCCATGCGGAGACCCGGCCAGCAGCGGTGCAATGGCGTTGGACTGGTGCTCGGCATCGGTGTCGAAGCCCATTTCGGCATGGAAGGCCGAGACCAGCGGCAGAAGCTTGTCGCTGTCCGCCTCTGCGGCGAGGTGCAGGGACTTCATCGGCGGGCCTTTCCGGATCTCACAGCCGCGCCAGCCTTTCGGTCAGAAGGGCAAAGAACCCCTCCGCGTCGAGTGCGCCCATGAAGGTGGCGTTGGGCGCGCGGTCGGTGACGCCCCACCAGTCGGCGACGGTCATGCCGAGGGTCAGCGCGCTTCGGGTTTCGATCTCGACATTGATGTGGCGCCCGGTGAACAGCTCTGGCCGGATCAGGTAGGCGGTCACGCAGGGGTCGTGCAGGGGCGCGCCGTCAGAGCCGTATTTCTCCTTGTCGAAGCGTTCGAAGAAATCGGTCATCTGCGCCACGGCCAGGCCCACCGGCGTCCCCAGCGCGCGGAAAGCGTCGTTGCGGGGCGTCGTCACCAGCGCCTTGTGGGTCACGTCCAGCGGCATGACGGTGATCGGCACGCCCGAGGCAAAGACCGCTTCGGCGGCCTCGGGGTCCACGTAGATGTTGAACTCTGCGGTGGGCGTGATGTTGCCGACCTCGAAATAGGCGCCGCCCATCAGGACGATCTCCTGGATGCGGTCGGCGATCTCGGGCGCGCGGTGCAGGGCGGTGGCGATGTTGGTCAGCGGCCCGAGCGGGCAGAGCGTCACCGTCCCCGCCGGTTCGCCGCGCAGGGTGTCGATGATGAAGTCGACGGCGTGGGTGTCCTCGACCGGCATGGTCGGGTCCGGCAGGGTCGGGCCGTCGAGGCCGGTCTTGCCGTGCACATGTTCCGCCGTGACCAGAGGCCGCTTCAGCGGGCGGTCGCAGCCGGCGAAGATGCGGGTTCCGGTCTTGCCCGCCAGTTCGCAGACGATCCGCGCGTTTCGCGTGGTCAGGTCAAGCGGCACATTGCCCGCGACCGTGGTGATGCCGAGCACCGCGATCTCTTCGGGAGAGGCGAGGGCAAGCAGGATGGCGACCGCGTCGTCCTGTCCGGGGTCGGTGTCGATGATGATCTTGCGGGGGGGCATGCGGGCTCCGGTCTTGTGGCCCTTGTTGGTCGCACGGGGCGCAGGACCTTGCAAGCGCGCAGGCGGTGCCTTGCCGGGCGCGCGCGGACCCGCGCCGTTCGGCGGCACCAAGGGGGGCGGGGCGCCGCGCCAGGACCGTCAGGCCGAGCAGCTTGCCCCGCCCAGAACGCAGAATTTCGCGCAATGGGGGTGATTGAGGGCGACGGCGCGCTCTGCCTCGGCCAGGGTTTCGCCCAGTTCGAACTGCGGGTCGTAGGGCAGCAGCGTACAGGCCAGAACGGCGGGCGTCCTGGCACCGCTGCGTTTCACCACCATGCGCGACGAGGCGCACATGACACTGTCGGGCCGCTTGTTCAGGATGCCCCAGCAGGCGGTGGTGATCTCGGGCACCTCGGCGCCCATGTCCATCTCGGGGAAGAGCACCGTCTCGCCGGGGTTCATCGCGTCGATGGCAAGGCCCTCGTCGGCGAACAGCCGGGCAAAGCCCGCGCGGGCCTCGGCCTCGGGTTCGCCCCACAGGGTGCGGGCCGCGACCGCCATGCGAAAGCCGTTGTCGCGCAGCCAGCGCATGCCTTCCAGCGTCCGCTCCCAGGTTCCGGCGCCGCGTTCCTGATCGTGCATTGCCGGGCGCCAGTGGTCGAGCGAGATGCGCAGGGTCAGCCGGTCGCCGTAGCCCGCGCGCAGGGCCATCAGCCCCTGCCGGACCTTCGGGCGCATCATCGGGCGCATGGCATTGGTGAGAATCAGCACCTCGTAGCCGCGCTCGAGGCAGCGGCGCGCCATCTCGACCATCTCGGGGTTCATGAAGGGCTCCCCGCCGGTAAAGCCGATCTCGCGCACGCCCCATTGCCGGTCCGCAAGCTGGTCGAGATAGCCCGAGACCTCCTCGGCGGTCATGTAGACCAGCGCGTCATTGTCGGGCGAGCTTTCGATGTAGCAGTTGGCGCAGGTGATGTTGCAGAGCGTTCCGGTGTTGAACCACAGCGTTTCGGGCTTGGTCAGCGCCACGGTCGCGCGGGCCGAGCCGTCGGCGGTCACCTTGGGGTCGACGAATTTCCCGACGTTGGCAACGCTTGCATCTTTCATGTCTTCCCTCCGGCCTGCATCATTTTCCAGCTAAGGCGCTGCCGTCCACAGGACCAGTGGAAACATTTTCCCTGACGGCATTGTGACGCGCAACATGGGTGTTAGACTTTCGCCACGACATGGTCTAAATCACGCGAGACGGGTGACGTTAGCGCTAACTACCCCAGGGAACGGAAAGCGCCGGGGCGTCGGCGCGACAGGCAGAAAAGGCAGCGACCCCATGGTTTCACGCGTCATTCCGGTCGACCCCTTCGACCTCGTCATCTTCGGCGGCACCGGCGATCTTGCACGGCGCAAGATCCTTCCGGGGCTGTTCCGCCGTTTCAACTCGGGCCAGATGCCGGAAGAGGCGCGCATCATCGGCGCGGCGCGGTCTGACATGGGCCGGGAGGCTTTCCAGGACATGATCCGCAGGGCGGTGGAAGAGTTCGGCGGCCCCCATGACCCCGAGGCCCTGACCGAATTCGTCGGGCGGCTGGACTATGTCGCGGTGGACGCCATGGGCGACGGCGGCTGGGAAGACCTGAAGGGCAAGCTGCGCGCGGGCGTGGTGCGGGCCTTCTATTTCTCGGTCGGTCCCAGCCTCTTCGGCGCGCTGGCAGAGCGGCTGCGCGGCTTCGGTCTTGCGGATGACGACAGCCGGGTGGTGGTGGAAAAGCCCTTCGGGCACGACCTTGCCAGCGCCCGCGCCCTGAACGTGACCCTGCGCGAGCATTTCCACGAGGAACAGATCTACCGGATCGACCATTACCTGGGGAAGGAGACGGTGCAGAACCTCATGGCGGTGCGCTTCGGCAACATGCTGTTCGAGCCGCTGTGGAACGCGCAATATGTCGACCATATCCAGATCACCGTGGCCGAGACCGTCGATGTGGGCGGGCGCGGCGGGTATTACGACAAGGCCGGCGCCATGCGGGACATGGTGCAGAACCACCTGATGCAGCTTCTGTGCCTGATCGCGATGGAGCCGCCCGCGCGCTTCGAGCCGGATTCGGTGCGCGACGAAAAGCTGAAGGTGATCCGCGCGCTGGACCCGGTGGACTACCACCAGATCGTGCGCGGCCAGTACGAGGCGGACGACAGCCAGCCCGGCTACCGGGCGCATGTGGACAACCAGCGCTCGACCACCGAAAGCTTCGTCGCGATGAAGTTGGCGATTTCGAACTGGCGGTGGGCGGGGACGCCCTTCTACCTGCGCACCGGCAAGAAGCTGCGCGCGCGGGCCAGCGAGATTGCCGTGGTCTTCAAGGACGCGCCGCATTCGATCTTTGGCCCCGAGGCGGGCACGCATCGCAACGTGCTGACGATCCGGCTGCAACCCAACGAGGGCATGACCCTGGGCGTCACCATCAAGGAACCGGGGCCGGGCGGCATGCGCCTGATCGACGTGCCGCTGGACATGAGCTTTGCCGACGCGCTTGGCCCGGACGCCGAGGATGTGCCCGACGCCTACGAGCGGCTGATCATGGACGTGATCCGGGGCAACCAGACCCTGTTCATGCGCGGCGACGAGGTCGAGGCGGCCTGGGCCTGGACCGACCCGATCATCGAAGGCTGGACGGCGCGCGGCGACGTGCCCAAGCCCTACGACGCCGGGTCCAGCGGGCCGGAAGACGCCTTGATGCTGATGCATAAGGACGGCCGAAAGTGGCGCGATATCCGGGTCTGAGGGCCGGTCGGTTGACAGGGCGGCCCATGGCGCGGACACCTGCACAAGCATCGCGGGAGGAAGAGGCATGAGCTACGATTTCCAAGAGTACCCGGACCGGGAGATGCTGATCATCGCCCTGGCCAACCGCATCGCGGGGGCCCTGCGGACCGCGCTGACCCATGAAGAGCGGGCGCTGCTGGTGGTGCCGGGCGGCACCTCTCCGGGGCCGGTCTTCGACGATCTCTGCGCGGCGGATCTGGACTGGGGCCGGGTGGATGTCCTGCTGTCGGACGAACGCTGGGTGCCAGAGGACAGCCCCCGGTCGAACACGGCGCTGCTGAAGTCCCGTTTGCTGGTCAACCGTGCGCAAAAGGCCCGGTCTCTGCCCCTCTATGCCCCGGCGGCAGAGCCGGAAGAGGCTCTGGAGGCGCTGGCCCAGCCCATCGGGGCAGAGCTTCCGGTGGATGTGCTGTTGCTGGGGATGGGCGCCGACATGCACACCGCATCGCTGTTTCCGGGCGGCGACACGCTGGACCGGGCGCTGGCGGCGGATGCGCCGGTGCTGGTGCCGGTGCGCGCGCCGGGCGCGGCAGAGCCACGGGTGACCCTGTCGGCGCGGGTGCTGGACGGGGCGATGAACAAGCATGTACTGATCTTCGGCGCGGAGAAGCGGCGCGCGCTGGACGAGGCGCGCGGCAAACCGGCGCATGAGGCGCCCATCAATGCGGTGCTGAACGGCGCCACGGTCCATTGGGCGGAGTAGTGAGAGACATGTTCGAGACGCTGAAATCACTGGCGGAGGGGCTGGGCGACCGCCGCATCGAGGATCTCTTTGCCGATGCCGACCGGGCGGATGCCTTCAGCCTCGAGGCTCTGGGCATGCGGTTCGACTACGCCAAGACCCAGATCGACGACGATATCCGCGCGGCGCTGCTGGATCTTGCCGAAAGCCGCGGGGTGGCGGCGCGGCGCGATGCCATGGTCGCGGGCCAGAAGATCAACGAGACCGAGGGGCGGGCGGTCCTGCACACCGCGCTGCGCAACCTCGATGCGCGCCCGGTGCTGGTCGAGGGCAGGGACGTCATGCCGGGGGTGCTGGACACGCTGGCGCGGATGGAGGCGCTGGCCAACGAGATCCGCGGCTCGGACGTGACCGATGTGGTCAACATCGGCATCGGCGGCTCGGATCTTGGGCCGGTCATGGCGACGCTGGCGCTGGCGCCCTATCACGACGGGCCGCGCTGCCATTTCGTGTCAAACGTCGACGGTGCCGACATTGCCGACACGCTGCGCCGCTGCGATCCGGCCCGGACGGTCTTCATCGTCGCCTCCAAGACCTTCACCACCATCGAGACCATGACCAATGCCGGGACCGCGAAACGCTGGCTGGCGGAGAAGGGTGTGGACGCGGCCGGCAAGTTCATCGCGCTGTCCTCGGATGTGGCGCGGGCCGGGGCCTTCGGCATCCCGCCGGAACGCTGCTTCGGCTTCGCGGACTGGGTCGGCGGGCGCTATTCCGTCTGGGGGCCGATCGGGCTGGCGCTGATGCTGGCGATCGGACCCGAGGGTTTCACCGCCTTCCTGCGCGGTGCCGAGGCCATGGACCGCCACTTCGTCGAGGCGCCGCTGGCCGTGAACATGCCGGTGCTGCTGGCTTTGGTGGGCGTCTGGCACAATCAGGTGCTGGGCCATGCCACCCGCGCCGTGCTGCCCTACGACAACCGCCTCAGCCGTCTGCCCGCCTACCTGCAACAGCTGGAAATGGAGAGCAACGGCAAGGGCGTCGGCATGGATGGCGCGGCTCTGCCCTATGACAGCGGTCCCATCGTCTGGGGAGAGCCGGGCACCAACGGCCAGCATGCCTTCTACCAGCTGATCCATCAGGGCACGCGGGTTGTCCCCTGCGAGTTCCTCGTCGCCGCGCAGGGCCATGAACCCGACCTGCGTCACCACCACGCCCTGCTTGTCGCCAATTGCCTTGCCCAGTCAAAGGCGCTGATGCGCGGCCGATCGCTGGACGAGGCGCGCGCCAAGGTGGCCGGGCAGTTCGAGGGCGACGAGCTGGAACGGCAGGCCCGGCATCGCGTGTTCCCGGGCAACCGCCCCTCGACCACGCTGATCTACCCGCTGCTCGATCCCGAGACGCTTGGCAAGATCGTGGCGCTGTACGAACACCGCGTCTTTGTCGAGGGCGTGATCCTCGGGATCAACCCCTACGACCAGTGGGGTGTCGAGCTTGGGAAGGAGCTGGCGACCGCGCTGGGGCCGCTGGTTCGGGGCGAGTCGGGGGCCGCCGAGAAGGACGGATCCACCGCCGCCCTGCTGAAGTTCGTGCATACGCACAAGGCAACGTGAAGTTCCGTGACTGACGAAAAATAAACCCGGGAACGGAGGAGGTTTTGGCGGTGTTTCACCGGCATCACACGATCCAATACTGGGAGACTGACAATGAAACGCTTTCTGATGACCACCGCCGTGGCCGCCCTTGTGCCGATGTATGCGCTTGCTCAGGAAGAGCCCGCCGACGGCACCGTGCTGCCGACCGACGATCCGGCAGCAACCGCGCAGGCGGACACCGATGCAGCCGTGGATCCGGCAGCCGAAGCCGAGGCTGACGCCGACGTTGCGGAGGCAGAGGATGCCGACCCGATGGCGGAAGACGCCGATGCCGATGTGGCTGACGCCGAAACCGCCGATCCGATGGCCGAAGGTGCGGAAGACCCCGCCATGGCCGATGCCGCCGACCCGGCAGCCGACCCGATGGCAGAAGACGCCGACATGGCGGCAGCCGACGATGGCATGGGCGGCGCGCTCGGCATTCAGGGCATGGTCCCGGTAAGCGCGATCTCGGGCGGCGTGGTCTACACCACCACCGTGGACTCGGTTGACGAGAACTGGGAGGGCACCGCCTCTTACGACGCCATCGGCGAGGGCTGGGAACGCATCGGCTCGATCCACGACGTCGTGCTGTCCTCGGAAGGCAAGATCGAAGGCATCGTTGCCGAAGTGGGCGGTTTCCTCGGCATCGGCGACAAGTTCGTGATGCTGCCGACCACCGACTTCAAGCTGGTGCCGATCGACGAAAGCTCCTACGCCGTCGTGACGCCCTATACCACCGACCAGCTGACCGACATGGAAACCTACGACTCGACCATGTAACGGTCTGACAGGACCGAACGACAGGCGCCCGGACCCCGTGTCCGGGCGCTTTGTCGTCCGGGGGGGCTGCGGGGCCGCCGCCCTGTCAGCCCGTCCCGGCGGGAATGTCGAAACCCGGCGGCGCCAGGGTGAAGCCGTCGAAGCGGAACCCCGGCGAGACGGTGCAGCTGACCAGCGTCCAGCCCTGCGGGCAGGTTGCGGCCTGCCAGTGGCCTTCGGGAACGATCAGCTGCGGCCGCGCCCCCGAGGCCAGATCCGGGCCAAGCGTGCTGTCGCGGCGCGGCCCGTCGTCGGTGGCAGAGACCGAAAGGGTCAGGGGTGAACCGGCGTGGAAGTGCCAGATCTCCGTCGCATCGACCCGGTGCCAATGGCTGCGCTCGCCACCCTTCAGCAGGAAATAGATGCAGGTTCCGGCGGGACGCTCACCCGGCGCGGCCCCGGCGACCCAGGTCTGGCGGTAATGTCCGCCCTCGGGATGCGGTTCGAGATCCAAAAGGGCGATGATCTCGTCTGCGGTCATGGATCGAACGCTCCTCGGAGGATTGTTTAACATCGGGGCCGGATGCTCCGGCGCGTCGCAAATCGGCGAGCAGGAGCACAAGAATGTCGACATTCCAGAACAGGGTCCGGCAGCTGGCCGGGCAGATCGTTGCCCGCGAGGGTGGCTATGTCAACGACCCGGACGATCCCGGCGGCGCCACCAAGCACGGCGTCACGATCCACACCATGCGCAGGCTGGGGCTGGATCTGGACGGCGACGGCGACGTGGATGCCGAGGACGTCAAGCGGCTGGGGCACGGGCAGGCGGTCGAGATCTTCCTGACCCACTACTTCCTGCGCCCCCGCATCGCGGAACTGCCCGAGGCGCTGCATGCCACCGTCTTCGACATGTATGTGAACGCCGGCACCAACGCGGTGAAGATCCTCCAGCGCCTGCTGAACCAGATGGCAGAGCGGGTGGCGGTGGACGGGGTCATCGGCCCGCAGACCATCGGCGCGGCGGCGCGGGCCCATGCCAAGGCGCCCGACCATCTGGCCGACGCCTACGGGATCGCGCGGCGCAATTACTACTTCGCGCTGGCCGACCAGCGCCCGGCCTCGCGCAAATACGCGCGCAGCCGCGCGGGCGGCAAGGGCGGCTGGATCCGGCGCGCCGAAGAGTTCATCGCGCCGCGCTATCACCTGACGGAGGCGCAGTTTCAGGCGAGGGTCGCGGCATGGGGCTGATCGAGAGAATTCTGGGTGTGGTCTTCGGATCGGGGCGCAATGTTATTGCCGAGACGGCAGAGGTCTTCCGCGTCAACGCCGAGAACGAGGCCGGGCGCGGGCAGGCGATGCAATCCGCCGCGCTGGCGCAGTTCTCCAGTGAGTTCAAGGTTGTGCGCCGGGGGTGTTTCGACCGGCTGATGGACGCGCTGAACCGCATCCCGCGCCCGGCCATGGCGCTGGGAACGTTGGGGCTCTTCGTGGCGGCCATGGTCGACCCGATCTGGTTCGCCGCGCGCATGACCGGCATCGCGCTGGTGCCGGAGCCGCTGTGGTGGCTTCTGGCGGCCATCGTCAGCTTCTACTTCGGCGCCCGGCATCAGGCCAAGGGGCAGGACTTCCAGCGCGATCTGGCCGTGACCATGGCGGCGGTGCCGCAGGTCGTGCAGACGGTCCGCGCGGTCGAGGCCCTGCGGGAGGACGCGCCCGAGGCTGGGGCGCTGCCCGGCCCGGTGGGAGAGATGCCGGGCGACAATCCCGCCCTGCGCGACTGGCAGGCGGCCCGCAGCACGGTCTGACGCGTACCCGTATGACGTGATCCGGCGCCCTCGCGAAACATCGCGGGGGCGTCTTTTCATGGGCGCGACAGGCCGGGCAGCCTGTAGCGATGGGCCTGAGCGCAGGCCAACAGGTGCCCCGACATGTCGCAACCTTTGCCGGTCACCCCGCCAAACAGCTGCCGGAGTCACAAGGCGCCGCGTCCCGGTCGCAGGGGGACCGTCAGCGGCGCGGGCTACTGATCGAGAGGCGTGCGGATGTGCTGGGCGATGTCGTCGTGGATGCTTGCGCGGGCGGCGGCCTCGGTGTCGCAGAGCGTGGCATCGCCCCCGTCTTCCGCCAGAATGAAGGTGCCCTTCGGCGTGCAGGCGGGGAAGGCGTCGTAGGTCGTCGCGGTCCCGATCACCGTCTGCGCCACCCCGGCCTCGGCGATGTGCGGGTGTTCCGGCGCGCCCAGCCAGATCACCCGGATCTTCGTGCCTTGTTCGGTCAGGCTGGGGGCCCGGAAGACATCGGCATACTCCGGGTCGATGGCGATGGCGGTCCCGATCCGGGGGTCGCGATGCGCGCGGTCCAGCATCCCGCGATCGACCTCGGCCAAAGCGACGCCCTGCGCCCTGAACCACCCGCAATCCGGGCCATCTGTCTCGGCGGTACAGGCCGAAACAAAGGCATCGGCGTCGAACCGGCCGCCGCCCAGGGCCAGGGCGGCGGTGCCGCCAAGCGCATGTCCCGCAACGGCGATCCGCGCCGGATCGACCATCGCGGACAGGGTGGGGTCCTGCAGGACCCGGTCCAGCGCGCGCGACACATCCTGCGGGCGCCGCCAGATCTCGTCCACGGCACCGGCGGCGCTGTCGGGGCGCGGGCCGTTCACTTCGACCACGACAAAGCCGTTCTCGGCAAGCCGACCGCTCAGCCAGGCCCCGGAATCCGCCGCCGAGCGCAAGCCGCCGTGCGAGAGCAGCACAAGGGGGTGCTGCCCCGGTGCCATGGCCGCATCGCGATGGGCCGGTTGCCCCAGAAAGACCGCATTGCCGCCGACCTCTTCCACGGTCCCGCCGCCCTCGGCAGGATACCAGACCGACAGCGACAGGCGGCGCGGGTCATCGCCGCTGTCGGCGGCAAGCGTCCGCACCCCGACAGGCGAGTCGGCCAGGCAGGGCGTGGCAAGGAGAAGGGCCGCCAGAAGGCCGGAGAGGGCATTGGGCATGGAGTCGTTCCTGTTCTGAAGGGCATTCTGCCGGGGCGTTTATGCCCGGCCTCGGGTCGCGGTGCGAGAGGCGAAGTGCATCAGGCGCTTGAACTTCGGGCACTCCATGTGGCTTTCGGCGGGGCACTCGGCCACGTGGCGCAGGGCGTCGCGCAGCCGTGTCAGGTCGCGGATCTGCTCGTCCAGCGCATCGGCGCGCAGGCGCAGCTCTGCCCGGGGCAATTGCGGCGTTCCGTCGGTGGCGAACATGCCCTTGATGTCCCCCAGCGAAAACCCGGCCATCTTGCCCAGCGAAATCAGCGCCAGCTGGGTGAGGGCCTGCGTATCGAACTGCCGCCGCAACCCATGCCGCCCGACCGACCGGATCAGGCCGATTTCCTCGTAGTAGCGCAGCGTCGAGGGGGCGACACCGCTTTGTTGCGACAGGACACCGATATCCAGCAGTTTCACGCTTGACCTCAAGTTGACTTGAAGTGGCAGGGTAGCCGCCACCCTTCGTCAACGCAAGAGACCGCATCATGACCGACACCTCCTCACGGCGCGCGCCGCCGCCCGTCCTGCTGGCGCTGGCCGCCGCGTCGCTGACCGCCTCGCTGGGGATCAGCATCGCCTCTGTCTTGCTGCCGACGCTGACCCGCAGCTTCGGCGTCACCGTGTCAGAGGCGCAATGGGTCGTGCTGGCCTATCTGATGGCGGTGACGGTCACCATCGTATCGGCCGGGCGGCTCGGCGACCTGTTCGGTCTTCGCCGGGTGATGATCCTGGGCCTGATCGCCTTCATCGCCGCCTCGGCCCTGAGCGCGATGGCCCCCAGCCTTGGCCTGCTGATCCTCGGGCGTGTGGTGCAGGGCGTGGGCGGGGCGATCCTGATCGCGCTTCCGATGTCGATCGCCCGCGACATGGTGCCGTCCGGGCAGCTTGGCACGGCCATGGGCCTGCTGGGCACCACCTCTGCCGGCGGCACCGCGCTGGGGCCATCGCTGGGCGGTCTCGTGCTGGCCGTCAGCGACTGGCGGATGGCCTTCTGGCTTCTCGCCGGGTTCGCCGCGGCGGCGCTGGGTCTGGCCTTGCTGGCGATCCGGCCAGACGACACGCGGGGCCGGGTGCCGGTCAGGGCGCTGGACCTGCCCGGAACCGCCGTGCTGATCGTGCTGCTTGTGGCCTATTCCCTGGCCACAAGCGGCGGTGCCACGGGCGTTGCGCTGTCACCCTCGGTGCTTGGGGCGGGCGCGCTGGCGGCGGCGGCGCTGTTCGTGGCCGTCGAGACCCGCGCAAGCGCGCCGCTGGTGCCGATGGCGGTGCTGCTGGACAGGAAGACGGGCGCAGGCTTTGCCATGAACGTGCTGGTCGGCACCGTCATGATGGCGACGCTGGTCGTCGGCCCGTTCTTCCTGACCTTCTCGCTTGGGCTGGGCGAGGCCACGGTCGGTCTGGTTCTGGCGGTCGGGCCGCTTGTCGGGGCGCTTGTGGGGGTGCCCGCGGGGCGGCTGACGGATCGCTACGGCGCGCGGCGGATGATGCTTGTCGGGCTGGCGCAGAGCATGCTGGGCCTGCTTTGCCTTGCGGTGCTGCCGCGCCAGTTCGGCCTTGGCGGCTATGTCGCCGCGCTGATCGTGCTGACCCCTGCCTTCCAGATGTTCCTTGCGGCCAACAATACCGCGGTCATGGCGGGCGCCTCGAAAGAGCAGCGCGGGCGCCTGTCCGGTCTGCTGGGCCTGTCCCGCAACCTTGGCCTGATGACCGGCGCCTCGGCGATGACCACGCTGTTCGTTGCCGTCATGGGGACGGGGGACGCGGCACAGGCCCGGACCGAGGATGTCGCGCGCGCCTTCTCGGCGACCTTTGCCATTGCCGCCGGTCTGGCCATGATCGCGCTGTGTGTCGCGCTCTGGAGCGGCCAGAGGCCGCGGCAGGCGGCGCCGGGCGCGGCCTGACGGTCAAAGCGCGGCGGGCCTGCCCGGGGAGGAGAGGCCGGGGCAGGGTCCGGTCGCCGCAGGCCCGCGTGTTGCGACAAAGTGATCGGCGCCGCGACCATTCGGTGATTGGCGCGTTCGTCCGTGCGGCCTATAACCGGGGCATGATCACAGAACTCGGCCATTTCGCGCTTGTCCTCGCCTTTCTCGTCTCCATCGTGCAGATGGTTGTGCCCCTGATCGGCGCGCACAAACGCTGGCCCGGCTGGATGGCCGTGGCAGAACCGGCGGCCACGGCGCAATTCCTGCTGGTCGCGGCCAGCTTCGCGGCGCTGACCTATGCCTTCGTGACCTCGGATTTCTCGCTTCGACTGGTGGTGCTGAACAGCCATTCCGCCAAGCCGATGATCTACAAGATCTCGGGCGTCTGGGGGAATCACGAGGGGTCGATGCTGTTTTGGGTGCTGATCCTCGCGCTGTTCGGCGCCATGGCGGCCTGGTTCGGGGGCAACCTGCCGCCGACGCTGCGGGCGCGCGTTCTGGCGGTGCAATCCTCGGTCGCGGCGGCCTTCTACGCCTTTATCCTCTTTACCTCGAACCCCTTCATGCGGCTGGGCGAGCCGCCCTTCGACGGGCAGGACCTGAACCCGCTCTTGCAGGACCCGGGCCTCGCCTTCCATCCGCCCTTCCTCTACCTCGGCTACGTGGGCCTTTCGATCTGCTTCAGCTTTGCGGTCGCCGCGCTGATCGAGGGCCGGGTGGACGCCGCATGGGGCCGCTGGGTCCGGCCCTGGACGCTGGTCTCTTGGGTCTTCCTGACCATCGGCATCGCGCTGGGATCGTGGTGGGCCTACTACGAGCTCGGCTGGGGCGGCTTCTGGTTCTGGGACCCGGTCGAGAACGCGTCCTTCATGCCGTGGCTCTTCGCCGCCGCGCTGCTGCATTCTGCCATCGTGGTCGAGAAACGCGAGGCGCTGAAAAGCTGGACCGTGCTGCTGGCGATCCTCGCCTTCGGCTTCTCGCTGATCGGCACCTTTATCGTGCGCTCGGGTGTGCTGACCTCGGTTCATGCCTTCGCCAACGACCCCGAGCGGGGCATGTTCATCCTGATGATCCTGGTCTTCTTCACCGGCGGCGCGCTGACCCTCTTCGCCGCGCGGGCGCAGACGATGGAAGCCAAGGGTGTCTTCGGCGTCGTCAGCCGCGAAAGCGGGCTGGTGCTGAACAACATCCTGCTGGCGGTCTCGTCGCTGGTGGTCTTCGTCGGCACGATCTGGCCGCTGGTGGCCGAGATGGCCTTCGACCGGAAGCTCTCGGTCGGACCGCCCTTCTTCAACATGGCCTTCACGCCCTTCATGGTGGTGCTTGGCATCGTCCTGCCGGTGGCCGCGATGCTCAGCTGGAAGCGGGCAAAGCCGGGCCGCGTGCTGCGGCAGCTGGCACCGGCCTTCGGACTGGCGGTGGCGCTGGCGGGGCTGGTCTGGGCGATGCAGACCGGGCGCTCGCTGATGGGGCCGGTCGGTGTCTTCCTTGGCACCTGGCTGGTGACGGGCGCGGTGACCGACCTGATCGGGCGCACCGGCCAGACGCGCGACCTGTCGCGGCTGCTGCGCCTGCCGCGTGCCGAATGGGGCAAGGCGGTGGCGCATAGCGGGCTTGGCATCACCATGCTGGGCGTTGCCGGGCTGATGGCCTGGCAACAAGAGGACATCCGCGTCGCCCAGCTGGGCGAATCCTACGACGTGGGCGGCTTCACGCTGCGGCTGGATGACGTGCAGCGGGTGCAGGGGCCGAACTACAATTCGACCATGGCCACCGTCACGCTGATGCAGGCGGGCCGCGAGATCGCGACACTGCATCCGGAAAAGCGCAACTACCCGGTGGCGCAGATGCCCACGACCGAGGCGGCCATCGACTACCGCTTCCTGCGTGATGTCTACGTGGTGATCGGCGATCCGCAGCAGGACGGCGGCTGGGTCATGCGGACCTATATCAAGCCGCTGGCCAACTGGATCTGGGGCGGCTCCATCCTGATGGCGCTCGGCGGGTTTCTCAGCCTCTCGGACCGCCGCTACCGTGTTGCCGCAGGCGCCCGCAAGAGCGCCCCGGTGCAGGGGGTGCCCGCGGAATGACCCGGCTGCTGCGCCCCTGGCGGGGCACCCCGTCCGCCATCCTTGCCGCGCTTTTCGCGCTGGTCGCCACGGTTGCGCTGGCGGTCCAGCCCGACGAGGTGCTGGACGATCCGGCGCTGGAAGCGCGCGCCCGCGACATCAGCGCGGGCCTGCGCTGCCTCGTCTGCCAGAACGAAAGCATCGACGAAAGCAACGCCTCTCTGGCCCGCGACCTGCGCCTGCTGGTGCGCGAGCGGCTGGTGGCCGGTGACAGCAACGAAGAGGCGGTCGATTTCATCGTGGCCCGCTACGGCGAGTTCGTGCTTCTGCGGCCCACAACCGGCGGCTGGAACTGGCTGCTCTGGGCTGCCGGTCCCTTGCTCTTCCTCGCCGCGCTGATGGTGGCGGTGCTTTACCTGCGCCGCCGGGCCAGCGCGCAGCCCCTTGCCGAAGAGGGGCTGAACGAGGCGGAACGCAAACGGCTCGAAGAGCTGCTGAAGGGCTGACAGGGGCCAGCGGCCCGTGACGCCGCGTTTCGCTTTGCCATTCCCCCGTGCGCGGTGTTTCATGCCCGCGAGACAACGGGAGGCCGCTTGAATGCAGTACGAGATGATCACCTACGCGGTGGAAAACGACGTCGCCACGGTGACCCTGAACCGCCCCGAGGTGATGAACGCGCTCAACACCCAGATGCGGGCCGAGATTACCGATGCGGTCACCACCGGCGGGCGCGAGGCGCGGGTCGTGGTGCTGACCGGGGCGGGGCGGGCCTTTTGCTCGGGGCAGGATCTGGGCGACCGGGCGAACGTCGCGAACCTCGATCTGGAGCGCACGCTGCGCGACGAATACGTGCCGATGCTGCGGGCCATCTTCGACTGCCCGGTGCCGACGATCAGTGCCGTGAACGGCGCCGCCGCCGGGGCAGGGGCCAACCTTGCGCTGTCGGCGGATGTGGTCATCGCCACCGAAAGCGCCTTCTTCCTTCAGGCCTTCACCCGCATCGGCCTGATCCCGGACGCGGGCGGCACGTGGTTCCTGCCGCGCCAGATGGGGCTGGCCAAGGCCATGGGCGCCGCGCTGTTTGCCGAGAAGATTACCGCCAAGCAGGCGGACGACTGGGGCCTGATCTGGGAAGCGGTCGCGGACGAGGCCTTTGCCGGGCACATCGCGGCGCGGGCGGCACATCTGGCCAAGGGGCCGACCGCCGCCTATGCCCGGGTGAAACAGGCGATGCGCGCCTCCTTCGACAACGATCTGCAGGCGCAGCTGGCCGTCGAGTCGAAGCTTCAGGGTGAATGCGGCAAGACCCGCGACTTCAAGGAAGGCGTCGTCGCCTTCATGGAGAAGCGCCCGGCGGTCTACGAGGGCCGCTGACCGGCGACGCGCCGGTTCAGGCCTGACCGGGCGCCCGCCGGACTATGGCGCCGGTCGCTGGCGCGACAGTCCGGCGGACAAAAGGGGGCGGCCTGCACGGACCTGCCTGCACGGGCCCGCCTGCGCTGACCGGCGGCGCCGGTCGCGGTAGGCCCCGCCCGGGGCAGCGGGGCGCATGGATGCTTCGGAAAACGCCAGGCCTTACCCGAAACCGCCAGGCAGCCTTAAAAGGCGCGGTCCGATCCGCCAGATCCGCGTGCCATCGGTTCAAGGCGCCAGCGGCTTGATGAAGACGCGGCGCATGCGACGCGGGCGTGCCCAGCGGGTGCGGTCACCCCGGTCCCGCGTGGCGGTTGCCGTGCGGCTCGAAAAAGAAATGGGGCCGGTCGCTTCCGGCGACCGGCCCCATGATTCGCGTAACGCGGGTGTCAGCGGTTCTCGATATCCACGTAGTCCCGCTCGGTCTCGCCAAGGTACAGCTGGCGCGGACGACCGATCTTGTTCTGCGGATCGTTCAGCATCTCTTTCCACTGGCTGATCCAGCCGACGGTGCGCGACAGCGCGAAGATCGGCGTGAACATCGAGGTCGGGAAGCCCATCGCCTCGAGGATGATGCCGGAATAGAAGTCGACGTTCGGGAACAGCTTCTTCTCGGCGAAGTAGGGATCGGCAACGGCCTGCTTTTCCAGCTCTTTCGCGGTGGCGAGGATCGGGTTGTTCTCGACACCCAGAAGGTCAAGCACCTCGTCGGCTGACTGCTTCATCACCTTCGCGCGCGGGTCGAAGTTCTTGTAGACCCGGTGGCCGAAGCCCATCAGGCGGAAGGGGTCGCTCTTGTCCTTGGCGCGGGCGATGTACTCGGGGATGTTCTCGGGATCGCCGATTTCCTTCAGCATCTCCAGGCAGGCCTGGTTGGCGCCGCCATGGGCGGGACCCCAGAGGCAGGCGATGCCGGCTGCGATGCAGGCGAAGGGGTTGGCACCCGAGGACGAGGCCAGGCGCACGGTCGAGGTCGAGGCGTTCTGCTCGTGGTCGGCGTGCAGGGTGAAGATCCGGTCCATGGCACGGGCAAGGATCGGGTCGACGGTATATTCCTCGGCCGGCACGCTGAAGCACATGTGCAGGAAGTTCGCCGCGTAATCCAGATCGTTGCGCGGATAGACGAAGGGCTGACCGATTGAATACTTGTAGGCCATGGCCGCGATCGTCGGCATCTTGGCGATCAGGCGGTGCGAGGCGATCTCGCGCTGCAGCGGGTCGGCGATATCGGTCGAATCGTGGTAGAAGGCCGCCATCGCGCCGACCACACCCACCATGACCGCCATCGGATGCGCATCCCGGCGGAAGCCCCGGAAGAAGTTGTGCATCTGCTCGTGGATCATCGTGTGACGGGTGATCGTGCTTTCGAACTTCTCCAGCTCTTCGGCCTTGGGCAGGTAGCCGTAAAGCAGCAGGAAGCAGACCTCGAGGTAATGCGACTTCGAGGCCAGCTGGTCGATCGGGTAGCCGCGGTGCAGCAGCTCGCCCTTTTCACCGTCGATGAAGGTGATGGTCGAGTCGCAGGACGCGGTCGAGGTGAAGCCGGGGTCGTAGGTGAAGACATTGGCCTGACCGTAGAGCTTGCGGATGTCGATGACGTCCGGACCGGCGGTCGGCGAGTGGATCGGCAGGTCGTAGCTTTGATTTCCGATGGTGAGTGTCGCGTTCTTTTCAGCCATGCTTTGTCATCCCTCTAGGTATACGAAAAAGCGGGGCCGGGACGGCCCTGCCGATTGAATTCACACGGCCGTCGCGCACGGGTATCAGCCCATCTCTGCGGTTGCGGCCCGGTCCAGGCGCCGGATCGTCTCCTCGCGGCCAAGCACCAGCATCATGTCGAAAACCGAGGGCGTGGCACTGCGGCCCGCCAGCGCCGCCCGCATCGGACCTGCAAGCTTGCCGAATTTGGTGCCCTGATCCTCGGCAAAGCGGTTCAGAACCGCCTCCAGGTCGTCACGCGCCCAGCTAGCATTTTGCAGGTGCGGCGTCAACGCAGACAGTATACCACGGGATACCGCATCCAGCGCCTTCGCCGCCTTCTCGTCGGGAACGACGGGGGTTTCTGTCAGGACGAATTGAGCCTTATCAAGGAGTTCCGGGAAGGTCTTGGCCCTTTCCTTCAGGCAGAACATTGCGCGCAGCATTCCCTGTCTTTGCGTCTCCGTCAAAGGATTTTGTGCGGTTGCGGCAAGGAATTCCTCCAGCTCTCGCAAGAGGCCGGCATCCTCCGCCACCGCGATATGCTGGCCGCAGAGATTTTCCAGTTTCTTCAGGTCGAAGCGGGCGGGGGATTTGCCGATTCCGTCCAGCCCGAACCACTCTTTTGCCTGCGCGTCGGTAAAGAACTCGTCGTCGCCGTGGCTCCACCCCAGCCGCGCGAGGTAGTTGCGCATGCCCGCCGCCGGGTAGCCCATCTTCTGGTATTCGTCCGCGCCAAGCGCGCCATGGCGCTTCGACAGCTTCTTGCCGTCGGCGCCGTGGATCAGCGGGATATGCGCGTAGACCGGCAGCGGCCAGCCCATCGCGGCATAGATGCCCATCTGGCGCGCGGCGTTGTTCAGGTGGTCGTCGCCCCGGATCACATGGGTCACGCCCATGTCGTGGTCGTCCACGACCACCGCCAGCATGTAGACCGGCGTGCCGTCCGAGCGCAGCAGCACCATGTCGTCCAGCTGGTCGTTGCGGATGGTGACACTGCCCTGCACCTCGTCCTCGATGACGGTCGCACCCTCCTGCGCGGTCTTCAGGCGCACCACGAAGGGCGCGTCCGGGTGCGTCGTGGGGTCGGCGTCGCGCCAGGGGCTCTGGAACAGGGTGGATTTGCCCTCGGCCCGGGCCGCCTCGCGGAAGGCCTCGATCTCTTCCTGCGTCGAGAAGCACTTGTAGGCGGCGCCCTTGGCGAGCAGGTCATGCGCCACCTCGGCGTGGCGATCGGCGCGGTCGAACTGGCTGATCACCTCGCCGTCATGGTCGAGGCCCAGCCAATCGAGGCCGCGCAGGATGGCCTCTGTTGCCTCGGGGGTGGACCGGGCGCGGTCGGTGTCCTCGATCCGCAGCAGGAACTTGCCGCCGCGGCCCCGGGCGTAAAGCCAGTTGAACAGCGCCGTGCGGGCGCCGCCGATGTGCAGGTAGCCGGTGGGGGACGGGGCGAAGCGGGTGACGACCTCGGACATGAGCGTGGTTAACCTTTTCCTAACGGGGCGATGGGTAGAGTTGATGCTCTGTAACCAGCCAGATTTTCCGGGGCAAGCATGGGTGGCGCCCTCTCGACGATCCGTCAGGCCCTGCCGGGACAGCGCGGGCACCTGTTTCCATGGGCGCCGGTGGCCATGGCCTGCGGGATCGCGCTGTATTTCGGCCTGCGCGTCGAGCCTCCGGTCTGGTTGCTCTGGGCCGCCGCGGCGGTCTCGCTGGCGGGGCTGGGGCAGCGTCGAGCGGGGCCGTGCCTTGGTCCGCTTCTGGCGGGTGTCGCGCTGGTGTCGCTGGGATTCGCACTGGCGGGGGGACGCGCGCATCAGGTGGCGGGGCCGGTGCTGGACTTCCGCTATTACGGCGCGGTCGAGGGGCGGATCGTGGCGATCGACCGCTCTGCCTCGGACGCGGTGCGCCTGACGCTGGACCGCGTGGTACTGGAGCGTATGGCCCCCGCCGAGACGCCCGCCCGCGTCCGCGTGTCGATGCATGGCAGGCAGGACTGGCTGACGCCGGAACCGGGTGCCACGGTGATCCTGACCGGCCATCTTTCACCACCCGGCGGCGCGGTCGAGCCGGGTGGTTTCGACTTCCGGCGGCATTCGTGGTTCCTCGGGCTGGGGGCGGTGGGATACACGCGCAACCCGGTCCTGCTGCTGGAGCCGCCGGGCGCGGGTCTGCCGGTCGCCAAGATCCGCATGTGGCTGTCGGCCCGGGTGCAGGCGGCGCTGCCGGGGGAAACCGGCGCCTTCGCCGCCGCCATCATGACCGGCGACCGTGCGGGCATGGGGCAGGACACGCTTCAGGCGCTGCGCGACTCGAACCTTGCGCATCTGTTGGCGATCTCGGGCCTGCACATGGGGCTGCTGGCGGGCTTCGTCTTTGCTGCCCTGCGGCTGGGCCTGCTTGTACACCCGGTCAGCCGCCACCGCTGGCCGGTCAAGAAGCTGGCGGCGGCGGGCGCCTTGCTGGCGGCGGCGGGCTATCTTGCGCTCTCGGGCGGCAATGTCGCGACCGAACGCGCTTTCATCATGGCCGCCGCCGCGCTTTGCGCGACAATGCTGGACCGGCGCGCCATAAGCCTGCGCAGCGTCGCCATCGCCGCGCTGGTGGTGCTGGCGCTGCGGCCCGAGGCGCTGCTGGGCCCCGGCTTTCAGATGTCCTTTGCGGCGACCACGGCGCTGGTCGCGGTCTTCGAGCGCTTCAGCCAGATACAGCGCCGCCGCCGCATGCCGAAATGGCTGGCGCCGGTGGTCTCGGTCGTCGTGTCGTCTGCGGTGGCGGGTGCCGCGACCGGGCCGGTCGGCATGGCGCATTTCAACCAGATGGCGCAATACGGGCTGCTGGCCAACCTGATCTCGGTCCCGGTCATGGGGGTGCTGGTGGTGCCGATGGCGGTGGTCGCGGCGCTGCTCATGCCCTTCGGCCTCGACGGGCTGGCGCTGGCCGTCATGGCGCTGGGGCTGGACTGGATCCTCGGCGTCGCCCGGATGGTCGCCGGGTGGCAGGGCGCGACCCGCCCGGTGGTGGCGCCGATGCCCTGGGCCCTGCCGCTGATCGCCCTTGGCGGGCTGGTGCTGTGCCTCTGGCGGGGCCGGGCGCGGATCGCCGGACTGGCGCCGATGGCCGCCGGAGCCCTGCTTTGGGTGCAAAGCGAGAGGCCCGCCGTGCTGATCGCCGACAGCGGGACGCTGGTGGGCGTGATGACCGATGCCGGGCGGGGGCTGTCGCGCGACCGGGGCTCGGGCTTCATCGCCGGGACATGGCTGGAAAACGACGGTCGCGGCGGCACGCAGGACAGCGCGGCGGCGCTGTGGCCCGGTGCGCGCGCCGACCGGTTGGCCGTGGCGCAGGTGGCGGATCTGACGATCCTGCACGTTCAGGGCAAACGCGCCGCCGCCCAGCTTGATGGCTGCGGCGCGGCGCAGGTGGTGGTGTCTTCCACGGACCTCGCGCTGCGCGGCGGCTGCCGGGTCTTCGACCCGGCCCGCCTGCGCGACAGCGGCTCTGTGGCGATCTGGCTGGGGGCCGAGGGGCCGCGCTTTGTCACCGATGCAGAGCTGTCGGGCCAGAGGCTGTGGAGCCCGGCGCGCCGCAACAGGATACCCCGGACGGTTGCCCGCGCCGACACTGGCCCGTGACCGGGGCCTTTGCCTTGGATCACCCCGGATGCAGAGCGGTCGGGCCAGAGGCCATGAAACCGGGAACGCCGCAACAGGATGCCCTGGACAGTGGCTCGCGACGACACCGGCCCGTGACCGGCGCCTTGGACGTGGATCACCCCGGATGCAGAGCCGTCGGGTCAGGGGCTGTTAAACCGGGAACGCCGCCCGAAAACGCAAGGGACGCCCGCCTGCGCCGTTATCGGGCAGGGGCGGGCGCATTCGGTCGCGGAGCGCTCAGTAGGTGCGGATCAGGCCGACGAGGCGGCCCTGCACGCTGACCGCGCCCCGGGGCAGGACGCGCGGCTCGTAGGCCGGGTTGGCGGCTTCGAGCACGATCATCTCGCCCTTGCGGCGGAAGCGCTTCAGCGTCGCCTCGTAGCCCTCGATCTGCGCGACCACGATGTCGCCCTCCGAGGCCTCGGAGGTTTCGCGGATCACCACCACGTCGCCGTCGTTGATCCCGGCGTCGATCATGGAATCGCCCCGGACCTCCAGCGCGTAGTGACGGCCCTGACTGCGCACCATCTGCCCGGGAACGGCGATGCCGGGAGCCGGGTCGTTGATCGCCTCGATCGGCTGGCCGGCGGCGATGCGGCCGACGATGGGCAGTTCGCTGACGTCGAGGTTGGCTAGTTCCATGGCCCGCGCAGGCTGGCTGTCGGGCCGGTCGCCGTCGATTACGCGCGGGTTGAAGCCCGCCGGCTGGCCGCCAAGGCTTTCCGGCAGCTTGACGATCTCGATGGCCCGGGCGCGATGCGCGAGGCGGCGGATGAAGCCGCGCTCTTCCAGCGCGGTGATCAGCCGGTGGATGCCGGATTTGGAGCGCAGGTTCAGCGCATCCTTCATCTCGTCGAAACTGGGCGGAACCCCGTCGCGCTGCATGCGCTTGTTGATGAAGCCGAGAAGGTCCAGCTGTTTCTTGGTCAGCATCCGTTTACCCCATGTCTGTTACTTTTTGTTCTATGGGTGTTCCTGTTTTGTGTCAACAGGGGCGGTCGCCGCATTGCGGGCGGGCAAATGTCTTCGAAGACATTTGAAAAACGCATGGATGCGTTTTCGCGCCGGGCCTCAGCCGAAGGGCAGGTATTCTACCATCTCGCCTGCGGCGCGGGCGGGATCGCGAACCGGGCGGACCAGCAGCGCGTCGGACTGGCCGAGGATGCTCAGCAGGCTGGAATCCTGCCGGCCCTGCGCGGTGATCCCGTCAGGCCCCAGGGTCGCGCGCATGTAGTGTTCGCGCGGGCCATTGGCCGCCAGCGGCTCCGCCAGGGGCGCGGTGCGCCGGGGCGCGGGCGCGGCGCCAAGGCCCAGCAGGGCGCGGATCACCGGGGCCACGAAGACATGGCCGCAGACCATGGCCGAGACCGGGTTGCCGGGCAGGCCGATCATCGTGGCCTTGCCGAAACGGCCGGACATCAGCGGCTTGCCGGGGCGCATGGCCACCTTGTGGAAGGCCTGTTCCATGCCCAGTTCCGCCAGCACCGGTGCCACCAGATCGTGGTCGCCCACCGAGGCGCCGCCAATGGTGATCACCAGGTCGGCGTCGTCGACCAGCCCGAAGACCGAGCGCAGGGCCTCGCGGTTGTCGCGCGCGATGGGCAGCATCCGGGGCAGGGCGCCGAGGTCCTGCAGCAGGGCGGCAAGGCCGAAGGTGTTCGAGACGATGATCTGGTCGGGGCCGGGGTCTTCGCCGGGCATAACCAACTCGTCCCCGGTCGAGATCAGCGCGACGCGCGGCTGCCGGGTCACCGCGACCTCGGCGATGTTCATCGAGGCCAGCAGCGCGATGTCGGAGGGCGACAAGCGGCGCGGCGCCGGGATCGCGGCACCGGCCCGGAAGTCGGACCCGGCGGGCCGGATATGGGTCGGCGCGTCGAGGTTGGCCTGCAGCGTGATGCGGTCGCCGTCGCGGGTCGTATCCTCCTGGATCACCACGCGGGTCGCGCCCTCGGGCACCGGGGCGCCGGTGAAGATGCGGACCGCCTGGCCCGGGCCGACAGACCCGGCAAAGCCATGGCCCGCGGCGCTTTCGCCGATCACCGTCAGGCTGTCTCCGGCGGCGGCGTCAGCGACGGCATAGCCGTCCATGGCCGAGGCCGGAAAGGGCGGCTGGTCGCGCCGCGCGGTCGCCTCGCGCGCCAGCACCCGGCCCGCGGCCTGCGCCAGCGGCACGGTTTCCGGCGCCAGCGGCGTGGCAAGGGCAAAGAGGCGGTCGAGGGCTTCGGTGACGGTGATCATGGGCTCAGGCCTCGTAGCGGCCCGACTTGCCGCCGTCCTTCAGGGTGACGCGGATGCCGCCGATCTCCATCGCCTTGTCCACTGCCTTGACCATGTCGTAGACGGTCAGCGCAGCGGTGGATACGGCGGTCAGCGCCTCCATCTCGACGCCCGTCTGGCCGGTGGTCTTGACGGTGGCCGCGAGCCGGAGGCCCGGCAGCGCCGGGTCGGCCGTCAGGTCGACCGAGACCTTGGTGATCGGCAGCGGATGGCACAGCGGGATCAGCTCGGACGTCTTCTTGGCACCCATGATGCCCGCCAGCCGCGCGATGCCGATGACGTCGCCCTTCTTGGCGCGCCCCTCGGTGATCATCGCGAAGGTCTCGGGCGCCATGCGCACCCAGCCCTCGGCGGTGGCGATGCGCGCCGTCACCGCCTTGTCCGAGACGTCGACCATATGGGCGTTGCCCTGATCGTCGAAATGCGACAGCCCGCTCATGCCGGCACCGGGTCGGCGAGCAGGGTCCGCGTGGCCTGGGCCACGTCGTCCTGCCGCATCAGGCTTTCGCCGATCAGGAAGGCGCGGGCACCGTGGCCGGCCATGTCGGCGAGGTCGGCGGGCGTGTGCAGCCCGGATTCGCAGACGAGGAAGCGGTCGTCGGGCACGGCCTTCGACAGTTCGCGCGTGGTGTCGAGCGTCAGTTCGAAGGTCTTGAGATTGCGGTTGTTCACCCCGATCAGCGGCGAGCGCAGCGCCAGCGCGCGGTCCAGCTCGGCCCGGTCATGCACCTCGATCAGCGCGTCCATGCCCCAGTCGAAGGCACAGGCTTCCAGCTCGGCGGCCTGCGCGTCGGACACGCTGGCCATGATGATCAGGATGCAGTCGGCACCAAGGCTGCGCGCTTCGGCCACCTGGTAGGGGTCATACATGAAGTCCTTGCGCAGCGCGGGCAGGCCGGTCGCCAGCCGCGCGGCGGTCAGGTAGCCCTTGGCGCCCTGAAAGCTGGGCGTGTCTGTCAGCACCGACAGGCAGGTCGCGCCGCCGGCCTCATAGGCGCTGGCCAGCGCGGCGGGTTCGAAATCGGCGCGGATCAGCCCCTTGGAGGGGGAGGCCTTCTTGACCTCGGCGATCAGGCCATAGCCGGTCTGCGCGGCCTCGCGCAAGGCCAGCGCGAAGGGGCGCACCGGGTCGGCGTGGCGCGCGGCCTCTTCGACGGCGGCCATGGGTCGGGTGGCCTTGTCGGCGGCCACCTCCTCCAGCTTGTAGGCCTTGATCTTGTCGAGGATGGTCGCGGTCATGGTCTAGCCTCTCGTCCAGTCGATCGGGGTCTCGCCTCTGGCAATAAGCCAGTCGTTCACCCGCGAAAAGGGGCGCGAGCCGAAAAAGCCTCGCCGGGCGGACAGCGGCGAGGGGTGGGCGGATTGCAGGATCAGCGTGTCCGGGTGGGTCAGGCGCGGCGCGAAGCCCTGCGCATGGCGGCCCCAGAGGATATAGGCGCGGGGGGCGTCGTTCAGCGCCTCCAGCACCTCCTGCGTCAAGGTGGTCCAGCCAAGGCGGGCATGGCCCCCGGCCTGTCCGGCGGGCACGGTGAGCGCGGTGTTCAGCAGCAGCACACCCTGCCGGGCCCAGAACCGCAGGTCGCCGTCGGGCGGGCAGGCGCCGAGGTCGTCGGTCATTTCCTTGAAGATATTGGTCAGCGACCGGGGCAGCGGGCGGACGTCCGGCTCGACCGAGAAGGCAAGGCCATGTGCATGGCCCGGCGTGGGGTAGGGGTCCTGCCCGAGGATCACGACACGGGTCGCATCGGGTGGGCAGGCCTCCAGCGCGGCAAAGACCTGATGGGCGGGCGGCAGGACGTCAGGGGCGTCCTTCAGCCGCTCCGCGATGGCCGGATAGGCGCCTGCGAAGAACGGCAGATGCGCCCAGGCGGCGGGCGGTGGCGGCAGCGTGGTCATGTCAGGCTCTCCGGCGGGCGCTGGGAAATTCCATGGATGGAATTCGAAAAAGTCTTCGAAGACTTTTGCGCCCCATCAGGCGGAGGTGGCCTTGGCCAGAGCCTCGACGCGCGCCAGCGCGGCGCCGCTGTCGATGCTCTCGCGGGCCTTGGCCGTGCCCTCGCGCAGATCGGCGGCGCGGCCCGCGATCACCAGCGCGGCGGCGGCGTTCAGCAGCACCGCGTCGCGGTAGGCCCCGGCCTCGCCGCCCAGCAGGGCGCGGAAGGCGCGGCCGTTTTCCTCGGGCGTGCCACCGACGATGGCCTCGAAGGGATGCACCGGCAGGCCCGCGTCCTCGGGGTGGATCTCGACCTCGCGGATCATGCCGTCCTCTTCCAGCGCCGCGACCCAGGAGATCCCGGTGATCGTCAGCTCATCGGTGCCGTCCGAGCCATGCACCAGCCAGGCCCGTTCCGACCCCAGCCGCGCCAGCGTTTCCGCCATGGGCCGGATCAGATCGCGCGAGAAGGCGCCGGTCAGCTGGCGCTTCACGCCCGCCGGATTGGTCAGCGGCCCGAGGATGTTGAAGATCGTCCGGGTGCCAAGCTCGGCCCGGACCGGGCCGACATGGGCCATGGCGGGATGGTGCATCGGCGCCATCATGAAGCAGATGCCGACCTCGGCCAGCGCCTTCTCGACCACATCCGGGCCGACCATGACCTGAATGCCCATCTGCGCCAGCGCATCCGCCGCGCCGGATTTTGACGAGAGGTTGCGGTTGCCGTGCTTGGCCACCGGCACGCCCGCGCCCGCGACGACGAAGGCCGTGGCGGTCGAGATGTTCAGCGTGCCCTTGCCGTCGCCACCGGTGCCGACGATGTCCATGGCGCCCGCGGGCGCCTTCACCGGGTTACACTTGGACCGCATGACCGCGGCGGCGGCGGCATATTCGTCCACCGTCTCGCCGCGCGTGCGCATGGCCATCAGCAGGCCGCCGATCTGGGCGGGGGTGGCCTGTCCCTCGAAGAGGATGCCGAAGGCCTCTTCGGCCTCGGCGCGGGACAGCGGGCGGTCGGCGGCCTTGCCGATCAGCGGGCGCAGGTCGTCGCTCATGCCGGCACCTTCAGGTCGTCGAGGAAGTTTTGCAGCATGGCGTGGCCGTGTTCCGAGCGGATGCTCTCGGGGTGGAACTGCACGCCGTGGATCGGCAGGTCACGATGCGCCAGCCCCATGATGGTGCCGTCCGCAAGCTCTGCGGTGACCTCCAGCGCCTCGGGCAGGTCGCTGCGCCGCACCACCAGCGAATGGTAGCGCGTCGCCTGCAGCGGCGAGGGCAGGCCGCGAAAGACGCTTTTGCCGCCGTGATGGATCTCGCCCATCTTGCCGTGCACGATCTCGTCATGGCGCACCACCGTGCCGCCGAAGGCCTGACCGACGGTCTGGTGGCCGAGGCAGACGCCCAGAAGCGGCGTGCGTGTCTCTGCCGCCGCCTGCGTCAGCGCAAGGCAGATGCCCGCGCGATCCGGGTCGCAGGGGCCCGGCGACAGCACGATCCCCGCGGGCTTCATCGCCATCGCCTGCTGCACGTCCAGCGCGTCGTTCCGCCAGACCTGCACGTCAGCCCCGAGCTCGCCGAGGTAATGGACGAGGTTATAGGTGAAGCTGTCGTAGTTATCTATCAGCAGAAGCATGGGAATCCGTCTCTCGGGGCTGGCGGGAGGGGTCTTGGTCGCGGTATACATGCGCAGGCAGGCGGCATGGCGTCAAGGCCCCGACACCAGAGGCGGGGCGGGCACGGACCGCCGAAGAGACGAGGCGCGACAAGGGCGGAGACAGGCGGCATGGCCAAGGGTTTTGTGATCGGAGCGATCTGGGGCGGGGTTGTGGCAGTGGGCGGCGCCGCAGGTCTGTCGGTGATGACGGGGCCGGTGGCCGAGACCGGGTTTCCCTCCCGGACAAGTCTGGATGCAACGAGCGGCCCGGCGGCCACGGGGACGGAGGTCGCCGCCGATCCCGGGGGCCGCCCTGCCGATGGGGCTGCGGATGGCGCCGCTGTCGGGGAGCCCTTGACCGGAACGGGGGGGGCATTCGGCGCCGGGCGTCCGGACGCAACGAGTGGCCCGGCGGCCAGGGGGGCGGAGGTTGGCGCCGATCCCGGTGCCGGTGCTGACGATGGGGCTGCGGATGGCGCCGCTGCCGGGGATGGGGCGGCTGGCCCTGACACGGGCGTTACAGATGCGGATGTCGCCGCCGGGGAACCGGCGGGGGAGGGCGCGGAGGATGACGGGGGTGCGGACCCGGTGACCGCCGCCGGGACGGATCTGGCGCCGGAGGAAGGTGAGGCGCCGGTCCCGGATCGTTCTGCCCCGGATGGACCCGCAGGGCAGGGCGCGGAGACAGACGGACCCGCTCCGGAGGCCGGTACCGAGGTGCCGGGCAGCCTTGCCGCACCAGAGGCCAGTGCGGCACCCGGTGCTGCCGCCGGGGCCCGGCCCGGAGATCCGCGTCCGGGGGAGGCGGCGGCGCAGCCCCTGGCAGAGGCGGCGCCCGATCCGGTGGCGCGGGTGCCGGACCGGGTCGAGATCACCGTTCAGGCCGGAGACCGGGGCGTCGACCTGAGCCTTGCCCCGGCAGAGCCCGAAGAGGGGCCGGCGCCCGCACCCGAGCTGCTGACGGAGGTGGCCCGATCCGGCGCACCGGCGGGCGTCCCGGACCCCGGGGCCGACGATGCGGCGCCGGACGGGGCGGGGACGGCTCCACCCGCCGACCCTGCGGTCGGGGACACCCCCGAGGCGCCGCCCGCCGCCGGGGCGGAGGGGGCGGAGACGCTGGAGCTTGCCGGGCTGACACCGGTCGAGCCGGTTTCGCCGCCGGGCCAGGGCGCCGCGCCGCAGGCCAGCCCGGGTGCCCCGGACCCCGAGGCCGAGCCGCAGGTCTCTGCCGATCCCGGCCTGCCGCCGAAGCCCGTGCAAGAAGGCCCCGGGGCGCGGGCCGACGCGCCGGGGACTGCGGCGGAAAACCCCGGGGCTCTGACCGGTGCGCCAGTGAGTGCGGAGGGTGGTGCCGAGGCCGTGAGAGAGGGGACGGAGCGTGCGAAGGACGCCCCCGAAGCCTTGACCGACGCGCCGGAGAGTGTCGAGGACGGCCCCGACGTCGCCGGAGACGCACCGGAAACTGCCGAGGAAGACCCCGAGACAGCGGCGGACGCGGAGCAGGGCCGCCTGCAGACCCGCGCCGGGTCGCTGGTGTCGAACCGCGCGCCCGCTGTGCAGCAGAACCGCCTGCCCAGCATCGCCGCCGATGCGCCCGAGGCCCCGGAGGTGCAGCCGGATGCGCCGGAAACCGCGCCCTCCGCCCTTGCGGCCCTGCCCGGGGACAGCCCGCTGGTCCGCAACGCCGCCGCCTTCGAGGCCCCCGCCGGGGTGCCGCGCATGGCGGTTGTGCTGATCGACGACGGGTCGGGCCCGCTGGGGCCCGAGGCGCTGGAGAGCTTCCCCTTTCCCGTGACCTTCGCCATCGCGCCGGGCCACCCGGACCCGCAGAGGGCGGCGGCGGGCTATCGCGCGCTCGGCTTCGAGGTCATGGCGGTGGGCGCGGTGCCGGCGGGGGCCTTGCCCTCGGACGTGGAGACCGCCCTTGCCGGTGCCCTGGACGCCGTGCCGCAGGCGGTGGCGGTGCTGGAGGACAGCGCTGGCAGCCTTCAGGCCGACCGCGACGTGGCGGCGCAGACGACGGACTACCTGCTGGCCTCCGGTCACGGGCTGGTCATGGTGCCGAAGGGGCTGAACACCACGCAGAAACTGGCGCTGAAAGAGGGCGTGCCCTCGGCCTCGCTGTTCCGGGACTTCGACGCAGAGGGCCAGTCGGCCAATGTGATCCGGCGCATCTTCGACCAGGCCGCCTTCCGCGCCCGGCAGGAGGGCGCTGTGGTCATGGTGGGCCGCCTGCGCGCCGATACGGTCTCGGCGCTGGTGCTCTGGGGGCTGCAGGATCGCGGCTCGACCATCACGCTGGTGCCGGTCTCGACGGTGCTGGCGGAATCGCTGCGCGCGGTGGAGTGATCGCGGGAGATTTCTTGGCCGCGCGAGACCGGTTCGGGGCAAGGCCCGCTGCGCGGCCCTGCGAGAGGCGCTGCCTCTCGCGCTCTCCGAGGTATTTCGGGACCAAAGAAGGAGGGGGCCCTGGGGGCGCGGGACTGGTGGGGCGGGCCGGGGTATGGGGCGGACTGCCGGGCGGTCCGCTCAGAGGGCCCAGGCTTCTATGGCGCGGGCCAGGTCGCCGTAGCCGGTGAAGCGCCGCTCGAAGGCCAGGCCCAGCCGGTCGGCGCTGGCGCGGGCCTTTTCGGTCAGGGCCGGGTCGTCGGTCTGGGCGAGGTAGACGAGCCGCTCGTAGTTGCCGAAATACAGGTCGCGCAGTTCGGGGTGGCGGTCGAGCCCGAGCGGCCCCCAGACGAAGGCATCGAACTGTCGCGCCAGGAAATCGGTGAGGTAGAAAGCCGTGACCTCGTCGCGCGCCTCGAACCGGGCCAGCCCGTCGAAGAAGGCATAGCAATGCGGGCCGGCGATCATTTCGACGCCCAGATCGGCGCAGGCGGCCTGCAGCGCGCCGCCGGTGCCGCAATCGGCGTAGACGATGCAGAGGCGGTCGTAGGCCTCGCGATGTCGTGCCACCACCGTGCGGACCGCATCGGTGATCCGCTCGGGGTGGTTGTGCAGGATCGCGGGCAGGCAGGTCAGGTCGAGGTGATCCCAGCCGTTCAGCCGCTTCAGGTCGAGGATTTCGCGCGCCAGCGCGCCGCAGGCGATCAGCAGGACGCGCCCCCGGCCCGAGGGCGCCAGCCCCGCCCGCGTCAGCGCGGCGTCGTCAGGGGTGGGGGTCGTCATAGGGCACATGCGCAAGGCCCCAGCGGGCGAGCAGCGCAAGCGCGAGCAGAACGGGGATCACCGTCAGCAGACCCCACGAGGACAGCGCCCAGACGGTCAGGGCGGCGGCGGCAAGAACCGCGAGGATCAGCAGGGCGAAAAACGTCACAGGCATAACGGTCTCCTCTCTCTGAACAATATGTGGCAAATCCTGGGGAAGAAAAACCCCAATTGCCCCGGCACGCGGTGTTTGGGCGCAGGGTCACGGAAACTTGCCCATGTGCCGCAAATTTAGGCGGTGGACGGTGGCGGTGAGCGGCGGGGCCGCGCCGGGCGCGGGCCTGCGCGCGCTGGCGGCCGGCCTGGTGTGCAGGCTTCCTGCAGGGCGCTGCGCGCCGTGCCCTCGGAACTGCTTGCCGAGGGCCGCTTGCCGAGGATGCGGGACAAGGCAGCCCTGCCGCCGCCGGACCCCGGGTGGCCGCGCGGGCGGCGGCGTGCCGCCGGTGGGGCGGGCAGGGGCCGCGCACGGCTGTCCTGGCTGGTGGTGGGGCGGTGCAGGGCGATCACCCCGGGGGCAGCCGGTTTGGCGCGTCCCGTGCCGGTTGCGGCAGACTGGGGCGCTCAGCCCGCCGACATCTGGTTGTGCCTGCGGCTGATGAAGTCCTTCGCCGTTTCCACCGCCACGGCGGCGTCGCGGCAATAGGCATCGGCGCCGATGGCCTTGCCGAATTCTTCGTTCAGCGGCGCGCCGCCGACCAGCACGATATAGTCGTCGCGGATGCCCTGTTCGACCATCGCGTCGATCACTACCTTCATGTAGGGCATCGTCGTGGTCAGCAGCGCCGACATGCCGAGGATATCCGCCTCTTCGGCGCGGATCGCATCCAGGTATTTCTCGACCGGGTTGTTGATGCCCAGATCGACCACCTCGAAACCCGCGCCCTCCATCATCATCGACACGAGGTTCTTGCCGATGTCGTGGATGTCGCCCTTGACCGTGCCGATGACCATCTTGCCCATGCGCGGGGCGCCGGTTTCGGCCAGAAGCGGCTTGAGGATGGCCATGCCGCCCTTCATCGCATTGGCCGCCAGCAGCACCTCGGGGACAAAGAGGATGCCGTCGCGGAAGTCGCGGCCGACGATGGTCATGCCGCCCACCAGCGCCTCTGTCAGGACGCGGTAGGGTTCCCAGCCGCGTTCGAGCAGGATGTTCACGCCCTCTTCGATCTCTTCCTTGAGACCGTCGTAGAGGTCGTCGAACATCTGCTGCACAAGCTCCTCGTCGTCGAGTTCGCTGAGGATGATGTCGTCTTCTTCGTCGGACATGGCGCGCTTTCCCTGAGCCTGGCCCCCCTTCAGGGGTCGATCTTCCTGCGATTAATCGTCTTTCCCGCCGCCGGGCAGTTGGCGGATTGCGACACGCGGGAAGGCGGGACCGACCTGTGGCGACACTCTGCCATGCGGATTGCGAATGTTCGCTTAATGTTCTGTTGTGGCGGCATGTCCGCGCCCGCCCGCCCCGTATCGCCCGATCTTCGCCCCGGTCGGGGTGCGGCGCGCCGTGACAGCGGCCGCTACGAGGTGCACAGCCGCCACGACGAACACGATGGCTGGGACATCCCCGAAGAGCAGGCCGCCCTGCGCACCACCGTGACCGAGGAACGGCCCCGGTCGGTCATCAACTACGTGCGGTCCCCGGATATTCCCTTCGACCGCACGCTGAACCCCTATCGCGGCTGCGAACACGGCTGCATCTACTGCTTTGCCCGGCCCTCGCATGCCTGGCTGGGCCTGTCGCCGGGGCTGGATTTCGAGACCCGGCTGGTTGCCCGGCCAGAGGCGCCCGCAGTGCTTGATCGCAAGTTGCGGCGCCGGGGCTATGCCGTCGCGCCGCTGGCCATCGGCACCAACACCGACCCCTACCAGCCGATCGAGAAAGAGCGCGGCATCATGCGCGCCTGCCTGAAGGTGCTGTCGGATTTCGGCCACCCGGTCGGCATCGTCACCAAGGGCACGCTGGTCGAGCGTGACATCGACATCCTTGCGCCCATGGCGGCGCGCGGTCTGGTGCGTGTGGGCCTGTCGGTCACCACGCTGGACGCCACGCTCAGCCGCCGGATGGAGCCGCGTGTGCCGGCGCCCCGCAGGCGGCTGGAGACGATCCGCCGCCTGACCGGGGCGGGCATTCCGGTGCGGATCATGGTCTCTCCGGTGGTGCCGGCGCTCACCGACCCCGAGATCGAGGCGATCCTGAAGGCGGGCGCCGAGGCCGGGGCGGATGCGGCAAGCTGGATCATGCTGCGCCTGCCGCTGGAGGTGGCCCTGCTTTGGCAGGACTGGCTGGCGGAACATTACCCGGACCGCGCCGCGCGGATCATGAACCACCTGCGCGCCATGCATGGCGGAGAGGTCTATTCCGCCAGGTGGTTCCACCGGATGCGGGGCGAGGGGCCCTATGCCGAGATCATTGCCCAGCGGTTCAGGCGCGCCAGCCGGGCGCTGGGGCTGGACCGCAGGCAGCCGGACCTGCGCTGCGACCTGTTCCGCCCGCCGCTGGGAACCGCCGAGCAGCCCGCGCTTTTCTAGGGCACCGTGGCCTTTGCCATGCCCCTGCTTCGCCCGACGCGCCGGTCGTCGCGGCGTGGCTCCTTCGGACGCCTCGCCGGTTCCCGCGCATCTGCGCACAGAGGCTGTGGAGGCCTGCCCGACCGGTCTTCGCTTGGCATGGGCGCGGCGATGCATATCTTTTCCCGCAACGTTCAAAACCGAAAGGAGAGCGCCATGTCGACCCTGTTCGACCCCCTCAAGCTGGGCGCCATCGACCTGAAGAACCGCGTGGTCATGGCCCCGCTGACCCGCAATCGTGCCTTCGACGGCGACGCGCCCTCTGACATGCACGTCGATTACTACCGGCAGCGCGCCGGGGCGGGCCTGATCGTCACCGAGGCCAGCCAGATCACCCCCGAGGGCAAGGGCTATGCCTGGACGCCGGGCATCCACAGCGCCGAACAGATCGCGGGCTGGAAGAAGGTCACCGACGCGGTGCACGAGGCCGGTGGCAGGATCGTCATCCAGCTTTGGCACGTGGGCCGCATCAGCCACACATCTTTGCAAGAGGACGGCAAGGCGCCGGTGGCGCCCTCGGCGATCCGGGCCGAAGGGGTGCAGACCTTCGACGGCGCGCAGATGGTCGCGGTCTCTGAACCCCGCGCGCTGGAGGCGGAAGAGCTGCCGCGCATCGTCGAGGCCTTTGCCCAGGCCACCCGCAACGCCCGCGAGGCAGGCTTTGACGGGGTCGAGGTGCATGGCGCCAACGGCTACCTGCTGGACCAGTTCCTGAAGGATGGAACCAACACCCGCACCGACGCCTATGGCGGTTCCTTCGAGAACCGCGCCCGCCTGCTGGGGCAGGTGCTGGATGCGGTGACCGGGGCATGGGACGCGGCGCATGTGGGGCTGCGGATCTCGCCCTATTCGGGGGCCAATGGCGCCACGGACAGCGACCCCAAGGCTTTGGGGGAGTTCCTCGTCGATTTCGTCTCGGGGCGGGGGCTTGCCTATCTGCACCTGATCGAGGGCCAGACCGGCGGCGCGCGCGATCTGCCCGAAGGCGTTGACCTGGACGCGCTGAAGGCGCGTTTCGACGGGGCATGGATGGTCAACAACGGCTATGACCGGCAGATGGCGCTGGATGCCGTTTCGGGCGGGCATGCCGACCTCGTGGCCTTCGGGCGGCCCTATATCGCCAACCCGGACCTCGCCGCGCGCCTGAAGGCCGGGGCGGCGTTGAACGAAGGCGATCCGGCGACCTACTACGGCGGTGGCCGCGAGGGCTATACCGATTATCCGACCATGCAGGAAGAACCCGCCTGACGGCCCTGGGATGCGCGCGGGGTGCTGTCCCGCGCGCGACATGGAAGCCGGGGATTTCCGGCGGGTCGGGGCAGGTCAGCGATTGCCCCGGACGCGCGCGGTGTTTATCTTCGGTCGATCACCCCAGGAGAGTCTCCCATGAACTACGGAAAATCCGGCGGCGCCAAGCCCGCCAAGGGCGCCCCGCGCTTCGACGGCAACAAGACCCGCCCCGCGGGCAAGGACGCGCGGGGCGGCAAGGCCGACAAGGCCGATCTGCTGGCGCGCATGAAGGCCGCGCAGGCCAAGGACGACAAGGCCTGAGCTGGGTCCGGGGCGCAGGCGTTCCCGCCGCAGGATGCCGCGAAACCTGCTGTGGATTGTTCCCAATCCGCGCTTGCGCCGCCCCCCGGGGCACGCCAAACTGCCCGGAAGGCCAAGGGACTTCGGTTGAAAAACCGTTAAAAACACCCCACCTTCATTCCTCATGACCGGAGACGGTCCACGGCTGCCGCGACGCGGGGTCCGACCGTCTTGCCAATAACCAGGAAACGCGAGCATGAAACAGCCTCTGAACCCCTCGTACCCGGTGCTGCCGCTGCGCGACATCGTCGTCTTCCCGCATATGATCGTGCCGCTCTTCGTGGGGCGCGACAGATCGGTGCGCGCCCTCGAAGAGGTGATGAACGACGACAAGCAGATCCTGCTTGCCAGCCAGATGGACGCCTCCGAGGACGATCCCGATCCCAAGGGCATCTACAAGGCCGGCGTGCTGGCCAACGTGCTGCAACTGCTCAAACTGCCCGACGGCACCGTCAAGGTGCTGGTCGAGGGGCAGGCGCGCGTGCGCATCACCGAATACCTTGAAAACGAGAATTTCTTCGAGGCCCGGGCCGAGTACCTGACCGAGATGCCCGGCGACACCGCCGCCATCGAGGCGCTGGTGCATACCGTGGCCGAAGAGTTCGAGCGTTACGCCAAGGTCAAGAAGAACATCCCCGAAGAGGCGTTGGCCGCCGTCGGTGGCGCGCAGGAGCCTGCGCAACTGGCCGATCTGGTGGCCGGACACCTTGGCATCGAGGTGCAGCAAAAGCAGGACCTGCTTGAAACGCTGGCGATTTCCGAACGGCTGGAGAAGGTCTACGGCCTGATGCAGGGCGAAATGTCGGTCCTGAATGTCGAGAAGAAGATCAAGACCCGCGTCAAGACGCAGATGGAGAAGACCCAGCGCGAATACTACCTGAATGAGCAGATGAAGGCCATTCAGAAAGAGCTGGGCGATGGCGAGGACGGCGAAGGCGAAGTGGCCGAGCTGGAAGAGAAAATCGCCAACACCAAGCTGTCGAAAGAGGCGCGCGAAAAGGCCGACGCCGAGCTTAAGAAGCTCAAGAACATGAGCCCGATGAGCGCCGAGGCGACGGTGGTGCGCAACTACCTCGACTGGATGCTGTCTATTCCGTGGGGCACCAAGAGCCGCGTCAAGAAGGACCTGAACAAGGCGCAGGAGATCCTCGATGCCGATCACTATTCGCTTGAGAAGGTGAAAGAGCGGATCGTCGAGTATCTGGCCGTGCAGGCGCGGTCGCAGAAGCTGAAGGGCCCGATCCTCTGCCTTGTCGGCCCTCCGGGCGTCGGCAAGACCTCGCTTGGCAAGTCTATGGCCAAGGCCACGGGACGCGAGTTCATCCGCATCTCGCTGGGTGGCGTGCGCGATGAATCCGAGATCCGCGGCCACCGCCGGACCTACATCGGCTCGATGCCCGGCAAGATCATCCAGGCGCTGAAGAAGGCCAAGACCACGAACCCGCTCATCCTGCTCGACGAGATCGACAAGATGGGGCAGGACTTCCGTGGCGACCCGGCCTCGGCCATGCTGGAAGTGCTTGATCCCGAACAGAACTCGACCTTCGTGGACCACTATCTCGAAGTGGAATACGACCTGTCGAACGTGATGTTCGTGACCACTTCGAACAGCTACAACATGCCGGGGCCGCTGCTTGACCGGATGGAGATCATCCCGCTTTCGGGCTACACCGAGGACGAGAAGATCGAGATCGCCAAGCGCCACCTGCTGGACAAGCAGACCAAGGCGCACGGGCTGAAGGCCAAGGAGTTCTCGGTTGGCGGCGACGCGCTGACCGACATCGTGCGGTACTACACCCGCGAGGCCGGCGTGCGGAACCTCGAGCGCGAGATCGCCAAGCTGGCGCGCAAGGCCGTGACCAAGATCGTCAAGAAAGAGACCGATGCGGTCTCGGTGTCCTCGGACAATCTCGACGATTTCCTTGGCGTGCGGAAGTATCGCTACGGTCTGGCCGAAGAGGAAAGCCAGGTGGGGGTCGTGACCGGCCTTGCCTATACCTCTGTGGGTGGCGACCTGCTGCAGATCGAGGCGCTGCGCCTGCCGGGCAAGGGACGGATGAAGACCACCGGCAAGCTGGGCGACGTGATGAAAGAGTCCATCGACGCGGCCTCGTCCTACGTGCGGTCCATCGCGCCCTCGATCGGGGTGAAGCCGCCGCGCTTCGACAAGTGGGACATCCACGTCCACGTGCCGGACGGGGCCACGCCCAAGGACGGGCCCTCTGCGGGTCTGGCCATGGTCACGGCCATCGTATCCGTGCTGACCGGCCTGCCGGTGCGCAAGGATATCGCCATGACCGGTGAGGTGACGCTGCGCGGCAATGCCTCCGCCATCGGCGGGCTGAAGGAAAAGCTGCTGGCGGCGCTGCGCGGGGGAATCACCACGGTCTTCATCCCGGAAGAGAACGAGAAGGATCTGGCCGATATCCCGGACAACGTGAAAGAGGGGCTGAAGATCGTCCCCGTCAAGCACGTGTCCGAGGTGCTGGACATGGCCCTGATCGGCAAGCCGGAACCGGTGGAATGGGACGAGGAGGCCGAAGAGGCCGCCGCGGCCGCCGCCAAGGCTAAGGCCGAGGAGACCGGTGCGGGCGCAACCGCGCACTGAATGCCCTGACTGCAAATAAAGAAGGCGCCGCAAGGGATTGCGGCGCCTTTTTCATGTGATGCGTGAGGGGCTGGCCCCAAGTTGTTCGGGCGCTTAGTTGGCCGCGGCGGCGCCAAACAGCAGCAGGGTCATGATGCCCAGAACGATGCCGCCGGAATCGGTGCTGGAATTGGCGGCATCCTCGATGATCACCGGGGGATCGATATGCGGGGGATCGTAGTTGCCGGCGAAGGCGGTCGAAGCTGCGAAAAAAAGACCTGCGCCCAGTACGATGGATTTCATGCTTAATGCTCCAGCCCGGATGGTTGAACCCGAAGCCTGCGGCAGGGCTCCTTTGCGAGTCAACCGGGCGCTTTGATCGATTCGGTTTTTCTGATACACTGATGCAACAAAAAAACGCGCGGACCTGCGGAAGACGGGCCGTCGTCGGGCAGAAAAAGAGCAGAGACAGGCAGATGACAAGCAAGACAGAGACGCCGTTGCCCCGTCGGCGGAAGGCGGGTGCGAACAAGGCCAGCCTGCGGGCCAGACGCCGTGCTCAGGCGGCATCCGAGGCGGAAGAGGCGGCAATTGCCGCCGCGCTGGCTGCGGATCAGGCCTGGCTTCAGGCAGAGGCACAGGCCGATCTGGAGGCCGGGATCCCCGATCCGGACAATCCGACACAGGCCGAGCATCAGCCCCTGCCGGAACCGCCGCAGCCGCAGGGGGCCGCCCAGATCCCTTCGGACGAGACCGATGAGGCCGGGCCGGACGAGGTGCGCGACGTCAGTTTCGTGGCGCCGCCAGAGCTGCGCAAGCGCGAGCTGATCGCGCTGGCCATGCAGCGCAGCGGTATGCGCAAGCGCGATGTGAAGCCTGCCATCGAGGCGGCGCTTGCGGTGATGGGCGAGGCGCTGGCCTCGGGCCGCGAGCTGAACCTCGTGCCGCTGGGCAAGGTCAAGGTCACACGGCTGAAGAAGGGCGGTCGCGGGCTGGTCGTGCACACCCGTGTGCGCCAACCGGAGGATCCGCAAGATTCCCGGACAAACCCCCTTGCGCAGGCGGCGGAGTGAGTCTAATACGCCCGGCACCGGGTGATTAGCTCAGTGGTAGAGCGCTTCGTTCACATCGAAGATGTCAGGAGTTCAAATCTCTTATCACCCACCAGAATTCAGGGGCCTCGCATCGCCGCGAGGCCCTTTTTTCATGTCCGGCGCTCGACCGTAGCAGGCCCGGTCCCCGGTCCAGAGGGGCGGGCGTCTTGCAGGGGCGGGGCCGAAGCCTGCGCGAAGGTCCACGCACAGGCCGCACACAGGCCGCACGCGGGTCCCGGCGCAGGGCGTGCCGCAGCCCGGCCTGACCTGCGTACTGGCGCTTGCTCAAGGGAAAAAGGGACCGGCGGCGCGGCTGTGCCTAGGGCGCGGGCAGGGCCACTCCGGACGGCTGTGGCCCGGGCCTCTTGCGCTGCCGGAGCAGTTTGGCTAAATGCCGTCGGACCGGGTGATTAGCTCAGTTGGTAGAGCGCTTCGTTTACACCGAAGATGTCGGGAGTTCGAGTCTCTCATCACCCACCATATCTCCAAGGCGTACAGGCGGATTCCAAGGCGTTTCGCCGAAGTCACTGACCCCAACCGGTCTCTCAGGCCTGGGAACCCCAGCACCCCCTCCTGCATCTGTGCCGGCTGGTATCGACCATAGATAGGTCCGGCCAGTCCCGCTGATGTCCGACCGGAGCCCGCGCGGATCTGTCCTGCGCCGGTGTCGCCCGGATCTGGGGATCACGCCCCCCGGGGCAGGTTCACGTAGTTGGACCAGTGCGGCATGTTCTTCGTGCCGCCCCCCACATGGATCAGCCCGGGCAGGTCGTATCCAGCCGGGAAGGGGCCGGCCTTGGGGAAGCGGTAGTAGGTGTCGTGGATCCTGGCGTCCCGATAAATCAGCGGCCAAAGCATATCCGCAAGGAAGGCCTGATCGCCGAACTTGTTGTCGAAGTACTTCGGCGAAGACCGCAGCCAGTCCCGCATATTGGGCAGGATACCGGCCATGCCGCCCCACATCCCGGCAAGGATCAACTCGTGGTGGTAGATGTGGTCGCGCATGATGTGGAAGCGACAGCCGGAATTCAGCCAGTCCGTGACCGCCAGCAGCTCTTTTGCATTCACGCGCGAATCGGCGTCGCGGCAGACGAAGACGTTGATATCGGGGTCGTCCGAGGCCAGGAACCGCCACATCGGGCGGATCGCGGCATCGTCTTTGCCGGTCATCAGGACGACCTGCGCGCCATAGGCCTTCAGGGCGTCCCGGGCGTCCTGCGGCACCGAGGTGTCGCAGTAGAAACGCGGCGTCCAGCGGACGTAAAGATGCTGGGCGATCTGCGCGTTCACCAGCGCGCCGGTGATGTATTCCGGGCGATCCCCCCAGAGCGAAAACGCGATGATGTTCCGGTTCCGCCGCTCGGGGTCGAAGCCGCGCCCGCCCGGCTTGACGGTCAGGTCCTTGCTGGGCGAGGCCTCGAAGGCCTGATGCGCCAGCCGGTGCTTCAGGATGAGGTTCCTGTGACCCTCGGTCTGGGCCTCTTCCTTGCGTCCCACGCGCCAGAGCGAGGCGATCAGGGTGTTCCGGGCCGGGGCATCGTCCCGCAGCGCCAGCGCGCGCTGCATGGGGCCGATGGCTTCTTCATAGCGACCGAGGCGTTTCAGCAGCACGCCAAGGCCACACCAGCCGTCGAAATCCCGGGGGTTTCGATCGGCGTAGCTGCGGTAGCTGGAAAGCGCCTCTTCGGTCCGCCCGGCGTCGCGCTGGCACATGGCCATGAACAACCCGGCCTTGGCGTTCGGCAGCATCGCCGCAGCCTCGCCGTAAAGGAGGGCGGCCTGCTCGAAGTCCTGTGCGGCGCGCAGCTTCTTCGCCTGCGCCATCTTGCGGTCGAAGGGGGTGGTGGTGCGCGGCTTCACAGGGGCGTTCATAGGGGCGCCTTTCTTCGGGGCGGGAAACGTATTTGTTTATCGATACAAGGGGGGGCGAGGTTTTTCGAGGTTTTTCGAGGTTTGATTTGGCGGTGGCGCGCTCGGCCTGCGCAGGGGCGTCCCGCCCGGGCGGGGCCTTCTGTCCCGAATGGCCTGGCGCGAGGGGGCGCACAGCGGAGAAGACGAAAGCGGGGGCGTTCCCTTGGCGCGCGGACGCCGACCCGAACCGTTTGCGGGCGGGGCCTGCAGGGCATTTGGGCCTCTGAGGGCCGGGCTGTTGGCGGGGCAGGGCACCCGCAGGGCCGCAGTGCTTTCGGTGGGGGTGCACCCGGCGTGCAGGCGCAGCCCCCGGTGCGGGCCGCGTCAGGCCAGCGCCTCGTCGAGCTCGGATTCCAGCCGCTGCATGGCCATCACGCGCGGCTTGGAGAAGCCCGCAAGCAGCAGGTAGGCCACCGGCGTCAGGTACAGGGTCGAGAGCGTCGCCAGCCCAAGCCCGCCGACGATGACCCAGCCCAGGGCCTCGCGCGCCTCGGCGCCTGCGCCCGCCGACAGGATCAGCGGCACGCCACCCAGCACCGTCGAGGTCATGGTCATCATCACCGGACGCAGGCGGATCGTCGAGGCATCGAGGATCGCGTCCCGGACAGAGGCGCCCTGATCGCGCAACTGGTCCGCGAATTCGACGATCAGGATGCCGTTCTTGGCCATGATCCCGATCAGCATCACCAGCCCGATCTGGCTGTAGACGTTCAGCGACAACCCGGTGAAAACCATGGCGAAGGCGGCGCAGGCCAGCCCGATGGGCACCGTCGCCATGACCACCACCGCCGAAATGAAGCTTTCGAATTGTGCCGACAGCACCAGGAAGACCACGGCGATGGCGAAGCCGAAGACCAGCAGCAGCCCCGAAGAGGTCTGGTCCAGCGTGGCCGCCTCTGCCAGCGGCACGATGCGGTTTTCCTCGGCGAGGATCTCTTGGGCCAGCGCCTGCACTTGCGCCATGGCATCCCCCAGCGCCAGTTCCGGCGTCAGCCCCGCTGAGATTTCGACCGAGCGGTTCTGCCCCTCGCGGTCAAGCTCCGGCGCGATGGCGCGCTCTTCCAGCGTGACGAAGGTCGACATGGGCACGGTCTGGCCGTCGCCGGTCTGCACGAAGATATTGGCCAGGTCGCCGGGGTCGTTCACCGGGTTCGAGGTCGACAGCATCTGGATGTCGAAGCTGCGGTCGTCGATGAAGACAGAGCCCACCGTGCGCCCGTCCAGCACCGCGCGCAGGGCCTCGCCCAGCCCCGAGATATCGATCCCGAGGTCCGAGGCGCGCTCGCGGTCGATTTCGATGAACAGCTGCGGCTGGGTGGTTTCGTACTCCAGCTGGACCTGCCCCATGGCGGGGTTGTCCTGCATCCGCGCGACCAGCCGCTCGGAGACCTCGGCCAGTTGCGCGTAGTTGTCGCCGGTGATGGCGAAGGACAGCCCGCGCCCGGCGCCCCGGATGCCCAGCGAGTTCGGCTGGATCGCAAAGGCGCGCACGCCGATCACGCCGCGCAGCTTGCCGTTGATCTCGCCCACGATCTCGTCCTGGCTGCGGGCGCGATCCTCCCACGGGGCCAGCGAGAAGACCATGAACCCCCGGTTGTCCGACCCGAAGCCGGTGATCGAAAAGACGTTCGTGACCTCTCCGGTCTCGCGCAGCGGGTCGATCAGGGCCTCGATCTCGGCCATCTTCGCGGTGGTGTATTGCAGCGACACCCCCTGCGGCGCCGAGACCGACAGCAGCGCCACGGCGCGGTCCTCGCGCGGGGTCAGCTCCTGCCGGATGCCGCCGCCGACGAAAACCGCCGTGGCCGAGAACAGCACCGCCACCAGCAGCACCACGAAGGGCAGGTCCAGCGCCAGCCCCAGCGTCCAGCGGTACAGCCGGAACAGACGGTTGCCCAGCCAGACCAGCGGGCCGCGCGGATCGGCGTCGGGGGCGCGCGACAGCAGGCGGCTGGCCAGCACCGGACAGAGCGTCAGAGCCACCAGCGAGGACAGCATGACCGCGATGGCCAGCGTAAAGCCGAACTCGCGGAACAGCCCGCCCGCCTGTCCCGGCAGGAAGGACAGCGGCACGAAGACGGCGGCCAGCGTCGCCGTGGTGGTGACCACCGCGAAAAAGACCTGCCGCGTGCCCAGCACGGCGGCGGCACGGGGGCCCATGCCCTCGGACCGGCGGCGGACGATGTTTTCCAGCACCACGATGGCGTCGTCGACGACCATGCCGGTGGCCAGCACCAGCGCCAGCAGCGTCAGGATATTGACCGAGAAGCCCACGAGGTAGATCGCCGCGAGCGTGCCGATCAGCGCCACGGGCAGGGTCAGCGCCGGGATCAGCGTGGCACGGGCGTCGCGCAGGAAGAGGAAGATCACCGCGACCACGATGGCGGTCGCCATGGCCAGCGTCTTCAACACCTCCTCGATCGAGCCGCGGATGAAGATCGCGTCGTCCGAGGTGACGAAGATCGACACGTCCCCGGGCAGGGTCCGGTCCAGTTCGGCGACCACCGCCCGCACGGCGGCCGAGATTTCCAGCGTGTTCGAGGTGGCCTGCCGGATGATGCCAAGGCCGATCCCGGTCTGACCGTTGGCGCGCAGCACCGTCTCGTTCGGGGCGGGGCCCAGCGTCACGGTCGCCACGTCGCGGACGAAGACATCCGGGGCCAGCTCCAGATCCTCGAAGCCGCGCGTGGTGGCGATGGTGGCGGTGGTGCGCACCGCGATGCTCTGGCTGTTGCCGGTCAGGTCGCCGGCGGGGGCGTCGAAGGCCACGTCGGAAAGCGCCGCGCGCATATCCGCCAGCGTCAGCCCGCGCGCCGCCAGCTTCGACTGGTCGATGTCGATGCGGAAGATCGGCAGGCGGTCGCCGTAGATCTGCAGGTCCGCCACACCCGCGACGGACAGCAGGCGGTCCTCGACCCGGTCCTCGACGATCTGCGTCAGCTCCTGCGGCGAGCGCCCGGCAGAGGTCACGGCGACGCGGATCACCGCCTGCGCATTGGCGTCCGCCTTGACGATCTCGGGCTGCTCGGCATCGTCGGGAAGCTGCCCGGCGATGCGGGCCACCGCGTCCCGCGCATCGGTGGCGGCCACGTCCAGATCGACGCTTTCCTCGAATTCCAGCGTCACCCGGGACCGCCCGAACCGCGAGTTCGACGAGATCGAGCGCACGCCCGACACCCGTCCTGCCGCGCCCTCGATGCGGCCCGTCACCTCCTGGTCGACGCTTTCGGGCGAGGCGCCGGGGTATCTTGTGGTGATCGTGACGACCGGGCGGTCGACGTTGGGCAGTTCGCGGATCTCGACGCCCGCAAGGCCTGCCAGCCCCGCCAGAACGATCAGCGCCGACAGCACGAAGGCCAGGATCGGGCGTTTCACGAACAGCGCTGTGCCCGAGGCAAGCGCGGATTGCGAGCGGTCGGTCATCTGGCGCGTCCCCCTGTCAAAGCGCGCTGCGCGAGGGCGGTTCTGCCGCAAGCCCCGCCTCGGGCGGGTTGGCCACCGCCACCTCGGCGCCCGGTCGCAGGGACTGCACGCCCTCGGTCACCACCGCGTCGCCGGGGGCCAGATCGGCCTCGACCAGCACCCGGTCGGCGTCGCGCTGGCGGATCGTCACGCCGACCCGCGCGGCCTTGCCGTCGCGCACCGCCCAGACGTAGGAGCCCTCGCTGGCCCATTGCACCGCCAGCGGATCGACCGCCACCAGCCTGTCGCCGGGAAAGCGCAGGGTGACGGCAAAGGACATGCCGGCGCGCAGGCGGTCGCCCTCGTTCGGCAGCTTGCCCTGGACGCGCAGGGTGCGGCTGCGGGGGTCGACGATATTGTCGACCGCGTGGATTTCCCCGGTCAGGGGCGCGGCAGGGCCACCGCCCAGAAAACGGGCCTCGATCGCCATGCCGGGGGCGATGCGGCTGGCGATGCGTTCCGGCGCGCGGAAATCGATCAGCACCTCGGAGCGGTCGGTCAGGGTGGCGATGGTGTCGCTGGGCGACAGGCGCTCGCCCACCGAGGCATCGAGCAGCCCGAGCCAGCCCGAGAAGGGCGCGCGCACCGTGCGCTGCGACAGGCGGAACTGGGCCTCGGTGACCGCAAGCTCGGCGGTGCGCTGCGCCAGCTGTGCCTCGCGCAGGCGGACCTCGGTCACCGCGCCGGTGCCCTGAAGCTGGCCCAGCCGGGCCACGTCGCCGCGCGCGTCTTCCAGCATCAGCTGCGCGCGTTCCAGCGCGATGCGCTCGGCCTCGTCGTCCAGCCGCAGGATCACCGCGCCCGCCTCGACGAAGCCGCCGGTCTCCAGCGCGACGTCGACCACCTCGCCGCTGACCTCGGTGCGCAGGGTGGCGCCGCGCAGGGCGCGCAGGTCGCCGATGGCGTCGATGCGGTCGTTGGCGGTGGCCTCGGTGACCGCGGCCACGACCACCTGCGCCGGACCGCGCGGCCCGAAGCCGCCGCCCCCGCTTTCCGAGGCCTCGGCGGCGCCCACCCGGATGCCCAGCAGATCGGTCACGCCGGTGCGCTCCAGAAAGGCGGCGGCGCCGGGGACATAGGTCAGCCAGAGGTAGCCGGTCCCGGCCAGGACCGCGATGCAGAGGATGATTTGCTTCAGGACGCGCATGGTCTTCCGTTCAATGGCCCCGGGCCGGGCCGGTTTCGGCGTCCCGGCACGCCCTGTTTCGCTGCACGGGGCCGGGGGCGCCTCAGGGGCCCTTGCCTGTGCCCCCGGCATCCGGGCCGCGCCTCACCGCAAGGCCGCCCGCCCGGGCTTTCGGCGCAGACGATGGCACCAACTGGGGGCCCGCGCAACGCTTTCCGGCCCGGGGCACGACCGGGGGGCCTCCGCTCAGCCTGCACCGGCGCGCGGCATCCGCCAAGACAAGATCTGTTTACCTCCCTTCGGGTCTTCCTGCGGGTCTTCCGCCATGCCTGCTGCCGCCATGCCTGCTGCGCCAGCCACGCGCGGACCGGCCCCGCCGCCGCGCCCGCGTCCCCCACCGTCCCGGACCACAATGCGCCGCGCCCCCCTTCTTCGGTCTGACAATACCTCGGAGAGCGCGAGAGGCAGAGCCTCTCGCCCGTTGCCCGGGCACCGGCCCTGCCGCGACAGCGTCCACGCCCCCTGTCCTGTCCCGCGCCTTTGGCCTAGGATGGCGCAAGCGAGGATAGCGCAAACAGGAACGGGAGGGATCATGGACCTGATCGCCAAGGCGACCGCTCTGGTCGGAGGAGTCATTGCAGCCACGCGCCGGGCGGGATCGCCCGCGATCCAGGCCTTCGGCAGCGAACCGCAGATCCCCGAGGCTCGCGCGCAGGGGATCATGACGCTGAAGATGCCCGCCGCCGAGGGCTTCAAGGACGGGCGTCTGCCGATCTGCGCGCCGGGCCTGTCGGTCAAGGCCTTCGCCGAGGGGCTTGATCATCCGCGCTGGATCGAGGTGCTGCCCAACGGCGACGTGCTGGTGGCGGAATCCAAGGAACAGCCAGCCGCGCCGAAGACCCTGATGGACCATGCCGCGCAGGCGACCATGCGCCGGGTCAAGGCGATCGGCGACAGCGCCAACCGGGTGACGCTCTGGCGCGATGCGGATGGCGACGGCGTCGCCGAACATCGCGAGGTCTTTGTCGAGAACCAGCGCCAGCCCTTCGGCATGGCGCTGGTCGGATCGAGCTTCTACCTCGGCAATACCGACGGTTTGAAGGTCTTCGACTACACGCCCGGGCAGCCGCTGTCGGGCGCCGGACAGCAGATCGTCGACTTCAAGCCGCACGGCCACTGGACCCGCAGCCTGCTGGTTTCGCCCGACCGGACGAAGCTCTACGTCGGCGTGGGCTCGCTGTCGAACATCGGCGATGCGGGCATGGAGGCCGAAGAGGGCCGCGCCGCGATCTGGGAGGTCGACGTGGCCACCGGGGCCGCGCGCATCTTTGCCAGCGGGCTGCGCAATGCCGTCGGCATGGCGTGGGAGCCGGGGACAGGTGCGCTCTGGACCGTGGTGAACGAACGCGACGGGCTGGGGGACGAGACGCCGCCCGACTACCTGACCTCGGTGCAGGATGGCGGCTTCTATGGCTGGCCCTATTGCTACTGGGGCAAGGTGGTGGACGACCGCGTCCCTCAGGATGCCGCCAAGGTGGCCAGCGCGATCACACCCGATTACGCGCTTGGCGGCCACACCGCCTCGCTGGGCCTGTGCTGGCTGCCCGAGGGCGTGCTGCCGGGCTTCGGCCCCGGCATGGTGATCGGCCAGCACGGCTCTTGGAACCGCTCGATCCTCAGCGGCTACCGCGTGATCTTCGTGCCCTTCGAGGGCGGCAGGCCCTCGGGTCCGGCGCGCGACATCCTGACCGGCTTCCTGTCCGAGGACGAAAGGCTGGCCTACGGGCGCCCGGTGGGCGTGGCCGTCGGACCGGACGGCAAATCGCTGCTGGTGGCCGACGATGTCGGCGACGCGATCTGGCGCGTCAGCGCGGCCTGACGGGCGGGGCACATCGGGGGCAGGGGCGCCGTCGCGATCCTTCGGCGCGACCGCCCCCTTTCCGCAGCCCAATGGCTGGTCCCGGGCGGGCGCTGTCGCGCCGGGTCTTTCGGATCAGGGGCCGGGCGGGTCTGCCCCTGCGGCCTGCCTACAGCCCGATCCCCACAAGCAGCGCCATCAGCGACATCACCAGCGGCAGCGTGACCAGCGCCAGAACCGTCTGCGCCGCCGTGATCCCGGCCATCAGCGGCGCATCGCCGCCCAGCTGCCGGGCGAGGATATAGGCCGAAGAGGCGGTCGGCAGCGCCTGAAACAGCAGCACCGTGGTCAGGGCGCGCCCCTCCAGCCCCAGAAGCAGCGCCACGGCCAGCGTGACCGCCGGAAGCATCGCGAATTTCACCGCCGAGGAGACCACGATGGGCCGCAACCAGGCCCGCGCCGCGCCGAAGTCCAGCGCCGCGCCGACACAAAGCAGCCCAAGCGGCAGCGAGGCGGCGCCCAGCGTCCGCAGGGCGGGCTCCACGCCCGCCGGGATCGGCAGCGCGGCCAGCTGAAAGCCGATCCCCGCCAGCGAGGACAGCAACAGCGGGTTCGTCGCCAGTTGCACCGCCACCTGCCGTGGTCCCAGCCGTGCCGTGGCGAAGCGCGAGAAGACCAGCACGCTGAGGATGTTCACCGTGGGCACCAGAGAGGCATTGGACAGCGCCGCCAGCGCCAGCCCCGTCGATCCGAACAGCCCGGTGACCAGCGTCACGCCCACGTAGTTGTTGAAGCGGATGCTGGCCTGAAAGACCGAGGTGAAGGCCGGGCCGTCGATCCTGAGTGTCGGGCGGATCATCAGCACGAACCCGGCCACGGCGAGGGTCGACAGGATCAGCGTCGCTGCCAGCCGTCCGACCGGGATCGCCCCGAGATCCGCCGTGGCGAGGCTGTTGAAGAACAGGCAGGGCAGCAGGATGTAGTAACTCAGCCGCTCCGCCTGCGGCCAGAAGCCCTCGGCAAGGAAGGCGCGGCGCTTCAGCAGGTGGCCAAGTGCGATGATCAGCACGATCGGCGAGAGGGCGAGAAGGATGGCGGAGGTCATGGTCGCGGTCCCGGCGGTGTCAGAGGCGGCCGTCTCTGGCCACCATGCAGCCATAGCAGGCCTGTGGGCAGGGAAAAGGGCGGGCAGGGCCTCGGTCGCGGTCGCGGTCGCGGACCGGAACAGCCGCGCCTCGTTTGCTCCCCGGCGCCGATCCGGCGGGCACCCCGGTCAGAAAAGGGCAGGCGCAGCCCGCTGTAGGTATTTCTCCCCGGCCGTCCAGGGGCCGCGCTTCTCCCGCGCCCCAATGCATCGGGGCAGGGCATGGGCCGGGCGGGCGGCCTCTCCCCTTGTCCCCGGCCAGCCCGATTCCCCGCGCCCGCTTGTCGGACCCCGAACCGGGGCAGGGTGACCGCGGCGCCCCGGCGGAAATCTTCGCCGCGGGATGACGGAATGCGACCCTCTGCGCGGGCGCGGCGACCTTCCGCCAGCCGCCCGCGATCCGACACCTTGTCCGTCCGAAGCGCCTGTCGCAGAGTGCGCCGACCCGAACCAGCCCGCTGCAACACCCAGGGAAAGGCCGCGCATGTTTCTCTCCGTCTTCGACGTCTTCAAGATCGGCATCGGACCCTCGTCCTCGCATACCATGGGGCCGATGGTGGCCGCCGCGCGCTTTCTCGACGACCTGCGCGGCGGGGCCGAGAAGACCCCCGGCGCCGGAGAGCTGGCCCGGCTGGGCGCCTCTCTGCACGGCTCGCTGGCCTTCACCGGCAAGGGCCATGCCACCGACCGTGCGGTGATCCTCGGGCTCTGCGGGCTGGTGCCCGAAACGCTGGACCCGGACCGCGCCGAGGCCCTCGAACAGGCGGTGCGCACAGAGGGGGTTGTGCGCCCCGAGGGCCTGCCGGCCCTGCGCTTCGATCCTGCCACGGACCTCGTCTTCGACTATGGCCCCTCGCTGCCCGGCCACGCCAACGGGTTGATCCTGAAGGCTTTCGACAGCGCGGGCGCGCCCTATATGCAGCAGACCTACTACTCGGTCGGCGGCGGCTTCGTGCTGACCGCGGCAGAGCTGGAGGCGCAGAAGGCGGGCGGCCACGATCTGAAGTCGGAAAAGACCGCCCATGCCTTCCCGTACCCCTTCGGCACCGCCGCCGAGATGCTCGAGATGGGCGCGCGCTCGGGCCTTACCATCGCGCAGATGAAGCGCGCCAACGAAGCCGTCCTGCACGGCGCCGATCTCGACGCAAGGATCGACCGCATCCTCGACACCATGGACGGCTGCGTGGCGCGCGGGCTGGAGCAGGAGGGCATCCTGCCCGGCGGCCTCAAGGTCAAACGGCGGGCCAAGAACATCCACGACCAGTTGCAGGCGGAAAAAGGCATGAACCTCGCCCAGCCGCATCAGGCCAACGACTGGCTCTCGGTCTATGCCATGGCGGTGAACGAGGAAAACGCCGCCGGCGGGCGCGTCGTGACCTCGCCCACCAATGGCGCGGCGGGGGTGGTGCCTGCGGTGCTGCGCTACTACCGCGACCACTGCGTGGGCGCCACGCGCAGGGGCTGCCGCGACCTCTTGCTGGTCGCCGCCGCCATCGGCGGGCTGATCAAGCACAACGCGTCGATCTCGGGCGCCGAGGCGGGCTGCCAGGCCGAGGTGGGCTCTGCCGCCGCCATGGGGGCCGCGGGCCTCTGCGCGGTGCTGGGCGGCAGCAATGCGCAGGTCGAGAATGCCGCCGAGATCGCGCTGGAACACCACCTCGGCATGACCTGCGATCCGGCGGCGGGGCTCGTGCAGGTGCCCTGCATCGAACGCAACGCGCTGGGGGCGATCAAGGCGGTCTCCGCCGCCTCGCTGGCCCTGCGCGGCGACGGCACGCATTTCATGCCGCTCGACAACTGCATCCGGGTGATGCTGGAAACCGGCCGCGACATGGACCTGAAGTACAAGGAAACCTCGACGGGCGGCATTGCGGTCAACCTGCCGGAGTGCTGACCACCCCCTTTCACCGCCATAACCGCCCCCGGACCGCGTCCCGCCCAGCCCGGACGCGCCGGAGGCAGGCGCAGCCCTGACCTGCTGCCGAAGCGGCCAGGCTTGCCCCCGACCCGAGCGCCACCGCCCCCGGTGAGAGCGCCACAGGGGACCATATCCCGGCCCCAGGCACCGCAGCGGCTCGGCACGCCCCGCCCACCGGCCTTCTTCTTGGTCCAAATACCCCCTGCGCCCCGCCCCCGGCACCAGAGCGCCAGCACAGGCGATCCCCGGCCCCAGGCACCGCAGCGGCTCGGCACGCCCCGCCCACCGGTCTTCTTCTTGGTGCAAATACCCCTGCGCCCCGTCCCCGGCACCAGAGCGCCAGCACAGGCGATCCCCGGCCCCAAGCCACCCCACGGCTCGGCAAGGCCCTGCCGCCGGGCTTCTTCTTGGTCCAAACACCTCTGCGCTCGGCTCCCCCGCAGCGCAGCGGCGCGGAGGGTCAGGCCAGCAGCTTCACGCCCCGGTCGATGCCCTCCAGCGTCATCGGCACCATGCGCTCCTCGAAGATCTCGCGGATCATGCCGATCGACTGGGTGTAGGGCCAATGCGTCTCTGGCACCGGGTTGATCCAGAGGTGATCGTGCCACTGGTCCCGCGCGCGTTGCAGCCAGACCTGCCCGGCCTCGGCGTTCCAGTGCTCGTTGGCGCCGCCGGGATAGGCGATCTCGTAGGGCGACATCGAGGCATCGCCGACGAAGATGCACTTGTAGTCCGGCCCGTAGGTGTTCAGCACCTCCCAGGTCGGCACCTGCCGGTCCCAGCGGCGGCGGTTGTCGCGCCAGACGCCCTCGTAGAGGCAGTTGTGGAAGTAGAAATGCTCCATGTGCTTGAACTCGGCCCGCGCCGCCGAGAACAGCTCTTCGACCACCTTCACGAAGGGATCCATCGACCCGCCCGCGTCGAGGAACAGCAGCACCTTCACCGCGTTGCGCCGCTCGGGCCGGGTCTGCACGTCGAGGTAGCCGTGTTCGGCGGTGGCGCGGATCGTGCCGTCGAGGTCCAGCTCGTCCTCGGCGCCCTGCCGCACCCATCGCCGCAGCCGTTTCAGCGCGACCTTGATGTTGCGCGTGCCCAGCTCGACCGTATCGTCGAGGTTGCGGAACTCGCGCTTGTCCCAGACCTTTACCGCGCGCCTGTGGCGGCTCTCGTCCTGGCCGATGCGCACCCCCTCGGGATTGTAGCCATAGGCGCCGAAGGGCGAGGTGCCGCCGGCGCCGATCCACTTCGAACCGCCCTGGTGACGGCCCTTCTGCTCGGCCAGCCGCTCCTTCAGCGTCTCCATCAGCTTGTCGAAGCCGCCAAGGGCCTCGATCTGCGCCTTCTCTTCCTCGGTCAGCAGTTTCTCGGCCTGCCTGCGCAGCCAGTCTGCGGGCAGGTCGACGGCGTTCAGAACGTCGTCGACGCCGATCTGCTCCAGCCCCCTGAAGGCCTCGGCGAAGGCGCGGTCGAAGCGGTCGAGATGGCGCTCGTCCTTCACCATCGACACGCGGGCGAGGTAGTAGAAGGCCTCGACATCATAGGTCGCCAGCCCCGCGGCCATGCCGTCGAGGAAGGACAGGTACTCGCGCAGGGTGACCGGCACACCGGCCTTGCGCAGGGTCTCGAAGAAGGGCACGAACATGGCCACAGGTCTAGGATGCCGGGCGCGCCCTGTCCACCGGCGCGAAGGCCCTTCGAAGGGCCTTTCGAAAGCGGCTTCGAAGCCGCTTTCCCCCGCCTCAGACGATCAGTTTCTCGATGGCGATGGTCAGGACCAGCCCGGCAAGGGCGAGGGCGATGCCGTAGACTACCGCGTATTGCGCGATATCGGCCTTGTTGCCCTTGCGGCGGGCCGCGACGATGCCGCCGAGAATGGCGCCAAGGATGGCTCCTGCAATCACGATCATAAGGCGCCCTGTCTCCGTCTGGCGGGGTTCAGCAGGCCGACCTCGCGCAGCTTGGCGCGCACGGCCCAGTCAGAGCCGAAGCCGTATCGCGCCCATCCAAGGGAGTCCACCCGGACCTTGCGTCCCTCGGTGACATGGCCCGCCAGTTCCAGCGCCTCGGCGCGCAGCATCATCAGCGTCGCCAGAAGCGCCGCGTTCTCGTGCTGCGCCGCCGTGTCCAGATGCGGGGTCAGAAGATACAGCGCATCCTCGGCCCGGCCTGTGCTGATCGCATAGGCGGCCAGCTGCGAGGCGACATAGGCGCGGTGCAGCGCGGTGTCCGGGCCGGGGCCGAAGAACCGCTGCGCCAGCACGAAGTTGTCCTGCGCCCCGGCCGGGTCGGTGGCCTGCAAGAGCCGCCCCATGGCGTAATGCGAAAAGGCGCGGCGATGGTCGGTCCAGCCCATGGCGGTGGCGACCTGAAGCGCCTTTGTGGCCGCCGCGCGCCGTTCGGCGGCATTGGCGCCGGGGCCAAGCGCGGTCTGCACCGCCTCGATCCAGGCCCGGGGCGTTGTGGACAGCCGCCGGGGCGCGATCCCCTGACCCGCCGGGTTGAGCCGGGCGAGGATCGCGGGCAGGCGCTCGGCCACCTCGGCGCGGGTCATGCCCGTGCGCAGCGCCGGATCGTAATAGGCGCGCAGCACCAGCATGTCGAAGCCGGTCAGCACCGTGTGCACATTGTCGTCGTTGAAGACGCTGTCGGGCAGGCGGTAGAGGTCGTTCAGCGGACCGATCGCCTGCGCCAGTTCCTCGTGCAGGCAGTCGCGCACCTCTTGCGGGCTGGCGTCGTTGGGCAGGAAAATCGCCAGCGTCTCGCGGTTGCGCAGCTGCGACCAGCTGACCTGCCTGGTGCGGCGCAGGCTGCGGTACTCGGCCAGGGAGGTGACGTTGGGCACCACGAAACAGGCGGCGCTCGGCAGGGTGCGGCGGATCTCTTCGCGGGTCACGGCCTGAAGGGTGATATTGGCCTGCGCCGCACCGGTCAGGGCGATGTCAAGGCCCGCCTCGGTGCGCAGGCGGTGCAGAAGCCGCGTCAGGTCGGGCCCCAGCGAGGCCGGCGGCGCGCCGGTCACCCGCACCGAGATCGGCCCCTCGAAGCGGGTGAAGACCGGCAGGGCGCGCCCGGATTCCAGCATGAAGGAGAGGTCGAGGAAATCCCGCGCGATATCGGCGTTCGAGGCCACCGTCGGTGCGGGGCGCGGCACCGAGAAGCTCTTCATCGGGGGCAGCGTGCTGGCCGCCTGCACCGGCACGGCGGCGGCCCGGGTCGCGGTTTCCGTGTTCTGGACCGGCATGCAGGCGCCCAGCATCATGTAGAACGGCAGAAGCAGTCGTCTGGCGGTGCGCATCAGGCCCTCTGGTACTTGATGAAGGGCGTCAGCGCGCCGATACGGTCGTAAAGCCTGCGCGCGGTCCGGTTGCCGTCCTGCGTCAGCCAGTAGACCGATCCCGCGCCATGGGCATCGGCGGCGGCATAGACGCCCTCGATCAGGGCGCGCCCGACGCCGGTGCCCCGGGTCTCGGGCGTGGCGTAGAGGTCCTGCAGGTAGCAGACCTCCTCGATCTTCCAGGCGTGACGGTGGAACAGGTAATGCGCCAGTCCGACGAGGGCGCCGTCCTTCTCGGCGACCAGGGCGTTAAAGTCGCGGGGGTCGTCGCCCAGAAGGCGTGCGAAGGTGGAGGCATAGACCGCCTCTGGCACGGTGCTTTCGTAAAAGGCCAGATACGCCCTCCACATTTCACGCCATGCCGGTTCATCCTCGGCGCGCAGGGCGCGCAGGCTCAGAGCCGTATCCTGGGACAATTCGAAACCTGCCTGCTTTTGGTTCACTCGGATGTTCTTTGTATCCGATGATTTTCTGTCCACTGTGCGGAAACTATAGGGCAAAAAGGCGGATACTGGACAAGGCATCTGTTCCCGGGCTGCAATTTCATCCCGAATGCGGAAGGTCGCGGGTTAACCCCTTGATAACCATTGGTCCGTGCGGTGCAGGCTTGCAACAATCCCGGCCGGCACAGCCTTATTGCTGTGCCGCGGACCGTGGCGTGAATGCGGCGCAGGGCCCCGGGCGGCGGTCCGGCCTGCACGCGCGCCTCTTCGTCAGGCCAGCCAGGACAACGAGATCAGCGACAGGACAGAGGTCCAGACGATCACCGGCGCGATGGCATCCGTGCGGACGCCGTAGAGCATGGCCAGCGCGAAGGCCATGGCGCCCGACGGCCCGGCGGCGGTCAGGGTGAAGAGCGTCTGCCATGTCCCGGGCGCGGCGGTTAGCGACAGCGCCAGCCAGACCAGCGCCGGAAAGACCGCCAGCTTGATCGCGGTGACGGTCGAGACCACCGGACCCGGCAACAGCGCATGGCCCGACAGGATGACGCCGAGCGCAAAGAGCGTCAGCGGTGCGGCGGCGGCCCCGGAAAAGGCGAAGGCGGTCAGGAAGGGGGCGGGGATCGCCAGCCCGGCGATGTTCACCGCCAGCCCCAGCGCGATGGCGATCAGCACCGGGTTCCGTGCCAGCCGTCGCATCGCCGCGCCTGGGCCCGCGCCGCGCCCCGACATCAGGTCCGTCGAGATGATGAAGAAGGCGAAGGCGACGGCGGAATCCCAGGCCACGAGGGCGGTGACGGGCAGGGCGGCGGCCTCTCCGTAGATAAGGAAGGAGATCGGCCAGATGTAGAGCAGCGTGTTGACGAAGACCGTGGCCATGGACAGAAGCCAGGCCTCCATCGCCGCGCGCCGGAAGACCCGGCGCAGCAGCTGGTAGGTCAGGGTGAAGACCAGCACCTCCATCGCGGCATAGACCGCCAGCGCGTCGACGCGAAAGCTGGACCAGTCCAGCCGGGCGATCAGCGGAAAGATCAGCGCCGGCTGCAGGATCAGGAAGGCGACCCGGTTCAGCGTCGCGGCTTCGGCTGCGCTGACCACCTTGGCGCGCCCCAGTGCAAGGCCGAGCGCCAGCATGAAGAAGACGGGCAGGATGTCGTGGGTCAGGACGTGCAGCATTGGGGGGCTTTCGCGGTCACGGGCCTGACAAAGCATGCGCGGGCAGGGGGTGCAAGCAGCGGCGAAGGGCCGGGCCTGCATGCGGCGGCGCGGCCCGGGGGGGCATGGGCGACCGCTTTGGGGGCCGATTTCCGACCGGATGCCGCGGGCCGGAGCCGAAACCGGGGGGGCGAGGTCCGGCGCCGTCCCGGAACCCCCGGGCCATGTCCGTGTTGGGCCAGCGCATCGAACCCCAGGGGAGGCGCGAATGATCGACTGGCTGCAAGACCACAGCGGCGGGCTGAACGTGGTGCTGAACGGGGCCATGTTGCTGGTCTGGCTGGCCTATCTGCACCTGTTCCTGACCAGTTTCCGGCGCGCCAACCGTGCCGTCGTCCATATCGCCCGGGCCGTCGACACTGATGGCGAGGCGCGCTGCCTGGTGACCAACATGGGGTCGGACATGGTCTACATCCTTGGCATCAAGGTGGACGTGCGTGCGGGGGAAGAGCGCTTTGCGACACTGGTCACAGACCGGGTTCATGAAGACGATCCGCTGGGCGGCGAGATGCGCGACCGTACCAACCAGGGGCCGCTGTGCGGGGGTGAGGTGCTGGACATCGGCGCGTTTCGCCGGATCTGCGAGCGGGCGATGGAGGACGCCGCCGGGCCTGTGCCGGACAGTGTCGAGATCACGGTGATCGTGGCCGCGCAGCAGGCCAAGCGGCTGATGGGCGGCTACAAGCGGTTCGAGGTCCGGGACGAGGGCGGGACGATCGGCTACCGGTCGGAGGACGTGCTGACTCGGCAGATCACCTCGGCGCGCCGGCGCCGCCATCTGGAACAGGAACTGACCGCCTAGCGGGCCGGACCTGCCGGGCGCTCTGAGCGCGCCCCTGACGGGGCCCGGCGCCCCACCTGCCAGTCCAGGCCCGGCATGGCCCGAGGGCGCCACCGCGCCTGCGGGTCAGGCGGGCCGTGCGCCCGGGATCAGCGCTCGCGCCGCGCCATGAAGGCCAGCCGTTCGAAGAGATGCACGTCCTGCTCGTTCTTCAGCAGCGCGCCGTGCAGTTTCGGCAGCGCGCTGCCGGTGTCGCGCTTCAGGTCCTCGGCGGTCAGGTCCTCGGCCAGCAGCAGCTTCAGCCAGTCCAGCACCTCGGAGGTCGAGGGTTTCTTCTTCAGTCCCGGCTGCTCGCGCAGCTCGTAGAACTGCGTCAGCGCGACGGTCAGAAGCTGCTCCTTGATGCCGGGGTGGTGGACCTCGACGATGCGGCGCAGCGTGTCGGGATCGGGAAAGCGGATGTAGTGGAAGAAGCAGCGGCGCAGGAAGGCGTCGGGCAGTTCCTTCTCGTTGTTCGAGGTGATGATGACGATCGGGCGGTTGGCGGCGCGCACGGTCTTGCCGGTCTCGTAGACGTGGAACTCCATCCGGTCGAGTTCCTGCAGCAGGTCGTTGGGAAACTCGATGTCGGCCTTGTCGATCTCGTCGATCAGCAGGACCACCTTGCCCTCGGACTCGAAGGCCTGCCAGAGCTTGCCCTTGCGGATGTAATTGGCCACGTCGTTCACCCGCGCGTCGCCCAGCTGGCTGTCGCGCAACCGGCTGACCGCGTCGTATTCGTAAAGCCCCTGCTGGGCCTTGGTGGTGGATTTGATCGACCATTCGATCATGGGCAGGCCAAGGGCCTCTGCGACCTGCCGGGCCAGTTCGGTCTTGCCGGTTCCGGGCTCGCCCTTCACCAGCAGCGGGCGCTCCAGCGTCACCGCTGCATTCACGGCCATGGTCAGGTCGTCGGTCGCGATATAGCGGTCGGTTCCGTCAAAGCGCATTCGTCAGGCATCCTTCACAAAAGGTTACATCGGCGGGGCTAAACCGGCCCGGGGCCGCGCTATTGTGTAGTGACAAGACAGCGACCTTCGGTTAAGTCCACCCCGTAGGGGTGCCAGATATCTAGGGAATTTTCCATGGGTCAAATTGGCGTAGATGAGGGAGCAACCATGAAACCAGAAAGCTTTCTACCAGACGATTACCAGCCGGCCGAAGACGAACCTTTCATGAACGAAATGCAGACGGAGTATTTTCGACGCAAGCTTATCGCATGGAAAAACGACCTGCTGGCGGACAGCCGCGACACCATTGAAACCCTGCAGGCCGGAACCCGCAATATTCCCGACGTGAACGACCGTGCCAGCGAGGAAACCGACCGCGCGCTGGAACTGCGGACCCGCGACCGCCAGCGCAAGCTGGTCAACAAGATCGACGCCGCGCTGCGCCGCCTGGAAGAGGGCGAATACGGCTACTGCGAAGTCACCGGAGAGCCGATCTCGCTGAAGCGGCTGGACGCGCGCCCCATCGCCACAATGAGCCTTGAGGCGCAGGAGCGCCACGAGCGCCGCGAGAAGGTGCACCGGGACGACTGAGCCCCGCGCGGAAACAAGGCCGTGCAGCCAGAGCCGGGAGGAGCGCGGTTCGGGCGGCAAGACGGAACACAGGGACGCCGGGGCTCGCCTCGGCGTTCTTTGCATTCGGGGGTGACATGCTGAAGGGAATGGAGGTCACGGTCGTCGGCGGCGGCATCGGCGGGCTGGCGGCGGCACTGGCGCTGCGCCAGCGCGGCGCCGAGGTCTGCGTGCTGGAACAGGCCGAGGCGATCCGCGAGGTCGGCGCGGGCATTCAGGTCAGCCCCAACGGCCTGCGCGTCCTCGAGGCGCTGGGACTGGGCGCGGCCTTTCGCGCGGCCACGGTCCGCGGGCAAGCGGTCTCGATGCGCGACTTCCGGCGGGGGCGCGAGGTGGTCTCGCTGGACCTCTCGGGCCTGCCCGAGGCGCAAAGCTACCGTTTCGTGCATCGCGCCGACCTGATCGACCTCTTGGCCGCGGCTTCGCGCGAGGCGGGGGTGCGGGTGCGCCTGCTTCAGGCTGTGCGCGCGATCGTGCCGGGCGATCCGCCCCGCGTGGTCTGCCGGACCGGCGACGAGGGCCGCGCCGATCTGGTGATCGGGGCCGAGGGGCTGCATTCCGTCTTGCGCCCGGCCCTGAACGGGGCGGCGGCGCCGTTCTTCACCGGGCAGGTGGCATGGCGCGCCGTGGTGCCGAACACGGTCGGGCACCCGGCAGAGGCGCGGGTCCACATGGGGCCGGGCCGCCATCTTGTCAGCTACCCGCTGCAGGGGGGCAGATCCGTCAATATCGTCGCGGCGGAAGAGCGGCGGGACTGGGTGGCCGAGGGCTGGTCGCACAGCGACGATCCCGCCAACCTGCGCCGCGCCTTTGCGGGTTTCGGCGGCGACGTGCCCGCGCTTCTGGAACAGGTCGAGGCGCCGGGCCTCTGGGGGCTGTTCCGGCACCCGGTGGCGCGGGTCTGGCACGGTGCGGGCGTGGCGCTTCTGGGGGATGCGGCGCATCCGACGCTGCCCTTCATGGCGCAGGGCGCCAATATGGCGCTGGAAGACGCCTGGGTGCTGGGCGACGCCCTGGAGCGGGCGCCGGACATCCAGACCGGGCTTGCCGCCTACCAGCAGCGGCGCGAGGCGCGGGTGCGCCGCGTGGTGCAGGCGGCCGAGGGCAATGCGTGGAAATACCACCTGCGCAATCCGCTGGTCCGGGGCGTCGCGCATCTTGGGCTGGGCGCGGTCGGGCGGCTGGCGCCGGGGCGGCTGGTCGGGCAGTTCGACTGGATCTACCGCCACGACGTGACCGCGCCGGGGCAGGGGGCCTGACCGCCCCGGTCGCGCCTTGCCCCGTTGCCCCGACCCCATCGCCCCGCCCCTGCGGTGCCTTGCAACCGGCGCGGGGGCGGCCTTTAGTCGGGGGCGACAGCGGCGCGCGGCGTGATAGACCGTGGCAAGGCAGAGGACGAACGGCATGGACAGCTTCGACGACATCCCGGAACAGGCGCTGGCCTGGCATCGCGAGGGCACCGGCGCGGTGCTGGCCACCGTGACCCAGACTTGGGGCTCGGCGCCTCGGCGCGTCGGCTCGATGCTGGCGATTTCCGGCGGCGGAGAGATCGCCGGGTCGGTCTCGGGCGGCTGCGTCGAGGGCGCGGTGATCGTCGAGGCGCTGGAGGCGCTGGAGGACGGCAAGACCCGCGAACTGGAGTTCGGCGTCTCCGACGACGACGCCTTTGCCGTGGGCCTCGCCTGTGGCGGCACCATCCGGGTGATGGTCGACCCGGTGGGCGGCGCCCTGACAGAGGCGCTGCTGGCAGAGCTTGTCGCGGCCCGGGCGGCCCGGCAGCCGGTTGCCCTTGTGGCCGATCTCGACACTGGCGCGCGGCGGCTGGACCGGGCGGGGCACGCGGTGCGCTTTCGCATGGACCGCTCCGGCTTCGAAGAGGAGGCACCGCGCCGCTTCGTCGCCATCCACAACCCGCCGCTTCGGCTGATCGTCGTGGGGGCGGTGCATATCGCGCAGGCCCTGGTGCCGATGGCGCGCCTGGCGGGCTACGATCCGGTGGTGATCGACCCGCGCGAGACCTTCGCCTCGCCCGCGCGCTTTCCCGACACCCGCCTCCTGCACGACTGGCCCGACGAGGCGGTCGGGCAGGTGGGGCCGGACAGCCGCACGGCGCTGGTGCTGCTGACCCACGACCCCAAGCTGGACGATCCGGCGCTGCAGGCGGCCCTGCGCAGGGGGTGCTTCTACATCGGCGCCCTGGGCTCCACGCGGACCCATGCCAAGCGGGTCGAACGTCTGGCGCAGGCCGGGTTCACAGAGGCCGAGATCGCGCAGGTCCACGGGCCTGTCGGGCTGGACATCGGCGCCGCCTCGCCGGCAGAGATCGCGGTTTCCATCATGGCGGAAATGACCCGGGTGCTGAGGCGGGGCGCATGAAATTCGGCCCGGTCCCCCTTGCAGAGGCCGAAGGCGCGGTGCTGGCCCATTCCCTGCGTCTGCCGGACGGCAGGCTGAAGAAGGGCACCGTGCTGGCGGCTGCCGATATCGGACGCCTGCGCAGCGCCGGAGAGACCGCCGTCATCGCGGCCCGGCTGGAGCCCGGCGATCTGGGCGAGGATGCGGCGGCGCAGCGCCTTGCGCAGGCCATCGTGCCGGACCCGGAGCGGGCCGGGCTGCGGCTGGGCCGGGCGGCAACGGGCCGGGTGAACATCCATGCCACCGCGCCGGGGGTGATCGAGGTGCTGGCCGATCGCATCCACGCCCTGAACGCCCTGCATCCGATGATCACGGTCGCCACCGTGCCGCCGTGGCAGCGCGTGGCCGACCGGACCATGGTGGCGACGGTCAAGATCATCTCTTACGCCGTGCCCGGGGCCGCGCTGGAAGCCGCCTGCCTTGCCGGTCAGTCGGCCCTGCGGCTCTGTCGCGTGCAGGCCGGGCGCGCCGACCTGATCCAGACCGATACGGACGGTACGGAGACCGGCGAGAAGGGGCAGGCGGTGACCGCAGAGCGGCTGGACCGGCTGGGCGTGGGGCTTGGCCCGGTCCGGGTGGTGCCGCACCGGCTGGAGCCTCTTTCCGAGGCCATCCGCGCCAGCACCGCCGATGCCATCCTGATCCTGACCGGCTCTGCCACCTCGGACCTGCACGACGTTGCGCCCGCCGCGCTGCGCGCCGCCGGGGGGACGATCGCCCATTTCGGCATGCCGGTCGACCCGGGCAACCTGCTGTTCTACGGCACGCTGGACGCGCGCCCGGTGATCGGCCTGCCGGGCTGTGCCCGCTCTCCGGCGCTCAACGGCGCCGACTGGGTGCTGGAACGGCTGCTGTGCGGGGTGACGGTGACATCCGCCGATATCGCCGCCATGGGGGTGGGCGGCCTGCTGAAAGAGATCCCGGTCCGGGGCCGCCTGCGCGAGGCGTGACGCGGGTTCTGGCCGCGCGCCACGCGATCCGGGCAGGCCGCGCACGGGGCGGATGATCGCCGCACCGCAGGCAGGCCGAGGGGCGCGTCGCGGCGGCAGGGCCGGGAAGAAAGGGGCCGGGACGAAAGGGGCCGATCGGGGGGCGCGGCGCGGTCTTGTCTGCGGCGGTGCCCTGGCCCCGGGGCTCGCCTTTCGCGTGCAACAGGGCAGGCGCGGCAAATGGGGCAGGCAGGCCGGGCGCCTTCAGGCGGTCCCGTGCCGCAGGGGGCTGTCCATCCGGGCAGCCCGCCGGGGCCAAGGCGCGCCTGCGTCGCCGGGGCCAGAGACCCTTTCGGCGGGCGGCCAGGCGCACCGGGCCAGGGCAAAGAAAAAGCCCGCCGGAAGGCGGGCCGTATGGGTCACAGAGCGGTCATTTGGCCATCGGGCCGATCATCATGACCATCTGGCGCCCCTCCATCTTCGGCATGTTTTCCACCTTGCCGAGTTCCTTGACGTCCTCGGCGATGCGCTGCAGCAGGCTGCGGCCCAGATCCTGGTGCGCCATCTCGCGGCCCCGGAAACGCAGGGTGACCTTCACCTTGTCGCCGTGCTCGAGGAACTTGAAGACATTGCGCATCTTGACGTCGTAGTCGTGGCTGTCCGTGCCGGGACGGAACTTCACTTCCTTGACCTCGATGATCTTCTGCTTCTTGCGCGCTTCGGCTTCACGCTTCTGGGTCTCGTATTTGAACTTGCCGAAATCCATGATCTTGCAGACCGGCGGGTTCGCGTTCGGCGAAATCTCGACCAGGTCGAGTCCGGCCTGCTCGGCCATCTCCATGGCGCGCGAGGGGCTCACGACCCCGACGTTCTCGCCATCGGCGCCGATGAGACGGATTTCGGGTGCCCGGATGCGATCATTGACGCGGGGTCCAGTGTCGCGCGTGGGCGGCGCATTGTGCGGTCGGCGGGCTATCGGAAATCTCCTTGTCGCGGTTGCTCGTCAGGGCGCCAAGGTAGACTTGCACAGGGGGTGTTTCAAGCGGCAATTCCGTGCCCAGGCGGGGCAAAGGGGCGCTTTCGGCTTGCGGTCGGCGATGGGGGGGCACATTCTTGGCGCGAGCGCGCGGGCAGCCGCGTATCCTTTTGGAAAATCAGGCAGGGGAGTCCGGTATGCGGAACCTGGTCATGGCGGCGGTGGCCGCGGTCGTCGCGGTTGGCGGATATCTTTGGTACACGGGCAATGTGCCCGAAGAGCCGGCGCCGGGCGCCAGCGGGGTGGCAGAGGATGTCGCCCGTGAGGCGGACGAGGCTGCCGCTGCCGCCGAGGATCCCGCCAAGGAGATCGCCGAAGAGGCCGCCGAGGCGGTCGAGGCGGTAGACGAGGCCGCAGAGTCCGCCGCAGCCGAGGTGGAGCGCGAGCTGCAGGAGGCCGCCGAGGCCGTCGAGGACGCGGTCGAGTCGCTGGAGGCCACCGCAGCCGAGGCCGCCGACGCCGCTGCCGAAGCGGCGGATGCGGCTGTGGCGGAAGGCGCCGAAGCGGTCGAGCAGGCGGCCCGTGCCGCTGGTGAAGAGGCCGAAGCGGCGCTGGATGCCGCCGCGGACGCACTGGCCGGTGCCATGGCAGACGCGCAGCCGGAGGACGCGGCGGACGCAGCCGAGGCGCCCGAGGAGGCAGCCGAGACGGCAGAGGCTCCCGCCGCTGCCCCCGCCGCCGCGCCGGAAGACACCGCTGAAGCAGCAGAGGCCGCTGACGCTGCCGCCGCTGCACCTGAAGCCAGCGCCGAGGCCGCAGAGGCCGCTGACGCCGCCGCCGCTGCACCTGAAGCCAGCGCCGAGGCCGCAGAGGCTGCTGACGAAGCCGCCGATGCGCCCGAGACCGCAGAGGCAACTGATGCGCCCGAAGCCCCTGCTGCCGCGGCGGATGAGGCCGAGACCGACGTGGCCTCTCTCGATATCGAAACCCTGTTGACCGAAGCGGGTTTCGACGCCGAGAAGCTGACCGCATGGATCGAGGCGTCGGACCTGGGCACGATCGAACAGACCGCCGCACGGACGCTCTTGGTTCAGGCCGAGGAGAACCCGGACAGCCTTGGTGCGGTGCTGGAACAGCTTTCCGGGATGCTGATGCCCGAAGAGTAAGGCCCGGATCGCGGCCCCGAATGCAGGAACGCCCCCGCCGGACGGTCGGGGGCGTTTTCTTTTGCGGGGCCGTCGCGGCGCCGGGCCGTCGCGGCCCGGTTCAGTCGAGGAAGGCCTTCTCGACCACGTAGTGCTTGGGGTCGGAATTGGCGCCTTCTTCGAGCCCGTAACCCTCCAGCATCTCTTTCAGTTCGAGGTTGAAGGCCAGGTTGCCGCAGATCATCGCCCGGTCGGTTTCCGGGTTCAGCGGCTCGACACCCAGTTCCGCGAAGGCCTCGCCCGAGCGCATCAGGTCGGTGATCCGGCCCATGCGGGCGCTTTCTTCGCGGGTCGTGGTCGGGTAATACTTGATCTTCTTCCAGAAGCCCTCGCCGATCACCTCGTTCAGCAGTTCGTCGGTCTTCAGCCCCTCGATCAGCTCGCGGCCATAGGTCAGCTCGCCGGCCTCGCGGCAGGTGTGGGTGATGATGATCTCGTCGTAATCCTCGTAGGTCTGCGGCTCGCGCAGCAGCGAGGCGAAGGGCGCAAAGCCGGTGCCGGTGGCGAAGAACCACAGCCGCTTGCCGGGCAGAAGGGCGTCATGCACCAGCGTGCCCACGGGCTTGGGGCGCAGGATGATCTGGTCGCCGACCTTGATGTGCTGAAGCTTCGAGGTCAGCGGCCCGTCCGGCACCTTGATCGAGTAGAATTCCAGCTCTTCGTCCCAGGAGGGCGAGGCGATGGAATAGGCCCGCAGCAGGGGCTTTTCCTTGCCGGTCTTCTCGTTCATCGCCATCAGGCCGATCATCACGAACTCGCCCGAGCGGAAACGCATCGAGGCGGGGCGCGTGCAGCGGAAAGAGAACAGCCGGTCGGTGTAGTGCCTGACCTCGGTCACGGTCTGGGCATCGGGAACGGCAAGCTTCTTCGCAGCCGGGGCGGCGGAGGCGGTGGTGTCGGTCACGGGCGTCATCTCTGTCATGGTCTCACGGTCCGGTTTGGGTAAACCGGCCTCTCATCTGTAGCTTTGATCTGGGTCAGGGGAAAGGGAGCGGGCCAGCTGCGACCGGGCGGGGGCAATTCCATGGATGGAATTGGCAAAAATCTTCGAAGATTTTTGCCGCCGCCCGGAAATCAGGCGCCGCGCAGGCGGGACTGGTAGTCATGCGCCTGCCAGTCGGCGCGGGCGAGCCACTGGTCCTCGGGCTGGCGCGCGGCCAGCGCCTCGTCGATCTCGACTTCGTCGAAGCCGGCGCGGCGCGCCATGGCGTATTGGTCGGCGATCACATGGCCCCTGGCGCGCAGGCGGCCCCGGAAGCCGCGCAGCCGCAGGAGGCGCGCCAGCGTGAAACCGCGTCCGTCGGCGAAGCTGGGGAAGTCGATGCGGATCATGTCCTCGCTGCTGGCGTCGAGCGTCTCGGGCGCCGTGTCGGACGGCAGGTCGCGGATCGGGCCGTTGTGGGTGTCCTGGGCAAAGCCGGTGTCGGTGACGATGGGCATGGTCGGTGTCCTTTCTCGGGTCGCCCGGGCGCCGGGCCCTTTCTGGCGGGTCTTGCGGGGCCGGGCGTGCCGGTCGGATGGGGCGGTCGGAGGCCTTCGGGCATCGTGATGCGCGGGGCCCTCGGGCGGGGCGCGGCAGGGCGCGCCGGTCAGGCGGATTGCCGCACGGCGCGGCCGTTGACGAAGTGGATGCCGCATTCCTCCTTCTGCTGGCCGCGCCAGCGTCCGGCGCGGGGGTCCTCTCCGGGCGCCACCTTGGAAGTGCAGGGCGCGCAGCCGATCGAGGGGTAGCCCTGCGCCACCAGCGGGTGCCGAGGCAGGCGGTTCTCGTCCATGTAGGCGCGCACGTCCTCGGGCCCCCAGTGGGCCAGGGGGTTGACCTTGATCCGGCCCGTGGAGTCCTCGAGCTCGAAGAATTCGAGCGCCGCGCGGGTGCCGGACTGGTAGCGCTTGCGCCCTGTGATCCAGCCGTCGTAGCCCGCCAGCGCCTGTTCCAGCGGCAGCGTCTTGCGCAGCGCGCAGCAGGCATCGGTGTCGCCCATGCGCAGGGCGCCGTAGGGGTCGCGCTTTTGCAGGGTCGCCTCGTCGGTGCGCAGCACCTGCACGTTCTCCAGCCGCAGCCGTTCCGCCACCTCCTGCTGGTAGGCCAGCGTTTCGGCAAAGAGCAGCCGCGTGTCGATGAAGAGCACCGGCACTTTTCGGTCGACCATGGCCACGAGGTGCAAGAGCGCCACCGATTCCGCCCCGAAGGACGAGACCATGGCGATGCGTCCGGCCTCGGGGTCGTTCAGCGCGCCTTCGAGCACCGCGGTCGCGCCGTGGTGGCGGTAGCGCGCGTTGAGCGTGGCCACCCGGGCGCGCAGGGCCGCGAGATCCGTGCCCGGGGCGGTGTCGGAGCCTCCGGCGGAGGTATTTTCGCCAAGAAGAAACATGAGGGGTTCACTCCGCGGCGACGCGGGCCTCCTGATCGTAGAGGGCGGTCTTGAAGGGCGCCATGCCGAGCCGGTTGAAGGTCTGCAGGAAGGTTTCCTCCCGGCCTGCGCGGTTCTCGAGATAGGCCTCGACGATGCGCTCGATGGCGGGCACGATCTCTTCGGCGGAAAAGCCCGGCCCGGTGCGCTGCCCCAGCGCGGCGGTCTCGCGGTGGTCGCCGCCCAGCGTGATCTGGTAGTTCTCCACACCCGCGCGGTCGAGCCCGAGGATGCCGATATGGCCGACGTGGTGGTGGCCGCAGGCATTGATGCAGCCCGAGATCTTGATCTTCAGCTCGCCGATTTCATGTTCGAGCTTGAGTTCGTCGAAGCGGGTGGCGATCTGCTGGGCGATCGGGATCGAGCGGGCCGTGGCCAGCGCGCAGTAGTCCATTCCGGGGCAGGCGATGATGTCGGACACGAGGTCGATATTGGCGGTGGCGAGGCCATGCGCCTTCAGCTTGGCGTGCACGGCGGGCAGGTCCGACTTGTGCACATGCGGCAGGATCACGTTCTGCTCGTGGCTGATGCGCAGCTCGTCGTGGCCATAGGCATAGGCGAGGTCGGCCATGACGCGCATCTGTTCGGCGCTTGCGTCGCCCGGGGTTTCGCCGTGCTTCTTGAGGCTAATCTGCACGATGGCATAGCCCGGCGCGCGGTGGGCGGCGAGGTTGGTGTCGGCCCAGGACCGGAAGACCGGGTCGGCCCTGTAGGCGGCGTCATAGGCCCCTTCGGGCGCCGTGCGGAAATTCGGGTGCCGGAAGTGGGCCTTGATCTCGTCGAAAAGGGCGAGGTCGGCGCCGTTGAAGGCGGCCCTTGTCTCGGCAAAGCGCTGTTCGACCAGCGCGCGGATCTCGTCGATGCCATGCTCGTGCACGGTGATCTTGATGCGCGCCTTGTACTTGTTGTCGCGGCGGCCCAGCAGGTTCCAGACCGAGACGACGGCCTCGACATAGGGCAGCAGATCTTCCTGCGGCACGAAGTCGTTGATCACCTTGCCGATCATCGGCGTGCGGCCCAGCCCGCCGCCCACGAGGACGGTGTAGCCGATCCGGCCGTCGCGCTGGGTGATGCGCAGGGCGAGGTCATGGGCGGCGGTCACCGCGCGGTCGTTGGGCGAACCGGTGACGGCGATCTTGAACTTGCGCGGCAGGAACTGGAATTCCGGGTGGTCCGTGGACCATTGTCGCAGCAGTTCCGCCACCGGGCGCGGGTCGGCGATCTCGTCCGCGGCGGCCCCGGCGAAGTGATCGGCGGTCACGTTGCGGATGGTGTTGCCCGATGTCTGGATCGCATGCATCTGCACCTCGGCCAGCGCGTCGAGCATGTCAGGGATATCGCGCAGGGCGGGCCAGTTGTACTGGATGTTCTGGCGCGTGGTGAAATGGCCGTAGCCCTTGTCCCACTTCTCGGCCAGCAGGGCCAGTTGCCGCATCTGCGCCGAGTTCAGCGTGCCATAGGGGATCGCGACCCGCAGCATGTAGGCGTGCAGCTGCAGGTAGAGGCCGTTCATCAGGCGCAGCGGCTTGAACTCGTCCTCGGTCAGCGCGCCGTCGATGCGGCGCTCGACCTGGGCACGGAACTGGCGGTTGCGTTCTGCTACGAAGGCGGCGTCGAAGTCGTTGTAGTGGTACATCTGGTCTTACTCCCGGCAAAGTCCTTCGAAGGACTTTGCAAATCCCGTCGACGGGATTGTCTGGTGGCTTTCAGAGGTCGGCTTGCTTGCCGTGACGATGGTTCGAGGGGCCGGTGCGGCGGAATTCCTCGCGGAAATGCGTGGGTTCCGGCCCCTTGTCGCCCGGCACCATGTCAGCGAGGTAAACCCCCACGACCTCGGCGTGGCGCGTGCTGGCCTCGACCAGACGCAGCTGGGCATGGGCCTCGTCGGTCAAGAGTTCGGCCTGGCGCAGATCCGGCGACCAGGCGTCGTCGGCGGTCAGGTAGACCACGTCGCCTGCCAGAAGCGCATTGGCGGTGACGACCTTGGGGGTGAATGCCTTGGGCATCAGGAGACCTCCTGTTGCAGGGAGTTGAGGGCAGCCGCGGCGCGGGGCGCGAGACCGTAGAGCATGAGGGCGGGGCCCGAGAGGCGGGCGTTGGACAGGTCGGGTTCCAGTTGTCCCAGGGTGGTGCCGATGGTGCGCTGGTCGGGGCGCGAGATGTTCTCGACGATGGTCACCGGCGTTTCCGGCGCGGCGCCATGCATCAGCAGGCGGCCCTGGATGAAGCGCGCGGCCTTCTTGCCCATGTAGATCGCGGCGACCTCGCCGGGGCGCGAGAGCGTCTTCCACTCGTGATCGGCGAAGCCCTTCATGTCGTGGCCGGTCAGGATCCGGGCGGCGGTGTTGCGGCCCCTGCGGGTGAAGCTTTGGCCGATGCCCGCCAGCGCGGCGGAGGCGGCGGTGATGCCCGGCACGATGGCGAAGGAAAGGCCCGCGGCCTCGACCGCGTCCATCTCTTCGTCGAGGCGCCCGAAGACGGTGGGGTCGCCGCCCTTCAGCCGCACGACGTGGGCGCCGCCCCGCGCGTGTGCGACGATCAGGCGGTTGATCTCTTCCTGCGTCATCGAGGCGCCGAAGCCCTCCTTGCCGGCGTCGATCAGCAGAGCCTCGCGGCGGGCGAGTTCGAGGATCTCGCCGGTCACCAGTCGGTCGTGGATCACCACGTCGGCGCGGTCCAGCGCGCGGCGCGCCCGCAGCGTCAGAAGCTCGGGATCGCCGGGGCCGCTGCCGACGAAATCGACGTGGCCGGGGGCGTCCTCGCGGGCGAGGTGGCGGGCCAGCAGCCGGTCGAGCGCGTCGTTCGTGGCCTCTTCGTCCCCGGCAAAGGCGCGGGGTCCGGCGTCGAAGTAGTAGTCGGACCAGAAGTCGCGGCGCGGGCGGCCATGGGGCAGGGCCTCCGCCATGCGGCGGAAGGCCTTGCCGATCCGCGCCAGCGGGCCAAGCGTCACGGGCAGGCGGGCTTCGAGATCGGCCTTGATGGCGCGCGCCAGCACCGGCGCCGCGCCCTCGGTGCCGATGGCGACGGTGACCGGGTCGCGGTCGACGATGGCGGGGGTGATGAAGGCGCTGTCGGCGAGGTTGTCGACCACATTGACCATGGCGCCCTCGACGGCGGCGATCCCGGCGGTGCGGGCGTCCTCTGTCGCGTCCTCGTCGGCGGCGTAGAACAGCACGGCGCCCGTCACGTCGCCCGCGCGCAGCGCGCGGCGGTGCAGGGTCAGGCGCCCCTCGGCGGCCCATGTCACGATCTCGGCGGAGGGGGCGGGCGCGTAGACATCCAGCGCGGCCTCGGTCTTCATCAGCAGGCGCAGCTTGGCCAGCGCCGCCTCGCCGCCGCCCGACAGCACCACGCGGGCGCCTGCCGTGTTCACGAAAATCGGGAAATGCTGCATCGCGTCGTCTCCGCCGTTCCTTGCTGTCTATATAGGAAATTTTCCCGCTTCGGCGCCATGCTCTTGCGGGAATAAGGAAGATCGTTCTACGATGAGAGGAGAGGGAGGCGGATGTTCCGTTTTCGCGGTCAAACCGGAACGGCGTATGAAAATCGACGACACCGACAGAAAAATCCTCGGGGAACTGCAACGCGATGCGGGGCAATCGCTGGACGAGATCGCCTCTGCCGTGGGGTCGTCGAAGACGCCGGTGTGGAATCGCATCCGCAAGATGCGCGAGGCCGGGATCATAGGCGCGCAGACCGTCCGGCTGGATGCCGAGGCGCTGGGGTTCGAGGCGACCTTCTTCGTGCTGATCCGCACCTCGGAGCATGAGGCCGACTGGCAGGCGCGCTTCCTCAGGGCCCTGCGCGAGCGCCCCGAGGTGCAGGAGGCGCACCGCCTCGCGGGCGACATCGATTACATCCTCAAGGTCCGCGTGAAGAACGCCCGCGCCTATGACGCCTTCTATCAGGCGCTGATTTCAGAGGTGAAGGTGCACAATGTGACCGCGCTTCTGTCGATGGAAGAGATCAAGGCCACGACGGCGCTGCCGCTGTGAGCCCGCGGCTTGCCTGGGCCGCGACATCGCGCGGGCTGTGCGCGGGCCTGCGCCGCGACGCCGCCCGCGCATCTGTTGCTGACCGAAGGCGCCGGTTCTAGCGCAGGGTGACCTGCAGGGCCTCCAGCCCGTGGAAATGGTAGAGGTTGCCGTAGCGCGGCGCCCCGTCCAGCCGCATGGCGGGAAAGCGCGCCATCAGGATCGGTAGGGCGATTTGCAGCTCCAGCCGGGCCAGCGGCGCGCCGACGCAGAAATGCAGCCCCGCGCCGAAGCTGGTGTTGGGCGCCGCCGCGCGGGCCGGGTCGAAGCGATGCGGGGCCGGCCAGACCGCCGGGTCGCGGTTCGCCGCCCCCAGCAGCAGCGCCACCCGATCGCCGGGGGCGAAGCGGTGGCCGTGCAGCTCGACCGTGTCATAGGCCCAGCGGGTGAACATGTGCAGCGGCGGGTCGAAGCGCAGGATCTCTTCGCTGAGTGCCGCGGCATTGCCGGTGTCGATGCGCTGGCCGGTTTCGAGCAGGGTCTTGATGCCGTTGCCCATGGTGTGCACCGTCGCCTCGTGCCCGGCGTTCAGCAGCAGGATGCAGGTGGCGACCAGTTCGTCCGGCGACAGGCGGTCGCCGGCATCCTCGGTGGCAATCAGGTGGCTGATCAGGTCGTCCGAGGGGGCGCGGCGGCGGTCCTCGACATAGCCGCGCAGGAAGCTGGCGAAGTCGGCGGCGGCGCGGGCGGCGGCGTCTTCCACGGCGCGATCCCGGCGCGCCTGATACATGGAGACCATGGCGTTGGACCACGCCAGAAGCTGCGGGGCCATGGCCTCGGGCACGCCGAGCAGGCGGCAGATCACCACCACCGGCAGCGGCTGGCAGAAGGCGGGCAGAAGATCCGCCCCGGCACCCGTCATGCGGTCGCAGAGGGTCTGCGACAGGGCGGCGATCTCGGGCCCCAGCGCGGCGATGCGGCGCGAGGTGAAGGCCCGCAGCACATGGCCGCGCAGGCGGGTGTGGCGGGGCGGTTCCAGTTCCAGCATGGAATGCGACTCGACCGCGTAGAAGGGCGCAAGATGCGGCGGATGCGGCTCCGCCCTGTCGGCGGGGATCTCGCGGCCGAAGCGGCGGTCGCGCAGCAGCGCCTGCACCGCGCGATGCGACACCGCGCAGGGCATGGCGTAATCCTCCCAGAAGCACAGGTCGCCGCCCGCGCGCATGCGGTCGTAGAAGGGGTAGGGGTCCTGCACGAAGGCGGGCTCTGTCGGGTCTTGGGAGAGATGCAACATGCGTCCCGGTTTGCCCGGCCTTGCCGGTTCTGGCAAGGGCAGGGTATCACCGCGACATGACGCATTCCCGCTTTCCCCGCAGCAAGGCGCTGGCGCTCTTCCTTGGCGCCGTGCTGGGGCTGGGCTGGATCGTCTGGCAGCATGGCTACGGGCAGGCGCTGGGACAGGTCGCGGCCCGCGGGCAATCGGACCTTGCGCTGGCCTCGGACCGGCTGGTGACCGGGTTGCAGCGGTTCCGCTCTGCCGCCGTTCTTCTGGTGGATCACCCGGACCTGCGCGCGCTGCACGCGGGCGGCGACCGCGCGCGGGCCGAGGCGCGCCTGCTGGAAAGCGCCGACCTGATCAGCGCGCACCGGGCCTTTTACGCCGACAGCGATGGGCGTGTGCTGGCCAGCGCCTTCGGGGGGGCGCCGCAGGATCTGGCGGCGCGGCCCTGGTACCGGCGGGCCATGACCGGCGCGCTTGGCTTCGGCCACGAGGTGACGGCGGCGGGCGCCCGGAGCTATGTCCACGCGGCGCCGTCCTTTGCGGCAGACGGCGGGGTGCAGGGGGCGCTGGTGCTGATGGTCGACCTCGACATCCTCGAACGGGAATGGCGTGGCACAAGGCCCTCGGTCTTCTTCACCGATGACAGCGGGCAGATCCTTGTCACCAACCGCTCCGAGATCCTGTTCTGGCGCCGCGACGGCGCGCGGATGGTCGGCCCCGGGGGCGAGGCGAAGCCCCTGCAGGTCTCTCGCGCGGGCGGGCATGCGATCTGGCGCCAGAACCTCAGCCCCTATGTCCCACCGGCCAGCCTGCATCTGACGCGGGCGCTGCCGGTCATCGACCTGACGGCAGAGGCGCTTGTCGATATCGCCCCGGCGCGGCGGCTGGCGGCGCTTCAGGTGGCGGCGGTGGTCACGCTCTGCCTGTTCTTCGGCTCGCTGCTGTTCATCGCCACCGAGCGGCGCCGCGCGCTGGCCGAGGCCAATGTCCTGCTGGAGGGCCGGGTGCGCGCGCGCACACGCGCCTGGGAAGAGGCCAACAGCAGGCTGCGCGCCGAGGTGCGCGAGCGCGAGGATGCCGAGGCGGCGCTGCGCCGGGCGCAGGCCGACCTTGTGCAGGCGGGCAAGCTGAGCGCGCTGGGGCAGATGTCGGCGGGCATCAGCCACGAGCTGAACCAGCCGCTGACGGCGATCCGGCAGTATGCCGAGAACGGCACCGCCTTCCTGGATAAGGGGCGGCCCGAGCGCGCCGCCGACAACCTTGCGCGCATCGCCGCCATGGCGGCGCGCGCCGCGCGGATCATCCGCAACCTGCGCGCCTTCGCCCGCAACGAAAGCGAGCCGATGGGCAAGGTCGATCTGGTCGCCGTTATCGACACCGCCGTCGAACTGACCGAGGCGCGGCTGAAGGCGGATGGGGTCACTCTGGTCTGGGAGGGCGGGCCGCCGGCCTATGCCCTGGGCGGCGAGGTCCGGCTGGGGCAGGTCTTCGTCAACCTGATCAACAACGCCGCCGACGCCATGGCCGGGGAGGCCGACAAGCGCATCGCCATCACGCTGGAGCGCGGGCCGCGCCTGCGCATCGGGGTTTCGGATACCGGCCCCGGCATCGCCGATCCCGACCGCATGTTCGAACCCTTCTATTCCACCAAGGAGGTCGGCGGGGGCATGGGGCTGGGGCTGTCGATCTCTTACGGGCTGGTGCAAAGCTTCGGCGGGGAAATCCGGGGCAGCAATACCGCGTCCGGTGCGGTGTTCACGGTCGAGCTGGAACCCTGGCTTGACGAGGCGGTGGCCTGATGCGCCGCCGGGACGCCGCTCCCGTGCTGCGCACGGATCGCCCCGCCCGCCGTCCCGGGATCGCGGGCTGCGCCCAGGGCGGGTATCTGGACAGGAAAGAAGCAGGAGAGGGTGCATGAACGCGACGGTGCTGCTGGTCGATGACGATGCCGCGGTGCGCGAGGCGCTGGGACAGACGCTGGAGCTGGCGGATCACGCGGTGATCACCGCCGGGTCCTTTGTCGAGGCCAAGGACCGCATCACCGAGGGCTTCGAGGGGGTGATCCTGTCGGACGTGCGGATGCCTGGCCGGGACGGCTTTCACCTGCTGGCCTATGCGCAGCAGCAGGACAGGGATCTGCCGGTGATCCTGCTGACCGGCGAGGGCGACATTCCCATGGCGGTCCGGGCCATGGGCGCGGGCGCCTTCGGCTTCCTTGAAAAGCCCTGTTCGGTGGCAGAGCTGACGGCGATCGTGGCGCGGGCGCTGGCGGCCCGCAGGCTGGTGATGGAGCATCGGGCGCTGCGGGCGGTGCGCGAGACAGGCGACCCGGCCTCGCGGATGATCTTCGGCGCCTCGAAGGCGGCGGAAGAGATGCGCGGGCGGGTGCGTGTCGCCGCCCGCGCCGGCGCCGACGTGCTGATCTCGGGCGGGCCGGGATCGGGCATGCCCAAGGTCGCCGAGGTCATCCACCTGAGCGGCGCCCGCGCCAAGGCGCCCTTCGAGAAACGCGCGGCCTCTGGCCTGAGCCGCGAGGGGCTGGCGCGGGTCTGGGAGGCGAGCCGGGACGGCACGCTGTTCCTTGACGAGATCGGCGCGGCCTCGGGCGATGTGCAGCTGGCGCTGCTGGACCTGATGGAGCAGGGCGGGCCGGTGCTGATCGGCGGCTCGACCGAGGATCTGGCGGGCCGGGTCGCCGAGGGCGGCTTCAGCGCCGATCTCTTCTACCGGCTGGAGGTCTGCCGGGTGCGCATCCCCACGGTCGACGAGCGGCCCGAGGACATCCCGGTGCTGTTCTCGCATTACGTGGCGCAGGCGGCAGAGCAGGCCGGGGTGCCCGCGCCGGTGGTCAGCCCGGACCACATGGCCGGGCTGATGGCGCAGCGCTGGCCGGGCAACGCCCGGTCGCTGATGTCGGCGGCCATGCGTTTCGTGCTGGGAATGCCCGAGGATCTGGCCAAGACGCAGGATCTTGGCCTTGCCGAACAGATGGCGCAGGTGGAAAAGATGCTGCTGGCCGCGGCGCTGGGGCGCCACAACGGCAAGGCGGTCGATGCGGCGAAGGCGCTGAAGCTGCCGCGCAAGACCTTCTACGACAAGCTGGCCAAATACGGGCTGAAGCCCGAGGCCTTCAAGCGCGGGTAGGGGCGGGCGATGAGGATCCGCTGCGCCTGAGGGGGGCGATCCGCGATGCGACCGACGCCGGGTCGCCCAAGGCGGCCGTGGTCGCGGAGAGGGCGCTTTTTCCCTGCCTCGCACGGGTCGGCACGGCGGCCGGGGCGAAGGGCGCGCCAAAGCGCAGGGTCAAAGCGACCCGCCGGGCATGGCCCGGGCGCGGGGCATGGGAACGCGGTGCCTGCGGGCGGTCTTCCCGGAGCGGCGCGAAGGCGGGGCTTGCAGAGAGGCCGACCGCCGGGGGTGGCGCACAGGGGCCCTTTCCGGTTGGGACGGCTGCGCTCGCGGAGGGCGCAAGGGTCGGGGAATCGGTTTCCGGCACTGTGCGGATTTTCGCACATGGGGCGCAAACAGATGTGCGGGATTTCGCACATCCCGCCGTCCAGGGCGTGACCGGCCTCTTGGGGATCCTGGTCAAGCTTTTGATATCAAGTGTCTTTAGTCGAATTTTCCCCCGATTCTCGAATCACCCTCTTGATCGGGTGCCCGGCAGGGCGTTTCCTCACGATATCGGGCACCCGAGGAGGGGCGCCCCGAGATGGTAACATTCGTATCTGGGAGGATACCCATGAAGAAGTTCCTGATGTCCGCCGCCGCGGCAGCCCTTGCCGTGTCCGGTGCAACCGCGGCGCAGGCCGCCTGCGACGATGGCGAAATGGTTATCAAGTTCAGCCACGTCACCAATACCGACCGCCATCCCAAGGGCATCGCCGCCAGCCTCCTGCAAGAGCGCGTCAACGAGGAAATGAACGGCACCGCCTGCATGGAGGTCTTCCCGAACTCCACGCTATACAACGACGACCAGGTGCTCGAGGCGATGCTGAACGGCGACGTCCAGATGGCCGCGCCCTCGCTGTCGAAGTTCGAGCAGTTCACCAAGGTCTTCCGCATCTACGACCTGCCCTTCATGTTCAAGAACATCGACGCGGTCGACGCCTTCCAGGCCTCGGAAACCGGTCAGGCGATGAAGGAATCCATGGTCCGCCGCGGCCTGCTGGGCCTGCAGTTCTGGCACAACGGCCTGACCCAGATCTCGGCCAACAAGCCGCTGATCTCGCCCGAGGATGCCAAGGGCCTGAAGTTCCGCGTGCAGCCCTCTGAGGTGCTGAAGGCCAATATGGAAGCGCTGGGTGCCAGCCCGCAGCCGATGGCCTTCTCGGAAGTCTACGGCGCGCTGCAGTCCGGCGTTGTCGACGGGCAGGAAAACACCTGGTCCAACATCTACGGCCAGAAGTTCTTCGAGGTGCAGGAAGGCATCACCGAAACCAACCACGGTGTGCTCGACTATCTCGTGGTGACCAATGTCGACTGGTGGGAAGGTCTGGAACCGGAGGTCCGCGACCAGCTGGCCACCATCCTCGAAGAGGTCACCAACGAGCGCAACGCCGCCGTGGGCGAGGTCGATGCCGAGGCCCGTCAGGCCGTTCTGGACGCCGGTGGCGAGATCCGCGAACTGACGGCAGAGCAGCGTCAGGTCTGGGTCGATACCATGAAGCCGGTCTGGGAGCAGTTCGCCGACGACGTGGGCCAGGAAAACATCGACGCCGCTCAGGCGATCAACAGCTCGATGTAAGACCAGGGGCCCCGCGCTGGCAACGACCGGCGCGGGGCCAAATGCCGGGGGCAGTCTGACGATGCGCGGGAAGGGGGCCGAGCGGCCCGTCCCCGTGCATCCGCAGGCCCCCGGACCGCCGCCGCACCGGCGCCGCTTTCGGGACAGTCCTGTCATCCTCCCGGCCCGCAGCGCCTTGCCCGTCCTGCCATCCCCGGAGGGAGCCATGTCCCACAACACCCCGCCCGACACCGTCCTCGGGCGCATCGTCGACGAGATCGAAGAGACCTTCATCGCGATCATCCTCGGCGCCATGACGCTGATCACCTTCGTCAACGTCGTCATGCGCTACGGCTTCAACAGCGGGCTCATCTGGGGCCTGGAAATGACGCTGATCCTGTTTGCCTGGCTCGTCCTGTTCGGCGTCAGCTACGCCGTCAAGAAGACCGCCAACCTTGGCGTCGACGCGGTGCTGAACATCGTGCCCGCCGGGCCGCGCCGGATCATGACCCTGATCGCCGCCGCCGTCTGCGTGCTTTATGCGCTGCTGCTGATGAAGGGCGCCTGGGACTACTGGGCCAACTTCGCCAACCTGCCGCAGACCACCGGACGCTGGTTCCCCACCGGGTTCGAAGAGATGTCCCGCACCTCCTACCGGTCCTGGTACGAGATGGTCGACACGCCCATGCCCGACTGGCTGCGCTGGATCGAGCCGCTGATCAACGAGGGCGAAAGCTACGAGAAGATCCCGCGCTTCCTGCCCTATTTCATCCTGCCCTTCGGCGTGGCGCTGCTGCTGTTCCGCTTTATCCAGGCGGCCCTGCGGATCGTCCGGGGCGAGGCCGACAGCCTGATCGTCAGCCACGAAGCCGAAGACGACGTCCGCGACGTCGCCCACATGAACAAGGTAGACTAACCCATGGACGTCGCTCTTCTTTTCGCCATGATCGTCGGGCTGATGCTGATCGGCGTGCCGATCGCCGTCTCGCTTGGCTTCTCGTCGATCATCTTCCTGCTGGTCCTGTCGGACACCTCGCTGGCCTCGATCGCGCAAAGCTTCTACCAGGCCATGGCGGGGCATTACACGCTGCTGGCGATCCCCTTCTTCATCCTCGCTTCGTCCTTCATGTCCACGGGTGGCGTGGCCAAGCGGATCATCCGCTTCTCCATCGCCTGCGTGGGGCACCTGCGCGGCGGTCTGGCCATCGCGGGCGTCTTCGCCTGCATGATCTTCGCCGCCCTGTCGGGATCGTCGCCCGCGACCGTGGTCGCCATCGGCTCGATTGTCATCGCGGCGATGCGGCAGGCGGGCTACACCCGGGACTTCGCGGCGGGCGTCATCGCCAATGCGGGCACGCTGGGCATCCTGATCCCGCCCTCCATCGTCATGGTCGTCTATGCCTCGGCCACCGATGTCTCGGTGGGCCGGATGTTCCTTGCGGGGATCATTCCGGGCCTCATGGCCGGGTCGATGCTGATGATCACGATCTACGTCATGGCGCGCATCCGCAACATGCCCAAGGGCGAGTGGCTGGGCTGGGGCGAGGTCTGGGACAGCTTCCGCGAGGCCTTCTGGGGCCTGATGCTGATCGCGATCATCATGATCGGGATCTACGGCTGGCCCGCACCCATCGTCTCTGTCGTGAATTTCATCGGCGGATCAATGGATTCCGGGGCGATCTTCACCCCGACCGAAGCGGCGGCGGCGGCCTCTGTCTATGCCTTCATCGTGGCGGTCTTCGTCTATCGCGACATGGGGCCTCTGGCGGGCAAGAACGGGGCGCCCAATATCTCGTTCTGGCGCAAGCCCATCGCTCTGGTCACCGCCTTCGTGCACCCGGACACCAAGAAGACCCTGTTCGAGGCGGGCAAGCTGACGGTCACGCTGATGTTCATCATCGCCAACGCGCTGATCCTCAAGCACGTGCTGACCGAAGAGCAGATCCCCCAGCAGGTCGCCAATGCCATGCTCGGCGCGGGTTTCGGGCCGGTGATGTTCCTGGTGATCGTGAACATCATCCTGTTGATCGGCGGCCAGTTCATGGAGCCCTCGGGCCTTCTGGTGATCGTCGCGCCGCTGGTCTTCCCCATCGCGCTGGAGCTGGGCATCGACCCGATCCACCTGGGCATCATCATGGTGGTGAACATGGAAATCGGGATGATCACCCCGCCGGTGGGCCTGAACCTCTTCGTGACCTCGGGCGTCGCGGGCATGCCGATGATGCGGGTGGTGAAGGCGGCTCTGCCCTTCCTCGCGGTGCTCTTCGCCTTCCTGATCATGGTGACCTACATCCCGCAGATCTCGACCACGATCCCGGACCGGGTGATGGGGCCGCAGATCCGGTGCAACGGGCAGACCCTGCCATCGGAACCCTTGGAGCGCGCCTTCTGCGAGGCCCGGATCGAGCAGGGCAGGGTTTTGCCGCCGATGGAGCTGGCGCCCGAGGCCGCGCCTGCCGAGGGCGCCGAGGATGCGGCCCCGGCAGAGGGGGCAGAGCCCGCGCAGAACTGATCCCGCAGAGGGATCACCCGGACCACGAAAAAGGGCGCCCTCGCGGCGCCCTTTGCCTTGTGCGGTGGCTTGTCCGGTGGCTGCGCCTCAGCGGCAGACGGTGACCAGCTTGCCGTGGCGCCAGACCTTCACCGGGTTGTAGCAGACATTCTGGTGCTGGGGCTGCTGGTAGCGCGGCTGCTGCCGGTAGCTGCGCTGCTGGTAGGTGCGCTTGCCGTGCTGGAAGGCCAGCGTGCCCAGCACGCCAAGGGCGATGCCGCCGACGATGTTGCGCTGATCCTGGTTCAGGGCATCCGCCGGGGTGGCGACAGTGAGCGAGGCCGCCATGGCAGCAGCGGCGACGAGGGAGGTGATGGTCTTGGCAGACATAGGGGTGTCCTTCCTGGAATGAGGGGCCTTCCGCAGGTCCGCGCGATGCGGCAGGCGGCTGGCCCAGACCTCTTTCCCTTCCACCCGGGGCGTTGGTTAAGGCAATATCAGGCATTGGCTATCGGATAACACCGGCGGGCAGGGGCGGGATGGACCGGAAAACCGCCGCTGCGGGCGCCTCCGGGGGACCGGGGCGCGAAAGCGGGTTCGAACCGGCTTGAGAAAGGGCCTTCGAAGGCCCTTTCCCGCCTTGAACGGGACCCCTGTGCCCTAGGGTGCGGCGTTCAGCGCCTCGATGATCGGCACGAAGTCGGCCGCCTTCAGGCTTGCGCCGCCGACCAGCGCGCCGTCCACGTTGGACACCGCAAAGATCTCTGCCGCATTGGAGGCCTTGACCGATCCGCCGTAGAGCAGCCGCACCGACCGGCCCACCCCCGCGCCAAAGCGGCGTTCCAGCCGCGCGCGCATGAAGTCGTGCACATCGCCGATCTGATCCGTCGTCGGCACCTTGCCGGTCCCGATGGCCCAGACCGGTTCGTAGGCCACCACCAGGTTCAGCCCCGTTGCGCCGTCCGGGATCGAGCCCGCCAGCTGCCCGCCGATGATGTCGAGCGTGTTCTGCGCCTCGCGCTGCTCCAGCGTCTCGCCGACGCAGACGACCGCCACCAGACCCGCCTCCCAGGCGGCCCTGCATTTGGCCCGCACGTGTTCGTCGTGCTCGTCATGATCGGCGCGGCGCTCGGAATGGCCGAGAATCACGTGACTGGCGCCGGCGTCGGCCAGCATCGCCGCCGACAGGTCGCCGGTGTGAGCGCCCGAGGCCTCGGCGTGGCAGTCCTGTCCGCCGATCGACACGCCCTTGGCCGCCGAGGCGGCCTCGTGGATCAGCGTGGCGGGCGGGCAGATCAGCACGTCCGTCGCGTCGCCGGCGATGCCCTCCATCGCGGCCATTTCGGACAGGGAGGCCCGCGTTCCGTTCATCTTCCAGTTCCCGGCTGCCAGTTTCCTGCGCATCCATTTCTCCTCTCGTGGGTTTGGCCTCATCATTGCGGGGGCAGGGGCGGCGTCAAGGCCGGTCGGCATTGGCGCGGCACTCTGACCGCGAAAGACGGCGAAGGCTCCAGCCGTTTTCCGTCAGGGGCCTCTGCGACTGTGCGGGCAGGTCAACCATTTGCCGCGAAAGGACACAAGACCATGCTGACCCTTTACCACGCCCCCTTTTCCCGCTCGACCCGGATCGTGCAGCTGATCGAGCTGATGGGGATTTCCGACCGGATAGACCTGCGGATCGTGCAGATCCGTCGTGGCGACGGCAGCGGTGCCCGCGACGCGGCCAACCCGCACCCCGAGGGCAAGGTGCCGCTGCTGGTGCATGACGGTGTCGCCATCCGCGAGACCTCGGCGATCATGGAGCACCTGATGGCCGTGTTCCCGGAAGAGGCAGCCCGCATGGCGCCGCGCCCCGGTACGCCCGAGCATGGCGCCATGCTGGCCTGGATGGCCTGGAGCGGGGCGGTGCTGGAGCCGCTGGTGCTGCTGAAGATCGCGGGATTCCAGCATCCCCTGTTGCGCGACAGCTATCGCGACATGGATGGGGCGCTGGCGCTACTGGAAGAGGCGCTGACAGGGCGTCCTTTCCTGATGGGGGAACAGTTGACCCCCGCAGACATCCTTGCGTCGTCCTCCTTCCCGTTCCTGCCGGGCGGGACGGCGGAGCATCCCGCGATCACCGACTGGCTGGCGCGCTGTCAGGCCGCGCCGAGCACGCGCGCCGCCGCGGAACTCGACGCGGAAAAGGCGAAGGCCGCAGCCTAAGCGATTGATAAAAAGGGGAGAGATGGTGGGGTTCGGACACGGGATCTTCCGCCCCTCAGGGCGAAAGGGGCGGATCGGCGCCGCCCCTTTCGCCGCGATCTTTCGGCGACACGGTGCCCCGGTGGCTGGCCAGCGCCGCCGATGATGTTCTGAGTGAGGTACGTCTTGCAGATGGCTGTTTAAAAAGGAAAAATCTATTCCAGATTCCGAAGAGCCTCTTTGGCGAGGGCAACCGCCTCTTCGGGATCGTCCCGGGCCGAATCCGGCAGCGACCAATAGGGCATGAAGACCTCTTTGCCGCTCGCGCGCCGATGGCGCCACTGGTCGCAACCCATCATTTCCAGATACTGGATGAAGGCGCCCTGTCCCTTGATCAGAAGCGCGCCGTCCGAGAGCATCAGGGCGAAGATCTGGCCCCGATGGTAGATCCCGAGGCCGCCGAACATGCGGCGGGTGGACAGCTCTCCAAGCCCGGAGAAGAGGTCCTGAACATAGGCCCGATCCTCCTCCGACAGGGCCATGGGTCAGCCTTCGCGTTCGGCCTGAAGCTCTGCCACATCCTTGAACTTGATCGACTCGCCGCAGCCGCAGGCATCGGTCACGTTCGGGTTCTGGAAGGTGAAACCGGATTCCAGAAGCGAGGTCTTGTAGTCGATTTCCGTGCCGAAAAGGAACATCTGCGCCATCGGCGCGATAGCCACGCGGGCGCCATCCTGTTCGACGATTTCGTCATTGTCGTCAGGGGTTTCCACGAAGTCCATCGTGTACTCCATACCCGCGCAGCCGCCCTTCTTCAGGCCGATGCGCAGGGCGCTTACGCCGTCCCGCTCCATCAGCTTGCGGATCTGCTGCGACGCCTTGGGCGTCATGGTCACGGCCTGCTTGCCGGGAATGCCGAACATGGGAAACCTCTGTTTGCGCTCACCCTCAAGGTAGGTCCAAGCAGGCACGACCTCAAGGGGGCGCCAGTTGTGGCGGCCTGCGGGTCCGGCGCGCGCCCGCGCCGGGACCGTTTACATGAAGCCAAGCTCCAGCCGGGCCTCGTCGGACATCATGTCCATGCCCCAGGGCGGATCCCAGACCAGCTCGACGTCCACGCTTTTGACACCGCCGATGGGGTCGATCGCGTCGACGATCCATCCCGGCATCTCTCCGGCCACCGGGCAGCCCGGGGCGGTGAGGGTCATGATGATCTTCACGTCGGATTCGGGGTTGATGTCGACGGTATAGATCAGCCCGAGGTCGTAGATATTGACCGGGATCTCGGGGTCGTAGACCGACCTGCAGGCCTCCACCACCTGCTCGTACAGGGGATGGTCGGTGCTGGAGGGCGCAATCAGCGGCGCGCCTTCCATCTGCGGGCTCTGTTCGGTCATGGCCGTCCTCTCGGGCTGAAATCCTGACCAATCATATAGGAAAAGAGGCGGGTCGGGTAAAGGGGGGCGCTATTCGCTGTCCATGGTCTTGCGCGCCCGCACAGGGGTGGGGCGGACCTTGGCCTCGATGTGCTCGTAGAGCAGGCCGGCGATGTTCTTGTGCGTGGCGGTTTCGATGCCTTCGAGCCCGGGGCTGGAGTTCACTTCCAGCACCTTCGGCCCGGTTTCCGAGCGCAGCAGGTCCACCCCGGCCAGGTTCAGGCGGAAGGCGCGGGCGGCGCGCACGGCGGTCTCGCGTTCTTCCTTGGTGATCCGCGCCACCTGGGCAGAGCCGCCCCGGTGCAGGTTGGACCGGAAATCGCCATCGGCCCCGGTGCGCTTCATGGCGGCCACGACCCTGCCGCCGACCACGAGACAGCGGATGTCCTCTCCGGCGGCTTCCTTGACGAAGTCCTGCACGAGGAAGTTGGCCTTCAGGCCGCGAAAGGCGTCGATGACGGATTCGGCGGCCTTCTTGGTCTCGGCCAGCACGACGCCCTTGCCCTGGGTCGATTCCAGCAGCTTCACGATCAGCGGCGCGGTGCCGACAAGGCGCATCAGCGACTGGGTGTCCTTGGGCGAGGCGGCAAAGGCGGTGTTGGGCATGCCGATCTTGTGGCGTGCCATCATCTGGTGCGCGGCCAGCTTGTCGCGGCTGGAGGTGATGCCGTCAGAGCCATTGACGCAGAAGGTGCCGATGGTCTCGAACTGGCGGATCACGGCGGTGCCGTAAGAGGTGATCGAGGCGCCGATGCGCGGAATCACCACGTCGTAGCGGGGCAGGCGCTTGCCGTCGTAATGCACCTCTGGGGACAGCGCGTTGATCGCCATGTAGCAGCGCGTGGTGTCGATGACCTCGACCGTATGGCCGCGCTCTTCGCCCTCTTCGACCAGGCGGCGGGTGGAATAATTGTCCTCGCGCGACAGCACCGCCACCCGCAGGGCGCGGTTCGGCGCGGCATGGCGGACGCGGGCGGTGGAGTAGACGTCGTAGGACAGCTTTGGCTGCTGGAAGCGGTCGGTGGCGACGATGGTGATGTGATCCTTCAGCGCCTCGCGCCCCAGCAGCATCCGCGAGTTCATGCCGGACCGGTCGGTCAGCGTCAGTTCGATCCGCCAGCTTTCCTCGCCGACCCGCAGGGTCGAGGCGATGACGTAGCGGCTTTCGGATTCGCCGTTCGACGAGGTGACGGTGCGCCGGTCGACGATCCGGGCCGAGCAGGGAATCACCAGGTCGTCGCGGCCCGGGACCGGATGCACCGTAAAGCGCACCTTGGGGGCCGAGGCGGGGCCGAAGGTTTCGATGTCGAAGGCATGCAGCGCCGAGGTGCGGGCGCCGGTGTCGACCTTGGCGCGCAGCGCGGGCAGGCCGAGGTCGGGCAGGGCGACCCATTCCTCCCAGCCAAAGCGGATCATACCGGCGGTGGGTTCAGAGGTCTCGGACATGCACAAGCTCCTGTCTGTCGGGGCCGAGGGGTAGCAAGAGAGGCCCTCCGCGACAAGGGTGGAACAAGGGCGGCGGCAGCGCGTGGCGGCGGATCAGGCGTGGCGTTCCAGCCAGTCTCGCACCTCGTCGACGCGGGTGCGCGCGACGGGTATCCGGGTGCCGTCCTGCAGCTGCAGGACATGCTTCAACCCGTCCTTTTCCAGGCGGCCCCCGGCCTGTGCCGCAACCCACCACGAGCGATGCGGCTGAAAGCCGTCCTCGGGCGCGGTCTGGGCGACGATATCGCCCAGCCGGGCGCGCTGGGTCAGGCTTTCGCCGTCGAGCGTCACGTGGACGTGGTGTTCGCGCGCCTCGATGTGCCGCAGACGCGACAGCGGCACCGGCGCCGCGCCGATGACGATGTGGCGGTCGGCCTCGCGGGCCTTGGCCTCGATCACCGGGCGGACGAATTTCAGGAACAGGATGCCAAAGACCTCGGCCGTGATGAAATAGAAGATCACCTGCGGGAAAAACTGCGGATGGTCCGTGCCCCCGATCAGGGCGGCCATGATGTGCTCTCCGGCAAAGGTGCCCGGCAGAATCGCCACGGCCGTGATCAGCGGGGCAGGGGTTTCCCAGAGGCCAAGGCGGCTTTGGGCGGCGGCGATGGCGAACAGGATGCACCAGAATGTCCCGAGGAACAGCGCCAGCATGAGAAGCCAGAGCGCCAGAAGAACGGGTATGGCCACCTGTCCGAGCAGCCCCGGCGCATCGGTCACGACCAGCAGCGCATAGACGCAGAGCAGATAAAGGCGAGAGGCATTGTGCCGGAGCAGGAACAGCAGTTCTCCGGGGCCGAGCGCATATTCCAAGCCACCGATGTCGATGAGTTGAATGGTCCGATCACGAATGCTGCTCAAGGGTGCCTGGACCTCGTGCTACGGGTTCCTGAAAGAACCCAGTCCTGCCAAACATAGCAGACCCTGTTAATAATGACAGGTAATTTGCCCGAAGCGGCCCCTGCGTCATCCTGGGGCCGGGGCGTCACCCCTGCGTACTGACCCTGCGGAAGCGGCGGTCTTGCCAGAGCGGCCAGCCCATCATCTGGCTGACGGTGCCAAACCTCAGCCCGCGTTCTGTCAGCCCGTCCAGCGTGGCGGGCATGGCCTTGACCGTGCCGCTCTGGATGTCGTGGCTGAGGATGATGGCGCCCGGACGCGAGCCCTTGAGGATGCGGCTGGAGACGACGCTGGCCCCGGGGCGGCGCCAGTCCTGCGGATCGACGGACCACAGGATCGTCGGCAGGTTGCGGGCCTGGTACAGCATCAGGCGCTGGCGGCGGGTAAAGGCGCCGTAGGGCGGGCGGAAGGTCACCGGCGGGCGCCCGGTGATCTTGAAGATCGTATCCGTCGTGCGGTCGATCTCATCCATGGCGGCTTCGTCGGAGTGGCGCGACAGGTCCGGGTGCGACCACGAATGGTTGCCGATCTCGTGGCCCTCCGCCGCGATGCGGCGGACGATATCGGGCCATGTCACGCAGCGGTTGCCGATCAGGTAGAAGGTGGCGCGCAGCCCGCGCGCCTTGAGGATGTCCAGCAGGACGGGGGTCAGCCGCGGGTGCGGGCCGTCATCGAAGGTCATCGCCACAACCGGCGCGCTGGTGCGCACCGCCATCACGGTGGCGGCGTCGCGCTGCGCCACGTCCGGCGGCAATGTGACGACCGGACGGGCAAGGGCAAGGGTGGGCGTGCACAGCGCGCCCGCCGCCAGGCCGCCGGTCAGCAGCGTCCGTCGTGCAAGTTCAGTCATGGCAGGTCGTCCCGGGGGATTGTTGGCAGTCGCAGACAGTCCGAGAAAACTTCCCGAATGGTGAAAACTCAAGCTTTGCGGGCCGTCAGGGTTCAGCCGCGAGAATGAGCGTTGCAGACGGGACACGGGCCAATTTGCGTGCCGCGAAACTTTCGCTGAATTTCGGTCGGGAAAGCGCTTGACGGGGCCGGGGGCTGCGCATAGAAGGCCTCTCACGCCACGACCGAGGTCGGGCGGCAGCGATGCGGTTGTAGCTCAGTTGGTTAGAGTACCGGCCTGTCACGCCGGGGGTCGCGGGTTCGAGCCCCGTCAACCGCGCCATCGCTGTCCCCTCTTGGTCCCGTGGTTAAAGCGCGGTTGTAGCTCAGTTGGTTAGAGTACCGGCCTGTCACGCCGGGGGTCGCGGGTTCGAGCCCCGTCAACCGCGCCACTTTCCCTCCTCCAGAAGTAAATTTTTTCTGCGTCGCCGGGAACGGTGGCGCATTGCGCGCGTTTACCCATCAGTCAGGTATTCACGACTGCCGCCGATGCTGCTGCCATGGCATAAAGGCGGTGCGGAACGGAAGGAGGCAATGAAAAAGGCGCCACGTGGGCGCCTTGGGACATGTTCGGTAAGGGGATTCGGAAGGGGAGGTGCCTGCTTCAGGAGCCCCAGGTGCGGACGGGACCGCAATCCATATGGACGAAATTGGAGCCGGAGTAGCGGCCAACGCCGCCGGCCTGACAGGCTGCGGCTGCGCGTGCCATCTGGCTGACAGAGCGCGAGGACAGGCGAAGATCGGCGGCCTCGCCACGCAGGTGGCGCGAATTCTTCGCCACACCGGAAGACTTCGACCGAAGCATCGCGTTGGTCCGGGGGCTGCGATAGCCCGAGATCAGCATGTAGGGTTCCGAGCAGTCGAGAAGGTTGTGCGACGCACACATCAGGTCGATTGTCCGCGCGTCGATGTTCTTGACGTCATTGGTCCGCCAGTCGCGCATGAAGAAATTGACCTCTTTGATCGCGTCGGCAAGGTAATGCCCTTCGATCCAGTAGATCATGTCGATCCGCTCGCCCGTGCGACCCGAATACATCCGGATCCGTCGGATATCGCCGGCGCCGCGCAGGAAGCCTGCGGCATTGGCGAAGGTCGGTGCTGCGGTGACGGTGGTCGCGGCGAATGCGCCAAGAAGTGCGCGCCGCGAAATGCTGCCTGAGTTCATGTCTGCCATGTGAGCGCCTGTCCCGTGGTCGCTGGTTACCTGTTCGATTGCGCGCATCGTTGTGCGCCGTCTGCCATCTATCCCCAGATGCCGTGACTCTGTATGGCACGAATCGCCGGACCTAAAAAGGACGTTTTGTAACGCATTCTAGAGATCAAGGGGCAACTGGCGGGTTCCTGCGCATGGGTGCGACACCTGTGACACCTTTGCCGCCCCCCGCGGTTTCGCGAGTCCGGCTTTGAACCTGTCTGATTTGTGAGTAGACAGCGGGAATTGGCGCTCTAATCATTGCCTTAAGGGGCGGAACAGAAAAGACGGGACGGTTTTATGACAGTTATCAGGATCAGGACGGCGCTGCGCACAACGGTCGCGGCCCTGGCTTTCGGCCTCGCCGGGGCCACGGCGGGATTGGCGCAGGACGACGGAATCTCGGTCAAGATCACCGCCTATGCCCAGGCCGTGGCAGAGACCATCGGCGAGGACGAGGGCGTTGCAGCCTTCTACCGCGCGCGCGGATTCGAGCCGATCTGGACCGGGTCCTCGGAGGCGGACCGCGCCCGCAGGCTGGCCCTGATCGAGGCCTTTGCGCTGGCCGACGATCACGGCCTGCCGCGCGGGCGCTACGATCCGGACCGTCTGATGGAGCGCCTTGCCGGGGTTTCGGGCGGGCGGGATCGCGGCCTGCTGGAAATCGAACTGACCCGCACCTTCCTGCAATTCGCCCACGACCTGCAATCCGGTGTCCTGGAGCCGGGCAAGGCCTCGTCGCTGATCAAGCGCAAGGCGCCCCGGCGCTCCTCGGAAGAGCTTCTGACCCTGCTGTCGACCCAGCCGCCGGAATCCGTCTTCCGGATGCTCGTGCCCTCCAGCCCCGAATACACGCGCCTGATGCAGGCCAAGCTGCGGCTGGAGCACCGGCTTCAGCATGGCGGCTGGGGGTCTGTCGTCCCGACATCCAGCCTGCGTCCGGGCGAGTCCGGCAATACGGTTGTGGCGCTGCGCAACCGGCTTGTGGCGATGGGCTATCTCCGGCCCTCGCTGAGCGCGACCTACGACGACCGGATCGAAGCCGCGGTCCGCGACTTCCAGGCCGATCACGGGCTGGAGCCGGACGGCGTTGCCGGCACCAGCACCATGCGCGAGATCAACACCGCCCCCGAAGAGCGGCTGCGGTCGATCATGGTGGCGATGGAGCGCGAGCGCTGGCTGAACCTGCCCGAGGGCAAGGGCCAGCGGCACATCCTGGTGAACCTCGTCGACTATCACGCGCAGATCATCGATGATGACAAGCTGACCTTCGAGACCAGGTCGGTGATCGGCCACCAGGCCGCCGACCGGCAGACGCCAGAGTTCTCGGACGTCATGGATCACATGGTCATCAACCCGTCGTGGTACGTGCCGCGCTCGATCGTCGTCGGGGAATACCTGCCTCTGCTGCGCTCGAACCCCTATTCGGTCGGGCATATCGATGTGGTCACCGCCTCGGGGCAGGTGGTGAACCGTGCGCATGGCTTCTCGCAGTATTCCGCGCGCAGCTTCCCGTTCAACATGCGCCAGCGACCGGGTCCGAAGAACGCGCTGGGGTCGGTCAAGTTCATGTTCCCGAATCGCTACAACATCTACCTGCACGACACGCCGACACAGCACCTGTTCTCGCAGCCGGTGCGGACCTACAGCCATGGCTGCATCCGCCTCGACGATCCGCATGACTTCGCCTACGCGCTGCTGGCCAAGCAGGTCGACAACCCCGAGAGCTATTTCCACGGCATCCTGAACACCCGTCGCGAAACCCGGGTCAACCTGGAGCAGCCCGTGCCCGTGCACCTGATCTACCGCACCGCCTTCACGCAGGCGAAGGGGCAGGTGAACTACCGTCCCGACGTCTACAACCGGGACGCGGCGATCTGGCGCGCGCTGGCCAACGAGGGGGTGGTCCTGCGGGCCGGTCAAAGCTAAGCCTCCGCCGGTAAAGCCGACGGAGGTGCCATGACCTACACAATCCAGCAGATCGCCGAGGCGCTTGGCCTGACCGCCGAGGGCAATGGCGCGTTGACCGTGACCGGGGTGGCAGAGCCGCAGTCGGCCCGCGCCGACGAGCTTGCCATGGCGTCCACGCCGAAATACGCCGAGGCGTTGAAGGACGGCGCCGCGCGGGCCGGGTTCCTCTGGGCCGGTGCCGACTGGCGCGCGCTGGGGCTGGAGGCGGCGATCCTGCCGCCGCGCCCGCGGTTTTCCATGTCGGCCCTGACGGCGATGATGGATCGAGGGCCGGGCTATGCCGCGGGCGTGCATCCCTCTGCGGTGATCGACCCGGGCGCGGAACTGGGCGCTGACGTCAGCGTCGGGCCGCTTGCGGTGATCGGGCGCGGCGCCCGTATCGGTGCGGGCTCGGTGATCGGGCCGCAGGTCTTCGTCGGAGAGGATGCAACGCTTGGCGAAGGCGCGCTGCTGCATGCGGGCGTGCGGATCATGGCCCGCGTCCGCATCGGCGCGCGGTTCATCGCGCAGCCCGGCGCGGTGATCGGCGGCGACGGCTTTTCCTTCGTCACGCCGGAACTGTCGGGGGTCGAGAAGGCGCGCCAAAGCCTTGGCGAGGAAGGCACCGACAGCGCCCAGTCCTGGGCGCGGATCGCCAGCCTTGGCGCCGTGACGATCGGCGACGACGTCGAGATCGGCGCCAACAGCACCGTCGACCGGGGCACCGTGCGCGATACGATGATCGGCAGCGGCACCAAGCTCGACAACCTCGTGACCGTTGGCCACAACGTGGTGATCGGGCGCGACTGCCTGCTTTGCGGTCAGGTCGGGGTGGCCGGGTCCTCGGTGATCGGGGACAACGTGGTGATGGCCGGTCAGGTCGGCATCAGCGACAATCTGCGCGTCGGGGACCGGGCCATACTGGGCGGCGCGACGGTGGTGCTGTCGAACGTGCCCGCGGGGCGTGTCATGCTGGGCTATCCGGCCATGAAAATGGAAAGCCATGTCGAGGCCTACAAGGGCCTGCGTCGCCTGCCTCGGCTGTTCCGCGAGGTGGCCGACCTCAAGAAAGCGGTTTCAAAAGCCTCGGGGAATGACTAAATCAGCCTCAAATTCCTTAACAGGCGAGGCGCGCGCATGGATGTCAAAGGCAAGGTGATCGAGATCATCGCCGAACAGGCGATGCTGGAGCCGTCAGACGTCACGATGGAAAGCACGCCCGAGGATCTCGGGATCGATTCGCTGGGCCTCGTGGAGTCGATCTTCGCCATCGAGGAGAGCTTTGACATCTCGGTGCCCTTCAACGCCAACGATCCCACCGAGTCGGATTTCGACATCTCTTCGGTCGGGCATATCGTGGCCGGGATCGAGAAGCTGATCGCCGAGCAACGCGCGTGAAGCGAGTCGTCATCACCGGCGCGGGCACGATCAATGCCCTCGGGCAGGACGTGCCCGCGACCTATGAGGCCATGAAGGAAGGCCGGTGCGGCATCTCGGAACTGGAATTCCGCGACGTCGAGCGCCTGGCCATCCGCATCGGCGGGCAGGTGAAGGGATTCGAGCCGGATTCCGTCTTCAACCGCCAGCAGCTTGCGCTTTACGACCGCTTCACCCAGTTCACGCTGATCGCGGCGCGGCAGGCGGTGGCGCAGTCGGGGCTGGAGTTCAAGGGCGACCTCTCGACCGGCGCCGGTGTGGTGCTGGGCACCTCGGGCGGCGGGCTGACCACGCAGGACGAGAATTACCGGGCGGTCTACGAAGAGGGCAAGAACCGGGTTCACCCCTTTGTCGTGCCGAAGCTGATGAACAATGCCGCGACCAGCCATGTCAGCATGGAGTTCAACCTGCGCGGCCCGTCCTTCACCGTGGCCACCGCCTGTGCCTCGTCCAATCACGCGATGGGGCAGGCCTTCCAGATGGTGCGGTCGGGCATGTGCACGGCGATGATCACCGGCGGCTCGGAATCGATGCTGTGTTTTGGCGGGATCAAGGCATGGGAAGGCCTGCGGGTCATGTCCAAGGATGCCTGCCGCCCGTTCTCCGCCACCCGCAACGGCATGGTGCAGGGCGAGGGCGCCGGGATCTTCGTCTTCGAGGAATACGAGCACGCCCGCGCCCGGGGCGCCACGATCCTCGGCGAGGTGCTGGGCTTTGCCATGACCTCGGATGCCGCCGATATCGTCATGCCCTCGAAGCAGGGCGCGTCGCGGGCCATCGAGCTGGCGCTGAAGGACGGTCGCATCGCGAAAGAGCGGGTGGGCTACGTGAACGCCCATGGCACCGGCACGGCGGCCAACGACAAGACCGAATGCGCGGCGGTGGCGGATGTCTTCGGCACCCATGCGGACGACCTGCTGATCTCCTCGACCAAGTCGATGCATGGCCATTGCATTGGCGGCACCGGGGCGGTGGAGCTTCTGGCCTGCCTCATGGCATTGAACGAGGGCGTGATCGCACCCACGATCAACTACGAAGAGCCTGACCCGGAATGCGCGCTGGATGTGGTGCCCAATGTGGCGCGCGAGGCGAAGGTCGACGTGGTGCTGTCCAATGCCTTTGCCTTCGGCGGCCTGAACGCGGTGCTGGCGCTCGGCCGGGTCTGACCCGGCGGCCTGTCTTTGACCCGCCCGCAGGTGACCTGACGGAGCGCGCAGGCGCGCGCAGGATCTCTCGTCCGGCGGCCTGCGGCCTTGTCCTCGGGTGGGCGTTTGCGGCGCCGGCGCGTTTTGTCTCCGCCCGTGGCGGCGGAGGTGGGGGCGGTGCCTTCGGCGAGGATATTTGGGGACAGAAGAAGCGGGGGCCTGAAGAAGCGGGGCCTAGCGCGCCTGCACGGTGGCGCGGATGATGTCCTCGACCCTGGCGAGGCCTTTGGCATTGTCGAATTTTGCCTCTGCGGTGGCGCGGGCGGCGTGGGCCATGGTACCGCGGGCCGGGTCGTCGAGGATCCGCGTGATGGCGGCGGCAAAGCCGGTTTCGTCCCATTCCTCGGTCAGCAGGCCGTTGACGCCGTGTTCCACCGCTTCGGGGATGCCGGCGTGGCGGGTCGAGAGCGTGATGCAGCCACAGGCCAGCGCCTCCTGGATGGCGGTGGGCAGGCCCTCGGTATTGCCGTTCCTGGCGGTGACCGAGTGCTGCAGGAAGATTTCCGTGGTTTCAAGCTGTTCGCGGACGCGGTCGTGGGGCAGGGCGCCGGTGAATGTGACCTGACCGGCGATGCCGAGCTCCCGGGCGAGCGCCTTGTTCGGCTCCAGCAGGGGGCCGTCGCCGATGAAGGTCAGATGCGCGTCGCGGCCCTTTGCGGCGCGGGCAAAGGCGCGGAGCGTCACCTGGGGGGCCTTCTTCTCGACCATGCGGCCCACGGCGAGGAAGCTGCCCGGGCGTTTCCGGCCGGGTGTGAAGCGGGTGATGTCGACGCCCGAGGGCACGACATGGGCGTTGGGATGCGTCACGCCATGGGCGGCGAGGTTGTCGAGCAGGAACCGGCTGACCGAGAACATGCCGGCGAGGCGCGGCATCATCAGCCGGTAGGACCGGACCCGCTGCCCCGAGCGCAGCGCGGCGGAGGCATCGGTGCCGCGCCAGTAGGTGAAGACCGGCAGGCCCATCTCGTTGCCGAGTTCTGCCACCACCAGCGCCTGCGTGCCGAACTCGGCAAGGATCGCATCGGCCTTCTGGTCGCGCAGGAACCCGGCGAGCGCCTTGCGGCCCGCGCCGAAGGGCAGCCTCGAGGTGCCGTGCATGGCCGCGCCGCGCAGGGCGGCGAAGGGCATCGCCAGGCGGTCGGGCAGCGACAGCGGCGCCCGGCGCACGAAGAGCGGCTTGCCCAGCGGGTCCTGACCGTTGTGGCGGCCGCAGATCACGCAGGTGTTGCCGCCGAACATCTCCGCGATGTGGCGGTTGATGAAGGTTTCGCCGGGCACGAAGTAGTCGGAGGTGGCTATGGCGATCTTCATGCGGGCTCCTGTTGGGGTGCCTGCCGGGTCTAGCGCGGGGGCGGGCGGCTGCCAAGGGCGGCTTGTGCCTGCCCGCCGCTCTGGGCTGCCGGGCGGCCCTTTCGGAGAGGCATGTTTCCGCCGTGGCCCTTTTGCAGCCGCCGAAACGGGCAGGGGGCGCCCGCAGGCGCCCCCCTTTCGTTGTCCTGGGCCGGATGTCCCGGGCCCGATATCTTGGGCCCGATGTCCTGGGCCGGTCAGTCCATGGCCTTGAAGTTGAACTCGCCGCCTTCCTTGATCCCCGAGAACCAGCGCGCCGTGACGGTCTTGGTCTTGGTGTAGAAGCGGAAGGCGTCGGGGCCGTACTGGTTGAGGTCGCCGAAGGCCGATTTCTTCCAGCCGCCGAAGGTGTGGTAGGACAGCGGCACCGGGATCGGGAAGTTGATGCCGACCATGCCGACATTGACCCGGTGGGCAAAGTCGCGGGCGGTGTCGCCGTCGGCGGTGTAGATCGCCGTGCCGTTGCCATAGGGGTTGTCGATCACCAGGTTCAGCGCGTCCTCGTAGCTTTCGGCGCGGACGGTCGACAGGACCGGGCCGAAGATCTCTTCTTTGTAGATATCCATGTCCGGCGTCACGTCGTCGAACAGCGACGGCCCGCAGAAGAAGCCGTTCTCGTAGCCCTGCAGTTCCATCCCGCGACCGTCGATCACCAGCTTGGCACCCTGATCCACACCCGAGGCAATCAGGCCCTCGATGCGCGCCTTGGCCTGCGCCGTGATGACCGGGCCGTAATCCATCTCCTGGTCCGAGTTGTAGGGACCGACGCGCAGTTTCTCGACGCGCGGCACCAGCGCCTCGATCAGCTTGTCGCCGGTTTCCTTGCCGACGGGCACCGCGACGGAGATCGCCATGCAGCGTTCGCCGGCGGCCCCGTAGCCCGCGCCCACCAGCGCATCGGCGGCCTTGTCGATATCGGCGTCGGGCATGATGATCATGTGGTTCTTGGCGCCGCCGAAGCATTGTGCGCGCTTGCCGTTGGCTGCCGCGCGGCCATAGATGTACTGCGCGATCGGCGTCGAACCGACAAAGCCCACGGCGGCGATGTCCTCGTTGTCGAGGATCGCGTCGACCACTTCCTTGTCGCCGTTCACCACCTGCAGGACGCCGTCGGGCAGGCCCGCCTCCTTGATCAGTTCCGCAAGGCGCAGCGCGGTCGAGGGCACGCGCTCGGAAGGCTTGAGGATCATGGCGTTGCCGCAGGCCAGCGCCGGGGCCATCTTCCACAGCGGGATCATGGCGGGGAAGTTGAAGGGCGTGATGCCCGCAACAACGCCCAGCGGCTGACGCATGGAATAGAGGTCGATGCCCGGGCCGCCATCGTCGGTGAACTCGCCCTTCAGCATGTTCGGCGCACCCATGCAGACCTCGACCACCTCAAGGCCGCGCTGCACGTCGCCCCTGGCGTCGGGCAGGGTCTTGCCGTGTTCGCGGCTGACCAGTTCCGCCAGTTCGTCCATGTGCTCGTTGATGAGCTGGCCGAACTTCATCATCACGCGGGCGCGGCGCTGCGGGTTGGTGGCGCCCCATCCCTTCTGCGCCTCGGCGGCGCGGGCCACGGCGTCGTTCAGCTCGTCGACGGTGGACAGAGGGGTCTTGGCCTGAACCTCGCCGGTCGCGGGGTTGTAGACATCGCTGAAACGGCCAGAGGCCGAAGCCTTGCGGGCGCCGTCGATCCAGTTGGTGAGTTCGGTCATGGGGGTCCTCCTTGGTGGTCGCGCAAACCGTAGCCTTGCAGGAATGCCGGAAAAAGCGGAGAAATGGCAAAGAGGTTTTGCATTTCTGCAAAGGGGACGACATGGCAGAAAGTTGGGACGACCTGCGGATCTTCCTCGCGGTCTCTCGTGGAGAGACCCTGTCGGCAGCGGGCCGGACCCTGCGCATGGACCCGGCGACGGTGGGCCGCCGGGTGGCGCGGCTGGAACAGGACATGGGCCTGCCGCTCTTCGTGAAGTCGCCGCAGGGCTACGCGCTGACAGAGGCGGGGGCGCGGCTGGTGCCCCATGCCGAGGCGGCGGAGCAGGCGCTTTCCCTGGCCTCCGAAGCGGTGCGCGGACGCTCCGAGGGGCTGTCGGGGCAGATCCGCATCGGCGCGCCGGACGGCTGCGCCAATTTCCTGCTGCCGCAGGTCTGCGCAGAGATCGCGGCCCAGAACCCCGACCTCGAGGTGCAGATCCTCGCGCTGCCGCGGGTGGTGAACCTGTCGCGGCGCGAGGCGGACATGGCCATTGCCGTCTCTGCCCCCACTGCCGGGCGGCTGGTGGTGCAGAAGATCACCGATTACCGCCTGCACCTTGCGGCAAGCGAGGCCTATCTGGCCCGTAACGCCCCGCTGAACGGCGTCGGGGATCTGCGGGGGCACCGCATGGTGGGCTATATCCCCGACATGATCTTCGACAAGGAGCTGGATTACCTCGATGCGCTGGGGCTGCGCCGCGTCGCCCTCGCCTCGAACTCTGTCTCGGTGCAGTTCCAGTGGTTGCGGCAGGGGGCCGGGCTGGGCATTGTGCATGATTTCGCCTTGCCCTCGGCGCCGGGGCTGCGCCCGGTGCTGCGCGACGCGGTCAGCCTGAAACGGTCCTTCTACCTTGTCCGGCACGAGGACGACCGGCGGCTCGACCGGATGAACCGCTTTGCCGCCGCCCTGCTGGAGGGGTTGCGCCGCGAACTGTCCCGGCTCGAAGCGGCGGTGGATGCCACCGCAACCGGCAGCGCGGCGCAGGCCGGTCCCCGGGGTGGTTCAGGGCAGAATGCAGGACTTTCGGCTACTTGACAGGAGGGGGGGCGCGGGCAACGCTTGTTTCATGGGCATCGAGCGCAAGGAGGTCCCGACATGCAGGTGCAGCAAATCCTGAAGAGCAAGGGTACGGATGGCGTCCATACCGTGAAGCCGGGCACCCTTGTGGCCGATGCGGCGCAGATCCTTGCGGAGAAACGGATCGGGACGGTGGTGATCTCCAGCGACGGCAGCACCGCCGAAGGCATCCTGTCGGAACGCGACATCGTCCGGGTTCTTGCCACGGTCGGGGCAGGCTGCTTGTCCGACAAGGTCGACGATTACATGACCCGCGAGCTGGTCACCTGCACGCGCGCCGAGCTGGCCGACGCGATCCTCGCCAAGATGACAGAGGGACGGTTTCGCCACATGCCGGTGGTCGAAGACGGCAGGATGATCGGCCTGATCACCCTTGGCGACGTGGTCAAGGCGCGGCTGTCGGAACTGGCGATGGAAAAGGATGCCCTCGAAGGCATGATCATGGGGCACTGAGACCCCGAACCGACCGGCGCAGGGAACCGGGGCTGTCGTTTCCGCCTTGCATTGGCGCGCGCAATATAGTTGCGTGCGTTGAAATGCGACCACAGCCTAGGAGGGGCGCCCGACCATGCGCATCGGCCTGTATCCCGGAACCTTCGATCCGATCACGCTTGGGCACCTCGACATCATCCGGCGCGGGGCGTCTCTGGTCGACCGGCTGGTGATCGGCGCCGCGATCAACCGCGACAAGGGCCCGCTGTTCTCTCTCGAAGAGCGTGTCGCCATGATCGAGCGGGAAACCCGCAGAATCGCGGAAGAGACCGGAACAGAGATCCTGGTTCACCCCTTCGAGAACCTGCTGATCGACTGCGCCCGCGACGTGGGGGCCACGATCATCATCCGCGGCCTGCGCGCGGTGGCGGATTTCGAATACGAATACCAGATGGTCGGAATGAACCGCGCGCTGGACGACAGCGTCGAGACGGTCTTCCTGATGGCCGAGGCCCGGCATCAGGCCATCGCCTCCAAGCTGGTGAAAGAGATCTCGCGGCTCGGCGGCGACGTGTCGAAATTCGTCAGCCCCGCCGTGCGCGACGCCCTCGCGGCAAAGAACGGCAAGCCGAAGGGCTGAGGCCCGGGCCCGGCCCGCCATGCCGGGCGGGATGGCGGATGCCTGCGGGCCGCCCGCGCCCATGGCATCGCATCCCTTGGTCGATACGGCGAAGGCGCGCGCGGTCGCCATAGCGGCGGCGGCATCCGGTGCACGGGCCCATCCTCGTCCTCGCTGCCCCCGATGCTCCGGCGCCATGGACAGCGCCCCTGCCGCGCAGCACGGGGGCTGCGCCATCAGCGCCGACCCCATCTCTGAAGCACTGCCCCCGATCATGGCGCGGCCCGCCCGGGCTTCTTTGGTCCTGCAAATACCTCGGGGGGAAGGCCGCAGGCCGGGGGGCAGAGCCTCCAGCCGGTCGACGCGCAAGGCGCGGCGAAACGAAAAGGGGGCCCCGCCGCGGCGAAGCCCCCTTGGGTCCGTCGGACCGGGATTGTCAGATCAGCTTGCCCATGGCCACGGCGGTATCGCTCATGCGGTTCGAGAAGCCCCACTCGTTGTCGTACCAGGACAGGATGCGGCACATGGTGCCCTCCATCACCTTCGTCTGGTCCATGTGGAAGACCGAGGAATGCGGATCGTGGTTGAAGTCGACCGAGACCAGCTTTTTGTCCGTATAGCCCAGGATGCCCTTCAGCGGGCCCTCCGCCGCTGCGCGAATCGCCTCGTTGATCTCTTCCACCGAGGTTGCCCGCGCGGCGTTGAAGGTCAGGTCCACGACCGAGACATTGGGCGTCGGCACCCGGATCGCCACGCCGTCGAGCCTGCCGTTCAGCTCGGGCAGCACGAGGCCCACCGCCTTGGCCGCGCCGGTCGAGGTCGGGATCATCGACAGGGCCGCCGCCCGGGCGCGGTAGAGATCCTTGTGCATCGTGTCCAGCGTCGGCTGGTCGCCGGTGTAGCTGTGGATCGTCGTCATGAAGCCCTTCTCGATGCCGATGGCGTCGTTCAGGACCTTGGCCACCGGCGACAGGCAGTTCGTCGTGCAGGAGGCGTTCGAGACAATCAGGTCTTCCGCCGTCAGGGTGTCGTGGTTCACGCCGTAGACGATGGTCTTGTCCGCATCCGTGCCGGGCGCCGAGATCAGCACGCGGCTCGACCCGTTTTCCAGATGCGCCTGGCATTTTTCCTTCGAGGTGAAGATGCCGGTGCATTCCATAACCACGTCGACATCCGACCACGGCAGCTCTGCCGGGTTGCGGATTGCGGTCACGCGGATCGGGCCGCGGCCAACGTCGATGGTGTCCTCTGTGTGGGTGACCGCCACCGGAAAGCGGCCGTGAACGGAATCATACTGCAGCAGGTGGGCATTGGTCTCGACCGGGCCAAGATCGTTGATGGCGATGACCTCGATGTCGGTGCGACCGGATTCGATGATGGCGCGCAGCACGTTGCGCCCGATCCGGCCGAAACCGTTGATGGCGACTTTGACTGTCATGGAAGGCTCCCTTCTTGCAGGTCAGATGACGTTTGGCGCGCCTTCAGCCTTGCCGGAGTGCGCGCCAAAGACGATCGGAAATTCCGTTATCGCTAACATGCATTCGCAAGCCGCGGAGTCAACCGCGAAACCGGGTCAGCGCCAGAAGGCGAGCCAGTCGATCAGCCAGTAAAGCTTGCGGGCGAGGAACAGCAGGTTGGTGCCGTCGAAGAGCAGGAGATCGGCGGCCACGAAGGCGGCAATGGCAAGCCCGAGAGCGATGGCAAGGCTGTTGGTCATGGGCGCGGGTCCGGCAGATGTCCTCTGGCACCCGTAGTGCCAGAGGGTCCCCGTGCTGTCACGCCGCTTGTTCCACGGGGGGCAGGGCCCCGGGCGCGGCGGGTCAGCCGCGCAGCCGGTTGGCCGCCGCCACGAAGCACAGGGCGACGACAGTCGAGGCAAGGACGTTCCAGCTGGCCATCGACAGGCTCGCCAGTTCCCAGGCGATGTCGTCGCAGCGCACCATGGGGGCCGCCATGATGTCGTTCAGCAGGGCGTCGACGGATTTTCCCGCGACCGGGCCAGAGGTGCAGGTCGAGGGTCCTTCCCACCAGCCGCGCTCTACCCCGGTGTGATAGATCCCGACCGCCCCGCTGGACCCGGCCCCCAGCGCTGCCAGCCACAGCAGGATGCGCTGCGGCACCAGCAATGCCAGAAGGCCCAGGATCACGGCGGCGACATGGCCGTAGCGCTGCCAGTAGCACAGTTTGCAGGGCGGCAGCCCGCCGATGTGCTGGAAGGCCAGCGCCCCCAGCAGCAGGCCGGCGGAGCCGGCGATGCCGAGCAGGGTCAGAAGGGTGCGGGGCTGGGTCATCACGGGGCCTCAGAGGTACTTCAACAGGACAAATCCACCGACCAGAAGCACCATGAAAGCGGTGAAGACAAGACCGAGGTAGCGCTCGATGAATTCACGAATGGGTGCGCCGAAGGCGCGCAGCAGGCCTGCGACCACGAAGAAGCGGAAGGCGCGCGCCACGATCGAGGTCACGATGAAGGTACCCAGCGGCATGGCGGTCCAGCCCGACATGATGGTGATGACCTTGTAGGGAAAGGGCGTGATGCCCGCGATCAGCACCGCCCAGAAGCCCACGCCGTTGAACTTGTCGTTGAAGGCCGCCATCGAGTCCGCCTTGCCGAGGCTTTCGAGGATGGGCTGGCCGATGCCCTCGTAGAAGAAGTAGCCGATGCCGTAGCCCAGCATCCCGCCCAGCACCGAGGCCAGCGTGGCTACCCCGGCGATCAGCCAGGCCCGGCGCGGCTGCGCGAGGATCATCGGGATCATCAGCACGTCCGGCGGGATCGGAAAGACCGAGCTTTCGATGAAGGCGACGACGGCCAGAACCCAGAGGGCGTTGCGGCCCTGGGCTTGGGCCATCGTCCAGTCGTAAAGGCGGCGCAGCATCGCGGGTCTCCGTTTGGTCCCCGGCGTCAGAGCATGGGCCGCAAGGGCGGTCAAGCGACGGACCCCCTTTACCTGTCCGGGGCAGGGCGATACATGTCGCTGCGTTGCCCAAGTGGCGGAATGGTAGACGCAGGGGATTCAAAATCCCCCGGCCTAACGGTCATGTCGGTTCGAGTCCGACCTTGGGTACCAACTCTCCGCATATCGTCATCAGGACCGACCCGCCCGAGGCAGCGCTCTGGGCCGGATCTCGTCCGTCTGAACCTGTCCTGCTACACATTATATATATAGGCCCCTGCGCGGCCCCCTCTTCCTGCGGCGCTCTCCGGCCTTTCGCAGGCCTGTTGGGCCAGAAAATGGCGGCTCCGATACCGGGGCAGGGGGGGGCCGATTCACCGGGGGATGCCGGGACGAAGACAGATGGGGCGGTGCTTCACGCTCAAGGGCAATTTGGAATCGGTGGAATCGGGGGGCTTTGGGGGTAAGCCTGTGGATAAGCGGCCAGGGGTGTCTGGCGGGCGTGCGGGGGCCGGGGTTTTGCGGGGGGAAAGCGGGACTTCGGGGGTCATGGGGTGGGAAAATGAAGAAATAAATCCTTTTGTAACAGTCTGATAGATGGTTTCGTGAAGAAAATCTGACATTCCGTGAAGAAACCGCTTGCGGGTCTGGGGAACTAACCGTAGAACCCCTTCACCGGCGGCGCTGAGGCGCACGACGGGACGCCAGACGGAACGGACGGGACGCCAACGAGGGGTTCGGAAA
>NZ_JBLXGL010000005.1:0-245125 GCF_048381735.1 Ponticoccus sp. (in: a-proteobacteria)
CATAGCGAGAGCAAAACACCCGGCTCCATTCCGAACCCGGCCGTTAAGTGCCTCCGCGCCGATGGTACTGCGTCTCAAGACGTGGGAGAGTAGGTCGCCGCCAAACCTAGTAAAAACCAAAACTCTCTATACAAAAAACACCAGAACGCCCCGACTGATCCTATCAGCCGGGTCGTTCTTGCATCCAAAATCCAAAAAATTCCCGAAAAAAACTGCCAGGCCAGGGCAACCCGGCCCCGACGCCTGCCCCAACGCCGTCAGCCACAGCGCTGAAAATGAACGCCCGGGACATGCGTCGTGACCTGCTCCCGTAGCGTCCGCGTTTATCGGTCGGCTCTGTTCGCTTTGTGTTCTTCTTTCAGCCATGGCTGAGAGGCCCACGAAGACACGCGCCCGAGGCCCCCGTGCGGGCACTGGCGGGGGCGCTTTCTCCGAGGCGGTCCTTCCGACTGGGATACGGGCCAAGCCTGTCGCGCCGGATATTCTTTGCTTGGCGTCGCGGGGGGGCGGAGGTAGGCTTTGGCCATATCCACGGTCAGGGGAATATTGTCATGCGTCTGCTTTTCGCAGCCCTTGTGCTGTCCGCAGGTGTCACCCTGTGGGCGGGCGGCGCCGTGGCCCAGGCTCCGGCGGAATTCGATCCGGCCGATTTCGGCAAGATCATCATCCAGCCGCGCCAGAGCGCGGGCAGCACCGGTCTGGTGTTCGAGCAGGCCATCGGGGACTATCAGAACGAACCGATCATCACCTACGGCGAGAACAGCCCCATTGTGCGGCTGGGCAAGCCCATCGGGCGGCTCGACATGCTGTTCGAGGGCGACAAGACCGGCTTTTGCACCGCCTTCATCGTCGATGACCAGCACATCGTGACCAACCACCACTGCATTCCCGGCATGGGTGGCGATCCCTCGGGTGCCGTCTCCGGCGTGCTGGCGGCGCAGTTCGTCGCCGGTTTCATCAAGCCCGGGAATTCCCAGGGCGTGGACCGTTTCACGGTCAGCCCGCAGATCGTCGAGACCAGCCGCGAGCTGGATTACACCGTGCTGCGGGTCTTCGGGAACCCCTCGACCAAATACGGCAAGCTGGAACTGGCCGCCGCCGACCCCGAGGACAGCGAGTTCCTGTGGATCATCGGCCATCCGCAGGGCCAGTCGCAGCACATCAGCCGCGAGGGCTGTGCCGCCGCGATCCCGGCGATCAGCGCCGAGGGCAAGCTTATGCACTCCTGCGACACGTTGGGCGGCAACTCGGGCTCTCCGGTGATCCGGCTCAGCGACAAGCGGGTGATCGGGCTGCACCATGCGGGTGACAGCCGCACCGGTTTCAACATGGCGATCCCGATGACGCGGATTCTTGCGCAAAGCCGGGTGCTGCGCGATGCCTCGGGCGATCAGCCCGCCGCGCGTCCGGTGGCGCAACAGCAGGCATCGCGTGCGGTCGGGCAGGCGCCGGGACCGGCGGCGGTTGCGCCCGCGACCGGCGACAGCTGCTTGGCGCTGTGGACCGAGGCCAAGATCATCGGCTGCGCGGGTTACGAGACCTATGTCGCGGAATGCGGCGATCACACCTTCGCCTCCATGGCGCAGCGGGTGATCCAGCGCGAATGCTCTGTCCCGAGCCGCGCGCCGGTCGAATCCGACATGCGGGCGCTGACGGTCAAGGCCGGGAGCGGCGGCGATTACAGCTCTGTCCAGGCGGCCATTGCCGCGGCCCAGCCGGGCATGCGGATCGAGGTCTACCCGGGCACCTATACCGAGGGCCTCGACGTGACCAAGCCGGTCGAGATCGTCGGAATCGGCAACCGCGCCGACATCGTGATCAAGGCGGCAGAAGACAACGCCGTGCGCTGGACCGCCGAATCCGGGCGGATCGCCAATATGACGATGATCCAGGACGGCGGGACGTATTTCGGCTTTCACATCGCGGCCGGGTCGGTGATCGTCGAGGACAACGACATCACCTCGAAAGGCCTGGCGGTCATGGCGGTGCGTGCCAACGAGGGCGCCACGATCCGGCGCAACGTGATCCATGACGGCGCGCAGGGCGGCATCTTCCTGTTCGAAGAGGGCAAGGCCCTGATCGAGGACAACGCGCTGTTCGGCCATTCTCTCGGCGCCATAGAGGTCAAGGAAGGCGCGGATCCCATCGTGCGCGGAAACACCATGCGGGACGGCGGCGGCTCGGGCCTTTTCGTGAACCTGGGCGGCAAGGGCCGGTACGAAGGCAACACCATCTTCAACAATGCGCTTGCCAATATCGAGGTGAAGGCCGCGAACGATCCTTTGATCACCGGCAACATCGTGCGCAACAGCCAGCAGGGCGGCATCATGGTATCCGATGGCGCCACCGCGCGGATCGAGAACAACACCGTCTACGCCAATACCTTCAGCGGGCTCGAGATCACAACCGGGGCCAACCCGACGGTTCGGAACAACGAGTTCCGTGACGGCGCGCAGTCGGCGATCTACATCCACTCCGGGGGCAAGGGGGTCATCGAGAACAACGATATCCACCACAACGCCTTTTACGGCATTTCGGTGAAGGGCGACTCGGCGCCCATCGTGCGCGCCAACAGGATCCACGGCAATTCCTACGAGGCGATCCGGGTGCGCGAAGGCGGGGGCGGCACCTACGAGGACAACGACCTGTCAGCCAATGCCGCCGGTGCCTTCCGGATCGAAGAGGGGGCGGGCAGCGTGATCCGCCGCGGCAACAAGGAGTAAGGGCCGCCCGATGGGCTGGCAGGGGGCCGCGCCGGGCGACTGGGGCGGTTCATTTCTGTCTGGGGGCTTGCATTTCCCGCGCCGATCGGGTTCCAAGCGCCCAATGCCAGCCAGAGGGAAAGGGACGGCCATGAAGGTACGCGTGCATGTGATGCTGAAGGACGGCGTTCTCGACCCCCAGGGCGAGGCGGTGCGCCATGCGCTTGGATCGCTGGGCTTTTCCGGGGTCGACGCGGTGCGTCAGGGCAAGGTGATCGAACTGGATCTGGAGGACGGAACCAGCGACGCGACGATTGCCGAGATGTGCGAGAAGCTGCTCGCCAACACGGTGATCGAAAGCTACCGATTCGAGACGATCTGACCGGACTTTCTTCAAATCTCGGCGAAAAGGCGGGGCCGCGTTAATCGGTCCTTTGCTGAAATTCGCGATCACCGGCCCCAAGGTTCTGCAGCTTGGGGCGCGCGTGATGAAACGGTTCGGAAATTCCTTGAAAGCGGTGCTGGGACTTGGGTTCTCGGCGCTGCTTTTCTGTGTCTGCCTTGGACTGGCGGCCATGTTCCTCTTGGAGGCAGTCGCGGCGGCACGGGAGACGGCGCAGCAGCGCCAGAACCAGTCGCTGCGGATCCTGATCGACCGCTTCGAACGGGCGTTTCCCGGGATCGCGTTCGAGACGGACACCGCCGGGACCGTTGCAGGGCTGCGCTGGGACGCTGTGCCGGATTTCGCCGGGCATGACCTGATCGATTCGGTCGGGCGCATCTCGGGCGAAACGGCGACGCTATTCGGCTGGGTGCCGGAAGAGGGCGATTTCCTCCGCCTGACCACCAATATCGTCAAGCCCGACGGCAGCCGCGCGGTGGGTACATGGCTTGGCCGCGAGAGCCCCGTGCATGCCACGATGATGGCGGGACAGGCCTTCCGGGGCGAGGCGGTGATCCTCGGCAGGCCCTACTATACGCTGTATCAGCCGATCATGGGCGCCGACGGGCGGCCCGTCGGGATCTTTTACGTCGGCGTTGATCGCACGGTGGTTGATGCGCAGGTCTCAGGCCTGATGCGCAAGACGATCCTCGTCACGGTGACGGCGGCGGTACTGGGGGTGGGCCTCGTGCTGGCGCTGCTGTCCGTGGCGCTGCGCCCGATGACGCGTATTTCGGACCGGTTGCAGGCGATGAGCATGGGCGATCTGGACAGCCCGGTGCCGGAAACCGATCGCCCGGACGCCCTGGGCCAGACGGCGCGCGTGGTCGACGGCTTCCGCAGTCAGCTGATCGAGGCGCAAACGGTGGAGGCACAGACCGCGCTGCGCAGGCAGGAACAGGAGCGGGTTGTCGCAGCCCTGCGCGGGGGGCTGGCGCGGCTGGCCGAGCGCGATCTCTCTGCCCGGATCGAGGGCGCGGCCTTCCCGGCAGAGTATCAGGGCCTGCGCGACGATTTCGATCACGGCGTCGAAAGCCTTGCACGGGCCCTCGACGAAGCCGACGGCGTTGCCCTGACGGTGCGCAACAGCGCTGCCGAGATCAGCGCGACCACCGATGAGATCGCCCGCCGCGTCGAGGGGCAGGCCGCGACCCTGATCGAAAGCGCCGAGGCCCTGAACCGGCTGGCAGGTTCTTCCCGGGAGATTGCCGGAAACGTCGATGACGCCGACACGCTGGCGGGTGCCAGCCGCACCCTTGCCAACGAAAGCGGCGCGGTGGTGCGCAGTGCCATCGAGGCGATCAACCGGGTCGAGGCAAGCTCGGAGAAGATCGGCCAGATCATTACGGCCATCGACGACATCGCCTTCCAGACCAACCTGCTGGCCCTGAACGCTGGGGTCGAGGCGGCGCGGGCCGGGGCGGCGGGCAAGGGCTTTGCCGTCGTCGCCTCGGAGGTGCGCAGCCTTGCGCAGACCGCGGCCCTGTCGGCGCAGGAGATCAAGACGTTGATCACCTCGTCGGGTGAAGAGGTCCGGCAGGGCAGCGAACTGGTGCAGCGCACCGGCAGCTCGCTGACGGAGGTTCAGGAACAGATCGAGAAGCTGGGCACGCTGATGAGCGGTGTCGCCGCGGCGGTCCGGCAGCAGACCACCAGCATGGGCGAGATCAACGACAGCGTGCAGACCCTCGAAGGCACGACCCAGCAGAACGCCGCCATTGTCGAAGAGATGAGCGCGGCGGGGCAGGGGCTGAACATCGAGGCAGAGCGCCTTGCCCTGACGCTGGGCCGGTTCCAGACCGGCAGCGCCCGGGGGGAACCGGCGCAGTCCGGCGGCTGGCGCGAGGCCGTGGTGGCCGCCAGCCCCAGCCGCAGGGACAGCCCGCAGGACATGCCGGGGACCGTCGCGGCGGCGGGGCGTGCATCGGCCCGGCCTGCGGTGCCTGCCGAGGTCGCGCCGGGCGACTGGGACGAATTCTGAGCAGAAAGCCCCACCGTGGGCCACAACGCCCCCTGTTGCGACGCGGGCGACGCTTCCCTTGCGCGCCTCTTGTGCTAGAAGCCGCGACAGAGCGCCGAATCCGGCGATCCCTTCCGTCCTGCCGTTCCAGCCGAGGAGCCTGCCCATGAAAGCCGCCGTCATCGTCTTCCCCGGGTCCAATTGCGACCGCGACATGGCCACGGCCTTTCGCAACGCCGGACTGGATGTGCAGATGGTCTGGCACAAGGATACGGCGCTGCCCTCGGGTGTGGACATCGTCGGCGTTCCGGGTGGCTTCTCTTTCGGGGATTACCTGCGCTGCGGCGCCATCGCCGCCAATGCGCCCATCGTCGGCGCCGTCAAGGCGCATGCGGAGCGCGGCGGCTTTGTCCTTGGCATCTGCAACGGCTTCCAGGTGCTGACCGAAACCGGGCTTCTGCCGGGGGCGCTGCTGCGCAATGCCGGGCTGAAATACATCTGCCGCACGGTGGGCCTGCGCTCCGAGGGCAACAGCGTCTATACCGATGGCTACGGCGCCGGGGCAGAGATCGCCCTGCCGATCGCGCATCACGACGGCAACTATTTCGCGGACGGGGCGACACTGGACCGGCTGGAGGGCGAGGGGCTGGTGGCCTTCCGCTACACCGACAACCCCAATGGCTCGGCGCGTGACATCGCGGGCGTCCTGTCAGAGAACCGCCGCGTGCTGGGGATGATGCCGCATCCCGAACGGGCGGCGGAAAGCGCCCATGGCAACGAGGATGGTGCGCGCCTTTTCGCCCATCTGACAGAGGCGCTGGCGGGCGCCTGACTTGAGAGTGGGGCCGGTCAAGCCTATTCTGCCCGGCATGTCTGACCCCACGCCAGCCCCCCAGACCCGCCGCCCGCGCCGGTCCGGCCCTTTTTCGGGCCGGGCGCAGACCGCGCTGGTCGCGCTGTTGCTGACGGCGGTCGCGACGATCTGGGTCACCAACTGGATGCTGACCGAGCGTTTCACCGAGACGACGCGCAATCGCGCGGAACTGCGGCTGGCGCTCTATTCCGGCAACCTGATCTCTGAATTGCGCCGCAACGCCATCGTGCCGCAGCTTCTGGCGCGCGACGCGGCCCTGATCGCGGCCCTGAACGCGCAGGACTACAGCCAGTCCTCGCAGCGGCTGATCTCTTTCGTGGACGAGATCGGCGCGGCCTCGCTGATGCTGCTGGACAAGGATGGCCGCACCGTGGCCGCCACCGACCGCAACCGGCTGGGCGAGAACCACCGCGAGACGCCCTATTTCGTCGACGCCCTGCGCGCCAATACCACCGTCTTCACCGCCATCGCGCGCGAGACCGGCAACTACAGCTTCACCTATGCGCGCCGGATGGAAAGCACCGGCGAGACGGTCGGCGTGATCGTGGTCGAGGTCGACCTGGCCAAGTTCGAACGCGCCTGGGCGGGGATCTCGGACGCGGTCATGGTCACCGACAGCGCCGGCACCATCATCCTTGCGACGGAACCGCGCTGGCGCGGGCTGACCCCGCAGGAGGCGCTGGAACGCCAGCCCGCCGACGGCGCCATCGAACGCGCCATCCGCGCCACCGCCGACTGGACCGCGCAGGAGGCCGACGCCTACCTGCGGGGCGAGGCGGTGATGCGCATCGACGGGCGCATTCCCTTCCGCGGCTGGACGCTGACGACCTTCACCACCTATGCCTCGGTGCGCGAGCGGGTGAACGCCGTGCTGGCGCTGGAAATCATGGGCTTCGCCATCCTGACCGCGCTGGTCTTCTACGCGCTGTCGCGCAAGACCGCGCTGCGGATGGCGTTGTTCCAGCGCGAATCCACCGAATTGCGCGCCCTGAACGCCCGGCTTCAGCGCGAGATCGCAGAGCGCGAGCGCGTGCAGAAGAACCTGACCGTGGCCGAGCAGAGCCTCGAGCAATCCTCGAAGCTGGCGGCCCTGGGCGAGATGTCGGCGGCGGTCAGCCACGAGCTCAACCAGCCGCTGGCGGCGATGAAGACCTATCTTGCGGGCGCGCGCCTTCTGGTGAACCGCAACCGCCCCGACGAGGCGCTGAGCGCCTTCCACCGCATCGACGACCTGATCGAACGCATGGGCGCCATCACCCGGCAGCTGAAGTCCTACGCCCGCAAGGGGCAGGCGGTCTTCACCCCCGTCGACATGGCGGGCGCGCTGGCCTCTGCCCTGTCGATGATGGAACCACAGCTGAAGTCCCGCCGGGTCCGGATCTCGAAAATCCTTCCGGACCAACCTGTTATGGTCATGGGTGACAGCATGCGCATCGAGCAGGTTCTGGTGAACCTCTTGCGCAATGCGCTGGATGCCACCAAGTCTGTGGATGACCCGGAGGTGGAAATCATCCTCGCGGCGGGGGAAACCGCCACGCTCAGCGTGCGCGACAACGGGCACGGGATCGCCGATCTCGAGTCGCTGTTCGAGCCATTCTACACGACCAAGCAGCCCGGCGACGGGGTGGGTCTGGGACTGGCGATTTCCTCGGGCATCGTGTCCGAACTGGGCGGTCGCCTGACCGCGCGCAATGGCGAGGACGGGGGCGCTGTGTTCGAAATGCAGCTGCCCGTTCTGAATGAAAAGACGGAAGCTGCGGAGTAAAGACAGCAGTATGGCAAATGCAATGAAAATCGCCATCGTGGACGATGAGACGGATATGCGGCAGTCGATCAGCCAGTGGCTGGCGCTGTCGGGCTATGACACCGAGACCTTCGCCAGTGCCGAAGAGGCGCTTGGCGCGCTGGGACCGGATTACCCGGGGATCGTGATCTCGGACATCAAGATGCCGGGCATGGACGGCATCCAGTTCCTGAAGAAGCTGATGGGCTCGGACAGTTCGCTGCCGGTGATCATGATCACCGGGCACGGCGATGTGCCGATGGCGGTCGAGGCGATGCGCATCGGCGCGTTCGACTTCCTCGAGAAGCCCTTCAACCCCGACCGCATGTCCGAGCTGGCGAAGAAGGCCACCAACGCGCGGCGCCTGACGCTGGACACCCGGCAGCTGCGGCGTGAGCTGGGCGAGGGCGGCCAGATCATGAAGAAGCTGATCGGCGCCAGCCCGGCGATGGAGCGGCTGCGCGAGGATATCCTCGACCTTGGGCAGGCGGACGGCCACGTCCTGATCGAGGGCGAGACCGGCACCGGCAAGACCCTTGTGGCGCATGCGCTGCACGCGGTCGGCACAAGGGCCGGCAAGAAATTCACCCTGATCGCCTGCAGCGCCATGGACGAAGACGCGCTGATGCAGCGGCTCTTCGGCCCGATGCAGCCGGACGACACCCGCCTGCCCGCCATCGAAGAGGCGCGCGGCGGCACGCTGGTGCTGGAGGATATCGAGGTTCTCTCCGATGCGGCGCAGGCGCGGCTGCTGTCGGTGATCAACGATCAGGGCACGCCGCCCGAGACGCGCATCGTTGCGATTTCCAACCTTCAGGAAGAGGGTCGCACCTGCGAGCAGGCCCTGCGCCCGGACCTGTATTACCGGCTGGCCTCGCTGAAGATCACCGTGCCGCCGCTGCGCGCGCGCGGCGAGGATATCCTGACGCTGTTCACGCGCCTGTCCGAGCAGTTCGCCGACGAATACGGCTGCGAGTCGCCCAAGGTTTCCGCACAGGAGGCGGCGCAGCTCTTGCAGGCGCCCTGGCCCGGGAACGTGCGGCAGCTGATCAACCTCGCGGAACGCGCGGTGCTGCAATCGCGGCGCGGGCAGGGGACCATCGCGTCTCTGCTGATGAGCGATCACGACCAGATGCAGCCGGTGATGACCACCGAGGGCAAACCGCTGAAAGAATATGTCGAGGCCTTCGAACGCATGCTGATCGACAACACCATGCGGCGCCACAAGGGGTCGATCTCCGCGGTCATGGACGAGCTGTGCCTGCCGCGCCGGACCCTGAACGAGAAGATGGCGAAATACAGCCTCGTGCGCGCCGACTACCTCTAGAGCCCACGACCTATGGACCGGGCTACAGGGCCCGGTCCCAGACCGCGAAATCCTCGGCGCATTTGCGGCGCAGCTTTTCCTCGGTCTCCGGGGAAAGCTCTGTCGCGCGCCGGGGAGAGACGTTTTCGCGCGGCAGGTCGACCTTCATCGACAGCCGGTCTTCGAGGAAATCCAGCAGGCCGGACTGGTTCTCGTATTTGTACAGATGCGTGATGGCGACGCCGTTGGGGCGCGGCTCGACGAACTTCGCCTGACTGCCGACATTGGCAAAGGGCGGCCGGTCGCCCCTGGCATAGGCCTGGCAGAATTCGTCGAATGTCATGCCCCTGGTCGAGGTCTTGCGCCCGTCGAGGAAATCGCGCTGGCGGTATCTGTACCACGACCCCAGCCAGGAAATCGGCTCGCGCACCACGGCAAGCAGTTCCAGATCCGCGCCGCCGACCCGTTCGAACATCGGGCGGAAGAAGCGGTTGTAGCGGTAGACGGGCGCGTGCTTCAGTTCCGGCGGATCGTTGACCACCATCGAGGCATGGTGCCCAAGCGCCGCCTCATAGGCGGAGGTGCCCGTCTTGGGCACCATCAGCATCACCAGCCGCTGCTTCCAGAACACCAGCATCCAACAATCTCCACAGCCGTCAACATTCCTTTAACCATCGTGGCGCAGTCTGGGGAAGGGAAGTTTCGACTTGAAGTGTTCTCATTTTGTCCACATATTGCTTTGGAACAAGTGGCGAACAAAGCAGCGATTGCCGCGCCCGGGTGCGTGTGAAATAAGGAGCCAAACATGGCAACGGCAGATCTTCTGAGCATGGACAACAAGCGCAACGCGGACAAGAAAAAGGCACTGGACAGCGCCCTGGCCCAGATCGAACGGCAGTTCGGCAAGGGCTCCATCATGAAGATGGGCGGCGACAATGCCATGAAGGACATCGAGGCGACCTCGACCGGGTCGCTGGGTCTGGATATCGCACTGGGGATCGGCGGCCTGCCCAAGGGCCGGATCATCGAGATCTACGGACCGGAAAGCTCTGGCAAGACGACCCTGACCCTGCATGCCATTGCAGAGGAACAGAAGAAGGGCGGCGTCTGCGCCTTTGTCGACGCCGAACACGCGCTGGACCCGCAATATGCCAAGAAGCTGGGCGTCGATCTGGACGAGCTGCTGATCTCGCAGCCCGACACCGGCGAACAGGCGCTGGAGATCACCGATACGCTGGTGCGGTCCGGCGCCGTCAGCCTGGTCGTGGTCGACTCGGTTGCCGCACTGACGCCGAAAAGCGAGCTTGAAGGCGACATGGGCGATTCCTCGGTCGGCGTGCATGCCCGCCTGATGAGTCAGGCCATGCGCAAGCTGACCGGCTCGATCAACCGCTCGGGCTGCATGGTGATCTTCATCAACCAGATCCGCATGAAGATCGGCGTCATGTTCGGCTCGCCCGAGACGACGACCGGCGGCAACGCGCTGAAGTTCTACTCCTCGGTGCGTCTGGACATCCGCCGCATCGGCTCGATCAAGGATCGGGACGAGGTGGTCGGCAACGCGACCCGCGTGAAGGTGGTGAAGAACAAGGTGGCGCCGCCGTTCAAGCAGGTCGAGTTCGACATCATGTATGGCGAAGGCATCTCGAAGATGGGCGAGTTGCTGGATCTGGGCGTGAAGGCCGGTGTCGTGGACAAGTCGGGCTCTTGGTACAGCTATGGCGACGAGCGGATCGGGCAGGGGCGCGAGAACGCCAAGAACTACCTGCGCGAGAATTCCCGCGTGGCGCTGGAGGTCGAGGACAAGATCCGCGCCGCCCATGGGTTGGATTTCAACATGCGCGACGACGACTCGGACATGGTCGACGACGAGGATTGATCCTCGGCGGATCGGATGACGGGGGGCGCCTTTGCGGGCGCCCTTTTGCTTTCGCGGTTTCGGGCGCTGGCGCGCCCGACCGTCCGGGGAGGCTTTGTGTCCCGCTCGCCCTTCTAGGTATTTGAAGACCAGAGAAGCAGGGGGAGGCGCGCTTGGGCAGGGTGGCGTGCCGTATGGATATGGAACGGCGTGGACAGTCCCTGCGGTGGCGGATACATCTGGCCAGACCCGAGACACGCCCGAGAAGAGGCCCCCGACCATGGCAAGCCTGAACGACATCCGTTCGACCTTTCTGACCTATTTCGAGAAGCAGGGGCATCAGATCGTGCCGTCGAGCCCGCTGGTGCCGCGCAACGACCCGACGCTGATGTTCGTCAACTCGGGCATGGTGCAGTTCAAGAACCGCTTCACCGGCGTCGAGAAGGGCGATTACCAGCGCGCGACCACGGCGCAGAAATGTGTGCGCGCGGGCGGCAAGCACAACGATCTGGACAATGTCGGCTATACGGCGCGGCATCATACCTTCTTCGAGATGCTGGGGAATTTCTCCTTCGGCGATTACTTCAAGCCCGAGGCCATCCCCTTCGCCTACGAGCTGATCACCAAGGGTTTCGACATTCCGTCGGAGCGGCTTTACACCACGGTCTACCACACCGACGACGAGGCCTTCGAGCTTTGGAAGAAGGTGGGCATTCCCGAAAGCCGGATCATCCGGATCGCGACATCGGACAACTTCTGGCAGATGGGGCCGACTGGTCCCTGCGGCCCCTGCACCGAGATCTTCTTCGACCACGGGCCCGAGGTCTGGGGCGGCCCCCCGGGATCGCCCGAGGAGGACGGCGACCGCTTCATCGAGATCTGGAACGTCGTCTTCATGCAGAACGAGCAGTTCGAGGACGGCTCGATGAAGGCGCTGGACATGCAGTCGATCGACACCGGCATGGGGCTGGAGCGGATCGGCGCGTTGTTGCAGGGCAAGCATGACAACTATGACACCGACCTGATGCGCTCGTTGATCGAGGCCTCGGCGGATGCCACCAGCAGCGACCCGGACGGGCCGGGCAAGATGCACCACCGGGTGATTGCGGACCACCTGCGGTCGACCTCTTTCCTGATCGCCGACGGGGTGATGCCCTCGAACGACGGGCGCGGCTACGTGCTGCGGCGGATCATGCGGCGCGCCATGCGCCATGCGCATCTGCTGGGTGCGCAGGATCCGGTGATGCACCGGCTGGTGCCCGCGCTGGTGCGCCAGATGGGCGCTGCCTATCCCGAGCTGGGGCAGGCCAAGGCGCTGATCGAAGAGACGCTTCTGGGCGAAGAGACCCGCTTCAAGCAGACGCTGGACCGGGGTCTGAAGCTGCTGGATGACGAGCTGGCGGGGCTGGCGGAGGATGCCGCGCTGCCCGGCGCGGCCGCCTTCAAGCTGTACGACACCTATGGTTTCCCGCTCGACCTGACGCAGGACGCCCTGCGCGAGAAGGGCCGCAGCGTCGACACCGAGGGTTTCGATGCCGCCATGGCCGAGCAGAAGGCCAAGGCGCGCGCCGCCTGGTCCGGCTCGGGCGAGGCGGCGGATGGCGCGGTCTGGTTCGACCTTGCCGAGACCCATGGCGCAACCGAGTTCCTGGGCTATGACACCGAAGCCGCCGAGGGGCAGGTTCTGGCGCTTGTCCGCGACGGCGCCGTGGTGGACGCGCTGAAGGCCGGCGAGACCGGCTGGGTGGTGACCAACCAGACGCCCTTCTACGGCGAGAGCGGCGGGCAGGTCGGCGATACCGGCTGGCTGCGGCGGCTTGAAAACGAGGATGAGCGGGCGACGGTGACCGACACCCAGAAGATGGGCGGCGGGCGCGTCTTCGCGCATCACGTCACGGTCGACAAGGGTACCCTGTCGCGCGGCGATGCGGTCGGACTGGAGGTCGATCACGCGCGGCGCGGGACCATCCGCGCCAACCACTCGGCCACGCACCTGCTTCACGAGGCCCTGCGCGAGGCGCTTGGCGATCACGTGGCGCAGCGCGGGTCGTTGAACGCGCCCGACCGTCTGCGGTTCGACTTCAGCCACGGCAAGGCGCTGACGGCGGAGGAGATCGCGCAGGTCGAACGGGACGTGAATGCCTACATCCGCCAGAACGCCCCGGTCTCGACGCGGATCATGACTCCGGACGATGCGCGCGAGATCGGCGCGCAGGCGCTCTTTGGCGAGAAATACGGCGACGAGGTGCGTGTGGTCTCCATGGGCCGCAAGAGCGGTTCGGGCAAGGGCACGGACGGCGCGACCTATTCGCTGGAGCTCTGCGGCGGCACGCATGTGAAGCAGACCGGCGACATTGGCGTCTTTGCCCTGACCTCGGAAAGCGCCTCGTCCTCCGGTGTGCGCCGGATCGAGGCGGTGACCGGGCAGGCGGCGATGGACCTGCTGCGCGGGCGCGACAGGGTTCTGTCGGGCATCGAAGGTCTGCTGAAAGCCAGCGGCGCGTCGACGGTCGAGCGCGTTCAGGCGCTGATGGACGAGCGGCGCAAGCTGGAAAACGAGGTCGCCAGCCTGCGGCGCGAGCTTGCCATGGGCGGCGGTGGTGCGCAGTCTGGCGAAGACGCGCGTGAAATCAACGGTGTGCGCTTCGTTGCTCAGGTGCTCACCGGGGTGACCGGAAAGGACCTGCCGCCGCTGATCGACGAGCACAAGGCGCGGATCGGGTCCGGCGCGGTGCTGCTGATCGCCGATGCGGGCGGCAAGGCGGCGGTGGCCGCCGGGGTGACCGAGGACCGCACCGGCGCCGTTTCCGCCGTCGATCTCGTCAGGGCCGCGGTGGCGGAACTGGGCGGCAAGGGCGGCGGCGGCCGTCCCGACATGGCGCAGGGCGGCGGCAAGGATGTGACAAATGCCGAGGCGGCCATCAAGGCAGCCGAGGCCGTGATCGGAGGATAGGATATGCCAGCATTGTGGATTGCCCACGTCACCGTGACGGATGCGGAGGCCTACGGGAAGTATGCCGAGCTCGCCGGACCGGCGATCGCCGCCCATGGCGGCACCTTCATCGCGCGGGGTGGCAAGTTCGTGCAACTGGAGGGCAAGGAACGGCCGCGCAACGTCGTGGCGCGCTTTCCCTCGGTCGAGGCGGCGGTCGAGTGCTACAATTCCGACGCCTACCAGGAGGCGCTGAACCATGCGCGCGGCGCCTCTGAGCGCGAGCTGATGGTGGTCGAGACCTCCGAGTGATGCGGGGGCTGGCGCTGCTGCGCCAGTCCTTTCCGGGCCGGGGTCTGGCGGTATCGATGACGCCGGGCATTCCGGCCGATTGATCGGCCAGTTTCCGCGCGTCGCGCGTCAAGGCATCGGCGGGCGCTTGCGCAGCCGCTGCGCGCCCCTTGGGCGCATCACTGATTCGTGTCTTAATGGGATGAGTGACGCGCGCGCGCCGCAAATTTTTCGATGTCAGGAATTGTTCCCGCTATCGAAAACCTGATGGCCCGGACCCGGTCCCCGATGCGCTGCAAATCTATGGCACCCGGGGCACGGAAACCACATTTTCTGGTGAAAATGCGGAGTTAGGCGACGTTTTGCGCGGACAAGTCCGGAATTCCTGTCGCGCTCTCACGAAATTGTTGGCTACAGTTTGAGGACCATCAATTTTTCTTGGGAGAAAGATCATGAAAAAAGTCCTTGCCGGTGCGGCACTTGCCATTGCTTCCTTCGCAGCGCCCGCCTTCGCCTGGGAGGGCCAGGTCGTGGCCTGCTACGACAAGGTCTGGGTCCCGGCGACCTACACCTACTCCAAAAAGCTGATCATGGCGGCGCACACCGAGTGGGAGTACAAGCACGGTCAGATGATCAAGGTGCATTACCCGGCGGTTTACAAAGAGATGAAGCATCTCTCGAAGGCCGGTCACTACGTGGCCCGCAAGGCGGCCTGCAAGAGCTAGGCTGCGGCTTCCGCAAAAGAGAAAGGCGCAGGGACTGCCACCCTGCGCCTTTTTTCATGGGGTTACGGGCCGTGGCTGAGGCACGGCCCGAAGACCGTCGCGACCCGTGTCAGGCGCCGCGCGCGGCGCGCTTGCGCTCGTGCGGGTCAAGGTGGCGCTTGCGCAGGCGGATCGCATTCGGCGTGACCTCGACCAGCTCGTCGTCGTTGATATAGGCAATCGCCTCTTCAAGGCTCAGGGTCATCGGCGTGGTCAGGCGCACCGCATCGTCGGTGCCCGAGGCCCGCACGTTGGTCAGCTTCTTGCCCTTCAGTGGGTTCACTTCCAGGTCGTTGTCGCGCGAGTGCTCGCCGATGATCATGCCTTGATAAACCGGGGCTTGCGCGCCGATCATCATCTTGCCGCGATCCTCGAGGTTCCACAGCGCATAGGCCACGGCCTCACCCGATTCCATCGAGATCAGCACACCCTGACGACGGCCCGGGATCTCGCCCTTGTGCGGGGTCCAGCCGTGGAACACGCGGTTCAGCACGCCGGTGCCGCGCGTGTCGGTCAGGAATTCGCCGTGATAGCCGATCAGCCCGCGCGAGGGCACATGCGCGATGATCCGGGTCTTGCCGGCGCCGGCGGGGCGCATCTCGACCAGCTCGCCCTTGCGGGTGCCGGTGATCTTCTCGATGACCGCGCCCGAGTATTCGTCGTCGACGTCGATGGTGGCTTCTTCGACGGGTTCCTGCATGATGCCGTCGATTTCCTTCATGATCACCTGCGGGCGCGAAATCGACAGCTCGAAGCCTTCGCGGCGCATGTTCTCGATCAGGACGCCCATCTGCAGTTCGCCACGGCCCGAAACCTCGAAGGCCTCGCCGCCGGGGGTGTCCTTGATGCGAATGGCGACGTTGGTCTCGGCCTCTTTGTAAAGGCGGTCGCGGATCACGCGGGACTGCACCTTCTTGCCGTCACGACCGGCCAGCGGGCTGTCGTTGATGCCGAAGGTCACCGTGATGGTCGGCGGGTCGATGGGCTGCGCTTCCAGCGGCTCGTCCACCGCCAGCGCGCAAAGCGTGTCGGCCACGGTGGTCTTGGTCATGCCCGCGATGGACACGATGTCGCCGGCAAAGGCCTCGTCGATGTCCTGCTGCTGCAGGCCGCGGAAGGCCTGGATCTTGGTGACGCGGAACTGCTCGATCTTCTGGCCGATGCGGCTGATCGACTGGATGGTCTGACCGACCTTGAGGTGGCCGGATTCGATACGGCCGGTCAGCAGGCGCCCGACGAAGGGGTCGGCGCCCAGCGTCACCGCCAGCATGCGGAAATCGTCGTCGACCTTCTTGACCTGCTTGGGGGCGGGGACGTGATCGACGATCAGGCGGAACAGCGCGTCGAGGTTCTTGCGCGGGCCGTCCAGTTCCGCATCGCACCAGCCCGAACGTCCCGAGGCATAGAGATGCGGGAAATCCAGCTGGTCCTCGTCGGCGTCGAGGTTCGAGAACAGGTCAAAAACCTCGTCCAGCGCGCGATCCGGTTCGCCGTCGGGCTTGTCGACCTTGTTGACCACAACGATGGGGCGCAGACCCAGCGCCAGCGCCTTGGAGGTCACGAACTTGGTTTGCGGCATCGGGCCTTCGGCAGCGTCGACCAGCAGCACCACGCCATCGACCATGCTCAGGATGCGTTCCACCTCGGCGCCGAAATCGGCGTGCCCGGGGGTGTCGACGATATTGATGCGCGTGCCCTTCCACTCGACGCTTGTCGCCTTGGCAAGGATGGTGATGCCGCGTTCTCGTTCGAGGTCGTTGCTGTCCATGACCCGCTCGGCGACGGACTGGTTGGCGCGGAAGGCGCCGGATTGCTTGAGAAGTTCGTCCACAAGCGTCGTTTTGCCGTGGTCAACGTGGGCGATGATCGCGACGTTGCGCAAATCCATTGATCGATCCTTTGTTCGGAGTTGGCGTCCGCCTAGCGGCCTTCTGCGAAAAAATCCAGACCCAATGCGCGCTCCGCGTCATTGTTGCGTCGATGTGACGGTCGCGCGCATCCGGAAAAGCAGGCGGAACAAGCGGGGAGTTGCGCGTGAACCCGCAGGTTTCGGCATCTTTTGGCCGGTTCCGGCGGGGCTGCAAATCCGCGTGGAACACAGAGCGGTGAGCGCCGTTGAAGCGGGCAGAAGGGTCGTTAAATGCGCCCTACACACGCCGCCACAGCAGAACGCAGGCGGCACTCACGGAAAGGACAATGACATGAAATCGAGCATTCTTGCACTCGCCGCCCTCGCCACCGGTCTGGGTTCCACCGCCGCTTTCGCGGGCAGCCTTGACCAAGGGTATGTCGAGCCGGTTCCGGTGGCTCCGGCCCCGGCACCTGTCGCGGTCGTTCCGGACAGCGACTGGACCGGCGGTTACGTGGGTCTGAGCTATGGCAACCTCGACTCGCAGATTGGCGGATCCTCGGACAACGGCGGCATCTACGGCATCCACGGCGGTTACGACTATGACTTCGGCAATGTCGTGCTGGGTGGTGAACTGGAATACCTCGGCACCGGTGACGACTACAGCGTCGGCGGCGTCGACGTGGACAGCATGACCCGCGCCAAGGCGCGCCTGGGCTACGACTTCGGCAACACGCTGGTCTACGCAACCGCCGGTGCGGCCAATATCGACACCTCGGCGGGCAGCGATACCGGTGCCGTGGGCGGTGTCGGTCTGGACTACAAGGTGACCGACAACTTCACCATCGGCGGCGAAGCCCTTGCGCATAGCTTCAACGATGTGGGCGGTTCGGATCTGGACGCGCAGACCTTCTCGCTGCGCGGTGCCTTCCGCTTCTGATCGGCCTTGCCGGACAAGAAACGGCCCCCGGGTTTCGCGACCCGGGGGCTTTTTTGTTTTCAGCGATCTTGGGGCAGCGGCGACCGGGCCGGGGCGCCGCGTGCTCTCGGAGCGGCGTTTTCAGTGCGGCGTTGCCGTCGAAAACAGGTGAATCACGAAGATGCCGCCAAGGATCATCGCCATGCCGAGGACGGCGGGCCAGTCGAGCTTCTGACCGAAGACCGCAAAGCCGATCACGGCGATGAAGACGATGCCCAGCCCGGACCACATGGCATAGGCGATGCCCACCGGAAAGAACCGCAGCACCCAGGCCAGCAGGTAGAAGGCGGCCGCATAGGCGACGACGGTCAGAAGACTTGGCCAGAGCCGGGTGAATTGCTGGCTGGCCTGCAGGGCGGTCGTGCCGATGGTTTCGGCAAAAACGGCAAGGGCAAGAACGAGGTAGGGCATGGCATCTCCGGGGCTGCCGGACCTGTCTGCCCCCGGTCGCGGGAACATGCAAGACGGGCGTGCCTCCTGCGCCAGGGGGGAGGGCCGCCGACAATCGAGGCGGGTCTTCTGGGGTTGGACGGCGGCAAGAGCCTTTTCAGCGGCACGGGACAAACAGTACCGGAGGCCGCGTCCATGCACCCGCGGCCCCTGCGCGCGGTCCTTGCGCCGATGTCCGCTGCCGCCGTCGCCGCAGAGCGGCTGCAGGCCGGCCCGCAAGGCCATATCGGGGAGGGGCCATGGCGACCCCGCCGACCCCGCCGCGCCGTCAGCCGCGTCTGCGGCGCCTGCGTCCGCCGTCCTCTCCGCTGCCGGTGTTGAAGCTGACCTGCGGCAGGGTCACCTCCTTCGACAGTTCGGGGAAGGGATCGGTGGCATGCGGGATCGCGTTGGCGGCGACGAAATGCTCCTGAAAGCGCGGCTCGATGGCGGTTTCGACCTTGGTGATCTCGCGCACCGTGCGCTCGATCTCGCGCCGGGCGGCAAGGTTGCACAGCGCGATGCGCGCGCCGGTGCCCGCGGCATTGCCCGCCGAGGTGACCCGGTCCAGCGGCACATCGGGGATCATGCCGAGGATCATCGCGTGTTTCGGGCTGATGTGTGCGCCGAAGGCCCCGGCAAGGACAACCCGGGCCACGCGGTCGACGCCGCGCTCGTCCATCAGCAGGCGCGCGCCTGCGTAAAGCGCCGACTTGGCCAGCTGGATCGCCCGGATATCGCCCTGGGTTACGGTGATGCGCGGACCGCCCTCGGCGCCGCCGTCGTGGATCAGGTAGGCGTGGGTCCGGCCCTCGGGCACAGAGCGGTCGGTGCCCGTCTGCGCGGCAGAGCCGATCAGCCCCGAGGCATCCAGCAGGCCCGCCGCGCGCATCTCGGCGACCGCCTCGATGATGCCGGATCCGCAGATGCCGGTGACGCCGGTGGTGGCCGTGGCCTCGGCAAAGCCCGGCTCGTCCGACCAGAGATCGCAGCCGATCACCCGAAAGCGGGGCGCCTTCGTCTCGGGGTCGATGCGGATCGCCTCGATGGCGCCGGGCGCGGCGCGCTGGCCGCTGGAAATCTGCGCCCCCTCGAAGGCCGGGCCGGTGGGCGAGGAACAGGCCAGCGTGCGGGTGGTGTCTCCCAGCAGGATCTCGGCATTGGTGCCGACGTCGACGATCAGCGTCAGCTCTTCGGCCTTGCCGGGCTGTTCCGACAGCGCCACGGCGGCGGCATCGGCGCCGACATGCCCGGCGATGCAGGGCAGGATGTAGACCCGGGCCGAGGCAGGCTGCACCCGCAGCCCAAGCTCTGCCGCCGAGAGGTTCAGCGCGTCCGAGGTGGCCAGCGCGAAGGGCGCCTGACCCAGTTCCACCGGGTCGATGCCCAGAAGCAGGTGATGCATCACCGGGTTGCAGACAAAGACCGTCTCGAGGATCAGGGCGGGGTCGATCCCGGCCTCGGCGGCGATTTCCGTAGTCAGCCGGTCCAGCGCCTCGCGCACCACGCGGGTCATTTCTGCCGCGCCGCCCGGATTCATCATGGCGTAAGAGACGCGCGACATGAGGTCTTCGCCAAAGCGGATCTGCGGGTTCATGATGCCGGACGAGGCGACGACCGCTCCGGTGTCGAGGTCGGTCAGATGCGCCGCGATGGTGGTCGAGCCGAGATCCACGGCCAGCCCGTAGATCCCGCCCTCGTACAGGCCCGGCCATGCGGCGATCAGCCGGGGCGGGGCGTCCATGTCGGTTTTGTGCAGGGCGACGGTGACGGTCCAGCCGCCCTTGCGCAGGACCGGTTGCAAGCCGGACAGGGTGGAGAAGTCTGTGGATATCTTCGGGATATCCCATTGCGCCGCCAGCGCGCGCTGCAGCCGTTCGAGATCGCCAGTGGGCTCGTGCATGTCAGTGGGCTCGTGCATGTCAGGCTCTGCGACCTCGACGTAGTAAAGCCGCGTGGCGGGGTCCATCTCGATCACCCGGGCAGAGGCCGCCTTGCGCACCACCTGCCGGTGCACCTGGCTTTCGGGCGGGACATCGATGACCACATCGCCCTGCACGGTGGCCTGACAGCCAAGGCGGCGACCCGCGGGCAGCCCGCGCTTGTCGTCGTAGCGCTGTTCGACCGCGTTCCATTTGGACAGGGCGGTTTCGGCCACATGCACGCCGTGCTTGGGGAAGTCGCCGTAGGAGGGCGTGATCTGGCACTTCGAGCAGATGCCGCGCCCGCCACAGACGGAATCGAGGTCGACCCCCAGCTGCCGCGCGGCGGTCAGCACGGGGGTGCCCCGGGCAAAGCGCCCGCGCTTGCCGGAGGGGGTGAAGATCACGAGAGAGTCCTGGGTCATGTCCTGCCTGCCACGTCGCCTGCTGGCGACCTTAGCGCCTGCATGGCCGGGCGAAAGGCCGGAAGACGGCATAAGGCGGTCCCTTTGCGGCGGGGCCGCGCCGGTTTCTTCCAAAGAAACCGGTCCGAAGTCTTTGCAAGACTTCGGCGCCTCAGCCCTGTTCCAGCCAGCGCAGGATCTCGCCGCGGTTGCCGTCGAGATCGGGCGCGGGCCCGCGCGAGGTCGGGTCCGGCGCGTCGCTCATCTTGATCGGGTTGCCCGCCGCCTTGAAGGCCTGCCGCCCGTTCTTGTCGAGCACGTCGACCAGCATGTTGCGGGCCAGGATCTGCGGGTCGCGCATGACCTGATCGACGCTCTGGATCGGCCCGGTCGGGATGCCCGCCGCGGTCAGCCGGGCGATCCAGTAGGCGCGGGTATTGTCCAGTGTCACCGCCTCGATCAGCCGCTTCAGCAGGCGGGCGTGTTTGCAGCGCTCTGCGTTGCTGGCAAAGCGGGCGTCATCCGCCAGCGGCAGGTTCAGCGCGATGCAGAGCTTCTCGAACAGCCGGTCGTTCCCGGCGGCGATCACGAAGAGCCCGTCCGAGGCGTGGAAGGTCTCGAAAGGGGTGATCGAGGGATGGCGCGCGCCCGAGGGCCCCGGCGCCTGCCCGGTGACGGATGTGATGGCGATGGCGTGTTCGAGAATGGCAAGCTGGCTGTCCAGCATCGCCACGTCGATCTTGCGGCCCTTGCCGGTGCGCTCGCGGTCCAGAAGCGCGGCCAGGATGCCCTGGCACAGGAACATGCCCGCCACGATATCCCCGATCGAGGCGCCGGCGCGCACCGGCTCGCGGTCCTTCTCGCCGGTGATCGACATGACGCCGCCGCGCGCCTGCACCACCATGTCGTAGGCCGGGCGTTTCGAATCCGGCCCGCTGTGGCCAAAGCCCGAGACGGCGCCGTAGACCAGATGCGGAAAGGCGGCGTGCAGGTCGTCCCAGCCGTAGCCCAGCCGCTCCATCACGCCGGGGCGGTAGTTCTCGACGATGACATCGGCGCGGGCCAGCAGTTTCTCGAAGGTCTGGCGGTCGCCGTCTTCCTTGAGGTTCAGCGCGATGGATTTCTTGCCGTGGTTGATCGCGGCGAAATAGGCGGACTTGCCGTCCTTGAAGGGCGGGAAGGTCCGGGTGTCGTCGCCGGTCCCGGGCGGTTCGACCTTGATCACCTGCGCGCCCATGTCCGACAGGGTCATGGTGCAGAAGGGGCCGGCCAGAACATGGGTCAGGTCGAGAATGGTATAGCCGTAGAGGGGCGCGGTCATCGGGGCCTCCGGTTCGTCATGCTGCTCTTGCACAACAAGACCGTGACAGGGGCGTGACGGCAAGGGGGCGCTGGCCCCTTGTGCGGGCTGTTGCCGGGATGCCCGCGCGGATCGGGCCGCCGGGCGGCCGGGGCGGGCCGCTGGGGCGGTTACAGGTTGGCGCCGGTTCCCTGCAGCACGCCGTGCTCCATCGCGTAGCGCGTCAGCCCGGCGGTCGACGAGATCCCCAGCTTGCGCTTGATGTTCTTGCGGTGCGTTTCCACCGTGCGGACGGAGATATCCAGCGTCAGCGCCACCTCCTTGTTGGAGCGGCCCTGCGCCAGTTGCAGCAGCACCATCTGCTCGCGGTTCGTCAGCTGTTCGCGCGATTGCACGGCAGGCGACAGCGCGCCCTCGGCGCCGGTACACAGGTAGCGCTCGCCGCGCATCACCGTATCGATGGCGCGCTTGATCTCTTCGGTCGGCACGTCTTTCAGGATGTAGCCCCGGGCGCCGTGGCTCAGCGCGGTCTGGATGTATTCCGGGGTGTCATGCATCGACAGGATCAGGATGCGGGTTTCGGGCGCGCGTTCGAGGATCATCTCGGTCGCCGACAGCCCGCCGAGGCCGGGCATGTTGAGGTCCATCAGGATCACGTCCGGCGCCAGCTCTTCCAGCCGGTCGATCATGGTCTGGCCGTCCGACAGGGTCGCGGCGACAGAGATGTCGTCATAGCTTTCGAGAATGGCCTCGATGCCCTCGGCCACCATGGGGTGATCGTCCACGACGACGACGCGGGTGCAAGTCATGCCTGGGCCTTCGGTTGTTTCAGGGCGGGGGCGTCCTGCGGCGGCAGCAGGTGGCTGAGCGGAACCTGCGCCTCGATAACGGTGCCGCTGCGCGAGGACAACACCCGCAGCGTGCCGCCAAGCTGGTCCATGCGTTCCTGCATGTTGCGCAGGCCGATGCCGTTCGAGGGGGCGCGCTGTTCGCCCAGCCCGATGCCGTTGTCGGAGATGCGCAGGGTTGCCCCGGCGGGGTGGCCGCGCAGGTCGAGGTCGACGCGTGTCGCGCCCGAGTGGCGCTCGACATTGGTCAGCGCCTCCTGCGCGATGCGGTAGAGCGCGATCTTGGCGTCCTGATCCAGCCGGTTGCGGAAGACCACGGTGTCAAAGCGCGCGTCGATCCCGGTGCGGGCGCGGAAATCGTCGGTCAGGGATTTGATCGCCGGGCCAAGTCCCAGATCGTCCAGCACGCCGGGCCTGAGGTCGCGGCTGATGCGGCGCACCTCCTGAATGGCCTGGCCGAGGTTCTCGGCGCCCTTGGCCAGCGTCTTTTCGGCACGGGGATCGCCCTGGGCCACACGGCGGCGGGCGATTTCCAGCGCGTATTTCACTCCGACAAGGATCTGGCTGATGCTGTCGTGCAGCTCGCGGGCCACGCGGCCGCGTTCCTCTTCCTGTGCGTCGAAGACCCGCTGCGTCAGTTGCTTCAGCTTGGCATCCGCCAGCCGCCTTTCGCGGATATTGATGACGAGGCCCGAGACGAAGACCATGAGCAATGCGCTCAGCGTGATCGCCCCGATCTGCCAGAAGGTGCGGTCGACGCGGGCTTTCACCTCGGCGCGGCTGGCGGCGACGGTTTCCAGCACGTCGTCGATGAAGACCCCGGTGCCCACCGCCCACCGCCACGAGGGGAAGGAGGTCGCGTAGGTGATCATCCGGGCCTCTTCCCCGGTCGAGGGCTTGGGCCAGAGGTGTTCCACATAGCCCGCGCCCATGCGCCCGGTCTGAATGAACTCCTGCACGACCTTGGTGCCTTCGCTGTCGGTCAGGTCCCAGAGATTGTGGTTGATCAGTTCGGTTTGGCGCGGCGAGACGAGGTTGGTGCCGTCGTAGTCGTAGACGAAGAAGAACCCTTCCTCGCCGTAGATCATCGCGGCGAGGATCTGCAGGACCTGCCGCTTGGCGTCCTCGTCGTCGGGCGCGGCGGAACCGTAGACGAAGTAGAAGCCGTTGCGGGCCTGTTCGACGTAGTTGCGCAGTTCGCGCTTCTTGGCCTCGATCAGCTCATGCTCCAGCGCGGCGATCTCGCGTTCGGCGGCGCCACGGGATTCCACCGCGACCAGCACCGAGATGGCCGTCGCTGCCAGGATCAGCGGAACGGAGGCGAGCAGAAAGAGCTTCTGCCGGTAGGAAAGGCGCGGGCGGGCGAACAGGGGCATTGCGCACAGAAAAGCACGGGTCGGGGCAGAGGGAAAGAGGAGGCGTCAGCCGGTGGAAACGCCGTCTCGGGTGCCATGCGCCCCATCGCCGGGCTGCGGCGCGGCGATCCGCCGAAATCGGACCGGCGTCCACCCGATCCGGAACCGCAAGACCCTGCTCAGGTCGCGCCGGTTGCCGCCAAATCGCTTGCGCCCCGGGACGGTCCGGCGACGGCGCCGTGGCTGCGTCGCGAGACCGCGAGCGATTGGCGGATCGCGCTACCCCGACGGCGGTGGCGTCACGCCACAGCCTTGGACGGACCGCCCCCCTGCACGGCGATACAGCGCCAGGCGAAGGAGGTCTTTGCGGGAAAATCTTCACGCAAATGCACGTTATGCGTGTTTTCGACGCTGCGTCAGGGCGCAAAAACCCGGGGCCGCTCCGTATCTGTGGGTATTTCTTTGAGCGGAAACCCGCCCTAACCTGCGATCACTTCTTAAAGGCGCCCCACAGGGGAGGGAGGCGCCAAAATTTGATCTGGGAGGATCACAATGGATCGTCGTTCATTTCTTCGGGCATCGACCGTCGGTGCCGGCGCCGCCGCCGCGTCCGGGCTTGCCGCTCCGGCCTACGCACAGGGCGCCCGCACCCTGACCATGGTCACCTCGGTGCCGCATGGCTTTGCCGTCTTCGATGACGCCGCCGTCTATTTCAACGAGGTCGTCAGCGCGATGACCGATGGCCAGATCACCATCGACAAGAAGGCCGCGGGCGAACTGGTCGGCGGCTTCGAGGTCTTCGATGCCGTGTCCTCGGGGCAGGCCGACATGTACCATTCCGCCGATTACTACTTCGGCAACCAGCACCCCGGTTACTACTATTACACCGCCGTGCCTTTCGGTGCCACGGCGGAGGAGCTGTCGACCTGGATGTACCACGGCGGCGGTCAGGAGCTGTACGACGGTCTGGGCCAGATCTTCGGTCTGAAGTCCTTCCACGCGGGCTCGACCGGCATGCAGCCCGGCGGCTGGTTCCGCAAGGAAATCAACTCTGCCGACGACCTCAAGGGCCTGAAGTTCCGCATGCCCGGCATCGGCGGCAAGGCGCTGGGCCTGACCGGCGCCTCGGTGCAGGCGATCCCCGGCGGCGAGATCTACCAGGCGCTGTCCTCGGGTGCCATCGACGGCGCCGAGTGGATCGGCCCCTTCGCGGACGAGCGCCTGGGCTTCCAGGAAGTCTGCGACTACTACTACACCTCGGGCTTCCACGAGCCGGGCTCGGCCCTGTCCGTGGCCTTCAACCTGGATATCTGGGAAAGCCTGACGCCCGCGCAGCAGGCGATCATGGAACAGGCGGCCAAGGCGGCCACCACGCACTCGCTGACGCAGGGCATCGCCAACAACGCCGCCGCGCTGCGCCGCATCCAGAGCCAGGGCATCAAGCTGATGGAATTCGACGACACGGTCTGGGATGCCTTCGGCACCGCCTCGCTGACCGCGATGGACGAGTTCATGGGCGACGACATGTATGCCGAGATCCGCACCAGCTTCGAGGAAAGCATGAGGGCCTCGTCCGACTGGCTGCAGCGCGCTGACCGGGCCTACGTCCAGCAGCGGGATCGCGTCCTGAACCGCGGCTGACCCGCCGGACAACCTGACACGGAATAGGGGGCCTCGCATCCGCGTGGCCCCCGTTCGGCCCGGTCCGGACGGGCGGGCCCAAACCTGGGGGCAGAATGGAAACTACCGAAGCGGCCAGCTTTGGCGACATCATGGGGGCCTTGGGGCAGGGGATCGTCTGGGTCCTTCAGAACCTCGCCCTGTCGTTCTACAATTTCGGATATGCGGTGACCCATCCCGCCAGTTGGCTGGACTGGACCGACAAGACCGCGATCATGCGGGTCGTCTATTACGGCGCCTCGGTCGAGTTCTTCTTCGTCTGCATCATGATCTTCCTGGTGATCTTCGCGATCGGCCTTTGGAAACGCAGGTTCCTCTGGGGCACCGTCGCGGTGCTGGAAGGCTTTGCCAATACCATCGGGCGCGTCTTTGCCTGGGCGGGCCTTCTGATGGTGCTGCAACAGGTGATCATCGTCTTCCTGCAACGGATCTTCGCCCGGCCCGACATCGTGCTGGGCTTTGGCATTCCCATGCAGTTCGACATCTCGTGGTGGTCCGAAGAGCTGAAGCTGTACAACGCCATGGTCGTCTGCCTGTGCCTGACCTACACCTTCGTGCAGCGCGGCCACGTGCGCGTCGACCTTGTCTATGCCGCCGTGTCCTTCCGGACCAAGCGCATCATCGACATGTTCGGGTCGCTGTTCTTCATGATCCCCATGGCGGTCGTGATCTGGATGTATTCGTGGTACTTCATGTGGCGCTCGCTGATCGTGCCGCCGGTGGCGCCGACCGATGCGCTCGACCGGCTGGAGATGAAGGCCCGCGCGCTGCGCTGGAACGTCGAGACCGTGGGCTTCTCGGCCAATGGCTTCACCGGGTATTTCCTGTTCAAGATGCTCATGGTCATCATGGTCGGTCTGATTTTCGTGCAGGCCTGGGCCTTCTTCTACCGCTCGTATCTCGAGTTCGTCGAAGGCCCCGAGGCAGAGGGCAAGCTGCTGGACCTGGACAAGGTCGAAACGGGCGAAGAGCCCTACGACCACGCAGAATTCTGAGGGTAGATCACCATGCTATTCGGACTAGACGGCGTCGAGATCGGCCTGATCATCGTCTTTCTCACGCTCTTCGCCTCGATCCTGTCGGGCTTCCCGGTGGCCTTTGCCATCGGCGGCGCCGGGGTCATCTCCTTCGGGATCATCGCCGCGCTCGACAGCGCGGGCTACCTTATTCACCAGGCCATCGACACCAGTTCAGAGGCCTATGCCGCGCTGCGCGCCTCGGGCGTGCCGGACAGCGCGATCTCGATCTTCCGCTACCCGGACCTGCCGCGCATGGCGACCGAGTCGATCTTTCCGGCGGGCGACTGGGAAACCGCGCTGACCCGCAACGTGGGCTTCATCACCAACCGCATCAATGAACGTGTCATCGCGGGCCAGTCCATCGAGACGCTGTTGGCGGTGCTGATGTTCGTGCTGATGGGCATCGTGCTGGAACGCTCGAAGATCGCCAACGACCTTCTGACCACCATGGCGCGGGTCTTCGGCCCGCTTCCGGGCGGTCTGGCGGTGTCCATCGTGGTTGTCGGCGCCTTCCTCGCCGCCTCGACCGGCATCGTGGGCGCGACGGTGGTGACCATGGGGCTTCTGGCCCTGCCGACCATGCTGCGCAACAACTACTCGCCGGAACTGGCGACCGGGGTGATCGCGGCCTCGGGCACGCTGGGGCAGATCATCCCGCCCTCCATCGTCATCGTCCTGCTGGGCACGCTGGCGGGCGACCTCTATTCCACCGCGCAAGAGACCCGCGCCACCGAGGCGGGCTGCAGCGACGCGCTGACCTTCCTTGGAGAGCCTGCGGTGGTTTCCGTGGGCACGCTGTTCCAGGCGGCGCTGGTGCCGGGCATCCTGCTGGCGGGGCTATATGCGGCCTATGCCTTTGGCTACGCGATGCTCAACCCGTCCAAGGCGCCCGCCGTGGAAATGGGCGCGGCAAACGGTGAACCGGTCACCCGGGGCGAAGCCTTCACCTGGCTCCTGGGCGTGCCGGTGCTGCTGATCGTCGGCACCATGATCCTGAGCCAGATGAACGTCGTCGGCAGCCAGTCGACGCAGGTCGACAGCTTCTCGGACGCCGGTCAGGTCGCTTCGCTGCGCACCAATGTCGGGCCGGAATGCCAGGCCTCGATGATCGCGCTGCACGGGCAAGAGGCCTGGGACGCGGCGGTCGAGGAACAGCGGGTCATCGACGAGGCCGGCGGCGTGCAGGCCAGCGAACGCCTGACACCCGAACAGATGGAGGCCGCCCGCACCAGCCTGATCGCCAATGCCGCGCCCATCGGCACCGGCATCGCGATCCTCGCCGTCATGGCGGGGCTGGTGCTGGCCATGGCGCGGGGCGTTTCGCCCTCGGCCGAGCCGCGTCCGCTGCTGATCGGCATGGGGGGGATCCTGCTGGGCCTCGTCGTGGACTGGCTGCTGATCAAGCCCACCACCTCGGCGGGATTGACAGTGATCCTGATGCTGCTGCCATGGGCGATCACGCTTTACGGCTGCGCCATCGCGATGAAACGCCTTGCGGGTAACGAACTGTTGCGCGTGGTTTTCCCGCCGCTGGTGCTGATCGTCGCGGTTCTGGGGTCGATCCTTGGCGGCATCACCAACCCGACGCCCGCCGCGGCGCTGGGCGCGGCCGGTGCCATCATGCTGGCCGCCTACCGCAAGCTGGGGGACGAGAACCGTTCTCCGCGGATCATCCTGCTGTCGACGCTGGCAGTGATCGTGATGATCCTGATCGGCATCAACTTCGATCTGCGCATCAACACGGAATCCGTATCGGTCGAAAGCTGGATCGCCTTCGTCTTTGCCTATGCGGCCTATCTCTATGCGCTCTTCGGGCTGTTGTTCTCGTGCTGGGTGCTGTTCCGCTCGGGCGTGCTGACCCCGGCGGTGCGGGAGACGGCGAAGGTGACCTCGATGGTCTTTACCATCCTGATCGCCTCGCAACTGCTGAACCTCGTGGTGATCTCCTTTGGCGGCGAACACTACATCCAGCAGTTCCTGAAAAGCTTCGACGACGTGCGGACGGTCTTCCTGATCGTGATGCTGGTGCTCTTCGTGCTGGGCTTCGTGCTCGACTTCCTCGAGATCATCTACATCGTCGTGCCGATCGTCGGGCCGGTGATCTACGGCGCGCATTTCGATCCGAAGTGGGTGACGATCATGATCGCGGTGAACCTGCAGACCTCCTTCCTGACGCCGCCCTTCGGTTTTGCGCTGTTCTACCTGCGCGGCGTGGCCCCCAAGGAGGTCACGACGGGCCACATCTATCGCGGCGTGATCCCCTTCGTGCTGATCCAGGTGGTCGGGCTGGCGCTGCTGGCGAGCTTCCCGAGCATCGTGACCTTCGTGCCGGCCCTGCTGAACTGAGGCAGGCCAGCCATTGAATGCGACGACGCGCGCCGGAGAGATCCGGCGCGCGTTTCGCGTTTCGGCAGAGGGGGCAGGGGTGGTTCAGGGGCGGCGACGCTCTCGTGCAGCCGCGCCGAACGGCACCAGCGCGGACGGGCGGTTCTCCAGGAACCATGCCGGGAGGAAGGCCGAAGGGGGCAGCATGGCCGCCGGGTTGGCGGCCCGGCCCATCGCCAACAGCACCGGGCGGCGGCATCGCCCGCTTGCGGGGGTGGACCGCTGCGGCAGGGCTGGAGACTGTCGGGAATGGGGGGGGCGGGCGGTCAGCCGTGGCCGTCGGGAAAGGTGATATTGGCGACCTGTTCGGCAATCGGGTCCGTCGACAGCGGATGCGTCCCGGTCGAGAAGGCCTCGGGGTTCTGCAGGCTTTCCCAGACGCCCTTGCGGTAGATTTCCAGCCCCGAGAACTGCGCCTTGTAGCCCATCTTGTCGCTGCCCGGCACCCAGTAGCCCAGGTAGACATAGGGCAGACCGGCCTCGCGCGCGATCTGCACGTGGTCGAGGATCATCCATGTCCCAAGCGACCGCGAGGCGAGCTCGGGCTCGTAGAAGGAATAGACCATCGACAGCCCGTCATCGAGCATGTCGGTCAGGCAGACCGCGATCAGGTCGTCGCTTTCGCGGTCGAGGTATTCGATGACCCGGCTGCGGATCGGGGTTTCCTCGATCATGGCCGCGAATTCGAAGACATCCATATCCGCCATGCCGCCATCCGCGTGGCGCCTGTCGAGGTAGCGGCGGAACAGGCTGTATTGTTCCTCCGTGGCCCATGGGCTGGTGGCGCGCCGCTCGAACCGGGCGTTGCGCTTCATGGCGCGGCGCTGCGAGCGTGTGGGGTCGAACCGCGACACGTCGATCCGGGCGGACAGGCAGGCGGCGCAATCGGCGCAGGAGGGCCGGTAAAGCACGTTCTGCGACCGGCGGAAGCCCTGCTTGGAAAGCGAGTCGTTCAGCCTTTGCGCGCCGTCGCCCTGCAGGGCGGTGAAGAGCTTCCGTTCCATCCGGCCCTCGAGGTAGGGACAGGGCTGTGGGGCCGTCACGTAGAACTGCGGGGCAAGAGGCAGCGAATGGCGCATGGGGGAGGGTACTCGCGGGCGATTTAACGAAAAGGTAACAACCTTGCCGCCACCCGCCAAGCCCTCGAATCATGACACCGGCGCCTTGGCGCCGGTTTTCATGGGCTGTGGTGAAGGGATGCCCCGGGTCGGGCGGTCTTGGGTCGGGCGGTCAGGAGGTCGACCTGCGGTTGAGCATCACGGTGCCCAGCACCATGTCCGTCAGGCCCTGACCGCGCTCTGACAGGGCCATGAAGCCCATGGAGACGACCTGCAGGATGAAGACCGACATCGAGAGGTAGTAGCCCAGCACATGCAGGGCCGCCTGGCCGCCGTCCAGTTTCTGGCCCCATGCGTCGCGCAGCTCGATCGACATCAGGCGCATGCCCCATGTGGCAGAGCCCCGCGAGATGGTCAGCCAGCGATACAGGAACCCCACGGCGAGGAGGATCATCGGCATGAAGAAGACGCCGACAATCGAGATCAGCGTGAGGAAGGTGCCGATGGTCCAGACGACCGCGATATCGATGACCCAAGCAACGGCGCGCTTGACGGTCACGCCCGAGTAGAAATCCGCCTGCCGGTCGGGGCAGGGCAGGTGGTCGATGGCGGGGTCGCTGAACATGCGTCGGGTCCTTCGGGTTCGCGGCGGGGGCCGCGGCAATCGGTCTGGCGGTGAATGGCGGGATTTTAGCATCCCGGAGCCTGTCCGGGAAAGCCCCGGCCCTGGCGCCGGCGGGCGCGCGGGCCGGGGACCGCCGCCCCGAGGGGCGGCGGCAGCGGGGTGTCAGGCCTCGGCGGGTTCCGAGACGTCCTTCATCCGCTTTTCGCGGTCGTCCATGAACTGGTCGAACTCGGCCTTGTCCTTGGCTTCGCGCAGGCGCCTGAGGAAGTCCTCGAAGGCGCCCTGTTCTTCCTCGAGGCGGCGCAGGGTTTCGGCCTTGTAGGCGTCGAAGGCCATGTTGCCCGAGGGCTTCATCGCCGCCCAGGCGGCATGGGTGTTGTGGCGCGTTTGGCTGCGGCAGGATTTTCCGAACATGCGTTTGCTCCAGATCATGTAGGCCAGAAGGCCAAGGCCGATCGGCCAGAAGAGGATGAACCCGAGGACCGTGGCCGCGATCCAGGCACCCTTGCCCTTGTGATCCAGCCAAGCCTCGGCCCGGGTCAGCCAGCCGGCATTGGCGGGCAGGTGGGACGTGTAAGCGGCGGTGGTCATGTGTCTCTCTCTCCGTTGAGGCTGGTATGTGAATGCTCTTCACATTACAGGAGATCGGGATTGCCCGGGTGCCTTTCAAGGGTCGATGTGAAGGTTTTTCACATTTTCCGGAAAGGGCGTTTTGCGTCAGGCGTTTGCGCGTCTTTTGGCGGCCTGTGCAGAGGTATTTTTACCAAGAAGAAGCCGCAGGAAGGCGCATGTCGGCGTGGCCTAGAGGGTGAAATCGGCCGGTTTGGCGCCGGTCAGGGCGGGCAGGACGGCGGGATCCAGCGGGAAGACGTGGCGGGGGGTGCCCGCGGCGGCCCAGACCCGGTCGAACTCCAGCAGGCGCGGGTCGAGCCATGCGCGGATCGGGTTCAGGTGGCCGACCGGAGAGACCCCGCCGATGGCAAAGCCGGTCTGGGCGCGGATCAGGTCGGCGTCGGCCTTGCCCAGCGGCTCGCCCGCGAGCGCCGTGGCCTTGTCGGCGCAGACCCTGTTGCCGCCCGCGGTCAGGAAGAGCACCGCGTCGCCGGTGTTCTCGGCGCGGAAGATGATCGACTTGGCGATCTGGTCGAGCTGACAGCCGACGCTGTCGGCGGCCTCCTGCGCGGTGCGGGCCTGGCCGACTTCGCGGATCTCGGCGGGCAGGCTGGCGGTTTCGAGGGCGGCGCGCACGCGCTTGAGGCTTTTGGACATCGGGTCTTTCCTAGCTGAAGTGACGGGTGAGGCGCCGTGAAAGGCGGCTCTCGAAACCTGCGATGCGGGGCTCGGTCGCGGTCTCGGCCCGGTGGAACGCGGCCATGGCAAAGCGGGCGCGTGGGGCGACGGGGCGGATCACGCCCCATTTCAGCGCCTTGTGTACCGGCTGGCGGGCAATGAGGCGGTCGTACCACCAGGGCGCGCCCAGGGTGGTGATCGCCATGACGCGGGTCAGGTTGGTCAGGCGCGGCACCATGGCACCGCCCCCGGGCGCGTGGTCATAGGCCACGCCGGGCAGAAAGCTGCGGTCGATCCAGCCCTTGAGGATCGCGGGCAGGCCGAACCACCATGTCGGGAAGACCAGCACGAGGCCCTCGACCCCGGCCAGCCCGGCGCGATCCTCGAACGGCGCGCCGTAATAGCGCGCGCGCTCACCGGCGGTCAGCACCGGCGCGAAGCCCTCGGCATAGAGGTCCGTCACGGCGAGGTCGTGGCCCATCGCCCTCAGCCGCGCGCCGACATGGCCTGCGAGGCGGGCGTTCAGGCTGTCTTGCAGCGGATGCGCAAGGATCAGGCGGATCTTCATGCCGCTTTGTGGCAGAGCCCTGCGGGCTTGCCAAGCGGGCGGTCGCATGGCCATCTGCGCGCCATGAAACTGACCGATCACATCACCCGCACGCCCTTTGCCTTCGACACCGACCGGGGGGCAGAGGCGCGGGCCGCCGCGCCCTTCGCCTCTGGCCCGCTGGCCGACCTGCTGGAGGGGACGGGCGGCTCCAGCCCCTATCTGCTTGGGTTGATCCAGCGCGAGGCGGATTGGCTGGAAGGCGCGGTCGAGGACATGGACGGCGCGCTTGCGGCGCTGTTCGAGGGGCTGGAGGGTGCCGGCGATCTGCCCGTGGCGCTGCGGCAGGCCAAGCGGCGGGTGGCGCTGCTGACCGCGCTTGGCGACCTTGGCGGCGCCTGGCCGCTGGAGCGGGTGACCGCCACGCTGACGGAGTTCGCCGACGTAGCCGTGGGCCTGGCGCTGCGCGCTGCCGTCGCGCAGGAGGTGAAGCGCGGCAAGCTGCCGGGCGCCGACGACAGCGCAGTGGAGCAGGCCGGGGGCATCGCCGTCTTCGCCATGGGCAAGATGGGCGCGCATGAGCTGAACTACAGCAGCGACATCGACCTGATCTGCCTTTTCGACGAAACCCGCTACGACCGCGACGATTATCACGATGCGCGCGCCAGTCTTGTCCGGGCGACGCGCCGGATGGCCGCCACGCTGAACGACCTGACCGGGGAGGGCTATGTCTTCCGCACCGACCTGCGGCTGCGCCCCGATCCCGCCGTCACGCCGGTCTGCATGGCGATGGAGGCGGCGGAACGCTACTACGAAAGCCTTGGCCGGACCTGGGAGCGGGCGGCCTACATCAAGGCCCGGGTCTGCGCCGGGGATTTCGCCGCCGGAGACCGCTTCCTGCAGGCGCTGCGCCCCTTCGTCTGGCGGCGGCATCTGGACTTCGCCGCCATCCAGGACGCCCATGACATGCGGCTGAAGATCCGCGAGCACAAGGGGCGCCACGGGCGCATCGCCCTGCCGGGCCACAACATGAAGCTGGGCCGCGGCGGCATCCGCGAAATCGAGTTCTTCACCCAGACCCGCCAGCTGATTGCGGGTGGACGCGACCCGGACCTGCGGGCGCGTGGCACCGTCGAGGGGCTGGCGCGGCTGACCGAGAAGGGCTGGCTGCCCGCCGGGGTCTCGGATAAGCTGGCCGAGCATTACCGGGCGCACCGCGAGGTGGAGCACCGGGTGCAGATGGTCAACGACGCGCAGACCCATACGCTGCCCGAGGCGCTCGAGGGCATGGCGCGGCTGGCCTGCCTGATGGGGGTGGAACTGGACCCCTGGCAGAAGGAGCTGCGCGCGCGGCTGACCGAGGTGCATGAGCTGACCGAGGGCTTCTTCGCTCCCGATGCGCGCGGCAGCGTCGAGACGCCCGAGGTCTTCGAGAACAGCGAGTTGCCCTCGCGCTGGCCGACCTATCCCTGTCTGCGTTCGTCGCGCGCGGTGGAGATCTTCAAGCGGCTGAAGCCCGAGATCCTGCGCCGTCTGGCAGAGGCGGCGCGGCCCGAAGAGGCGCTGACCGCCTTCGACGGCTTCCTGTCGCGGCTGCCCGCCGGGGTGCAGGTCTTTTCGCTGCTGGACTCGAACGCGCAGTTGCTGGACCTGCTGGCGGATATCGCCGGGACGTCGCCGGATCTGGCGCATTACCTTGCGCGCAATGCCTCGGTCTTCGATGCGGTGATCGCGGGGGATTTCTTCGCGCCCTGGCCGGGCCGGGTGGCGCTGACGGAGGCGCTGCGCGACAGGCTGGCGCAGGAGACCGATTACGAGACCCGGCTGGACCAGGCGCGGCGCTGGCAGAAGGACTGGCACTTCCGCATCGGCGTGCACCTGCTGCGCGGCCTGATGGAGACCGAGGAGGCGGGCGCCGCCTATGCCGATCTGGCCGAGGCGGTTCTGGCGGCGCTCTGGCCCGTGGTGCAGGAGGAATTCGCGACCAAGCACGGTGCGGCGCCGGGGCGCGGGGCGGTGGTGCTGGGGATGGGGTCGCTGGGCTCTGCCCGGCTGCACGCCCGGTCGGACCTCGACCTGATCGTGATCTACGATCCCGACGGGGTCGAGGCCTCGGAGGGGCGGCGTCCCTTGCCCGCGCGCACCTATTATGCGCGGCTGACGCAGGCGTTGATCACCGCGATGACGGCGCCCATGGCCGAGGGGCGGCTTTACGAGGTCGATATGCGGCTGCGGCCCTCGGGCAACCAGGGGCCGGTCGCGACCTCGCTGGAGGCCTTCACCAGCTACCAGCGCACCGAGGCCTGGGTCTGGGAGCATCTGGCCCTGACGCGGGCCCGGGTACTGGCGGGACCGCCGGCGCTTGGCGAGGAGGTCGAGGCCTTCCGGCGCGAGATCCTGGGCCAGCCTCGGGACCGGATCGAGATCTTGACGGCGCTGGCCGGGATGCGGCGGCGGATCGCCGCGGCGAAGGGCAAGGGCGATCCCTGGGATGCCAAGATCGGACGCGGACGGATGCAGGAGATCGAGTTGCTGGCGCAAAGCGCATCCCTGCTGTCGGGCAAGGCGGTGCGGCAGGTGCCGCGCGCGCTGCGCGGGGCGGCTTGGATCGAGGCGGAGGACCGCGAAACGCTGGTCGCGGCCTATGCGTTGTGCACCTCCGTGCAGACCGGGGCGCAGCTTCTGAGCGATGCGGCGCTGGACCCGGAGCGGCTGGGCGCCGGGGGGCGGGCCCTGATGGAGCGGCTGGGCGGCGTGTCGCGCTTCGACGGCCTTCTGCCGGAACTGGAGCAGCGCACGGCGGCGGCGGCGGCGATCCTCGACAGGATTTTGCCGGAGGAACGGGGGGCGGACGCGCATGAAGGGTGATGGCTTCGATGCCAAGGGGCTGATCGCAGAGGCCTACCGGATCGAGGGGATCGGGCCGGGGGAATGCCGGTCGATCTTCCTCGACTGGGCGCTGTCGCTGCCCGCCGATGTCGATCAGGCCGCGGCGCTGCGCGCGCTTTTGGACCGCCACGGGGTCGAGGGGCACCCGATGACGGCGGTGCTGCGCGAGGCGGGGCAGCCGATACAGGGCGGGCGCCGCGGCGGCTGGCGCGGGCGCCGACCGCCGGAGCACTGAGGTCGCATCCGGCGGGGGCGGAAATTTCCAAAATTTCCGGGCCGTTTTCCGGGTCGGAAAACGCGCGGGCCTCAGGGGCGGGGCAGGGCGGCGGCCTCGGCGGCCAGTCTCTCGATGGCACCCCAGTCGCCGGCGGCCACCCGGTCCTTGGGGGCGACCCAGCTGCCGCCGCAGCACAGCACGTTGGACAGCGACAGGTAGTCGGCCACGTTGGCCATGCTGACGCCGCCGGTGGGGCAGAATGTCACCTGCGGAATCGGCGCGCCGATGGCCTTGAGCGCGGGCGCGCCGCCGTTGGCCTCGGCGGGAAAGAATTTCTGCACGGTATAGCCGCGTTCGAGCAGACGCATGACCTCGGAGGAGGTGGCGGCGCCGGGCAGCAGCGGCAGGCCTGCCTCTTCGCAGGCCGAGAGGACGGTGTCGGTGGCGCCCGGCGAGACGCCGAACTGCGCGCCCGCGTCGACGGCGTTCTGCACGTCCTTCGGCGTCAGCAGCGTCCCCGCGCCGACGACGCCGCCCGCGACCCTGGCCATCTCGCGGATCACGTCGAGCGCGGCGGGGGTGCGTAGCGTCACCTCGAGCACCGGCAGGCCGCCCCTGACCAGCGCCCCGGCCAGGCCTTTGGCCTGCGCGGCGTCATCGACGACGAGGACGGGGATCACCGGGGCGAGGCGGCAGAGTTTCTCGGCCTCGGCGGAGGCGGCTTCGGGGGTGATCATGGGCGGGCCTTTGCGTTGCTTGGCCGGGGGCGGGAGCCTCCGGCGGGGATATTTAGGGACAGAAGAAACCGGGCGGGGTGCCTGGGATTCGGGGTCACACCACCACGGCGGCGCCATTGGAGGCAAGGCCCACGTTCTGGCGGAAGGCGGCAAAGAGCTCGCGCCCGACGCCATGGCCATTGCCGGAGAGGTCGGCGGTGGCGGGGTCGCGGCTGTCGAAGTCCGGCGCGAGGCAGTCGATTGCGCCCGTCGTGGCGTCGACGCGGATCACGTCGCCGTCGCGGACCCGGGCGAGCGGGCCGCCATGCGCCGCCTCGGGCGAGACGTGGATGGCGGCGGGGACCTTGCCCGAGGCACCGGACATGCGGCCATCGGTGACCAGCGCGACCTTCAGCCCCCGGTCCTGCAGCACGGCGAGGGTGGGGGTCAGGCCGTGCAGTTCCGGCATGCCGTTGGAGCTTGGCCCCTGGAAGCGGACGACAACCACCGTGTCCTCGGTGAATTCGCCGGCCTTGAAGGCGGTCTTGACGGCCTCCTGGTCCTGGAAGACGCGGGCCTTTGCCTCGATCACGTGGCGTTCGGGGGCGACGGCTGAGACCTTGATAATGCCCTGGCCGAGGTTGCCGGAGAGCTGCTTGAGCCCGCCGGTCTTCTGGAAGGGATCGCAGGCGGGGCGCAGGATGCGGTCGTTCTGGGTGTTGCGGTCGGCCTCGACCCAGGTCAGGCGGCCGTCCAGCACCTTGGGTTCCTGCGTGTAGCGGCTGAGGCCGTCGCCCGCCACGGTGCTGACGTCGTCGTGCAGCAGGCCCGCGTCCAGCAGGTGGGCCATCATGTATTGCAGTCCGCCCGCCGCGTGGAAGTGGTTCACGTCCGCCAGCCCGTTCGGGTAGACCTTGGCCATCAGCGGCGTCACCGAGGAGATCTCGTCGAAATCCTCCAGTTCCAGCGCGATCCCGGCGGCGCGGGCCATGGCGGGCATGTGCAGCACGAGGTTGGTCGAGCCGCCCGTCGCCATCAGCCCGACCATGCCGTTCACGAAGGCCCTGGCGTCGAGGATCTCGGAGACCGGGCGGTAGTCGTTGCCGAGGTTGGTGATCTGCAGCGCGCGTTCGGTGCCCGCCACGGTCAGCGCATCGCGCAGGGGTGTGTTGGGGTTCACGAAGGAGGCGCCGGGCAGGTGCAGGCCCATGAATTCCATCAGCATCTGGTTGGAATTCGCGGTGCCGTAGAAGGTGCAGGTGCCGGGCGCGTGGTACGAGGCCATCTCGGCCTTCATCAGCTCATCGCGGCCCACGTCTCCGGTGGCGAACTGCTGGCGGACCTTGGCCTTTTCGTCGTTGGGCAGGCCCGAGGGCATGGGGCCAGCGGGCAGGAAGATGCCCGGAATGTAGCCGAAGGTGGCCGCCGCGATCACCAGCCCCGGCACGATCTTGTCGCAGACGCCAAGGTAGAGGGCTGCGTCGAAGGTGTTGTGGGACAGCGAGACCCCGGCGGCCAGCGCGATCACGTCGCGGGAGAAGAGCGACAGCTCCATCCCGACCTGACCCTGCGTGACGCCGTCGCACATGGCCGGCACGCCGCCCGCCACCTGAGCCGTGCCGCCTGCGGCGCGCGCCGCGTCGCGGATCAGCTGCGGGAACCGCTCGAAGGGCTGGTGGGCCGAGAGCATGTCGTTGTAGGCTGTGACGATGCCGATGTTGGGCGCCTGCCCGGTGGCGAGCGCGTCCTGATCGGCACCCATGGCGGCATAGGCATGGGCCTGGTTGCCGCAGGTCAGATGGGCGCGGCGCGGGCCTTCCTCGGCGGCGCGGCGCATCCGGTCGAGGTAGGTGTCGCGCATCTGGCGCGACCGCTCTTCGATGCGGTCCGTCACGCGGGCGATGGTGTCGTTCAGCGCCATGGGGGCCTCCGATCCTGCAAGCTGGCTTGGCGGCACCCTAGTCCTGTTAGCGTTAACAGTAAAGAGGCCGACCGGTCGCACTGGGCGGAAAAGCCCCGCCGCCCGGATGTCCTGCGCGGAAAGCGGGCCGGGCGCGCGTGGGTGCTTTCCGCCGCGCGCGTTTGCGGCTATGGCGGGGCCATGAGCACCCTGACCGACCGCCCCGTCCTGCGACTCCTTCCCAAGGCCAATGCCCGCGCGATCCGCCGCGGCGCGCCATGGGTCTTCGACAACGAACTGGTGATGGACCGCCGCACGCGCGGCATCGCCCCCGGCACCATCGCCACGCTGGTGGACCACGAGCGCGCCGAGCTGGCGACCGTGGCCGTGAACCCGGCGTCCAAGATCGTGGCGCGGGTGCTGGACCGCGCGCAGGTCGAGATCGACACCGACTGGATGAGCGCCCGGGTCGAGAAGGCGCTGTCCCTGCGCGAGCGGGTCTACGGCGCGCCCTTCTACCGGCTGATCCACGCCGAGGCCGACGGCTTCCCGGGGCTGATCGTGGACCGCTTCGGCGACACTCTGGTGGTGCAGCCCAACGCGGCGTGGATCGACGCGCTGCTGGATCCGCTGACCGCCGTTCTGGCGGCGGTGACGCGCTGCACGGTGGTGCTGAAGAACGCCTCGGGCCGAGGCCGCACGCTGGAAGGGCTGGACGATGCCGATGCCGTGCTGCTGGGGCAGGCGCCCACCGCGCCGGTGCCGGTCGAGATGAACGGCGCGACCTACATGGCCGACGTCGTGGGCGGCCAGAAGACCGGGCTGTTCTACGATCAGCGCGAGAACCAGGCCTTTGCGGCGCGGCTGGCGCAGGGGGCCTCGGTCGTCGACATCTTTAGCCATGTCGGCGGCTTCGGCCTTGCGGCGGTGGCGGGCGGCGCGAAAAGCGTGCTTTGCGTCGACAGCTCCGCCCCGGCGCTGGAGCTTGCGACCAAGGGCGCCGGGGCCATGGCGCTGGGGGATCGCTTCGCCACGCGGCAGGGCGACGCCTTCGCCACGATGGAGGCGCTGGCGCAAGAGGGCAAGCGCTTCGACCTCGTGGTCTGCGACCCGCCCGCCTTCGCCCCGGCAAAACCGGCGCTGGAGAAGGGGCTGCGCGCCTATGAACGGGTCGCACGGCTGGGCGCGGCGCTGGTCAAGGAGGACGGCTACCTCGTGCTGTGCTCCTGTTCGCATGCCGCCGATCTGGCCAGCTTCACCGGCGCCTGCCTGCGCGGCATGGGGCGCGCGGGGCGGCGGGCGACGCTGATCCACACGGGCTTTGCCGGCGCCGATCACCCGCAGCTGCCGCAACTGGCGGAATCGGGCTACCTGAAGGCGCTGTTCTTCCGCCTGTGAAGGTCCTGCTGGACACCTGCGTCCTGTACCCGACGGTGATGCGCGAGATGCTGCTGGGCGCGGCGGGGCAGGGGCTGTTCACGCCGCTCTGGTCCGCCCGCATCCTCGAGGAATGGGCGCTGGCGGCCCGCAAGATCGGCCCGGGCGGCGAGGCGCAGGCCCGGGCCGAGATCGCCATGACCGGCGTCAACTGGCCCAAGGCGCAGGTGACATGGCCGCCCTCGCTAGAATCGCGGCTCTGGCTGCCGGATGCCAATGACGTGCATGTGCTGGCGGCGGCGGTGGCGGGCTCGGCGGATGTGATCGTGACGATGAACGCCAAGGATTTCCCGCGCAACCTGCTTGCCGAGGAAGGCCTGTCGCGCGTCGATCCCGACGCCTTCCTGCAGGGCCTGTTCGAGGCCAACCCCGAGGCCCTGGCCCATGTCGCCACCCGCGTGCTGGGCGAGGCCCGGCGCCTGTCGGGCGAGGACTGGACCCTGCGCGCGCTGATGAAGAAGGCCCGGCTGCCACGCCTCGGCAAGGCGCTGGACCGGTAGCGGCGGGGCGCCAACCGTCCAGCGAAATGCCTGCCCAGGGACAGTTCGCGCTGCCCGCGGCGCGGCAGCGGGTTGTCGGCGCCGCCCGGGACGTCTATCACGAAGAAAATCTGATGAATTCGGTCGGACTCCGTGACTGCAGCAAAGACCTCACCGCGCCTGGAAATCCGCGACATCACCCGCAGCTTCGACGGCAAGCGGGTGGTGGATCGCGTCTCGCTGAGCATCGCGCCCGGCCAGGTCACCTGCCTGCTGGGGCCCTCGGGCTGCGGCAAATCCACGACGCTGCGCATGATCGCGGGCGTCGAGATGCAGGACAGCGGCACCATCCATGTCGACGGCCAGCTGGTCTGCGACACGGTCTTCCGGGTGCCGCCGGAACGGCGCTCGATCGGGCTGATGTTTCAGGACTTCGCCCTCTTCCCGCACCTCAGCGTGGGCGAGAACGTGGCCTTCGGGCTGAAGGGGGGCGGTGCCGACCGCAAGGCGCGGGCGCACAGGCTGCTCGACCGCGTCGGTCTGGCACATTTCATCGACGAGTTCCCGCACCAGCTTTCGGGCGGCGAGCAGCAGCGCGTGGCGCTGGCCCGCGCGCTGGCGCCCAGCCCGCGAATCATGCTGATGGACGAGCCCTTCTCGGGCCTCGACAACCGGTTGCGCGACGGCATCCGGGACGAGACGCTGGACCTGCTGAAGGAAGAGGGCGCGGGCGTCCTGCTGGTCACCCACGAACCCGAAGAGGCCATGCGCATGGCCGACGAGATCGCGCTGATGCGCGCGGGCCGGATCGTGCAGCGCGGCGCGCCCTATACGATCTACAACGCCCCCGCCGACCGCGACGCCATGGCCTTCTTCAGCGATATCAACATCGTGCGGGCCACGGCGCGGGGCGCGCTGGCGGATACGCCCTTCGGCCCCTTCCTCGCGCCCGGCGTGGCCGACGGCGCCGAGGTCGAGATCGTCTTTCGCCCGCAGCATGTGGGCATCGACTTCGACCGCGGCGGCAGCGGTCCGCTGCCCACGGAACGGGCCGGCACGCCGGCGCGCGGCATCGTCGAACGCGCCCGCTTCATGGGGTCGGAAAGCCTGATCGAGTTCCGCATGGACCACGACGGCCAGATGCTGCGGGCCACGGTGCCCAATGTCTTCCTGCCCGAAAAGGGCCGTCCGCTTTGGCTGACCGTGCGGCGGGACCGCTGCTTCATCTTTCCGACGGACGGCGATAATCCTTCCAGAACAGTGTCCTAAGGCGCGTTCTTCACCTTATTCGACTGCGCGCGCTCCAGCACGAAGACCCGGATCGCAGAGGCCAGCCCGACCCCGGGATCGCGGCCCGCGTCGATCTCGGCTGCCAGCGCGTTCAGCGGCTTGCCGTCCTCGGCGGCGATGCGCCGGAAGGCCCGCCAGAAGGCATCTTCCAGAGAGACCGAGGTCCGGTGCCCCTGCAGCGTCAGCGAGTGCTTGACCGGCCGCCCGGTCATTCCTGCCGCTGCCCGTCGAGATCGCGCCGCGCCTTCTCGGCCCGCGCCGCGTCCAGCGCGCGCTCGGCCTTGCTGCGCCCATGCTTCGCGGCATTCTCGTCGCCCGCGCGGCGCTTCTCGGCGCGGGCCTTCTCCTTGCGGAATCGGTTCAGGTTCACGGGCTGGGTCATGGGCTGAAATCTAGCCGAGGCCCGGTGGCAATTGCCATCCCCAAGAGACCCGCCGCCCCATTCATCAATGGAAAAGGGGCGCCCCCTCTGCCGGCAGGGCGCCCCTTTCCTCTTCTCTGGTCTGAAAATACCTCGGGGGCGCGCGCAGCGCGTGGGGGCAGAGCCCCCTCCCGCCTCAGTCCCGGGCCTTGGGTCCGATCATCTCCTCGGGCCGCACCACGCGGTCGAAGGTCTCGGCGTCGACGAAGCCAAGCGCGATGGCCTCTTCCTTCAGCGTCGTGCCGTTCTTGTGCGCGGTCTTGGCGACCTTGGTGGCATTGTCATAGCCGATGGTCGGCGCCAGCGCCGTGACCAGCATCAGGCTTTCTTCCATCAGCTTCTGGATGCGCGGGCGATTGGCCTCGATGCCGTTCAGCATCCGCTGGGTGAAGCTGTCGGCCACGTCGCCCAGCAGCTGCATCGACTGCAGCAGGTTGTAGGCCATCATCGGGTTGTAGACGTTCAGCTCGAAATGGCCCTGCGAACCGGCGAACTTGATTGCCGCGTCATTGCCCATGACATGGGCCGCGACCTGGGTCATCGCCTCGGCCTGCGTCGGGTTGACCTTGCCCGGCATGATCGACGAACCCGGCTCGTTCTCCGGCAGGATCAGCTCGCCAAGGCCCGAGCGCGGGCCCGATCCGAGGAAGCGGATGTCGTTGGCGATCTTGTACATGGCCCCCGCCACGGTCGCCAGCGCGCCGGACATGAAGACCATGGCGTCATGCGCCGCCAGCGCCTCGAACTTGTTCGGCGCGGTGACGAAGGGCAGGCCGGTGATCTCGGCCATATGCGCGGCCACGGCCTCGCCCCAGCCCTCGACCGTGTTCAGACCGGTGCCGACGGCGGTGCCGCCCTGTGCCAGCTCGTAGATGCCCGGCAGGGCCTGCTCGATGCGCTTGATGCCGTTGCGGATCTGGCAGGCGTAGCCCGAGAACTCCTGCCCCAGCGTCAGCGGGGTGGCGTCCTGCGTGTGGGTGCGGCCGATCTTGATGATGTCCTTGAACTCGGCGGCCTTAGCCTCCAGCCCCTCGGCCAGTACGGTCAGTCCCGGCAGAAGCACGTCGCGCGCCATCATGGCGGCGGCGATATGCATGGCGGTGGGGAAGGTGTCGTTGGACGACTGGCCCATGTTGCAGTGGTCGTTCGGGTGCACCGGGTCCTTCGATCCGATGGTGCCGCCCAGCATCTCGATCGCCCGGTTGGCGATGACCTCGTTGGCGTTCATGTTCGACTGGGTGCCCGAGCCGGTTTGCCAGACCACCAGCGGGAAATTGTCGTCGAACTTGCCCGCGATCACCTCTCCGGCGGCGGCGATGATCGCATCGGCCAGCCTGGCATCCAGCGCGCCGGTGGCCTTGTTCTCCATCGCGCAGGCCTGCTTGATCACACCCAGCGCGCGGACGACGGCCACGGGCTGCTTTTCCCAGCCGATGGGGAAGTTCATGATCGAGCGCTGCGTCTGCGCGCCCCAATACTTGTCAGAGGGAACCTCGAGCGGGCCGAAGCTGTCGGTTTCGGTGCGGGTGTCGGTCATGCCTGTCTCCTCGGATGCGTTTGGATCCCGTCATACCCACCCGCCCGGAAAAGGCAATGTGTATGCGGTGGTATACGGGCGCTAACAGGCCCTCGCGGGGCCGGTTTCAGAAGCCATCCTGGGCAGGGCGCAACGTCTTGAAGCCGGGGATCTGGTGCAGGTCGTGCGGACCAAGGGCGCCCCGTCGCGCCGCAGGTCCGCCGCCGGGGGCGGCGGCAGGGGCGCCTTTACCTTGCACCGAAGCGGGTGTCCCCGCCGCCGGTGGCTACTTGCGGAAGCGGTCGAGACTGACCACCTCGGCGTCGCGGTGCTGCGGCTCGGGCTTGCCGCCCTCGGGACCGTCCGGCGGCTCGGGGCCGTCGTCATCCTCGTCCTCGTCCTCATCCTCCTGCGATTCGAAGCGCAGGCCGAATTCGACAGAGGGGTCCACGAAGGTCTTGATGGCGTCGTAGGGGATATACAGACGCTCGGGCGCGTCGCCGAAATTCAGCGTGATGCCAAAGCCTTCGTCCGTTACCTCGAGCCCGTCGAACCAGTGCTGCATGACCACCGTCATCTCGCCGGGATAGCGATCCGACAGCCAGTCCGCCAGTTCGCTGTCCGGGTGGGCGGTGTCGAAGGTGATGAAGAAATGGTGATCGCCGGGAAGGCCATTGTCCTGAACGCCTGTCAGGACCTCCTGAATAAGGCCGCGCATGGCACGATGCATCAGTTTGCCATAGTCGATCCCGTCGGACATCTCGTCTTTCCTTGTTTCTCGGCGCCAGCATATTGGTTTTGGCGGCGAGGAAAAGGGCGGATTGTCAGAGGCTACCGATTGCCCAGCCCGCCGCCGCGCAAAGCGGCAGCACCAGGGGCACGCCGCGCTTCAGCGGCCCCAGAAGCCCCCAGGCAAGCGCGATCAGCGGCAGGGCCTGCCAGCGCAGGCTGTCGAGGACGGGCCAGTCCGGGCCAAGGGGCTGTGCGCGTGTTTCGGCAAAAAGCGTGTGCAGCGCGAACCACAGCGACAGGTTGGCGATGACCCCCACGACGGCGGCGGTGATCGCCGCCAGCGCGGCGCGCAGGCGCGGACGGGCGGTCAGGGCCTCGACATGGGGCGCGCCCGCGAAGATCCACAGGAAGCAGGGCACGAAGGTCATCCAGAGCGTCAGCGCCCCGGCGGCCAGCCCGAACCACAGCCCGCCGGCCTGGTGCCCCGCCAGCTGGCCGACGAATTGCGTCACGAGGATCAGCGGCCCGGGCGTCGTCTCGGCCAGACCCAGCGCGTCGATCATCTGGGCCGCGTCCAGCCAGTGGCGTGTCTCGACCACCTCCTGCGCCATCCAGGCCAGCACCGCGTAGGCGCCGCCGAAGGTCAGAACCGCCAGCTTGGCAAAGAAAGCGGCAAGGTCGAACAGCAGCGCCTGCCCGGTCAGATGCAGGATCGGCAGGGGGGCCAGCCACAGCGCGGCCCAAAAGAGCAGCGTGGTGGGTTTCGTGGGGGTGCCGTGATGCGGCTCTGGCGCCACGTCCTGCGCGGGCGGTGGACGCAGGGCACCCCAGAGCGCCGCAAACCCGATGATCAGCGGAAAGGGCAGCCCGGCCAGGAAAAGCGCGGCGAAGGACAGCGCCGCAAGGGCAAGGTCGGCCGGACCCTTCAGGGCCTTTGCGGAGAGCCGCAGCAGCGCCTGCGCGACGATGACGATGACCGCCGCCTTGACCCCCAGAAGAAGCGATGCGGTCTCGGGCCGCGTGCCATGCGCGGCATAAAGCGCCGCAAGGACGGCAATGACCAGCGCGCCGGGCAGGGTGAAGAGCGTGCCGGCGATCAGCCCGCCGGGGATGCCGCGCAGGCGCCAGCCGATATAGGTGGCCAGCTGCATGGCCTCTGGCCCGGGCAGCAGCATGCAGAAGCTGAGGCCGCGCAGGAACTGCTCTTCACTCAGCCAGCCGCGGCGTTCCACCGTCTCGCGGTGCATCAGGGCGATCTGCGCCGCCGGGCCGCCGAAGGACAGAAGGCCGGTGCGCAGGAAGACGCGGACGAGGAGGGTGCGGTCGGTCATCCTGCCGGATTAGGGGGGCTTTGTGACGGCGGCAAGACGGTCGGGGCCGGGCGGCGGGGGCTGTCAGCGGTCCGGCCAATGGTTGAGGATCAGCCAGGCGGCGGGCAGCGCCTCGAGCAGGAACCAGACGGCGGCCTTGGGTTGCGGCGGTTTGTCCAGGATCATCGAGATCCCGCGCCCGGTTGCGGCCCCGGCATAGGCCACGCCCAGCATGGCATAGGCGAAGCCCGCGCCGCTGATCAGGCAGGTCAGCGCCATGGCGACAAAGAGCCCGCCGGCAGAGGCGCGCAGTTCGGACAGGCCCATGGTCGATTGCGTCGGCGCCAGATCCAGCGCCTTGGCGGCATAGCGGGGCGCGACAAAGCCGATGGCGCCGAAGGCCAGGGTGAGCAGGGCGATGAGGATGTCGATCATGGGGGCTCCGGGCCGGTTTCCGCAGAGCTAGCAGGCGGTCGGACCGGGTCAACGACGGCGGGGCGCGGCGGGGCAGGCCGGTTGTGGCCCATGGCGCGGCATGGGCACCCTCTGCGCGGCTTGGCGGGAGGGGTCAAGGCAAGGGGCGCGGCGGCCCTGATCTCGCGCAGGGATATGTCTCGCGGGATGGTTGAGCGGGGAGGCCTGACAGGGGGGGGAGAGTAGTAGTGCAGGCTTCTGTTGCCAGGTGCCTGCGAACCCCGCCTTACGCTGCTAGGCGCAAGGACTTAGATTTCGGTATTCCCAACTGCTTACGCAGCGAGGGCAACCGGAGCACGATTGTTGTTGGCAATTGTACTTTGTGAACCGATAACGGTGGTATCTCACCGGGACAAAGCCACGTCTTTACACGTTCGTCGATCCTGTTTCGGCCCCATGATCCCCCAACAAGAGATATATGGTGGAGCCGCCGGGTACCGCCCCCGGGTCCGATCCGCTTATTTCACGCACGTTTATGCCCATAGTCCCTTGCGGGACATTTCCAATATAGGGGCGCGGCGGCGGCTTGCAAAGGGGCGAAGTGCTCCCGGCGGGTCCGAAATCTTTCAAAGATTTCGGACCGGTTTCTTTCAAAGAAACCGGCGCCCCCTCAGCCGATGCGGCGGATCGGGGCGGCGTTGCAGAAGATCACCACCTGACCGGCGTTCTCATAGGCGCGATAGCCGCGCCACTTCCTGCCGGAAGGCCTCGATCCCGACGAAACGCTCGATATCGCGCAGCTTGCGGCGGATCACCGCGCCGTCGCGCGCGGCCTTCGATGCAAAGAGATCGTTCAGCCAGTGTTCCGGCGTCAGGGGCGACAGGGGGGGGCATGCCGCAATCCTGCCTCATCACGGTTAAGCCCGGGTTAAGGGGCGCCGAGGCCCAGCCCTTGCAGGTGGCTTTCCACGGCGCTTTGCCACCGCTGCCGCAGGTCCGCGTTCGGGTGGTGCCGCAGACCCATGGCGCGCAGGCGGTCGTAGCGCTCCGAGGTCTCGGGGCCGAAGGTCTGCGACACTTTCGGATCCCAGTAGGCGAGCGCCGCCCCGACCGCGCCCCGCGCGGTCCCGACCAGCCGCTCCAGCCCTTCGAGCCCAAGTTCCAGGTGGCGCCTTTCGCGCGGCAGCAGCTCGCGCAGGACCTCTGCCAGCGGCGAATAGGACGCAAGGGCCATCTCTTCGAGGTGGATCACCGAGGCCGTGCCCATCAGCACGTTCATGGTCACCGCGTCGGCCCAGCCCTGCAGCGGGTAGTGGAAGACCGAGAGCCGCATGTCGCCGCCGTGGCGCCGCGCGCCGATATCCTCGTCCCGCCCCACGCGGGCGGCCCAGTCATGCGCCGCGTTGTAGCGGCTGACGTCGGTGCCGAACTCAGCCATCAGCGCCAGCACGCGCTCGGCATGGTCGGCCTTTTCCAGCGTGATGCGGCTGGCGGCGATGCGCTCCTTGATGCCGGGGGCCTTGTTGATCGCATCCGCGAAACCCGCCGACCCGGCCAGCGCACTGTCCACGAAAGAGGACATCAGCCGCATCAGCTCGGCCCGGTAGCGCGGCGGGACGTTCTCGGGCGAGGTCAGCTTGCCGCCCTGCGCGAGGTAGTCGGCCAGCGCCATGGTGTCGGTCTCCGTCGTCATGGCGTGATCGCCCTGACTGCGGGGTGGGCAGGTCGGCAACCGCGTTCCGCCCGCCTCGCGCCCGTGGCACGGTCCTGCGTCGGCATACCCTGATGTGTCGTCATGCCCGTGGCGACGTCATTCGTCATAGCTGAGCACCACCCTGTCCGAGACCGGCACCGCCTGACAGGAGAGCACGTAGCCCGCGCGCACCTCGTAGTCTTCCAGCGCGTGGTTGGTTTCCATCTCCATCTCGCCCTCCAGCACCTTGGCGCGGCAGGTCGAGCAGACCCCGGCCTTGCAGGAAAAGGGCGCGTCCATATGGGCGGCGATGGCGGCATCCAGCACCGCGGTGCCGTCCTTGGCCATGCGGAAGTTGCGGGTCGTGCCGTCCAGCGTGACCGAGACCGCGCAGCTGTTCGCCCCCGCCGCCTCTTGCCGCGACACCGCTTTCTTCTTCGCGCGGCCCGGCTGGGACGAGGCGAAAAGCTCGAACTTGATCTGACCGTCTTGCAGCCCCTGCTTGCGCAGGCCCTCGGCGATGGTCAGCATCATCGGTTCCGGCCCGCAGATGAAGACCGTGTCGACGCTGTCGGCGTCGATCCAGTGGCGAAACAGCGCGTCCATCTTTTCGGCGTCGATGCGCCCGGTGAAGAGGTCGATGTCCTGCGCCTCTGTCTCCAGCACATGGATGACCGAGAAACGGCCCAGATGCTCGTTCTTCAGATCCTCCAGCGCCTCGCGGAACATGATCGAGCCGGTCTGCCGGTTGGCATAGACCAGCGTGAAGCGGCTGTGCGGCTCGCGCGACAGCGTGGTCTTGATGATCGACAGAAGTGGCGTGATGCCCGAGCCGCCCGCGAAGCCCAGGTAGCCGCGCGCGGTGGAAGCATCCAGCGGCGTATGGAACTTGCCCATGGGCGGCATGGCGTCCAGCACGGCGCCGGGGGCCAGCGCCTCGTTGGCCCATGTGCTGAAGGCGCCGCCGTCGACGCGCTTGATCCCGACCTTCAGACAGCCCTCGTCGAGGCCCGCGCAGATCGAATAGCTGCGCCGCAACTCCTCGCCGTCGAAGGCGCGGCGGAAGGTCAGGTACTGTCCCTGGGTGAAGGAAAAGGCGTCGCGGTCCTCGTCCCGGGGGCGCAGGGTCACCACGACGGCGTCGCGGGTCTCGCGCTGGACATCGGTGACGTCGAGGGTGTGGAAACGAGGCATTGGCGGTCTTCCCTCAGTGGCACTTGAAGTAGTCGAAGGGTTCAAGGCAATCCGTGCAACGGTAGGCCGCCTTGCAGGGGGTCGAGCCGTGCTGGCTGATCTTCTCGGTCGCGCCCGATCCGCAGCGCGGGCAGGGGGCCGTCAGGTTGGACTGCCCCGACAGCCTGCGGGCGCGGGCGGCCATCGGACCGTCCGGCGCAGTGCCGTCGATGGGCGGGGCGATGCCATAGGCGCGCAGTTTCTCGCGCCCCTCGGGGGTGATCCAGTCCGAGGTCCAGGGCGGCGAAAGGCGGCGTTCGAGGCGCAGCGCCCCGACCCCTTCGGCGCGCAGCTTGTCCGCGATCATCAGGTCGATCACGGCGGTCGCCGGACAGCCCGAGTAGGTCGGCGTGACGGCGACCACCAGCGTCTCGCCCTGATAGGCCACGGCGCGCACGATGCCGAGGTCGGTGATCGCGATCACCGGAATCTCGGGGTCCGGGACCTCTGCCAGCCAGTCCCAGACCTGTCGCAGGGGGGCACGGGCCGTCACCATGTGGCGTCCGGATAGGCGCGCTGCAGGAACTGCATCTCGGCCAGCAGGAAGCCCAGATGTTCCGTGTGCCGCCCGGTCTTGCCGCCGGTGTGGACGTCCATGCGGGTCTCGGGCGGGGTCAGTGTCGCCTCGTCCAGCACGTCGCCCACCAGCGCCTGCCACTCGGGCAGGATGGCCACGGGCAGGGGTGCGATGCCCGCCTCGGCCACGGCCTTGTCGATGCCGTCGGTGACGAAGAGCTCGCCCGCGTAGGGCCAGAGCGTGTCCAGCGCCGCCTGCATCCGGGCCTGGCTTTCACCGGTCCCGTCGCCCAGCCGCACGACAAGGTCCGAGGTCCGCTCGACCTGATACGACACCTCCTTCAGCGCCTTGGCCGCGATCTCTGCCACGCGCGGGCTGCTGGATCCGGTCAGCGCCTTCAGCACCAGCCAGTGCCAGGCGTCGAAGAGAAAGGCGCGCATCAGCGTGTGGCCGATGTCGCCATTGGGCAGTTCCACCAGCTTGGGGTTGCGGTACTTCAGCGCGTCGCGGCGGAAGGCCAGCCTGTCGGCATCGCGGCCCGCATCCTCGACCTCGGCGGCCAGCGCCAGCCACATCTGCGCATGGCCGATCAGGTCCAGCGCGGTATTGGCGACGGCGATGTCCTCTTCGAGGATCGGCGCATGGCCGCACCATTCCGACAGCCGGTGGCCCTGGATCAGCGTGGCGTCGCCCATCCGGCAGAGCCAGTCGAAGAAGGCGGGCTTCAGGTCCACGTCCGTCAGATGCGGGTCCGAGGGGCGGGCCTGCTCGGCGGCGAGGCGCTGGGCCTCGGGGGTCATGACATCGGGCAGCGAGGGCATCACATGTGGCCCACTTCGTCGGGGATGTCGTAGAAGGTCGGATGGCGGTAGACCTTGCTTTCCGCCGGATCGAAGAGCGGCCCCTTGTCCGAGGGTTTCGAGGCGGTGATCTGCGCCGAGGGCACCACCCAGATCGAGACGCCTTCCTTGCGGCGGGTATAGACGTCGCGGGCATTCATGATCGCCATCTCGGCGTCGGGCGCATGCAGCGAGCCGACGTGGCGATGGTTCAGCCCGTGGCTGCCCCGGATGAAGACCTCCCAGAGGGGCCATTCCTTGGACATGTGATCCTCCCTGACGGGGCCTCTGCCCCCATGTGCGTGCGTCCAGCCGGCGTGTGCCCCTGTGCCCTGGGGCGTCCCGGCGGGAAGGGTGGTGATCCGGGGCGGGCCGCCGCCCCGACCCGTCAATGCCTCATTCTGCGGCCTGGCCGACCCCGGCCCGGCGCCTGGCGGATTTCTCCGCATAGGCGGTGAGGCCGTCGCGGAACCATGCCCCGTCGTTCCACGCCTTCTGGCGCGCGGCGATGCGTTCGGCGTTGCAGGGCCCGTTGCCTCTGAGCACCTCGAAGAACTCATTCCAGTCGGGCTCGGCGAAGTCCCAGCCTTCCTTGTCCTCGTTCCACTTCAGCGTCTCGTCTGGCACCGTCAGCCCGAGGTACTGCGCCTGCGGCACGGTCTCGTTGACGAAGCGCTGGCGCAGCTCGTCATTGGTGTTGATCTTGATCTTCCACGCCATGGACTGGGCCGAATGCACGGATTCCTTGTCCGAGGGGCCGAACATCATCAGCGCGGGCCCCCAGAAGCGGTTGAGCGCGTCCTGCGCCATTTCCTTCTGCTCGGGCGTGCCCTGCGCCATCTTCATCATGATGTGGTAACCCTGCCGCTGGTGGAAGCTCTCTTCCTTGCAGATGCGCACCATGGCGCGGGCATAGGGGCCGTAAGAGGTGCGCTGCAGCGGCACCTGGTTCATGATCGCGGCACCGTCGACCAGCCATCCCACGGCGCCGATGTCGGCCCATGTCAGGGTGGGGTAGTTGAAGATCGAGGAATACTTCATCCGCCCGTCCAGCAGCATCCGGGTCAGCTCGTCGCGGCTGACGCCCAGGGTCTCGGCGGCACTGTAGAGATAAAGGCCATGGCCCGCCTCGTCCTGCACCTTGGCCAGCAGGATCTGCTTGCGCTCCAGCGTGGGGGCGCGGGTGATCCAGTTGCCCTCGGGCAGCTGGCCGACGATCTCGGAATGGGCGTGCTGGCCGATCTGGCGGATCAGGGTCTTGCGGTAGCCCTCGGGCATCCACTCCTTGGGCTCGATGCGCTCGCCCGCGTCGATGCGCTGCTGAAAGGCGCGCTCTTCGGGGGACATCTCGTCGAGGCTCTGGACGGCCTTGCCGGTGGACTGGACGTTCTGGGCGTACATGCGCGTGCTCCCTGGGTTGGGGCCTTGGGTCCGTAACGCGGGAGGCAGGCCCCCTCCGCCCATTGGGGCGCGCGGGGCGGGCATCGGTCAAGTCTTTCCTCCCGGTCCGGCGACTCGGGTGGTCAGCCAACCGGACGGTCGATTAATAGCACGGAACGTGTCACGAGAAAAGAAATTCTGAACCCAATTTGTAACACGTCAGTCCGGGGCGGCGGAAGGATCGTCGACGATCCTTGCAAATTCCATCCATGGAATTTCGCCGCCCGGGGCTAGCCACCGACCCGTGGCATGCCGCCCAGCAGCAGGTCGCAGATCGTCTCTGCATAGCCCGCGCGCCCGGCTTCGTCCGCCTGACCGTCCCACTGGAAGTGCCAGTTGACCATGGCGAAATAGGACATGGTCAGCGCCCGCATCGCGCTGCGGTCGGCGGCCAGCGCCGGCGGGGCAAGGCGGGCCAGCCGGTTGCGGACCTGGGCCACCAGGTCGCGCTGGTAGGCTTTCAGCAGGGCCTGCTGGGTATCGGGCAGGGCACGGATGGCGTTCAGCTGCACCCCGTGCTCGGCATCGCGCCCCTTGTAGGCGACGAGGATCTCGCGCGTGATGGTCCGCAACTGCGTCTCAGGGTCCGGGCTGGCGTGCTCCAGCCCCGCGATGTGGTCGCGCAGGCCCGAGAGATGCACGTCGAGGATGTCGAAAAGCAGCGCCTCCTTGCTGTTGTAGTAGTGGTAGATATTGGCCTTGGAGATGCCGCAGGCCTGTGCCACCTGCGCCATCGAGGCACGCCCGTACCCCTCGTCCGCAAAGAGGCGGGCGGCGCCTTTCAGGATCGCTTCACGCTTGTCGTCGTGGTCCTTGGCGATGGTGCGCGCCACGGCTCTTCCTTCTGCTGCTCGCCGCAATCCTTGCGCAAAACCAACCGGTCGGTCAATAATAAACCCGGACCAGAGGGAGGGGACGCCATGCAGAAGATTGCCAGCCACGTCGCCGGGGCGTGGATCCCGGCAGGCGGGGGCGCCCGGCCCATCGCCGATGCCGTGACCGGCGCGGTCTATGCCGAGGCCGGGGATGGCGCGATCGACGTCGGCGCCATGCTGGACTACGCGCGGGAGCGGGGCGGCGCGGCCCTGCGGGCCATGACCTTCCACCAGCGCGCGAAGATGCTCAAGGCGCTGGCGGGCCACCTGCACGAACGGCGCGACGCGCTTTACGAGATTTCGTACCGCACCGGCGGCACGCTCGCCGACCACAGGATCGACGTCGACGGAGGCATCGGCACGGTCTTCGTCTATGCCGCGAAGGGGCGGCGCGAGATGCCCGACGACGTGATCCTGCTGGATGGCCCGGTCGAGCAGCTGGGCCGCAGCGGCGCCTTTCTGGGCCAGCACGTCTATACATCCAGACGGGGCGTGGCGGTGCATATCAACGCCTTCAACTTCCCGGTCTGGGGCATGCTGGAAAAGCTGGCGCCCGCGCTGCTGGCGGGGGTGCCCTCGGTGGTCAAGCCCGCGACCGTCACCTGCCCGGTGACCGAGCTTTGCGTGCGCATGATGCTCGACAGCGGCCTCCTGCCCGAGGGCGCGCTGCAACTGGTGACCGGCGGTCTGGGCGACACGCTGGAGCAGCTGGACTGTCAGGACGGCGTCACCTTCACCGGCTCCGCCGAGACCGCCCTGATGCTGAAGCAGACGCCCGCGCTGGTGCGCAACGGGGTGCCCTTCACCGCCGAGCAGGACAGCCTGAACGCCTCGATCCTCGGGCCGGACGCGGGGCCGGACAGTCCCGAGTTCGAGGCCTTCGTCAAGGAGGTCTGCCGCGAGATGACCGCCAAGGCGGGGCAGAAATGCACCGCCATCCGCCGCATCATGGCCCCCGAGGGCCGCGTCGATGCGCTGATCGCGGCGCTCTCGGCGCGGCTGGGCAAGACGGTGGTCGGCGATCCGCGCCTTGATGGTGTGCGCATGGGGGCGCTGGTGTCACTGGACCAGCGCGCCGACGTGTTGGAGAAGGCCGCGCGCATCGGTGCCGAGGCAGAGCTGGTCCATGGCGGGCCGGAGGGCTTCGCCCCGCAGGGGGCGGACGCGGCCAAAGGCGCCTTCATGGCCCCCATGCTGTTCCACTGCGCCGACCCCGACGGCGCGACGGCGGTGCATGAGACAGAGGCCTTTGGTCCCGTCTCCACCGTCATGCCCTATCGCGACCTCGCGCACGCGCTGGCACTGGCGAACCGGGGGCAGGGCAGCCTCGTCGCCTCTGTCGTCACCCATGACCCGCAGGTCGCGCGCGAGGCGGTGCTGGCGGCGGGGGCTTTCCACGGCAGGCTTTACTTCACCGACCGCGACGCCACGGGCGAGGCCACCGGCCACGGCGCGCCCATGCCGCATATGGTCCACGGCGGGCCGGGCCGGGCGGGCGGCGGCGAGGAGCTGGGCGGCATCCGGGGCGTGAAGCACTTCATGCAGCGTACTGCCGTGCAGGGCAGCCCGGCGCATCTGGCCGCCGTGACCGGGCGCTACATCCCCGGCGCGCCGCAGCGCGAGACGCAGACGCATCCCTTCACCCGCCGCTTCGGCGACCTTGCCCCCGGCGACGTGTTGCACAGCGCCGCCCGCGCGGTCACGTTGGAGGATATCGAGCACTTCGCCCGCTTCACCGGCGACACCTTCTATGCCCACATGGACGAGGCCGCGGCGCAGCGGAACCCCTTCTTCCCGGGGCGTGTGGCGCATGGCTACCTGCTGCTGTCCTTCGCCGCCGGGCTGTTCGTGGAGCCGAACGAGGGGCCGGTTCTGGCCAATACCGGGCTGGACGGGCTGCGCTTCATGAAGCCTGTCAGCCCCGGCGACAGCATCAAGGTGGCGCTGACCGTCCTGCACAAGACGCCGCGCACGGCCGATTATGGCGAGGTGCGCTGGCATGTGCGCATGACCAACCAGGACGACGCGCAGGTGGCGGAATACGAGCTGCTGACCATGGTGGCAATTTGATGCACTAAACTGCACTGATGAAGTGGTGTCGCAAAATCTTGCGTGCAGCAGGTGCAATATCTTGCACAAGCTTCTGTCCGGTGCTACGGATCGATCAGCCAGAGCCCGGGCTGCGCCGGGGTCCAGCCGGAAGAGGAGCCGGTTGGACCGATCCGCGCTTTCGGGGATGGACGGGAAGGGAGGCCCATCCGGATGAACGCTGACGCCGCCAGCCAGATCACCGCCGCCGAGGGCGCGGCCGCAAACGCCAATGCCGCGCTCTACTTCGTCGACCGCCACATCGCCGAAGGACGCGCCGACAAGCCCGCCTTCGTCGAGGCGGACGGCGCGAAACGCATCCTGACCTACGGCCAGCTTGCCACGGACTCCGGCCGGTTTGCCGGGGCGCTGATCCGCAGCGCCGTGCGTCGCGAAGAGCGCATCGCCATGGTCATCCGCGACCAGATCGAGTTCCCGGTGGTCTTCTGGGGCGCGATGAAGGCGGGCGCGATCCCGGTGCCGATCAACACGCTGCTGTCCTCGGCGGTCTACGAGCAGATCATCGCCGACAGCCGCGCGACGGTGCTGGTCGTCTCGGAAGAGCTTTGGGAGGTGGTCGAACCGGCGATCCGCGACAACACCGCGCTGCGGGCGGTTGTCGTGATCGGCGCGGCGCCCGGTGGCACGAAAAGCTTCCGTGCCTTCACCGAGGGCGCCCCGGTGCAGGAGGCGGTGACCTGCCACGAGGACGAGCTGGCCTTCTGGCTGTATTCCTCCGGTTCGACCGGGCAGCCCAAGGGGGTGCGCCACGTGCATTCCGCCCTGAAGGCGACCTCGGACACCTTTGGCGCGCAGGTGCTGGGCATCCGCGAAGAGGATACCGTCTATTCCGTGGCCAAGATGTTCTTCGCCTACGGGCTGGGGAACGCCATGTCCTTTCCCATGGCGGTGGGCGCGACCACGGTGATCTTCGGCGGCAGGCCCACGCCGGACGCGGCCTTCGGCATCCTGAAGGACCACCGCCCGACGATCTTCTGCGGGGTGCCGACGCTCTTCGCTGCCCTGCTGGCGGCGGCTGAACAGGGCGGCGCGCCCGAACATGGCCTGCGCCTGTGCACCTCGGCGGGCGAGGCCCTGCCGCGCGAGGTCGGCGAGCGTTGGTCGCGCCTGATCGGGGCCGAGATCGTCGACGGCGTGGGCTCGACCGAGATGCTGCACATCTTCCTGTCGAACGCGCCCGGCGACATCGTCTATGGCACCTCCGGCAGGCCGGTGCCGGGCTACGAGGTGCGCCTTGTGGACGAGCACGACGAGGATGTCGGGCCGGGCGAGGTGGGCGAATTGCTGGTGCGCGGGCCCTCTGCCGCCGAGGGCTACTGGAACCGCCGCGACAAGTCGCGCTCGACCTTCGAGGGGCACTGGACGCGCACCGGCGACAAATACGAGCGCACCGCCGAGGGGCGTTTCGTCTACTGCGGGCGCACCGACGACATGTTCAAGGTTTCGGGCATCTGGGTCTCGCCCTTCGAGGTCGAGCAGGCGCTGGTGGATCACCCGGCGGTGCTGGAGGCGGCGGTGGTGCCGCAGCGCGACGATCAGGATCTGGACAAGCCCAAGGCCTTCGTGGTGCTGAAAGAGGGCCAGTCGCTGGACCCCGACGCCCTGAAGGACTTCGTGAAAGAGAAGATCGGGATGTGGAAGTACCCGCGCTGGGTCGAGGTGGTGGAGGAGCTGCCGAAGACCGCGACGGGCAAGATCCAGCGGTTCAAGCTGCGCGAGGGGCGGTGCTGATCCGGGTTAGCTTTGTGCCGTATCTGGCTGAAAAGGTTTTAAATTCACTGGCTCAGGAGTGGTGCTTCGGCGCTGGGAGTGCCGCGCAGGGCAATCCGCCCCGCGCCGACACTCTGCGGGCGACGGGATTGCTCCGGGCGTGGCGTGAACGGGAGGGTATGACATGTGGGTTGGATGTGGCACGTTAAATGTGGCTGGCAAGTCACTGGAATATGGTTGTTTCGGCCCGTCCCCGGATGAGGCGCCGACCATCGTTCTGCTGCACGAGGGGTTGGGGTGTCTTGCGCTCTGGCGCGACTTTCCGCAGCGCCTGTCGCAGGCCACGGGTTTCGGTGTCATGGCCTATTCGCGCGCGGGTTACGGCCAGTCCGACCGCGCCGAACTGCCACGCCCGCTGGACTACATGACCCGCGAGGCCACAGGGGTGCTGCCGCAGGTGCTGGGTGCCGTGGGCTTTCGGCGCGGCGTGTTGATGGGGCATTCCGACGGCGCGACCATTGCCGCGATATACGGGGGCACTGTGTCGGACATGCGGGTGCGCGGGCTGATCCTGATGGCGCCCCATTTCTTTGCCGAGGACATGGGTCTGGCCGAGATCGCCAGGGCGCGCGAGGGCTATGAGGATGGCCTGCGCGACCGTATGGCCCGGTATCACCGCGACCCGGACAACGCCTTTCGCGGCTGGAGCGAGGCCTGGCTCGATCCGGCGTTCCCTGCGTGGAGCGTGGCTGATGTCATTGACTACCTGCGGATTCCGACGCTGGCGGTTCAGGGGCGGCAGGACCAGTATGGCACGCTTGCGCAGGTGGACGAGATCGCGCGCCGCGCCTATGCGCCTGTCGATACGCTGATCCTCGACGATTGCCGCCACGCACCGCATCGGGACCAGCCCGAGGCGGTGCTGGAGGGGGTCGCCGATTTCTGTGCGCGGCTGGAGCGCATCGAGGCTGCCCAGCCTGTCGGCGCATGAGCTTTCCGCGCCCTGTGGCCTACATTCCCGGCCAGACGCCGCGTCACCCCGAAGGTCTCTTTGAGGCCCTGCGCGCCACCGTCCGCGCGGGCATGTCCGAGGGCGCGCTTGCCGACTGCGACGCCCTGCGGGCCGGGCTATATTACCTCGATGAGGGGCTGTTCTGGGAGGCGCATGAGGTGCTGGAGCCGGTCTGGATGGCCTGTCCGCCCAATTCCGCCGCGCGGCAGGTCGCTCAGGCGCTGATCCAGATTGCCAATGCGCGCCTGAAGCTGCGGATGGGGCGGCGGCAGGCTGCCGCGCGCATCGCCGCGCTGGCGGATCGCCATGTCACGGAGGTGCGCCACGCGGGTGGGGAGGCGCCCCTTGGGCAATCGCTCGAGTCGCTGGAGAGACGGTTGGAGGGGCTGCGGCAGGATCTGCGGTAGTGCAATATAATGCATTAAATTAGGTTTGCTTTTTAAGGTGCTGAAATTGGGTTGTATTGCTGGGTGTTCTGAGTGCAATAAAGGGCATGATCCTTGTTTACCGGCGCCGAATGATGCTCTATAGTGCATATTAAATGGAGGAGACGCGCATGGCCAGGGTCATCGATTTTCAGACCGATCCGTCGAAGTACCACCACTGGAAGGTCGAATACGACGGCCCCGTGGCCCGCCTGATCATGGATGTGGACGAAAATGGCGGCCTCTTCGAGGGGTATCAGCTCAAGCTGAACTCTTACGATCTGGGCGTCGATATCGAGTTGAACGACGTGGTGCAGCGCATGCGCTTCGAACACCCCGAGGTGAAGGTCGTGGTGATGATGTCCGGCAAGGAGAAGGTCTTTTGCGCCGGGGCCAATATCCGCATGCTGGGCGGCGCGGCGCATAGCCACAAGGTCAATTTCTGCAAGTTCACCAACGAGACGCGCAACGCTTTCGAGGCCGCCGAGGCGGACTCGGGGCAGAAATACATCGCGGCGGTCAAGGGGGCCTGTGCGGGCGGCGGCTACGAGCTGGCACTGGCCTGCAACCATATCATGCTGACGGACGACTCGCAGTCCTCCGTCGCCTTGCCCGAGGTGCCGTTGCTGGCGGTTCTGCCCGGCACCGGCGGGCTGACCCGCGTCACCGACAAGCGCAAGGTGCGCCGCGATCTGGCCGACATCTTCTGCTCGACCGAAGAGGGTGTGCGCGGCAAGCGGGCCCGCGACTGGCGGCTGGTGGACGAGGTGATCCCCAACTCGACGTTCGACGAGGCGGTTGCCGCGCGCGCACAGGAATTCGCCGCCGCCTCGGCCAAGGGCGACGCGCAGGGCATCACGCTGGGGCCGCTTGACCGGACCATCGCCGAGGACGGCTCGGTCAGCTACAGCCTTGTCGAGGTCGCGGTGGACCGCGCCGCGCGCAGGGCCGTCATCACCCTGAAGGGCCCCGAAGAGGAGGCGCCCGCCGACATGGAGGCCTTTCAGGCGCAGGGCGATCAGGCCTACCTGCTGAAGCTGGCGCGCGAGTTCGAGGACGCGATCCTGCACCTGCGCCTGAACGAGATGGATTGCGGGCTTTGGGTGATCCGCACGCAGGGCGACCCCGAGGCCTTGCTGGAGCAAGAGGCGCTGCTGGCCGACCATGCCGATCACTGGCTGGCCAACGAGGTCCGGCAATACTGGAAGCGCACGCTGAAGCGCGTGGACGTGACCTCGCGCTCGCTGGTGGCGCTGGTCGAACACGGGTCGTGTTTTGCCGGGGTGCTGGCGGAACTGCTCTGGGCCGTCGACCGCAGCTACATGATGGAGGGTGAATTCGAGGGCGACAACCGGCCCATCGCCACCGTCACCCTGTCGCCCGACAACTTCGGCACCTACCCGATGGGCAACGCGCTGTCGCGGCTGCAGACCCGCTTCCTTGCCACACCCGAGACGGTCGAGGCGCTGAAGGCCAGGATCGGCGAGCCGCTGGAGGCGGAAGAGGCCGATGCGGCGGGGCTGGTCACGATGATCCTCGACGACATCGACTGGGAGGACGAGATCCGCATCTTCATGGAAGAGCGCGCCAGCTTCAGCCCCGACGCCATGACCGGGATGGAGGCCAACCTGCGCTTCGCCGGCCCCGAGACGATGGAGACGCGCATCTTCGGCCGCCTGACCGCCTGGCAGAACTGGATCTTCAACCGGCCCAACGCGGTGGGCGCCGACGGCGCCCTGCAACGCTACGGCACCGGTCTGCGCGGCGATTACGCCATGGAACGTGTTTGAAGAAATTTCGAAGAAAATTCATGAACGACAGAGCTTTCGGCGAAAGCTCTGAGACCCCGGAGGACCCCAATGCTCGACCTGATCAACGTCAGCTACGACACCCAGATCCCCAATAACGTCGGCCTCAGCGAGGACCGCAAGGTGCTGAAGGCGCTTGAAAAATGGCACCCCGGCTACCTCGACTGGTGGAACCGGCTGATCCCGCAGAACTTTCAGGAGTCGATGGTCTACCTGCGCACCGCCGTTTCGGTCGACCCCAAGGGCTGGGCCAAGTTCGACTACGTCAAGATGCCCGAGTACCGCTGGGGCGTGCTGCTGGCGCCGCAGGTCGAGGATCGCAGGATCCCCATGGGCGAACACGCTGGCCAGCCCGCCTGGCAGGAGGTGCCGGGTGAGTATCGCAACATGCTCAAGCGCCTGATCGTGATCCAGGGCGACACAGAGCCGGGTTCGGTTGAACAGCAGCGCTTCCTGGGCCTGACGGCGCCCTCGCTCTACGACATGCGCAACCTCTTTCAGGTCAATGTCGAAGAGGGCCGCCACCTCTGGGCCATGGTTTACCTGCTGCAGAAATACTTCGGCAAGGACGGGCGCGAAGAGGCCGATGCGCTGCTGGTGCGTTCTTCGGGCAGCGAAGAGGCGCCGCGCATGCTGGGCGCCTTCAACGAGGAGACGCCGGACTGGCTGTCCTTCTTCATGTTCACCTATTTCACCGACCGCGACGGCAAGATGCAGCTTGAATCGCTTGCGCAGTCCGGCTTCGACCCGCTGTCGCGCACCTGCCGCTTCATGCTGACCGAAGAGGCGCACCACATGTTCGTGGGCGAGACCGGTGTGGGCCGCGTCATCCAGAAGACCTGCGAGGTCATGACCGAAAACGGCATCACCGACCCCTATGACATCGACCGGGTGCGCAGCTACGACGTGATCGACCTGCCGACGATCCAGAAGAAGCTGAACCTGCACTACACGCTCTCGCTCGACCTCTTCGGGCAGGAGGTCTCGACCAATGCGGCCAATGCCTTCGCCGCCGGGATCAAGGGCCGGTACATGGAGCACCGGATCGACGACGACCACCAGCTGAAGGGCGACACCTACGTGGTCTGGGATTTCGAGAACGGCAAGGCCGTGCAGAAGGAGGTGCCCGCGCTGACCGCGATCAACATGCGCCTGCGCGACGACTACATCCGCGATGCGGCGGGCGGCGTGGGACGCTGGAACAAGGCGATCCAGAAGGCCGGCATCGACTTTGAACTGAAGCTGCCGCACGAGAGCTTCCACCGCCAGATCGGCGTCTTCGCGGGCAAGAATTTCGACCCCGAGGGCAATATGGTCGGCCAGACCGACTGGGATGCGCAGGTCAAGGACTGGCTGCCCACCAAGGGTGACGGCGACTACATCGCCTCGCTGATGAAGCCCTGCTACGAGCCCGGCAAATACGCGTCCTGGATCGCGCCGCCCAAGGTCGGGATCGACAACAAGCCGGGCGATTTCGAATACGTCAAGCTGCACATGGCTTGAACTGGGGGTCTGAAATCGGGGGCCTGCGCCTTCGGTCAGGGCCTTCAGGCCGGGGCGCATGACCCCGAAGACCGAACCGACAGGGCAGGGCGCCCGCGCGCCCGCCACACCAAAGGGAGGAAACGCGATGCAGACCGAACGGTTTTGCGGCCACGCGCCGCGCGCCAAGGAACTATCCCGCGAGTTGCTGAGCAGCGGCCCCTGTCTGGGCTGTCCCGGCTGCCGGGGCATCTGCGCCGCGCTGATCGAGGCGCTGAGTGTGCCGGAGGTGGTGCTGAACCGGGGCGGCTCATGAACAAGCCCCTGAAGCAGCACCTGATCGACCCGGAAATCTGCATCCGCTGCTACACCTGCGAGATGACCTGCCCGATCGAGGCGATCACCCACAATGACGACAACGTCGTGGTGGATGCGTCAAAGTGCAACTTCTGCATGGATTGCATCCCGGTCTGCCCGACCGGCTCCATCGACGAATGGCGCGTGGTGTCCGAACCCTACAGCCTCGCGGAGCAGTTCGAGTGGACCGAACTGCCCGAGCAGGAGGACATCGGCCAGTCCGAGGCAGACACCGGCCTCGAGGCATTGGACGAGGCCATGGTAGCCCTGCTGGCAGAGGCGCACAGGGGCGCGGGCGGCAAGGCAAAGGCACCGGCCAGCGCGGCCAAGCCCTCGGTCAACATGTACACGCCGGGCAAGCCCGCCACCGCCAGGGTGCAGGGCAACTACCGCCTCACCGACGACCCGGATCACGACGTCCGTCACATCATCCTCGACCTCGGTGGCCAGCCCTTTCCCGCGCTCGAAGGCCAGAGCATCGGCATCATCCCCCCGGGCGCCGACGGCAAGGGCCAGCCGCATCTGCCGCGGCTCTATTCCATCTCCAGCCCGCGCGACGGCGAGCGCCCGAACTACAACAATGTCTCGCTGACGGTGAAGCGCGAGGCGCAGGGCCTCTGCTCGAACCACCTCTGCGACCTGAAACAGGGCGACACGGTGCAGATCACCGGCCCCTTCGGCGCGACCTTCCTGATGCCCGACAACCCCGAGGCGCGGCTGCTGATGATCTGCACCGGCACCGGCGCCGCGCCCATGCGCGCCTTCACCATGCGGCGCCAGCGCACCACCGGCGGCAAGACCGGCGGCATGGTGATGTTCTGCGGCGCCCGCACGCAGAAATCGCTGCCCTACTTCGGCCCGCTCAAGAAGGTGCCCAAGGACCTGCTCGACCAGCACCTCGTCTACTCGCGCGAGGGCGCGCGCGAATACGTGCAACAGGCCATCGCCCGCGAAGAGGACAAGGTCGCCGAACTCCTGAAGGATCCCGCCACGCATATCTATGTCTGCGGGCTGCGCGGCATGGAGGAAGGCGTCGAAAAGGCCATGACCAATATCGCCGAAAGCATCGGCGAGCCCTGGCACACCCTGCGCGACCGCATGCGCGAGGAAGGCCGATACCACGTCGAAACCTACTAGGCCCCCCTTGCCCCCGGGCACATCCCCTGCTTCTCTGGTCCTCCAAATACCCTCGGGGGGAGGCCCGCAAGGGCCGGGGGCAGAGCCCCCGCGACGCCCCAGCAAACGAATGACGCCGCCATGACAGACCGCCCCGCCAACGCCCATGCCCATGAGATCCGCGTCACATGGGGCGACTGCGACCCGGCGCGTATCGCCTATACCGCGCGGCTACCGTGGTTTGCGCTCGACGCCATCAATGCATGGTGGGAAGAACACCTCGGCGACGGCTGGTTCCAGATGGAGATCGACCGCAATCTCGGCACGCCCTTCGTGCGGCTGGAGATGGACTTCCGCGCGCCGGTCACGCCGCGCCACAGGCTGATCTGCCACGTCTGGCCCTCGCGGCTGGGCGAGACCTCGATCTCGTTCCGGGTCGATGGCGAGCAGGACGGCAAGCTCTGCTTTTCCACCCATACGACCAGCGTCTTCATCACCGCCGACAAGTTCGCCAAGCAGAAGCCGCCGCAAGCGATCCGCGACCTGATCGCGCCGTACCTGCCGACCGCGGCGGGCTGATCCGGCAGGCTGCGCGCGGGCCGGGTATCCATCACAGAACCAGCAGGAAAGGGAGGCGACCATGCCCGTCACGCGCCGCCGCGAAGGCAACACCGGATATGTCACCCTCGACAATCCGCCCGTCAACGCCATCGGTCGGGCCGAACGCGCGGACCTGCTCGAAGCCGTCGGATGGGCCGAGGCCGAGCGGCTCGACCGGGTGATCGTCACCGGCGCGGGCCACGCCTTTGCCGCCGGGGCCGACGCGCGCGAATTCGACGGCCCGCCCGCCGAGCCGCATCTGCCCGAGGTGCTGGATGCCATCGAACGCAGCCCGGTGCCCTGGGTCGCGGCGATCAACGGGGTCGCGCTTGGCGGCGGTGCCGAGATCGCCATGGCCTGCCGGATGCGCGTGGCCGCGCCCCAGGCGCAGATCGGCCTGCCCGAGGTGACGCTGGGCGTGATCCCCGGCGCGGGCGGCACGCAGCGCCTGCCACGCATCGTCGGGCTGGAAAAGGCGCTCGAGATGATCACCCTCGGCAAGCCCGTCTCTGCCGCCGCGGCGCAGGCCGCCGGTCTGGTGGATGACGTGGACGAAGACCCGCTGGACGCGGCCTTCATGATCAACACCGAGGACATGGGCTGCCGCGTGCCGGTCTGGGAATTGCCCCCGCCGCCCCATGACCCCGCCGCGCTGGCAGCGGCCCGCGAGCGGCTGGCCGCCAGAAGCCCCGGCCAGATTGCCCCGCTGCGCGCCGTCGATGTGATCGAAGAGGGGCTGACCAGGCCCTTCCACGAGGCCATGCAGTCCGAACGCGCCGCCTTCCTCGCGTTGCGGCAGGGCGATCAGGCCCGCGCCCTGCGGCACATCTTCTTTGCCGAGCGTGCCGCCAAGGCGCCCTCGGACCTTGCGGCAGTGCCCCTTCCGCTCGATACCGTCGCCGTGGTCGGTGGCGGTACCATGGGCGCGGGCATCGCCTATGCGCTCCTGAACGCCGGCCTCTCGGTCGTGCTGCTGGAAACCGACGCCGAGGGCGTCGCGCGGGCCGGCGCCAATATCGACAAGATCGTTTCGGCCAGCCTGAAGCGCGGGCTGATCGACGAAGCGGGCGCCGAGGCGCGCCGCGACCGGCTGACCCTGACCAGCGACTATGCCGCCGCCGCAAAGGCCACGCTGGCCATAGAGGCCGCCTTCGAGGCGATGGAGGTCAAGAAACAGGTGCTGTCGGCGTTGCAGGCTGCGCTGCCCGCCGAGGCGGTGCTTGCCACCAATACCTCTTACCTCGACATCGACGAGATGGCCGCCGTGCTCGACGATCCCGCGCGCCTCGTGGGCCTGCATTTCTTCGCCCCCGCCCATATCATGAAGCTGCTGGAGATCGTGCGCGGGGCACAGACCTCCGACGCGGCGCTTGCCACCGGCTTTGCGCTGGCCAAGCGGCTGCGCAAGGTGCCGGTGCTGGCGGGCGTCTGCGACGGCTTCATCGGCAACCGCATCCTCGCCCGCTACCGCGAGGCGGCGGACACGGTCTTCATGGATGCGGCAACCCCGTGGGAGGTGGACGAGGCCATGGTGGCTTTCGGCTATGCCATGGGCCCCTACGAGGCGCAGGACCTTTCCGGCCTCGACATCGCCCATGCCAACCGCCGCCGTCAGGACGTCACCCGCGATCCGGCGCGGCGCTACATTCCCATCGCCGACCGCATGGTCGAACTGGGCAAGCTGGGCCGCAAGACCGGCGCGGGCTGGTATCGCTACCCGGGCGGCGGCGGCAAGGTCGAAGACCCGATCGTCGCCGATCTGGCGCTGGAAGAGGCGCATCTGGCGGGCATCACCCGCACCGAGATGACCGAGGCCGAGATCGCCGAGCGCCTGGTGCTGGCGATGATCAACGAGGGCGCCGACATCCTGCACGAGGGCATTGCGCAATCGGCGCGCGACATCGACCTCGTGACGGTTTTCGGCTACGGCTTTCCACGCTGGCGCGGCGGGCTGATGTGGCACGCCGACAGGCTGGGCGTCGCCCATGTGGTGCAGCGGCTTGAAGCACTGGCCGCCGAGGATCCGGTGGTCTGGACACCCAGCCCCGCATTGCTGCAGTGCCGCGACACCGGGTGTGCGCTGTCGGACTATCGCAAGGCCTGACCGGGGCAGGGGCCGCCTGACCCCCTTGGATTTTAACGGATTGTTAACGACTGATCTTGCCATATGGTGGAAAGATACGGATCGCTGACAACCAACGGGGGCATTGCCCCAGCGGCCGGAGGTCACAAAAGCCGCATTATGGGCATGGATTTTGAAACAGTATTCCCGTCGGGTCCGGGGGGCTCCCGATCACGGGGGGACAGCGCTTTGAGCGGGTCCGCCCTTCCCGGGCGCGACGACCGCGCGGCGGCCCTGCTGCATCTCGTGCGGCAGGGGGTGAGCACGGCGGGCTCCATGATGCGCGCCCTTGTCCCGGCCGAGGACGTGGTGATCGTGACATGGCTGGAGGTCGCGCGGGACGACGTGCCAGGGGCCCGGTCGGAAGACGGGGCGGCTGACGGATCGGATGTGGGGGTCGATGACGCGCCGGGCCAGGGCCCCGGCCGGGCGGCGCTGCACCGGCTGGCCTGCAGGCACCTGCTGGCGGCGATTGCCGGCACCCAGCCGCCGGGAATGGCTCCGGGACCGGATGGCACCATGGCCTGTACCGCGCCGCTGGGCGGGGATACGGCGCTTCTGTGCCCCTTCGACACCGACGGCGGCGAGATCATGGGCGTCGTCGCGCTGCGCGCCCCGGCGGCGGTCCGACCCGCCGACACCGGCCCGTTGTTGGAAAAGATGGCCCGCGCGGCGCGGCTGGTGGGGCTGCATCTCGGCGGGGTCATCAGCAAGGTCGAGCTGGAGCTGGACCTGATCGCCGCCCGGCAGCAGATCAACCGGCTGGAACGCCTGAACCGCACCGATCCCCTGACCGGGCTGCAGAACAAGACCGCCTTCGAGGCGGGCTATCAGGCGCGGATCGGCGCGGCGCAGGACCCCCTTGCGCTGATCATCCTCGACGTCGACCATTTCAAATCCGTGAATGACCTCTACGGGCACCAGTTCGGTGATTCCTACCTGCGCACCCTGTCGCTGGCGCTTGGCTTCGCGCTGCCCGAAAGCGCCGAAATCGGGCGGATCGGCGGCGACGAATTCGCGATCCTCCTCGATATCCCGAAACGCGGCGCCGGCTACCTCGAGGCGGTGATGAAGCGCTGCCGCACCGCGATCCTGCGCGCCACGGCAACCCTGGGCAAGCCGGACCTTGGCAAGGTCAGCATGGGGGCCGCGATCTTTCCCGACCACGCCCGCGACGGCACCACGCTGTACGAACTGGCGGACAGCGCGCTCTATATCTCGAAAAGCGACGGGCGCGGGGCCCAGACGGTCTTTGATCCGGCGCGGCATCAGGCCTTCAACCCCCGGGCCATCGGACGGCGGTTCCGGCAGGCCGCGCATGACGGGCTGATCCGGCCTTATTACCAGCCGATCTACGATCTTCGGACGGGTGCCTGCCATGGCGTCGAAATGCTGGCGCGCTGGGGCGATGCCGACTTCGGGCTGATGACGCCCGAGCAATTCCCGGGCATCTTCCTCGATCACGAGAATGCCGAGCTTCTGACCCATGTGCTGACCGCCCGCGCGCTGTCGGACCTGTCGGACCTGCGGCAGCGCAACCCCGCGCGACCGACCCTGTCGATCAATGTCACCAGCTTCGACCTGATCAACCCGGAGTTCGTCTTCGACCTTCAGGCGCTGCTGTCCGACAACCCCGGCATCGACTGGGACAGCATCGTCATAGAGGTGACGGAAACCATCATGATGGGCGCGCCGAACGGGCAGATCTTCCGGTCGCTCGAGGAACTGCGCCGCCGCGGTGCGCGGGTGGCGCTGGACGACTTCGGCACCGGCTACGGCGGGCTGCGCCACCTCAGCGGCTGGCCCATCGACTGCATCAAGATCGACCGCAGTTTCGTGAACCGGATGAGCGAGAGCGAGACCGACGCCGCCATCGTCGAGGCGCTGCTGACCCTTGCGGGCCGGTCCGGGCTGACGGTGGTCGCCGAGGGGGTGGAAACAGAGGCCCAGCTGCAGCGGCTTCAGGCCATGGGCTGCCGCCTTGTGCAGGGCTACCTGCTGTCCGCACCGGCCCCCGCCGACCGGCTGGATGCGCTGATCCGCCCGCTGGACCTTGGCGCCTTCGCGGCGGCGGGGGCGCCGACCCTTGTCAGGCGCGAAGGGTGACGGAGACCGCGCGGCGCAGGGCGTCGATCGAGGAAGGCTTGCGCAGCATCACCCCGGGCACGATCCGTTCCGGCGGGACCTGCGTTTCGGCATAGCCCGACAGGTACAGCACCGGCAGGCCGGGCTGGCGGTCAAGGGCAAGCGCGGCAAGGCGGTGGCCGTCGACCGGGCCGCCCAGCCGGATATCGGTGATCAGAAGGTCGAAGCGCGGCCCCCGGTCGAGGGCGTCGAGCGCCGCGTCGGGCTGCCCGACCGGCGTCACCTCCAGCCCCATGAGCCGCAGGGCCTCGACCAGCATGGCGCGGAACTGGGGATCGTCCTCAACCACCAGCGCGCGGCGGCCGGACAGCCCGTCCGCCGGGGCGGGTGTGGTGTCGCTGTCTTCCGGGGTGGGGGCTGCCGGACCCATCGGCAGGCGCAGCACCGCCTCCGTGCCATGGCCAAGGCGCGAGGACAGCCGCAGGCTGCCGCCCATCTCGCGGGCGAAGGCGGCGGTCAGCGACAGGCCAAGGCCGCTGCCGTCCTGCATCTGGCGGCTGCCGAAGACGGGATCCTGCGCCTGTTCGAGCGCCTCGGCGGACATGCCGGGGCCATCGTCGCGCACCGTCAGGACCAGCGTGTCGCCCTCGCGCCGGACAAGAACCGCGATGCGCCCTTCGGCGCGCGCGGCATGTGACAGCGCGCTGCGGGCGTTCAGCACGAGGTTCAGCAGGGCGGTCTGCAGGTCGATCCCGCGCCGGATCGCGCCGATGCTCTCTTCCGGAAGGCTGGCGTCCAGCCGGTACTCGGCAGGCAGCGAGGGGCGGATCAGCCGAAGCGCGCCGCCGATCAGGGCAAGCGCATCGTCCGGCGGTGCCTCATGTGAGGGATCGCTGCCGAAGGCCATCATGCGCCGGGTCAGGTCGCTGCCGCGCGCGCAGGCGTCGCGGGCGGTTTCCAGCGCCTGCCGCATCGGCGCCGCCTCGGTCTGCATCAGGCCGGTGTCGCTGGCCAGCCGCACCACGCCCAGCACGTTGGACAGCTCGTGCGCGACGCCGCCGGCCAGTTGGCCAAGCGCCTCGCGGCGCTGCACGCCGGACAGGCGGTCCTGCAGGGTGACGCTGTCGGTCTGGTCGGTGACGGTCAGCACCAGCGATCCGGCATCGGGGCCCGTGGGGCGCAGGGTCTCGCAGTGAAACCGCAGGACCCGCATGCGCGCGGTGTCATCGAACAGCCCCACCAGCCTGCCGGTCTCGCGCCGCGCCACAACAAGCGCCTCCACCGGACGTTGCGCGGCGGCCAGCGGCTTGCGGGTCTCGGGGTCGAGAAAGCGGGCCTCGCGCAGCCAGGCGGCGACCGAGCGTCCCGCTCCGGCAAGGTCGCGGGCAGCCTGGTTCGAGGCGGTGATCTCGGCCTTGGCGTCGAAGACGACGACCGCCATGGGGATGGCGTCCAGCAGCTGTGCGACGCGGCGGCCCTGTTCGAGCGCGGCGCGCTCTTCGCGGTTCTGCGCCCGCGCCAGCCTCAGGACCAGCGCGGCAGAGACCAGCCCCAGCAGGGCCGCGCCCGCGGTCAGGCCGAGCGTGGTGGGAAACAGCCCCTGGCGCGTGGCCATGATTGTCAGCCAGGCGCCGAGGACGGGCAGAAGGATTGCAAGCGGCAGCACCGTGCGCGCGGTCCGGCTGCCGGTGCCCTCTGCGGTGGCCAGCGCGACCCAGCCCCGGTCCGGCGCGCGCAGCAGCGTGGCGGCGAAGATCAGCGCGAGGCTGATGGCGGTGGGCAGCGAGAGGCCGGTCAGCACGCCGACGCTTTGCGTTGCCGTGAGATCCAGCAGCCAGCTTTCCAGAGCGAAGAGGGCCAGCACCAGGCCCGCCGTCGACAGGCCAACCCATCCCGGGCGGCCCGGCGGCATCAGCGAGACCAGCGCCGCCAGCGTCAGCAGCAGGGCCGTGGCCGGTGACATGCGGTCCCCGGCGGCGGTGACAGCGCCGCTGGCCACCGCCCAGCCGCAGATCGCAAGGACGGCAGCCGCGCAGAGCCGCCGCACCAGCCCGGCGCGGGGGTGGTCGGCGGGCAGGACGAGGGACAGCGCCAGCAGCACGACCGCGCCGGCGGTCGAAGGCACCATGACCGGCAGATCGGGCGCCTGACGCAACACCCGGTCGATGCGGATCCCCCATCCCAGCAGCAGCGTGACAAGGGCGATGGCCAGGGCCATCCCCGCGGCGATGCGCGACACGCGCATCAGCCGCGCGCGGCGCAGCCGGGTCGGGGCCGGGGGGCGGTCGGTTTCGGCAGGCGCCGGGGCGGCGTGGCGTCCGGTCATGCGGTCAGGCGGCGCACGGTCCGGTCGAAGGACGACAGCGGCTCTGTCTTGTGGAACCGGGCCGAGGCCAGCCGCAACCCTTCGGTGAACAGCGGCGAAAGCACAAGCTCCATGTGGCCGGTCACGATGACGACGGGCAGCGCGGGGTCGTGCGCGTGCAGGCTGTGCAGCGTGGACAGCGCGCCGCCGCCCTCCATCAGGACGTCGAGAAAGACGATGTCCGCCGGGCAGCGGGCCAGCGCCGGAAGCACCTCCTGACCGGAGGCCACCCCGGTGACCGCATGGCCCAGTGCCTGCATCGCGGTGATGAAGGCGGCACGATAGTCGGCATCGTCGTCCGCGATCAGGATACGCGCCATGCTTCGCCTCCGGATTGAAGAATTCACGCAAATGTGTGATATCAGTGTGCAAAGGGAAAAGATACGGGCTGTAGGGGGTGCATGGCACAACAGGAACCCGCCGCGCAGGGAATACCGCTCGTTGTCATCGGTGCGTCGGCCGGCGGGCTTGAACCGCTCGAGGCCTTCTTCGAGGCCGCGCCGCTGTCCGCGGGCTGGGCCTTTGTCGTGGTCCAGCATCTGTCGCCCGAGTACCGGTCGCGCATGGATGAGCTTCTGGCCCGGCGCTCGCGCCTTGCGATCCGGCCGGTCGAGGACGGGCTGGCGATCGAGCCGGACACGATCTACCTCAACCGTCCGAACGCCTATGTCGAGATCGTCGACGACCGCTTCCGCGAAACCGCCTATTCCGACGAGGCCACGCGTCCGCATCTGCCCGTCGACGCGGTGTTTCAGTCGCTGGCCGGGCGAAGCGGTGGCTTCAGCCTTGGCGTCGTGCTCTCCGGTTCGGGCCGCGACGGGGCCAAGGGCGCGCGGATCCTGAAGGCCGGGGGCATTCCCGTCCTCGCCCAGACCCCGACAGAGGCGCGTTTCGATTCCATGCCGCTTGCGGCGATCGGCGAAGGCGCGGCCACGCGCGTCCTGTCCGCCGGTGACATGCCACGGGCCATCGCCGAGCTTCTGCGCGAGGCCAGCGGCGCCCGCAGCGGCGCCGAGGCCGAGGAGGGGGCGCTGGCGCGGATCATGCGCCTGCTCGAGGAAAACCGCAAAATCGACTTCACCGCCTATCGCCACGCCAATGTGCAGCGCCGCATCCAGCGCCGCCAGCAGCTGCGCGGCTTTGAGCGGCTGGAGGACTACGCGGCCTTTCTTGCCAGCGACAAGACCGCCCTCGACCAGCTGTATCAGGACCTGCTGATCGGCGTGACCCAGTTCTACCGCGACCCAGAGGCGGTTGTGGCGCTGCGGCAGAAGCTGCTGGACCCGCTGGCCGGGGCCGAACACGACGGCACGCCGATCCGCATCTGGGTGCCCGCCTGCGCCAGCGGTGAAGAGGCCTATACCATCGCCATCGAACTGACCGAGGCGCTTGAGAAGGCCAAGTCGAACCGCAAGTTCCGCATCATCGCCACGGATGTGCATCGCGGTTCGCTGGAGCGCGCCTCGCTGGGCATCTACACCCCCTCCGCGCTGGCCAATATGCCGTCCGGGCACCTGTCGCGATACTTCGAAAGGCAGGGCAACCTCTTCGTCGTTGATCCGGTGCTGCGGCAGAAGATGATCTTCTCGACCCATGATGTGCTGCGCGATCCGCCCTTTATGAACCTCGACCTGATTTCCTGCCGCAACCTGTTCATCTACCTGCGCGAAGAGCCGCAGGCGCAGGTGCTGTCGATGTTCCTGTTCGGCCTGCGCCATGACGGGCACCTGATGCTGGGCGGCTCGGAAAGCGTCGGGCGCTTTACCGAGGAATTCGCCACTGTCGACGCGCGCTGGCGGTTGTATCGCAAGACCACCGACAGGCGTTTCGTCGACCCCGCCGCGATGCACCAGCAAAGCCTGCCGCAGTCCCGGACAGAGCCGATCGTCAACCGCAGCCGTTCGGTGGCGCAGGATCGCACGATGATCGCCGATATCGCGGATATCCGGAACCGCGACGTCCTGATCAAAAGCTACAACCTGCTGCTGCGCCGCTACGCGCCCTCTTCGATTCTGGTGACAGGGGAAGGCACGGTGCTGGGCTGGTTCGGCGCCGCCGCCGCCTTCGTCGACACGATGAACAACCTTGCGGACTGGACCGTCGAGGACATCGTTCACCCGGATCTTCATTTCCCGATCAAGGTCGGCATGGAAAAGCTGCGGCAGGGCGCACTGGAGGTCTTTACCCGCAGCGTGACGGTGACGCTTGTGGCGGGCCGCCAGCAGCAATGCACGGTGCGGATCGAGGCGCTGGAGCAAAGCGCCCGGGTCAAGATCATGCTAGTGGCGGTCACGATGGAGGGCGGCGAAGAGGTCCTGCCGCCCCCCGCCGGGGCCAGCCCGGTCAGCAGCGACGACATGTCCCTTGTGACGGGGCGGGTCCGCGAGCTGGAGCGCGACCTGCGCCTGAGCGAACAGACCCTGAAGCAGGTGACCGAGCGGCTGGAGGCCAGCGGCGAGGAATTGCAGGCCTCGAACGAGGAGTTGCAGGCCTCGAACGAAGAGTTGCAGGCCTCGAACGAGGAACTGCAGGCCTCGAACGAAGAGCTGCACGCGGTCAACGAAGAGCTCGTCTCTGTCAGCTCCGAGCACGAGCGCAAGATCCAGCAGTTGTCCGAACTGAACGACAGCACAGAATTCGTGATGGACCTGATGAGGATGGGGGTGATCCAGGTGGACCCCGAAGGCCGCATCCAGCGGTTCAGCCGCCTGATGTCGCGCGACTTCGGCATGGTCGCCCATGATACCGACCGCCCTCTGTCCGTGATCAGCCCGCGGCTGGGGTTTGTCGACCTGCCCGATCTCGTCGCCCGGGTTGCGGAAAGCGGCGAACCGCAAGAGGCGGAGGGCGAGGTCGAGGGCCGCCGGACGGCGGTTCTGGTTTCGCCGCTGCGTCAGTCCGACGGCGCGTCCTTCCCGGGCGCGGTGATCGTGATCCGCTACCTGTAAGGGGCGCCGGACGGTCCCGGTCGCGCCGCGACCCCCGGCGCGGCCAGAAGCGCGCACCGGACATATCCGTCTGGCCGATCCGCCTGACGGATCCCCTTGGCAGGCCGATCGGCAATGCGCAGGCCGTGGCAAGACGCGCCGCGAGAGCCACCGCTGTGTCTGCGAAGACGGGGTGATGTCCCCTGCAGGCGGTCGGTCGGGGGCGGCAAGGGACTTGGTCGGAGGGCGGCACCTGTGGGCCAGAGAAATCGAAACCGGCTGCACACGCGGGCATCGCGCGGGCGCGCCGCCGGGGATGGCTGCCGGCGGCAGGGGGGCTTTGCGCCGGAGGGAAAGCAGGTCCGCCAGTATCAACCGGCGGGTGCCGATATCAGGGATCGCAGCGTCACCGGCTGCGGGGGGCGCGCGCTTTGCGACCGCCACAGGGCACAGGGCGCGGGACCTATTCCAAGGCCGGGCTGGACAGAGAGGCCGGGGCTGAACATCCAAGCCCGTTCTCGATTTCATTGTCGAAAAATCTGGCGACCCAAGGCGTGACCTTCCCGACCAGGTCCATGGGGGCGGCCATGCAGAGAAACCGGACGGTTCCCGGCTTACTGGTTTGGCTGAAAGCGGGCATGTTCCAGCCGTACCCTTGTGGTCCGTGATGGACAGGGCGGATTTATGGGGATCGCTTGCTTTTCCCCCTTGGCATCAAGGCCTTGGGGGAAGTGGCGGAGAGACAGGGATTCGAACCCTGGGTCCCCGTGAAGGGACAACGGTTTTCGAGACCGCCCCGTTCGACCACTCCGGCACCTCTCCGCGGGGGTCTTGGTAGCGGGGCGTTTAGCCAATTCGGATTCCGCTTGCAACAGCATTCGCAAAGAAAGTTTGCGGAAGCCCCGGGCGCCCCCTGCCGGAGCGGGGCCGACCGGCCCGGGATGGGCGTGCTCTTGCGCAAAACCGACAGGGGCGCTTGTTGCCGGACACCGCCTGCTCTAGGTCATCGGCATATCAGCAGGCACAGGCAGGAGCATGACGGATATGTCGGCAAGGCTTCGGAACAATGGCAGGACTCAGGGCGGGCCTTCCGCGATGGGGGCACTGACGTCCTTCGGACTGTCCGCGCTCTGGGCGCTGCCCGCCGGGGCCGAACCGGTCGACGACCTGTTCGAGGCCCTGCGGCTGCCCGAGATGATCGGAATCATGCGCGAAGAGGGCATGGCATACGGCGACGAGCTGGGGCGGGACATGTTCGCCGACAGCGCCTCGGCGCGCTGGACCGGGATGCTGGACGATGTCTACGACACCACCCGGATGGAAGCCGCCGTCCGCGAGGATTTTGCCGAGGCCATCGCGGGCACCGATCTCGACCCGCTGCTGAGCTTCTTCGAGGGCGAGACCGGGCAGCGCATCGTCGGGCTGGAGCTGGAAGCGCGCCGGGCCCTGATCGACGACGACGTCGAGCAGGCCGCGCGCGACGGCTTCCGTGCCGCGCAGGTCGACGAGGATCCGCGGCTTGACCAGCTGGGGCGGTTCATCGCGGTCAACGACCTGCTGGAGGCGAACGTGGCGGGGGCGCTCAATGCCTCGTTCCAGTTCTACAGCGGCCTCGTCGACGGCGGCGCGATGCAACTGTCCGAGGGCGACATCATCAGCGACGTCTGGGCGCAGGAGGAAGAGACCCGCTTCGACACCGAGGAATGGCTGCACGCGTTCCTGCTGATGGCCTATGATCCGCTCGACGACGAGACGCTGGACACCTATATCGAGGTCTCGGCCTCGGACGAGGGCAGGGCGCTGAACCAGGCCCTGTTTGCCGCCTTCAATGCCATGTACGACGATCTGTCCTATGCGCTTGGCCTGGTGGCGGCGCAGCAGATGCAGGGGCAGGATCTCTAGGCGGACCGGCGGGGCGAAGGGCTTGACAACGCAAGCGCGCCGGGGATAGAGAAAGGCACACAAGACGGGGCTTCGGCCCCGCCTTTTGTTTTTGGTCAATCGATGCCCCGATGGGGCACGCTGTTCGAGGCGGCCGGTAGCCCGGCCCGAAACGCCCGGAACCCCGGGGGCCGCAGAACGCGGGAGAGAAAAGGAAGACGCGCATGTTCGCGGTGATGAAAACCGGTGGCAAGCAGTACAAGGTTGCAGCCGGCGATACGCTCCGGGTGGAAAAGCTGGCAGCCGATGCCGGTGAAACCGTCCAGTTCAACGATATCCTGATGATCGGTGGCGACAGCCCCGTCGTCGGTGCGCCGCTCGTGGCCGGTGCTGCCGTTCAGGCCGAGGTCGTGGATCAGGTCAAGGGTGACAAGCTCATCCACTTCGTGAAGCGCCGCCGCAAGCACAGCTCGCAGCGCACCAAGGGCCACCGCCAGCAGCTGACCCTTCTGCGGATCACCGAGATCCTGTCCGAAGGCGGCGACAAGACCGGCGTGAAGGCCGCCGTTGGTGCGGGTTCCGCGCCGAAGGCCGCTGCTGACGCCGCCCCGGCGAAGGCAAAGGCCGCCAAGGCAGCCGCCCCCGCAGCCGAGGGCGACGACCTGACGCAGATCACCGGTGTCGGCCCCGCCGCCGCCAAGAAGCTGAACGAAGCCGGCGTCACCACCTTCGCCGCCCTCGCCGCAGTCGACCCCGAGACCTTCGAGGGCGCCAAGGTGAAGGCCGAGTGGGTCGAACAGGCAAAGACGCTGGCGTAAGCCGCGATAGCAAGGAGAGAGACACATGGCACATAAAAAGGCAGGCGGTTCCTCCCGCAACGGTCGCGACTCCGCCGGACGCCGTCTTGGCGTGAAACTGTACGGTGGCCAGGCTGCGATTCCGGGCAACATCATCGTGCGCCAGCGCGGCACGAAGTTCTGGCCGGGCGAAGGCGTTGGCATGGGCAAGGATCACACGATCTTCGCAACCGCCGAAGGCGCCGTGAACTTCCGCAAGGGCCTCAAGGGCCGCACCTTCATTTCGGTGCTGCCGGTGGCCGAGGCCGCGGAGTAAACCGACCGACGACGTCGCAGGATATTCGGGGGATCGGTCTGATGGCCGGTCCCCTGTGCCGTTTGTTCGGCACGGATCGGTCACATTCTGAACAGAAACGACTTGTATCCGCAGGGCCTGCAAAGGCCCGAATTACAGGCGGTTGCACGAGAGGAGAGTGCAGATGGGCCTTCATAACGTCATGGATCAGCCGACGGTTGAAACGGATCGTTTCGACCTGCGCCCGCTGCGTCGGTCCGACATGGGCCTGCTGGAGCATTATTCCGGCGACAAACGCGTGGCGACCATGACCACCTCTATCCCGCATCCGCTGCCGCCCGGCGCGACCGAGGCCTATGTCACCCGCGCCATCGCGCCGGAACGGGTCGAGGATATCTGGGCCATGGATGCGACGAAGTCCGGCGGGGCCGAACTGATGGGCGTGATCGCGCTGGAACGGATGGAGGGCAACCAGTCCGAAGTCGGCTACTGGGTCGCACCGCCGTTCTGGAACACCGGTCTCGCCTCCGAGGCGGTGCGCGCGCTGGTCGAGGCGAACCCGATGAAGAACGCCACGATGTTCGCCAGTGTCTTTCAGGACAACCCGGCCTCGGCCCGGGTGCTGGTGAACTGCGGCTTCGAATACATCGGCGATGCCGAAGCCTATTCCGTCTCGCGCGCCGCCAAGGTGCCAACCTGGACCTACCTGCGCAAACTCTGAGGATACGCCCATGCTCCGGACAGAGCGGCTGGTCCTCCGGCCTGTTCGGGCCGGAGACGCGGACTGGATCGCGACAGAAATCGCACGGCCCGAGGTGCAGCAATGGCTCACCTCGCCGCCGCACCCCTACAGGCTGGCGCATGCACGGGATTTCATCGCGCGCTTCGGCAGCGGCCCCGGCACGCGCGTCATCGACGCGGGCGGGACATCCTGCGGCGTGATCACCATCGAGGCGGCGAACAGCTTTGCCGATGACCGGTCCGAGGGCTGGGAACTGGGCTACTGGCTGCGCGTCGATGCCTGGGGCCGCGGCCTGATGACAGAGGCGGCGCGGGCCATGCTGACCGATCACCGCGCACGCCACCGGGCCACGATCCACTCCGGCTGGATCACCGGAAACGCCGGCTCCGCGCGGGTGCTGGCCAAGCTGGGCTTCCTCGGCCCGACCGAAACGCTGCGCCGCCATGCGCATTTCCGGGGCGGTCCGGTGCCGGTCGAACGGGTCCATCTGCCCGCCGATGCGCCGCTGCCGTGATGCGGCCTCGCTTGTTCCCCTGACCAAAACCCGTTAAGCGCGGGCCAGCCCTGACGAAAGCCACCACCCATGAAATTCCTCGATCTCTGCAAGGTCTACATCCGCTCCGGTTCGGGCGGCAACGGCTGCATCTCTTTCCGGCGCGAGAAGTTTATCGAATTCGGCGGCCCGGATGGCGGCGACGGCGGCACCGGCGGCTCTGTCTGGGTCGAGGCGGTGGACGGGCTGAACACGCTCATCGACTTCCGCTACCAGCAGCACTGGTTCGCGCAGAACGGGCAGGGCGGCATGGGCCGCAACCGCACCGGCAAGGATGGTGACGACATCGTGCTGCGCGTGCCCGTGGGCACCGAGATCCTCGAAGAGGACGAGGAAACCGTGGTGGCCGATCTCGCCACGCTGGGCGACCGTGTGCTTCTGGCCAAGGGCGGCAACGGCGGCTGGGGCAACCTGCGCTTCAAGACCTCCACCAACCAGGGGCCGCGCCGCGCCAACCCGGGGCAAGAGGGCGTCGAGCGCACGCTCTGGCTGCGGCTGAAACTGATCGCCGACGTCGGATTGGTGGGGCTGCCCAACGCGGGCAAGTCCACCTTCCTCGCCGCGACATCGAACGCGCGGCCCAAGATTGCCGATTATCCCTTTACCACGCTGCACCCGAACCTCGGCGTCGTCTCGGCGGACGGACGCGAATTCGTCGTGGCCGACATCCCCGGCCTGATCGAGGGCGCGCACGAAGGCCGCGGCCTGGGCGACATCTTCCTCGGCCATGTCGAACGCTCCGCCGTGCTGCTGCACCTGATCGACGGCACCTCGGGCACGCTGATCGAGGACTGGCAGACCATCTGCGACGAGCTTGACGCCTATGGCGCGGGCCTGTCGGACAAGCCGCGCGTGACGGTGCTGAACAAGATCGACGCGCTGGACGACGAGGAACGCGCCTTCCTCAAGGAAGAACTCGAAGCGGCGGGCGCCAGGGACGTCATGCTGATGTCGGGCGCCACCAACGAGGGTGTGACAGAGGTGCTGCGCGCCCTTGCGCCCCATGTTCAGGCCCGCCGCGCCGCCGATCGCCCCGCCGACCCCGACGCGGAGGAGGACGGCTCGTGGCAACCCTGACCGACGCGCGCTGCGTCACGGTCAAGATCGGCTCCGCCCTCCTGGTGGACCGTGAAACGCGCGGGCTGCGCGCGGGCTGGCTGGCCGCCATCGCCGAGGACGTGGCGGCGCTGAAGGCGCGCGGCGCCGAGGTGATCCTCGTGTCCTCCGGCTCCATCGCGCTGGGGCGGCAGGTGCTGGGCCTGAGCGAACCCGACCTGCCGCTGGAACAAAGCCAGGCGGCGGCGGCGGTGGGGCAGATCCGCCTCGCCCGGGCCTGGGAGGACGCGCTGGCGCCGCACGGGCTGACCGCCGCGCAGCTGCTTCTGACGCTCGAAGACACCGCCGACCGGCGCCGCTACCTGAATGCGCGCGCGACTCTGGCGACCCTTCTGTCCCATGGCATCGTGCCCATCGTGAACGAAAACGACACGGTGGCCACCGATGAAATCCGCTACGGCGACAACGACCGGCTCGCGGCGCAGATCGCCGTCACCGCAGGCTCGGACCTGTTGGTGCTGCTCTCGGATGTCGACGGGCTTTACACCGGCAATCCCGCCAGCGATCCCGCCGCGCAGCACCTCGCCGTGGTCGACCAGATCACACCCGAGATCGAGGCCATGGCGGGCGACGCCGGGTCCGGCCTGTCCAAGGGCGGCATGAAGACCAAGGTCATGGCGGCCAAGACCGCCACCGCCTCGGGTTGCGCCATGCTGATCGCCCACGGCGCCGCGCCGCACCCGCTGCGGCGGATCATGGAGGGCGAGCGCACCACGCTTTTCACCCCGCAGCTGGACCCGCATGCAGCCCGCAAGCGCTGGATCGCCGCGATGAAACCGCAGGGCACGCTGGTCATCGACGCGGGCGCCAGCCGCGCGCTGGCCTCGGGAAAATCGCTGCTGCCGGCGGGTCTGACCCAGGTCGAAGGCGGCTTTGGCCGTGGCGATCCGGTGACGATCCGTGCGCAGGACGGCACCGGTCTGGGGCAGGGGCTGACACGCTATACCGCCGCCGAAGCCCGCGCCATCGCCGGCCACCAAAGCGCCGAGATCGAGACCATCCTCGGCTATCCGGGCCGGGCTGTGCTGGTCCACCGCGACGACATGGCGCTCTGACCGAAGCGCTTTGCGCCCTCTGCTTCTTCTTGGTAAAAATACCTCACTGAACGCTCTCCAAAAAAGGCCAGACCGATGAAGGATCTCACCGACATTCCCGCCCTGATGCATGACATCGGCGCGCGTGCGCGTGCGGCTGCTGGGGATCTCGCCTTTGCCCCATCCGAGGCCAAGCAAAAGGCGCTGGAGGCCGCCGCCGATGCGGTTTGGGCGCGCCGGGCCGAGATCGTCGCGGCCAATGCCAAGGATCTCGACTTCGGCCGCGAAAAGGGCCTGACCGAGGCCATGATGGACCGGCTGGTCCTGACCGAGGACCGCATCAAGGGCATCTGCGACAGCCTTCGGACGGTGGCGGCGCAGGACGATCCGGTCGGCGCCGTGACCTCTGAATGGGACCGGCCCTCGGGCCTGCACATCCAGCGCGTGCGCACCCCGCTGGGCGTTGTCGGCGTGATCTACGAATCGCGCCCCAACGTGACGGCGGATGCGGGCGCCCTGTGCCTGAAGGCGGGCAATGCGGTGATCCTGCGCGGCGGCTCGGAAAGCTTCCATTCCTCCGGCGCCATCCACGCCTGCCTTGTGGAAGGGCTGAAGGCGGCGGGCCTGCCCGAGGACGCGATCCAGTTGGTGCCGACGCGCGACCGGGCCGCCGTCTCCGAGATGCTGACCATGACCGATTTTATCGACGTCATCGTGCCGCGTGGCGGCAAGGGCCTCGTCGGGCTGGTCCAGCGCGAGGCGCGGGTGCCGGTCTTTGCCCACCTCGAAGGCATCGTGCACATCTACCTCGACAAGGAGGCCGACCCGGTCAAGGCGCTGGCGGTGGTCCGCAACGCCAAGACCCGGCGCACCGGCATCTGCGGCGCCGCCGAATGCCTGCTGATCCACCGCGACGTGGTGGATACCATCGGGCAGGGCGTGATCCGCGCGCTGCTCGAGGCCGGGGTCGAAGTGCGCGCCGACGAAACCCTGCGCGCCATCGAGGGCACGCAGGAGGCGACCGCCGACGACTGGGGCTGCGAGTATCTTGACATGATCATCGCGGCGAAGGTCGTCGAGGACATCGACGGGGCGATCGCGCACATTCGTCGCTATGGGTCGAACCACACCGACTGCATCGTGACAGAGGATGACGCCGCCGCCGACCGCTTCTTCCAGCGCCTCGATTCGGCGATCCTGATGCGCAACGCCTCGACCCAGTTCGCCGATGGCGGCGAGTTCGGCATGGGCGCCGAGATCGGCATCGCCACCGGCAAGATGCATGCGCGCGGCCCGGTGGGTGCGGAACAGCTGACCAGCTTCAAGTATCTCGTGACCGGCGACGGCACGGTGCGCGGCTGACACCGCAAGGCGTGCCGGGCCCCGCCTGGTCCGGCGCGTCAGGCGATCTTGATCGACAGGGTCTCGTCGCGAAGCCGTGCCAGAAGCTTCTGGTCGCGGTCCTCCGCAAGGACGGCCAGCAGCACGAAATGCACCCGGTCGGGGGTGGGGTTTTCCAGCGGCGCGGCGCCGTTCAGGTGGTCCCACAAAGGCTGCTCGACCTTCAGGCGCGGTCCCTCGGCCCCGATCGACCAACCGGCGGCATCGCGGTCGAAGCGCACCCTGCCGCCCTGCGGAAGGGCGCTTTCACAGCACAGGAACGCAAGGAAGGCCAGTTGCACCTCGGCCCGGGGCAGATCGGCCTGGATCTGCCAGTCGACGCTGGTCCGGCTGTCCTTCAGCAGCGATTCGAAGATCGACAGGACCTCGCGCCGCCCCATCATCTGGGTCAATCCGGCACTGCCGAAGGCGACTCGGAAGAAGCGGATGCGGGCGGTGGCATTGCCGCAGCTCTCGTGGATCAGCTCCATCTCCGGCCCCGAGGCATCGCCGCCGGAAAGCGCCAGAAGCTCCAGCCCGTTCTGGATTGCGCCGATGGGGCTGATAAGGTCGTGACACAGGCGGGACCCCACGAGGGTCGCAAGATGGGCGGTGCTGAGGGACATGGTTTGCTTTGCCTTGAAAGGTTAGTTTTATGAACGACATCAATTCTTTACTCGAACCGGGCATGCTTGTCCGGCACCCCGGGCAACCGGATTGGGGCCTGGGGCAGGTGCAATCCAACATCGGCGGCCGGATCACCGTGAACTTTCGCGAGCAGGGCAAGGTGGTCCTTGATGGCGCCCGCGTCACGCTGGTCCCGGTCTACGATGGTTAAGCTATGGTATCACCGGTTGAAAAATAGTTAAGCCGACACAGGGGAAAGTCGGAGATCGCGCGGGCGCGCGCTCTGGCGGCAAGGGTTGATATGGCCCGCGCGCTTCTTTACGAGGCGGTCGGCGGCGCAACAGGGAGCGAAGGCATGGGCGAGGGCACGCAGGCGATCTCGGTCCGGCTGGCGCGGGACTCGGCAGAGATCGCGGCGGCACAACGGTTGCGCTACGAGGTCTTCGTCGAGGAACTGGGCGGCGACGGGCCGCTGGTCGACCACGGGGCGCGGCTGGAAAAGGATCGCTTCGATCCCTTCTTCGACCATCTTCTGGCGCTCGATGGCGACCGGGTGATCGGCGTCTACCGGCTGCTGCGCCAGGATCAGGCCGAGGCCGCCGGCCAGTTCTATTCCGAGGACGAATACGACCTGACCGCGCTCAAGCGCAGCGGGCGGCGCCTGCTGGAACTGGGTCGATCCTGCCTGCATCGCGATTATCGCGGCGGCACGGCGATGTTCCAGCTGTGGCAGGGGCTGGCGGACTATGTGCTGGCGCATGGGATCGAGGTGCTCTTCGGCACCGCCAGCTTTCACGGGACGGATGTGGAGGGCCTTGCCGGACCGCTGTCCTTCCTGCACCACCGCCACCTCGCCCCCGCGGATCTGCGGGTGCGCGCGCGGGCCTTCCAGCCCATGGACCTCGTGCCCGAAGCGGCCATCGACCGGCGGCAGGCGATGCGCGAGATCCCGGCCCTGATCAAGGCCTATCTGCGGCTGGGCGGCTGCGTGGGCGAGGGTGCCTTCATCGACCACGCCTTCAACACCACGGATGTCTGCCTTGTCATGGACACCGCCCGCATGGATGGTCGCCAGCGGGCGCTTTACACCCGGGGCAGCGCGGAATGAGCGCCACATGGGACGGCGGCGCGCCGCCACCGGCGCCCCGGCGCGGCGTGGGGGGCGCGCTGCGGATCGCCCTGCGCGCGCCCGCCATGCTGCTGGTGCTGACCGGGGGCATGATCGTCCTGATGGGCCTGAGGCTGCTGGAGCGGCCCTTCTGCGGGTTACACCGCCCGCTGTCGCCGCATGTGACCGTGGCGGTCTGCCGGACGGTGCTGCGGATCATCGGGCTTCGGGTGGCGCGGAGCGGGCCGGGCATGGCCGGCCCCGGCGCCATCGTCGCCAACCATACCTCCTGGCTGGATATTTTCGTGCTGAACAGCCTCGGGCCGGTCTATTTCGTATCGAAGGCCGAGGTGGCGGGCTGGCCCGGCATCGGCTGGCTGGCGCGGGCGACGGGGACCGTCTTCATCAACCGCGACCGCCGCGAGGCACAGGCCCAGACGCGGGTGTTCCAGGACAGGCTGATGGCCGGGCACCGGCTGCTGTTCTTCCCCGAGGGCACCTCGACCGACGGGATGCAGGTTCTGCCCTTCAAGACCACGCTCTTCGCGGCCTTCCTCGCCGATCCCCTGCGCGACCGGTTGCAGGTGCAGGCCATGAGCCTGCGCTACCATGCGCCCGAAGGCCGCGACGCGCGGTTCTACGGCTGGTGGGGAGACATGGAATTCGGGCCGTCGCTGCTGATGGTGCTGGCGCAGGCACGGCAGGGCCGCGTGTCGGTGGTGCGGCACCCGGTGCTGCGCGTGGCCGAGACGGCGGACCGCAAGAGCCTTGCGCAACGGCTGGAGCAACAGGTCCGAGACGGCCACCGGTCCGGCTGAGCAGCCCGGAATTTTCCAAAAATTCCGGACCGAATTTCCCGTGGAAATTCGCGGCCCGTCTCAGCCGCGGCCCAGAAGGCCGCGCAGCGCCGCCAGCGGGTCCTCGGCCTGCCAGATCTCTTCGCCGACCGACAGGAAGTCCGTGACCTGCGACAGCTCGGCCACCGCCTCGGCGGTCAGCCCGCCCTCGGCCACCACCGGCACTTCGATCATCTCGGACCACCATTCGAACAGGGCGCGTTCCGCCAGCGCGCCGTCCCCCAGCACGCCCGAAACGGGACCGAAAGAGACATAGTCCGCCCCGGCCTCTCCGGCGTTCATGCCGTCGTGGCGCGACTGCCCGCAGAAGGCGCCGACGATGGCATCCGCCCCCAGCGTCTTGCGTGCCGCCCGGACAGAGCGCGCGCCGTCCAGCAGGTGCACCCCGTCAAGGCCCAGCCGGTCGGCCAGCACCACATGGGTGTCGATCACCAGCGCCACCTCTGCCGCATGGGCGACCTCGCGCACGGCGTCGGCGGCGCGCGTCAGGCGATCCTCGTCGCGGGTCGCCAGCGACAGGCGCAGGCAGGCGATCTCTTCGCCCTCCAGCACCCGGGCGAGCTGGGCGGGAAAGCTGCCGAGGTCGAACTCGGGCGGTGTCACGAGGTAGAGCTGCGGCGCGGCGGCGGTGTCGGTCATCGTCTGGTCCCGTCTGGTCAGGGGGTCTCATATCGGCTCCAACCGCCTTTGACCATGGGATTTGTCGTGGCGATGCCTGTCCCGGGGCCTTGCCCGCGGGCCTGCGCTTGTCTAGGCAGGCGCGACCCTGATCCCGGAGGACTCCATGGCAACCGGCACCCCCCAACCGGCCTTCGTGCTGGTGCGCCCGCAAATGGGCGAGAACATCGGCGCGGCGGCCCGCGCCATGTGGAACTTCGGCCTCGACCGCATGCGGCTGGTGGCGCCGCGCGACGGCTGGCCCAATCCCTCCGCCGTGGCCATGTCCTCGGGCGCGGGGCGGCTTCTGGACGAGGCGCAGCTGTCGGAGGATATCGCCGGCGCCGTGGCGGATTGCTCGTGGGTTCTGGCCACGACCGCGCGCCCGCGCGACATGACCAAGACCGTCTACACCCCCGAGGCCGCCATGGCCGAGACCGCGCGCCGGATCGCTGCGGGCGAGAAGGTGGCCGTGCTCTTCGGGCCGGAGCGGGCGGGGCTGGAGAACGAGGACGTGGCGCAGGCCAATGCCATCGTCTCGGTCCCCGTCAACCCGGCCTTCGCCTCGCTGAACCTTGCGCAATGCGTGCTGCTTTGCGCCTACGAGTGGCAGCGCGCCACCCAGGAGGCCACGCCGGTGGTCGAGGCGCTGGCGGGCACCGAGTTCGCCGCCCAGCACGAGGTCGACCATCTTGCGCGGCACTACGAGGAGCGGATGGAAGAGGCGGGCTTCTTCTTCCCCGCCACCAAGGCCCCGGCGATGAAGCTCAACCTGCGCAACATGTGGTCGCGGATGCCGCTGACCCGCGCCGACGTGCAGATGCTGCACGGGATGATGCGTCAGATCGTGCGCTGGAAAGACAAAGACGCGGACTGAGACGGGGCTCAGTCCGCGAGGGCACCGGACCGGTCAGGGAGGAGGCACCGGTCGGGTGCGTTCGACAGGATCGGCGCGGGCCCGGGCCGGATCCCCGTCAGGCGATCAGTAGCCGTAGCCGCCGCCGTGGTGCTTCTTCTGGTGGGTCTTGTACTGCGGCTTCTGGTAGCAGCTCTTGCCCTGCAGGTACTTGGCGGAGACCCAGTAATAGTTGTGCTGGTAGGCGACCTTGGCCCAGCCGTGCTTGTAGGCCACCACATGCACCGGGGTGCAGGGATTGAAGGTGCCCAGGACGTGGTAATGGGTGCCGGGGCCCGAGCGGGCGTTCAGGGCGCTGTGGCCGACCCAGGCCTGGGTCGCGGAGGCGGCGGAGGCACCAAGGGTTGCGGCGGCGATAATGGCGGAGGCAATGAGGGTTTTCATGGGATGAGATCCTTTGGACGATGTCTTTGGTGATGTGATCCTGGGAACTGTCTGTCTTGGCACTGGTCTGCGTATCTGGTGCCTTCAATCTACCGTCCGCGCCCCTGTCCCATAAGTCCGGAAAGCCTGACTGCGGTATTCCTGACCCTCTGTCGCGCGGCTTCGAACCGGGTTGCGCGTGCTCGGCGCGGCATAGCGCCTCGCTTGAAGCCCCGCGTCACCGGCACTAGTGTCCGCGCGAAACCGGAGGGACCGATGGCCACAAATCGCAAGCTTTTCGAGGAAGTCGGGGAGGGCGGACGCCCGACCCAGCCACCGGCGGGCGGCATGATCGACGCCGGACGGCGCGGGGCGCGGGGCGCCATCCGCGCCTGGCTGTGGGTGCTGTTCGCGCTGGTCGTGGTCATGATCGCCGTGGGCGGCCTGACCCGGCTGACGGATTCCGGCCTGTCGATCACCGAATGGCGGCCTGTGACCGGCGCCCTGCCGCCGCTGAACGCCGAGGCCTGGGCCGCGGAGATGGAGAAGTACCGCCAGTCGCCGCAATACCAGTTGCAGAACCAGGGCATGAGCCTGTCCGAGTTCCAGTTCATCTACTGGTGGGAATGGGGCCACCGGCAGCTTGGCCGGGTCATCGGTCTTGTCTGGGCGGCGGGCTTCCTGTTCTTCCTCGTCACGAAGAAGATCCCGACGGGCTGGAATTCCCGCCTGCTTCTGCTGGGGGTCCTCGGCGGCGCGCAGGGGGCGATTGGCTGGTGGATGGTGTCCTCGGGGCTGGTGGGCGAGCGCGTCAGCGTTGCCTCTTACCGGCTGGCCACGCATCTTGGCCTTGCCTTCGTGATCCTCGGCTTCATCGCCTGGTACGTCTATTCGCTGGGCCGCGAGGAACGCGTGCTGATGCAGGCCCGCAGGCTGGCGGAGCCGAAGCTCTTCAGCATGTCCACGGGCCTCTTGCACTTCGCCTTCCTGCAGATCCTGCTGGGCGCGCTGGTGGCGGGCATCGACGCGGGCCGCAACTATCCCAGCTGGCCGCTGATGGAAGGCGCGCTCTGGCCGTCGGACATGCTGGTGCTGGAGCCGCTCTGGCGGAACTTCTTCGAGAACGCGGGTCTTGTGCAGTTCATGCACCGGATGGCGGGCTACCTGCTGGCGGTCTTTGGCGTGGTCGTCTGGCTGCGCGGGCGCCGCTCTCCGAACACCGACACGCGGTACCGGTTCAACGCCGTGCTTGCGGCATTGCTCCTGCAAGTGGCGCTGGGTATCGTCACGGTTGTTTATGCGGCACCCTGGCACGTGGCGATCCTGCACCAGCTGGGCGCGGTGCTGCTGTGGGCGGTGATCCTGCGGGCGCGTTTCGCGGCGCGGTATCCGGTGGAACAGTCGGTGAGGGGACGAAAGACGGCATGACGGCATACGACAACTTGATGGCCTTCCAGCGTGACACAGAGGCGCTGGCGCAGATCGCCGGTCGGCTCAGCTGGGATCAGGAGACGATGATGCCGCGCGGCGCGGCGGACCAGCGCAGCGACGAGCGCGCGGCGATGGAGGCGGTGCTGCACCAGCGCCGCACCGATCCGCGCATCGGCGACTGGCTGGCGCAGGTGGGCCAGCCCGAGGAACCGGTGGCCGCAGCCCAGGTCCGCCACATCCGCCGCAGCTATGAGCGCGCGGCGCGGGTGCCGGAGAAGCTGGCCAGCGACATCGCACGGTTGGTCAGCCGGGCGCATGTGGTCTGGGCCGAGGCCCGCGCCGACGACGATTTCGCCGCTTTCGCGCCGGTCCTGAAAGAGGTCGTGGCCCTGCGCCGGGCCGAGGGCGAGGCTCTGGCGGATGGCGGCGACACCTACGATGCGCTGTTGGACGACTACGAACCGGGGGCGAAGGCCGCCGATCTTGTCGAGATGTTCGGCGCGCTGCGTCCCCGGCTGGTCGCCCTGCGCGAGGCGGTTCTGTCGAAGCCGCCGATGCCGGGCCTTACCGGCAGTTTCGACGAGCAGGGGCAGATGAAACTGTCGCGCCTGCTGGCCAAGACCTTCGGCTACGACATGGCGCGCGGGCGGGTGGACAAGGCCGTGCACCCCTTCAGTTCCGGCAGCGGCGACGACGTGCGCATCACCACCCGCACCGTGCCGCTGGAGCCTTTCAACTGCCTTTACTCGACGATCCACGAAGTCGGCCACGCCAGCTACGAGCAGAACATCGATCCGGCCTACCGGCTGACCCCGCTGGGCGGGGGCGTCTCCATGGGCGTCCACGAAAGCCAGAGCCGCATCTTCGAGAACCAGCTTGGCCGCTCGCGCGCCTTCTGCGGCTGGCTCTACGGCCAGATGCGCGACACCTTCGGCCCCGACATCGGCGTTTCGACCGAGGAAGACTTTTACCGCGCGGTGAACCGGGTCCAGAACGGCTATATCCGCACCGAGGCGGACGAGTTGCAGTACAACCTGCACGTCCTTCTGCGCTTCGATCTGGAACGCGCGCTGATCTCGGGCGATCTTGCGGTGGACGACCTTGAAACCGCGTGGAACGACCGCTTCGAGGCGGACTTCGGCTTTGCCGTCGACCGGCCCGCGCATGGCGTCCTGCAGGATGTGCACTGGTCGGCAGGGCTGTTCGGCTATTTCCCGACCTACTCGCTGGGCAATGTCTATGCGGGATGCCTTTATGCGGCGCTGCGCAAGGCGGTGCCGGATCTCGACGAGGGGCTGGCGCGCGGCGACACCTCGGCTGCGACGGGCTGGCTGCGCGAGAACCTGCAACGCCACGGCGGGCTCTACAGCCCGCGCGCGGTGATCGAGCGCGCCGCGGGTCAGGTGCCCTCGGAAGGGCCGCTGCTGGACTATCTCGAAGAGAAGTTCTCGGGCCTCTACGGGCTGTAACGCAGTGCGGACCGCGCCGCCCCGGGTCGTGGCGCGGATCTTCAAACGACGGGGGCAGGGTGCGAAACCCTGCCCCCGCCGGGCGCCATGCTGTTCGTGAGTGATGGAACGCCGTACCGGTGCCGTTCCGATCAGCCTAGCGCGAAGTCGGCGCGTGGTCCCCTATGCTTTGGAATAGGTTTGCCGCATTCGCGGATTCCCTGAAAACAGGTAGCGGGATCGGGGATCACGCCGGAACGGCTGTGCCCCAGCCCAGGCGTCGATCCACCGACCATGCGCCCGCGCCGGTGATCGCGATCGCCAGGTAACCGCCGGCCAGCGCCATGTTCTTCAGGAAGTTGGTCATCTGTGCCGGGTCCGCGGGCGAGTGAAACATCACCGCCGTCGCCACCGAGAACAGGCCAAGCGCCAGCGCGGCCGGTCGGGTCAGCAGGCCAAGGATCAGGGCCAGCCCGCCAAGGATCTCGAACAGCACCACCGGCCATGCAAGGAAGGCGGGCACGCCGCCCGAGGCCATGTAACCGGCAAAGCCCTGCACATCGGCCAGCTTGCCCCAGCCCGCCACGAGAAACAGCAGGCCAAGGAGGATACGGGCAACCAGAAGCCCGGAATTCTGAAGTGTCATGTCATCGGTTCCTTGATGGAATGGTAAGATGACCGGACACTTATCACTGTGCGGACTGCAGGGAATTCCCGCAGTCCAAACAGGGATGGTGCATGAAAGCGCAGATTACTCTGCGCTTTCACCCTCGACTTCTCCGCCGTCCTCGTCGCCCTGGTCGGCGATCCAGGCAACAGAGACCACGGTTTCCCCGGCGCCGGTGTTGAACACCTTCACGCCGCCCGCGCTGCGCGAGCGGAAGGAAATGCCGTCCACCGGCACCCGGATCGACTGTCCCTTCGAGGTCGCCAGCATGATCTGGTCGCCCTGTTCCACCGGGAAGGAGGCGACGATATCGCCGCCGCGCATGCTTTTTTCCCAGGCGGTGACGCCCTGACCGCCGCGTCCGCGCACCGGGTAGTCGTGCGAGGAGGACAGCTTGCCAAGGCCCTTGGCGGTGATCGTCAGGATCAGGTTCTCGACCGCCGACATCTCGGCGTAGCGTTCCTGCGGCAGCGGCGCGTCGGCATTGCCCTCTTCGTCGGCGGGCTCGTCCTCTGTCACGCCCGCCATCAGGCGGCGCATCTTCAGGTAGGACGCGCGCTCGTCCGTGTCTGCCTCGAAGTGGCGGATCACCGACATCGACACGACCTCGTCGCCATTGGTCAGGCGGATGCCCCGCACCCCGGTCGAGTTGCGCGAGTTGAAGACCCGCACCTCTGGCACCGGGAAGCGGATCGCGCGGCCCGAATTCGTCACCAGCATGACGTCGTCATCCTCGGAACAGATGCGCGCGTTGATCAGGCGGGTGTTCTCGTCCTCGCCCTCGAACTTCATCGCGATCTTGCCGTTGCGCATGACGTTGGTGAAATCCGACAGCCGGTTGCGGCGGACAGAACCCTTGGAGGTGGCAAAGACGATCTGAAGATCGTCCCAGTCGCTTTCGTCCCGGTCCACCGGCATGATCGCCGCGATGGAAACCCCGGTCGGGATCGGCAGGATATTGACGATGGCCTTCCCCTTGGAGGTGCGTCCGCCCAGCGGCAGGCGCCATGTCTTCAGCTTGTAGACCATGCCGTCGGTGGTGAAGAACAGCAGCTGCGTGTGGGTGTTGGCGACAAACAGCGTGGTGACCGCGTCGTCCTCTTTCAGCCCGCCGCCCGACAGGCCCTTGCCGCCACGCTTCTGCGCGCGGAAGTCGGCCAGCGCGGTGCGCTTGATATAGCCGCCCGCAGTGACGGTGACGACCATGTCGGCGCTCTCGATCAGGTCCTCGTCGTCCATGTCGCCGGCCCAGTCGACGATCTCGGTCCGGCGGGGGACGGCGAATTCGTCGCGCACGGCGACCATCTCGTTGCGGATGATCTCCATGATCCGGTCGCGCGAGGACAGGATGTCGAGGTAGTCCTTGATCTTGGCCGCCAGCTCTTCGAGCTCGTCGGTGACTTCCTTGACGCCCAGTTGCGTCAGGCGCTGCAGGCGCAGTTCCAGGATCGCGCGGGCCTGCGTTTCCGACAGGTTATAGGTGCCGTCGTCATTGGCCCTGTGGGTCGGATCGTCGATCAGCGCGATATAGGGCAGGATTTCCTCGGCGGGCCAGCGCCGGGTCATCAGCTTTTCGCGTGCCTCGGAGGCATCGACCGAGGCGCGGATCGTGCGGACCACCTCGTCGACATTGCTGACCGCCACGGCCAGACCGCAGAGGATATGCGCCCGTTCGCGCGCCTTGCGCAGCAGGTAGGCGGTGCGCCGCGCGATCACGTCCTCGCGGAAGTCGAGGAAAGCGGTCAGGAAGGTGCGCAGGGTCAGCTGTTCCGGCTTGCCGCCGTTCAGCGCCAGCATGTTGCAGCCGAAAGAGGTCTGCATGGGCGTGAAGCGGAACAGCTGGTTCAGCACCACCTCGGCGGTGGCGTCGCGCTTCAGTTCCACGACGACCCGCACGCCGTCGCGGTCGGATTCGTCCTGCACGTGGGCGATGCCCTCGATCTTCTTGTCGCGCGCCGCCTCGGCGATGCGCTCGATCATCGTCGCCTTGTTCACCTGATAGGGGATCTCGTCGATGACGATGGCGTAGCGGTCCTTGCGGATCTCTTCGATGCGGGTCTTGGCGCGGATGATGACACTGCCACGGCCCTGCGTATAGGCCTTGAAGGCGCCAGAGCGGCCAAGGATCACGCCCCCGGTGGGGAAGTCCGGCGCCGGGATGTATTCGATCAGCGCCTCGGAGGACAGGTCGGGGTTCTCCATCAGCGCCAGCGTCGCGTCGATCACCTCGCCCAGGTTATGGGGCGGGATGCGGGTCGCCATGCCGACCGCGATGCCCTCGGAGCCATTGACCAGCACGTTGGGATATCTGGCAGGCAGAACAGTGGGTTCCATGCGTTCGTTCGCGTAGTTCGGAACGAAGTCCACGGTCTCCTTGTCGATGTCTTCCAGCAGGCTTTCGGCAACCTTTTGCAGGCGGCTTTCGGTGTACCGGTAGGCGGCGGGCGGATCGCCGTCCATAGAGCCGAAGTTGCCCTGACCGTCGATCAACGGCAGCGACATGGAAAAGTCCTGCGCCATCCGGACCAGCGCGTCGTAGACGGCGGAGTCGCCATGCGGGTGATAGCGGCCCATGACGTCGCCGACGGCGGTGGCGCATTTGCGGTAGGGCTTGGCCCGGGTCTGGCCGTTCTCCCACAGCGTATAAAGGATGCGCCGGTGCACGGGTTTCAGGCCGTCGCGCAGATCGGGAATCGCCCGGCTGACGATGACGCTCATCGCGTAGTCGAGATAGCTCGACTTCATCTCGTCTTCGATCGAGATCTGTGGCCCCGCGGGGGGCTTGCGAATTTCGTCTTCGTTTTCAGGGGGTTCGGGCGTATCGCTCACGTCGTGGGCCTGCTTGTTGTTCTGCCATATCTTGTTGGCGAGACTATATCAGATGCAGGATATGGGGTGCAATGGCGGCCCGGGCGGCCAGATTGGCAGCCAGCGCCCTTGGTGGCTAACACACTGTTTTTGTTGAAAAGTTAACCGGCACGCGGCAGCCTGATATGACAGGTTGCAAGAGGGTACAAGATGCAGATGTCGGAAACCGAAATGATGCTGAAGGGCTACGGGCTGACCACGGCGGAATTCTTTTATCACATGCCGGATTATGCCCATGTTCTCAATACCTTCGTCTGGCAGGACTATGACATAGCCCCGGATCATCCGCGGCTGTTCAGGTTCATCGACTTCTGGAAGGAAGAGATCGAGGGGCCGCTGCACTCGATCCGCTTTACCCACCGCAGGATGATCTCTCCGGGCGAGTGGCAGAACGTGGTGGGCGAATTCACCTATCATTGACGGAAGGGCGCGGGCGGATGGTCGGCCCCGGGTGCCCGCAGTGCAGCGGCGCCCCCTTGGATCATCGGTCGACACGGCGCAGGGCAAGGCCGGGCCGGGTCATGCCGGGGGCGTCAGCGCAGCAGGTCCTCGGTGCACAGCCGTCGTGGGCCGCCGCCGTAGGGCTGATAGGTGCAGTCCGAGGCGCGGAACGAGCGGAAGGCCCGGTCGCAGGCGCGGATATTGCATTGCCCCTGCGCGGCGGGCTGGGCGATCGACTGGATGACAACCTCCCTCAGCGAGGCGTTGTCACTGTTGCGCAGCCGTTCCTGCAGGGCGGCGCGCAGGGGCGCTACCTCGCGCGGGCTGAGGACGCCGTTATCCTCCAGCCGGGACAGCGCGGCCCCAAGCGCGTCGGTCTGGCCGGGTTCGGCGAAGGCTATCGCACCATCCCCGGCCACGTGCCGCGCGGGGCGGGTGTCGTCAAGGTCCTCTGGCAGATCGGCGCCCCCGGCGATCAGGCCAGCGTCGGGCGATTGGGCGGCCTGCAAAGCCGCAAGCTGGAACGAGGCCCAGATCTGCGCGGGCAGGGTGCCGCCGGTGACCTCGTCCATCGGGCTGTTGTCGTCATTGCCGACCCAGACGCCGACGATCAGCTCTTCGGTCCAGCCGACGAACAGTGCATCGCGGAAGTTCTGGCTGGTGCCGGTCTTGCCCACGGCACCCGGCACCTCGGCCACGGCACTGCCGGTTCCCTTGGTGACGGCGCCGCGCAGCAGGGCGGTCATGGCGTCCCGATGCGACAGCAGTTCGGCGGCGCGGCCCGAGGGCGCCGGTTGGGTCCAGTCGAAGGGGTAATAGGCGCGATCCGCACCGGCGGTGACCCCTTCGACGAAATGCGCCCGAAAGGGGGCCCGACCGGTGGCGATGGCGCCATAGGCCTCTGTCAGCTCCAGCAGCGACAGGCCCGAGGCGCCAAGCGCCAGCGAAGGCGTTTCAGACAGCGCCGCGTCGATGCCAAGCAGGCGGGCGGTCTCGGCGACCCTGTCGATGCCGATGTCCATGGCCATGTGGACCGTCGCAGCGTTGAGCGACTGCGCGAAGGCACTGGCCAGCGTCACCTCGCCATGAAAACTTCCGTCGAAGTTCTCGGGGGTGTAGCCGTCGATGTCCACGGGCCGGTCGGCGAGGCGGCTGTCGGGGCTGTAGCCCTCGGCAAGGGCGGTGAGATAGGCGAAGGTCTTGAAGGTCGACCCGGGCTGGCGCTGCGCCTGTGTCGCACGGTTGAACTGGCTGGCGTCGTAGTCCTTGCCGCCGACCAGCGCCGCGACACTGCCATCGGGCCGCAGTGCCACCAGCGCGGCCTCGGTCGGCAGGCCGGACAGATGGGCCTGCACGGCCTGTTCCGCTAGCCGCTGCAACTGCGGGTCCAGCGTGGTGCGCAGCGCCTGTGGATCGGTGAAGCGTTGGGCCAGTGCGTCGGCCCGGGCCATGACCACGTCGGCGAACCAGCCGCCATAGGGCTTTTCGCCGATTGCGGGGCGCAGAACCATCAGCTCGGCCTGCGCCGCATTGGCCCGCGCCTCGTCGATCATGCCCGCCCGCTGCATCAACCGGATCACCAGTTGCGCGCGGCTGCGCACGGCCTCGGTGTCGCTGCGCAGGTTCAGGACCGAGGGCGCCTTGATCCCGGCGGCGAGTATCGCGCTTTCCGCCAGCGTCAGCGCTTCGACAGGTTTGCCGAAGTAGACCTGCGCGGCGCTTTGCACGCCATAGGCGCCGCTGCCCAGATAGATCCGGTTGAGATACATTTCGAGGATCTCGTCCTTGCTGTGACCGGCCTCCATCTCGCGGGTCAGAAGCGCCTCGTGCAGCTTGCGGCTGTAGGTGCGTTCGGGGGCGAGGTAGGTGATCTTGACCAGCTGCTGGCTGATTGTGCTGCCGCCCTGCACGATCCGGCCCGCCGCGGCATTGGCCCACAGCGCGCGCGAGATCGAGCGGAAGTCGAGCCCGCCGTGGCTGTGAAAGCGCTGGTCCTCGATGGCGATGACCGCCTGTTCGAGGTGATCGGGGATGCGGTCCAGGGGGGCGTGATCGGCGTGGCGCTGGCCGCCGGTAAACAGCGGCGCACCGCCGCTGTCCTCCATGCGGATCGGCTGGGCGCGCAGCGCTTCGAGATCGTCGAGGTCGTCCAGCGAGGCGACCGCCACGGTGCCTGCGGCGGCGCTCAGGATGAGGACGGAACTGGCGGCCAGCGCGGCGCGCGCCTTCCAGCCAGAGCGCGACAGCTGGCCCGTGGCCTTGCCCAGCAACCTGCGCGCCGCCTGTTGAAGTTGTCTGGCCCGGGGGGCCTTCGCGGCAGGGGTGCGATTGTGCTGGCTGGACGGCGCGTCGTGGCGGTGCATGTGGGTCTCCCTCGTCGGAAGGTCAATGCACCATGGCCAATCCTGTTCCCGCCCTTGGCAGGGATCGATCACAATTTCTCGGGGTTGCGGATGATTTCTTCACAAGGGCACCGCCCAAGGGTCGAATGCGCGCCGCAAATGCCTTTGCGGGATCAATACGAAAACGCCCCCGGTCTGTCCGGGGGCGATCCATGGGCCTTCGGGGCCGAAGCGAATGGTCCGGGGCGCCGGACCCGCGCGGCCGCGCTCAGGGAATGATGCGGGTGTATTTCACGCCTTCGAGGGTCGCACCGACGCGCAGGCCGCTTTGACCGAAGATCACCGCGATCACCGGCGCAAGCGAGGTCGTGGTCTCGGCCGAGAGGGTGCCGCCCTTTTCCGGGGTCGCGTACAGGATATTGGCGCTTGCCGCGTAGCCGCCCGAGCGGCGGAAGGTTTCCAGCGCGTCCTGGGTCATGAAGAACAGGACATGCGCGTATTGCTGCGCGCCGATCTGCAGGCCGCCGCTGGCCTTGACCATCGAGTAGTAATCCACCGTCGCGCCGCCGACCCGCAGCGCGCCGCTGCCATAGGCGCCGCCCAGCCCCAGCCCGGCCTCGGTCACCAGCGGCATGACCAGAAGGCCCGCCGCCTTGGCGCCCAGATCGCGGGTACCGGGGTAGTTGCTGTACATCTGCGACAGCGTCGAATCCACGCGCGCGTCGATCTTTGCCGCGCCCGATCCGCCGATGCCGTTCACGCAGGCGCCCGTCAGCAGCGTGGCGCCAAGGCCCATGGCCACAGTTCGTCTGTTGAATGTCATAGTCCGCTCGTCCTTGCCGATGCCTCTGGTTCCGGCTGTGCCGCCGGTTGGTGGCGATCTTACGCCTGTGGACAAGGCTTGTCACCGCCGATTGTGGGGGATCGGCAGCGAACCGCTAAGGATGGGAGGGCAGGGGGCTTGACAGGGGCTGCGCGCGCCTCTGCCGGGGCCGGGCGCCCGCCGCAAGCCCGCGCAGGGATTCGGTCTGCAAGGGGGCGCCCCGGCGCGTCGGCCCGGGGCGCCGTCCTGGGGCGCGGGGCGATCCTGCCTCAGCCGTTCAGCAGGCGGGCGGCGGCGGGGGCAAAATAGGTCAGCACGCCGTCGCAGCCCGCGCGCTTGAAGGCGGTCAGGCTTTCCATCATGGCCTTTTCGCCATCGATCCAGCCGCGTTCCGCGGCCCCCGCCAGCATCGCGTATTCGCCGGACACCTGGTAGGCGAAGGTCGGCGCGCCGAACTCTGTCTTGGCGCGGCGGCAGATGTCGAGATAGGGCATCCCGGGTTTGACCATGACCATATCGGCGCCCTCGGAGAGGTCGCGTTCAATCAGGCGCATCGCCTCGTTGGCATTGCCGGGGTCCTGCTGATAGCTTTTCTTGTCGCCCTTCAGCGCGCCGGAGGCACCCAGGGCGTCGCGGAAGGGGCCGTAGAAGGCCGATGCGAATTTCGCCGCATAGCTCAGCAGCAGGACGTTTTCGTGGCCCCGGGCTTCCAGTTCCGACCGGATCGCGCCGATGCGCCCGTCCATCATGTCCGAGGGCCCGATGATGTCGGCGCCCGCATCGGCCTGGCTGAGCGCCTGCTTGACCAGCGCCTCGACGGTGCGGTCGTTCACGATCTGGCCGTCTTCGAGATAGCCGTCGTGGCCGGTGATATTGTAGGGATCGAGCGCCACATCGGTCATCACGGCCAGCTCGGGCACCGCCGCCTTGATGGCGCGGGTGGCCTTGTTCGACAGGTTCTCGGGGTTCCAGGCCTCGGCGCAGTCCTCGGTCTTCAGCGCCGGGTCGGTATAGGGAAAGAGGCAGATCGCCGGGATGCCGAGGGCATGGGCCTCGCGCGCGGCCTCGACCACCTTGTCGACCGACAGGCGGTTGACGCCGGGCATCGAGTGGATCGGTTCCGACACGCCCTCGCCGTCGCGCACGAAGACCGGCCAGATGAAATCGCCGGGCGTCAGCGTGGTTTCCGCCACCAGCGCGCGCAGGGCCGGGGTGCGGCGGGTGCGGCGCAGGCGGTTGGCGGGGAAGGGGGCTTGGGTCGGTCGCATCGGCGCTCTCCTTGGATTGCGCATCAGACATGCCTTCCTTGCCCGCGATAGTCCAGAGGCCGCCCCGTCAGGCCGCCTGCAAGAGCGGGCCGTCGTGGATCTCCTGCGCCTGCGCCTCGGTCAGGGGAGCGTGGCTGCGGTCGGAGGGCCAGAGCACCGGGTCGGTGCGGTCCATCCAGCGTTCGGGTTCGGGGGTGCGGGGGTGCAGGTGGGCTCCGCATCGGCGCATGCGGCAGCCTGCGCGTATTCCAGCGGCATTGCGGTCTCCTTCGGGTTTGGTTGTGCTGCCGGTCCTGAAACGGCCCGACACCCGGTCCAGGCCCAGACGCGCGGTTCGGTTCCAAAATCAAGCGACCTGATGGCGGGTTTGACCAGGGTCGGGAGGCGAGGGCGCGTGGCCCCTATGCAATCGGGCAAGTGCAGGCTAGAAATCGGGAAAATAATAGGGGCCCGGGCACGTGGATTGGTACAGCACCGTATTCGAAGTGATCGACATGCGATCCTTCTCGAACCTGTGGTTCTGGATCTTGCTGGCGGTCTTCTGGTCCTCGACCAGCCACTGGGTGCTGGGCGTGCCCTTCGACATGGTCGCCCGCGCGCGACGGACTGGCGGTCAGGCGGCGCGCGATCTGGAAGACCTCGCGCGGATCAACTGCAACCGGGTGCTGTTCATCGTCGAGGAATCCGGCCTCTGGCTGGCGGCCATCGTGCCGGCCATCCTCGTGGGGCTTGGTCTGCTGGGGTTCTGGTACCGGATCGAGCTGGCGCAGGCGCTGTTCCTGCTGGCCTTCCCGATGACCTTCGTGGGCCTCTTGAGCATCGTCTCGGCGCGGCGCATCCGGGACGGCGAAGGCGAGGGTGCGGCACTTTGGCGGCGGCTGCGGATCCACCGGATGCTGACGCAGGTCATCGGGATGATGTCCATCTTCGTGACCGCGCTCTGGGGGATGTACCAAAACCTGTCGGCGCATGTGCTTTGACGGCGCATGCCCCCTGAGGGGGCGTGATCCAAAGGAGTGCTTCCGCACGCTCTTTTGACGTGCGCGGCGGCGTGACATGTCCGGTCCGGCGCTGGCGCGGGCCGAACGCGCGCCCGGCTTCCGAATTCACCAGAACGAAGCCCTTCGGTCCTGTGCCATCCCTCCCCTTTGCCCGGCCTGCCGTAGCCGCCTTCGCGCATCAAGCGGAATGGCCGTCTCCCCGTTCCGGGGCCCCTCGGCAATTCCGCCTGACCCGCTGCGGCGTCTGCGGCTGTCGGGCCGCAGGCGAGGGATGGCTCCGGAACGAAGCGTGTCGGGCGGTGCGCGGCGGATAGCGGACGGGTGCCCATGGGGTCGGGAGCACAGATGCCCCCGCGCGAAGCACTGCCCCGGAAAAATGCCCTGTCCGGCCTCAGTGCTTTCTCTGTAAAAGCGGACGGCAGGCACGCCCGGTCGGGCATGTCTGCGGTTCTGTGTTCCCGGCACGAGGGTGCGGCGCGGCCCGGATCCGATATGCGGTTCCAGGCCTGCTGTGTCAGCGTTCCGGCAGCAGGCCGCGCGGGCTGAAGCGCAGCACAACCAGCAGGATCACCCCCATGGTCAGAAGCCGCATGTGCTGGACGCTGTCGCGCAGATGCTCCTTGAGGAACGAGCCGTCGGGCAGGGGCTGCGTCAGCGCGGTCATGAAGCTGGGGCCCAGCACCTCGACCTGCACCCAGAGGAACCAGATCAGGAAACCGCCCAGCACCGCGCCGAGGTTGTTGCCAGAGCCGCCGACGATCACCATGACCCAGATCAGGAAGGTATAGCGCAGCGGCTGGTAGGAGGTGGGGATCAGGAGGCCGTCCAGCGTCGTCATCATGGCGCCCGCGATGCCGCAGATCGCCGAGCCCAGCACGAAGACCTGCAGGTGGCGGAAGGTCACGTCCTTGCCCATGGCGCGGGCCGAGACCTCGTTGTCGCGGATCGCCCGCATCATCCGGCCCCAGGGACTGTTGAGCGCCAGTTGCGCCAGCACCAAGAGCACGATCAGCACCGCGGCGAACATCAGCCCGTAGCTGATCTTGACATAAAGCGTCGAGGCCGAGACCGGATCAAGCCCGAAGCTGGCGGCCTTTTCGATGAAACCGGGATCGTTCTGCAGGTCGATCTCGCGCGGGACCGGGCGGGGCAGGCCGTTGACGTTCTTGACGCCGCGGCTCAGCCATTCCTCGTTCTTCAGGATGGCGATGATGATTTCAGAGATGCCCAGCGTCGCGATGGCAAGATAGTCGGAACGCAGTCCCAGCGCCGTCTTGCCGATGATCCAGGCCGCGCCCGCCGCCAGCAGGCCGCCGACGAACCACGAGAAGACCACCGGCAGGCCGAGACCGCCGAGAAAGCCGGTGCCCGCCGGGTCGACCGCCTCGATGGCATCGACAGCGGGGTCGCGTACCATGCGGTAGAGCACGAAGCCGACGATCAGGATGGCAATGACCAGCCATTTGTTGCGGGTGCGTTTCCAGGCCATCACGGTCGCGGTCATCACCGCCGCGCCCAGAACCAGCGCCCCGATGGCGCGCAGCCCGCCCGCCGACCATGCGTCGGGCACCGGGGCTACAGAGGTCAGGACGACGGCGAGGCCGCCCAGGGCCACGAAGCCCATGACGCCCACGTTGAACAGCCCGGCGATGCCCCATTGCAGGTTCACGCCCAGCGACATGATCGCGCTGACCAGCCCCATGTTGAGGATCACCAGCGCCAGGTCCCAGCCCTGGAGGATCCCGGTGCCGACGATCAGCAGCGCCACGAAGCCGAAGAGGGTGAATGTACGGACGGTCGGGTTCATACGGATTTCCCCTTGAAGAGGCCGGTGGGCTTGAACAGCAGCACCACGACGAGGATCACGAAGCTGACGGCGAATTTGTACTCTGTCGCCATCAGTTGCAGCAGGCTGTCGGGCGCGAGGCTTTCGGGCAGCGCGTAGCCCAGCACCTTCTTCCAGGCATAGGTCACGGCGACCTCGGAAAAGGCGATGACAAAGCCGCCGGCGATGGCGCCCAGCGGGCTGCCCAGGCCGCCGACGATGGCCGAGGCGAAGATAGGCAGCAGAAGCTGGAAGTAGGTGAAGGGCTTGTAGCTCTTGTCGAGGCCGTAAAGCACCCCGGCCACGGTGATCAGCGCCGCGACGATCAGCCATGTCACCTGTACGACGCGCTCGGGGTTGATGCCGGACAAGAGCGCCAGATCCTCGTTGTCGGAATAGGCGCGCATGGACTTGCCGGTGCGGGTCTTGTTGAGGAACCAGAACAGCAGGGCGACGACGATGATCGCGGTGACGACGGTGATGCCCTGCGTGGTCTTGATCGCCAGCCCCTCGGCCAGGCCGGTGCTTTCCTTGAACTCGCGGGCATTGATGATGAAGCGCTCGCCATCGGCAAAATACTGGTCATCGGCACCCAGAACGAAGCGCGTGAGGCCGTTGTAGATGAACATCACCCCGATCGAGACGATCACGAAGACCACCGGCTTGGCCTTCTGCGCCCGGTAGAAGCGATAGACCGTGCGGTCGGTGATCAGCACCAGCGCGGCGGTGGCGGCGATCCCGAAGGGGATGGCCAGCAGCGCCGTGGGCAGGGGGCCAAGGTTGATCCCCATCGACTGGAACCACCAGGTCACCAGGATCACCGACATGGTCCCGAAGGCCATGGTGTCGCCGTGCGCGAAGTTCGAGAACCGCAGGATGCCGTAGATCAGCGTCACCCCCAGCGCGCCCAGGGCCAGCTGCGAGCCATAGGCGATCGCAGGCACCAGCACGAAGTTCGAAAGCGCCACGATGGCGTTCAGCAGGTCCATTTTAATCCCATCCCCGCCCGGGTCTGCCCCGGGTTCTTCATTCTGCGGTTATCTTGCACGTGCCGTGATAGGTCACGACCGAAAGGTCCTTTGCGAAATGCACGCTCAGCTTGGCATAGCCATTGTCGGCATTCGACATCATGTAGCTGGCATTGGCGTCGCTGGCGCTGACCACCAGCACGTCGTTGACGATCTGCGCCGCGCCCGGCGCATCCCCGGTGCCAAGGTGCAGCACGGCCTCTCCCGGCATGGTGCGCGGAATCTCGAGGTCATGCCCGAACTGCGCGAAGGTGCAGGGCTCTTCCTCGAAACACTCCGAGGTATAGTCGCAGACCATGGTCGAGGCGCCTTGCTGCTCGATCACCTGGGCACTCGCGGCACTTGCCGTCAGAGCCAGAAGGGCAGCGCATCGGTTTCTCATGTCACGTCTCCTCGCGTCGTCCTGTTCCCTCGACTGGCCCCGCGTCAGCCGCGCCATCGGGTGCCCGGGTCAGCATCGCCCCCTCGGCACCGCGGTGAAAGCCGGGCCGCCTTGGGCCCGTCCGGGCAGAAGCGGGCGCCGCATGCGCATCCCTCAGCCCCCCAGGAAGGACTTGCGGACTTCCGGATCGGCCAGAAGCTCCTTGCCGGTCCCGGTGAAGGCATTGCGGCCCTGCACCAGCACATAGCCCTTGTCGGCGATCTCCAGCGCCTGCCGGGCGTTCTGCTCGACCATCAGGATCGAGATGCCGGTCCGCGCCACCTCGATGATCCGGTCGAAAAGCTCGTCCATCACGATGGGCGACACACCCGCCGTCGGCTCGTCCAGCATCAGCACCTTGGGCTGGGTCATCAGCGCGCGGCCCACGGCAACCTGCTGACGCTGGCCGCCCGACAGCTCGCCGGCGGGCTGGCGCCGCTTCTCGTGCAGGATCGGGAAGAGCTCGTAGACCTGCTGCATGGTCTTGCTGAAATCGTCGGTGCGGATGAAGGCGCCCATCTCGAGGTTTTCCTCGACCGTCATCGAGGTGAAGATGTTCGAGGTCTGCGGCACGAAGCCCATGCCCTGCGCCACCCGGTCCTGGGGCGTCAGCGCGCTGATGTCGTGACCGTCCAGCCGCACCGCGCCCGAGCGCAGGTCCAGCATCCCGAAGACCGCCTTCATCGCCGTCGACTTGCCGGCGCCATTGGGGCCGACGATCACCGCGATCTCGCCCTTGTCCACGGCGATCGTGCAGTCGTGCAGGATGTCCGGCCCCCTGCCGTAGCCGCCGGTCATGCGGTCGCCGATCAGGAAGGGGCCGCCGGGAGCGTCCTTGATCGGACCGGAGCGCCGGGTCGGATCGACCGTGCCCTCGCCGCCGCGCCGGGTGATCGAGGCATCGTGGTTGCCGCGGTCGTCTTGATAGGGGTTGCCGCTGCCCGTCATCCGCGCGCCCCCGCTTCTTCGGTCCTGAAAATACGGCGGGGGGAGGCCGAAGGCCGGGGGGCAGAGCCCCTGTCAACCGTCCCACCCGGCACGACGCCGACCGCCGCGCGCCCGAAAGCTCTGCGCCGCAGAGCTTTCCCGCCGGCAAGACTTTGCGGCGCAAAGTCTCGCTGTCCAGCCGCCTCGCTCATCCGACCTGCTCCTTGTTCTTCAGCCCGGTGCCCAGATAGGCCTCGATCACCTGTTCGTTGGCCTTGATCTCGTCCAGCGTGCCCTCGGCCAGCTTCTTGCCCTCGGCCATGACGATGACCGGGTCGCAGATGCGGCCGATGAAATCCATGTCGTGCTCGATCACGCAGAAGGTGTAGTTCCGCTCCTCGTTCAGCCGCACGATGGTGTCGGCGATGGTGTTCAGCAGAGTCCGGTTCACCCCCGCGCCGACCTCGTCGAGGAAGACGATCTTGGCGTCGACCATCATTGTCCGCCCGAGCTCCAGCAGCTTCTTCTGTCCGCCCGAAATGGCACCGGCCGGGTGGTCGGCCAGATGCGAGATGGTCAGGAAATCCAGCACCTCGTCGGCCTTGGCGCGCAGCGCGCGCTCTTCCTCGGCGATGCGGCGGCGCCCGAACCAGGTGTTCCACAGCGTCTCGCCCGATTGTCCGCCCGGCACCATCATCAGGTTCTCGCGGCAGGTCATCGAGGAAAACTCATGCGCGATCTGGAAGGTCCGCAAGAGCCCCTTGTGGAACAATTCGTGCGGCGGCAGGCCGGTGATGTCCTCGCCGTCCATGAGCACGGTGCCCGAGGTCGGCGGCAGCGCCCCGGCGATCACGTTGAAAAGTGTCGTCTTGCCGGCGCCGTTGGGGCCCACCAGCCCGGTGATCGACCCCTTGGCGATCTCGATGCTGGCGCCGTCGACGGCCCGGAACGCACCGAAATGACGGTGCAGGTTGTCCACTCGGATCAAGAAATGTCCCTCCCGGGCGCGCATCGCGCAGGACAGCGCCCGTCAGAATGCTGAAACAGCCCGAACCATGGGTCGGGCTGTTTCGTCATCATGTGGATTACTTGAATTCCACGGTTTCCGAGGCACCGTCGGTGACGGTGTAGTGGCGGTAGGAGCCCGCCGCCTCGCCGGGGCCGATCAGCTCCACGCCCGATGCGCCGACATAGTCGATGTCGCCACCCTCGGCGAGGATCTGCAGGGCCTTGCCCAGTTCGCCCGGAAGGATCTCTTCGCCCGGCGCGTTGGCCACGTCGAGGAGGTTCGCCGCCACGGCCTCTGCCGTCGCTGCGCCGCCCTTCATCATCGCCAGCGCCATCAGCGCCGCGGCGTCGTAGGATTCCCGCGTGTAGGAGGACGAGGAGTCGACGCCTGCGTCGCCCGCCACCGTGTCGAAGGCATCCGCACCCGCGCCCTGCGCCCAGGGCGCGGTGCCGATCGAGCCGGTCAGCGCCTCGGCCTGTTCCGAGAACAGGGTGTCGCCATACATGCCGTCGCCCAGGATGAAGGTGTCGAAGGCGCCGGTGTCGTAGGAGGCCTGGATCATGCCCTTGCCGCCCTGGTCGGTATAGCCGAACACCGCCAGTGCCTCGCCCCCGGCAGAGGCCAGCGCGCCGACCTCGGCCGAGTAGTCCGCCTTGCCGTCGTCATGCGGCGCGGACATGGTCACGGAACCGCCCATCTCGCCGAAGCTCTGGGCGAAGGCATCGGCCAGACCCTTGCCGTAGTCGTTGTTGGTATAGGTGACGGCGACTTCCTTGATGCCCTTCTCGTTCAGGATCTCGGCGATCACCTGGCCCTGACGGGCGTCGGAGGGCGAGGTGCGGAAGAACAGGCCGTTGTCCTCGGCGGTCGACAGCGCCGGAGAGGTGGCAGAGGGCGAAACCATCGGGATGCCGTTCGGCACGGCGACGTTCGACAGCACCGCGCCGGTCACGCCAGAGCAATCGGCGCCCATGATCGCCACGATGCCCTCGGAGACGAGGCGTTCGGCGGCGGCGGTTGCCGCACCGGAGTCGATGCAGGTCGAATCCGCACGCTCGGGGACCAGCGTCACGCCGTCGAGGAAGTTGCCGGAGTCGTTGATTTCCTTCAGGGCCAGTTCCGCCGAATCGGCCATCATCGGCGTGATCGATTCAAGCGGGCCGGTGAAGCCGAGGATAATGCCGATCTTGACGTCCTCGGCGGATGCGGCACCCGCGGTCAGCGCGGCGGCGGTCGTGGCCAGAAGCAGCTTCTTCATGGAAAGTCTCCCGTGTTGGTATTCGGATCTTGTCGTCCTGGGCAAAAGCCTATGCGGGGAGTTTCAAAAAGAAAAGAGTTCTGAGCAAGGGCGACCCAGCGGAATGTGCGCCCCGGGTGCTTGCCTGTCCCGCAGGCGCCCCCATGTGAAGGACCAAAGGAGACAAGCCCATGCCGAACAAACCGCTCGCCGCCTTGTTGTGCACCGCCCTCGGGGCGGGCCTCGCCACCGGGACCACCGCAGGCCCGCTGAAGACAGAGGCCGGCGCCATGACCGCCGAGCCCGTCATCGAGGGGCTCGAGATGCCCTGGGCCTTCGGCTTCCTGCCCGACGGCACCGTCCTGGTGACCGAGAAGGATGGCCGCCTGCTGGCGGTGCGCGACGGCGAGCGGCAGGAGATCGGCGGCCTGCCGAAGGTGCGCGACGAGGCGCAGGGCGGTCTGCTCGATCTGCTGGTGCCCCGGGATTTCGCCGAGGACCGCCTGTTGTACATGACCTATTCGAAGCGGCAGGGCTTTCGCGGTTCCGGCACGGCGGTCTACCGCGCGCGGCTGTCCGAGGACGGGACGCGGCTGCAGGATGGCGAGACCATCTTCGAGATCGCGCGCGGCAGCGGCGGCGGCTACCACTTCGGCTCGCGTCTGGTCGAGGCCCCGGACGGCGCGCTTTTCGTCACCATCGGCGACCGGGGCGAGGGCGGTCTTGCGCAGGACCTGTCGATGCACAACGGCTCGGTGCTGCGGATCACGCCGGAGGGCGCGACGCCCGAGGGCAACCCCTTCGCCGGTCAGGACGGCGCGCTGGCCGAGATCTGGTCCTACGGCCACCGCAACCCGCAGGGCGCGGCGCTGGATCTGAACGGCGATCTCTGGGCCGTCGAGCACGGCGCGCAGGGCGGCGACGAGGTCAACCGCATCGAGCCCGGCACCAACTACGGCTGGCCGGTGATTTCCTACGGCAAGAACTACGACGGAACCCCGATCGGCGAAGGGACCGAGGCCGAGGGCATGGCCCAGCCGGTGCATTACTGGGATCCCTCCATCGCGCCCTCGGGGATGACCTTCTACGATGGGTCGGTCGGGGACTGGCGGGGCAATGCCTTCATCGGCTCGCTGAAGTACAACTACATCTCGCGGCTGGCGGGCGAGCCCCTGGCCGAGGTCGAACGGCTGGAGAACGACGACACCCTCCGCGTCCGCGACGTGCGGCAGGGCCCGGACGGCGCCCTGTGGTTCCTGTCCGAGGGCAATGGCGCGCTCTATCGCATCACCGCCGCGCCCGGGGGCTGAGGCCCGGGCGCGCGCGACCCGCGTTACGGCCTGTCGATCACAGCGACAGGCGTTGCGGCGAGGCGTGCGTCCCGCGTTCGCGGTAGGGGGTGGTCTGGTAATGGGCGCGGTAGCATTTCGAGAAATGCGAGGGTGAGGCAAAGCCGCAGGCCAGCGCCACGTTGATCACGCTCATGTCGGTCTGCATCAGCAGGTTGCGCGCCTTCTGCAGCCGCAGCTCCATGTAATAGCGCTTGGGCGAGCGGTTCAGGTAGCGCCGGAACAGCCGCTCCAGCTGGCGGGTCGACATTCCGACGTCCTGCGCCAGAACGGCGGGGCTGATCGGTTCCTCGATGTTCTGTTCCATCATCTGGATGACCTGGCTCAGCTTGGGGTGCCGGACGCCGATGCGCGTCGGCACCGACAGGCGCTGGGTGTCCTGATCGGTGCGGATCGAGGAATAGATCTGCTGATCCGCCACCGCGCTGGCCAGTTCCTCGCCGTGATCGTTGGCGATGATCTGCAAAAAGAGGTCGATCGACGAGGTGCCGCCCGCCGTGGTCATGCGCTTGCCGTCGATGGTGAAGACCGCGCGCGTCAGGGTCACCTCTTCGAATTCCTCGGAAAAGCTGTCCTGGTTCTCCCAGTGGATGGTGGCGCGCTTGCCGTCCAGAAGACCGGCCTCGGCCAGGCAGTAGGCGGCGGTGCAAAGCCCGCCCAGCGTTCCGCCCTTGCGCGCCTCGCGCCGCAGCCAGGACACCAGCCGCTTGGTCGTCGCCTTCTGGACGTCGGCGCCGCCGCAGAGGATCACCGTGTCGTCGCGGTGGATGTCGTCGAGATCGCCGTCCAGCTTGAAGACGGTTCCGGTGGAGCAGGTGGCGGTCTCGCCGCCCTCGCCAATCAGCCGCCATTCGTAGAGCTGCCGGTTCGACATGCGGTTGGCCAGCCTCAGGCAGTCCAAGGCCGCCGCGAAAGAGAGAAGGGTGAAGTCCTTCAGCAGGACAAAGACGAAGCGCGCGGGCTTGTCCGGGACCGTATCCAGTTCGACGATCTGGCGCTGAGCGTTTGGCAGCATGACGGACGGCTTTCCTGTTGGCATGTCCGTCCCGTCTGGCGCGGGACTGGCAGCGACTTGGGCAGACTGTACCATCCGCGTCAAGAGATGTCGCAATTATCCCTTGGCCCGGGGCGGCATTTCGCCTTGTCGGGGGTGGCCAAGGCGGGGGTGCCCTTGTATAGAACGGGACCGTCCATGCCCAAGAGAGACAGGGGGAGGAAGACCATGACCGAGTGGCAGAAATCGACATGGCGCAACAAGCCGCGCGTGCAGATGCCCGAGTATACGGACGCGGCCGCGCTGAACGCCGTCGAGGCGCAGCTTGCCAAGTATCCGCCGCTGGTCTTCGCCGGAGAGGCGCGCCGCCTGAAACAGCATCTGGCCGCCGCCGGGCGCGGAGAGGCCTTCCTGCTGCAGGGCGGCGACTGCGCCGAAAGCTTCGAACAGTTCAGCGCCAATGCGATCCGCGACACCTTCAAGGTGATGCTGCAGATGGCCATGGTCCTGACCTATGGTGCCAAGGTGCCGGTGGTGAAGGTCGGCCGCATGGCGGGCCAGTTCGCCAAGCCGCGCTCGGCCCCGACCGAGGTGGTGGATGGCGTCGAGCTGCCCAGCTACCGCGGCGACATCATCAACGATCTGCCCTTCACGGCAGAGGCGCGCATTCCCAACCCCTCGAAGATGCTGCAGGCCTACACGCAGGCCGCCGCGACGCTGAACCTGCTGCGGGCCTTTTCGACCGGCGGTTATGCCGACGTGCATCAGGTGCACCAGTGGACGCTGGGCTTCACCGAGGCCGACGAGGCGGGCAAGTACCGCGACATGGCGAACCGGATTTCCGACACGCTGGACTTCATCAAGGCGGCGGGTGTGACCGGCGATCAGGCGCATACCCTGCACACGGTCGAATTCTATACCAGCCATGAATCGCTGCTGCTGGAATACGAAGAGGCGCTTTGCCGGCTCGATTCGACCTCGGGCAAGTGGCTGGCGGGCTCGGGTCACATGATCTGGATCGGCGACCGCACGCGGCAGCCGGACGGCGCGCATGTGGAATTCGCCAGCGGCGTGCAGAACCCGATCGGTCTGAAATGCGGTCCCTCGACCACGGCGGAGGACCTCAAGGTCCTGATGAAGAAGCTGAACCCGAAGAACGAAGAGGGCCGCCTGACGCTGATTGCCCGCTTCGGCGCGGGCAAGGTGGCCGAGAACCTGCCGCGCCTGATCAAAGCGGTGAAGGACGAGGGCGCCAATGTGACCTGGGTTTGCGACCCGATGCACGGCAACACGATCAAGTCCTCCTCGGGCTACAAGACCCGGCCTTTCGACGCGGTCCTGCGCGAGGTGCGCGAGTTCTTCGCGGTGCACGAAGCCGAGGGCACCATCCCCGGCGGCGTGCATTTCGAGATGACCGGGCTGGACGTGACCGAATGCACCGGCGGCGTGCGCGAGGTGACGGACGAGGACCTGTCCGACCGCTACCACACCGCCTGCGACCCGCGCCTGAACGCCTCGCAGTCGCTGGAACTGGCCTTCCTCGTCGCCGAGGAGCTGAGCAACCGGCGCCTCAAGGCGGCAGAGGCCGCGAACGGCTGAGCCATCGGGTCGGATTTGCGGCCCGCTCTGTAGAATGCGAAACGCCCCCGCAGGGATCTGCGGGGGCGTTTTTGCTTCTGCGTCTCGCGGGGCAGGCGACCCCGGTCCGGGGGTTTACCCTGCCTGCGCCGCGCGGCAGGATCGCGCCCACGACAAAAAAAACGGGAGTCCGGCCATGCTGATCCATGAGGGCACAGAGCGCAGCGACCGGATCGATCTGGGGCTGGCGGCCTCGTTGTCGATGATCGCCGGCGGGATCAATGCGATGGGCTTTCTCGTCGCGGGGTCCTTTACCGCGAATATGACCGGCAACGTGGCCCTCGCGGCGGAGTACATCGCGCGGCGCGACCTTGCGCTTGCGCTTTCCTTCGCCGAGCTGCTGGTCTGTTTCATCCTTGGCGCCATGACGGCGGCGTTGCTGGTCGGTGCCGGGCAGGCACGCGGGCGCCGGGCGATCTATGCGCAGGCGATCCTCGGCGAGGCGCTGCTGTTGATCGGGCTGGGCGTGGTCGCCCTGGGCTGGCCGGGGGCGCTTGCGGAAACAGTGCTTGTCGGGGTCCTGAGCCTGGTGATGGGGTTCCAGAACGCGATCACCACGATGATTTCGCGCGCACGGGTGCGCACCACCCATGTCTCGGGCATGGCGACGGATCTGGGCATCGAACTGGCGGCCATGCTGGGGCCGGAACAGGTCCGGCGCGGCGCGCTGCCGGGCCTGTGGCTGCACGGGCTGACGCTGGTGGCCTTCGCGGTGGGCGGGGTTCTGGGCACGGCGATCTTCCTGGGGCTGGGCAACTGGCTGCTGCCGATCCTCGGCGCGGCGCTTCTGGCGCTGGCCCTGCCGGACATCGCCCGCGTGCGCCGCCGTAGAGCGTAGGGCCTCCTGCCGCGCCGGGCGCCTGACGGGAAGCGGGGCAGGCCGTGGCAACGGCGGGGCCACGGCATCCACGCGACCGAGCCGCTGCTCAGCGCCGGTGCCGCGCCGGGCGCCTGACGGCAGGCGGGCAGGCCTGCAACCGGCAGGGCACGGCAGCCGTTCTCCCGAGCCGCTGCGCAGGCCTCAAGAGGGGTGCCAGCCACCGCGGCCTTGCAGGGCAGGGTGGCAGGTTCCGGGCGCAGGGGCGCGACGGCGCGTCAATTCCGCGCTTCGCCGTTGCCGATTGACACCTTTTCTTTCCCGTCCCTGCGTGCAATAGGGACGTGCCAACCGATGCCCTCCCAAGGAGTTCCCCCATGGAGATTCGCGAGGCTCTGACCTTCGATGACGTTCTTCTGGTTCCGGCCGCCTCCAGCGTCCTGCCCAGCACCGCGGATACCCGCACCCGGGTCACGAAGGCGATCACGCTCAATATCCCCTTGCTGTCCTCGGCCATGGACACGGTGACAGAGGCGCGCATGGCGATCACCATGGCGCAGGCGGGCGGCATCGGGGTGATCCACAAGAACCTCGACGTCGAAAGCCAGGCCCGTGAAGTGCGCCGGGTCAAGCGCTTCGAAAGCGGCATCGTCTACAACCCCGTGACCCTGACCCCCGACCAGACGCTGGCCGACGCCAAGGCGTTGACCGAACGCTACGGTTTCACCGGTTTCCCGGTGGTCGACGACCAGCATCGCGTCGTGGGCATCGTCACCAACCGCGACATGCGCTTCGCCGAGCGGGACGAGACCCCGGTGCGGGCCATGATGACCCATGAGAACCTCGCCATCCTGCATGAACCCGCCGACCGGCAGGAAGCCATCAACCTGATGAAGGCGCGCCGGATCGAGAAGCTGCTGGTGACCGACAAGGCGGGCAAGCTGACCGGCCTCCTGACCCTGAAGGACACCGAGAAGGCGGTGCTGAACCCCACCGCCTGCAAGGACGACCTTGGCCGCCTGCGCGTCGCGGCGGCCTCTTCGGTCGGCGATTCCGGCTTCGCGCGGACAGAGGCTCTGGTCGATGCGGGTGTCGACATCGTGGTGATCGACACCGCGCACGGCCATTCCCGGGGCGTGATCGAGGCGGTTCGCCGCGCCAAGGGCCTGTCGAACGCGGTGCAGGTGATCGCGGGCAACGTGGCCACGGCAGAGGCGACCCGCGCCCTGATCGACGCGGGCGCGGATGCGGTGAAGGTCGGCATCGGGCCGGGCTCGATCTGCACCACCCGCATGGTCGCGGGCGTGGGTGTGCCACAGCTGACGGCGGTGATGGACTGCGCGGCGGCGGCGGGTGACGTGCCGGTGATCGCCGACGGCGGCATCAAGTTCTCGGGCGATTTTGCCAAGGCCATCGCGGCGGGCGCCTCCTGCGCCATGGTCGGCAGCATGATCGCGGGCACCGATGAAAGCCCGGGCGAGGTGATCCTGTACCAGGGCCGGTCCTTCAAGGCCTACCGGGGCATGGGCTCGCTGGGCGCCATGGCGCGCGGCTCGGCGGACCGGTATTTCCAGAAGGACGCGGCCTCGGACAAGCTGGTGCCCGAGGGGATCGAGGGGCAGGTGCCCTATAAAGGCTCTGCGGGGGCGGTCATTCACCAGCTGGTGGGCGGGCTGCGGGCGGCCATGGGTTACACCGGCTGCGCCACGGTGGACGAGATGCGCCGCAACTGCAGCTTCGTGCGGATCACCAATGCCGGGCTGACCGAAAGCCATGTGCACGACGTGCAGATTACCCGCGAGTCGCCAAACTACCGGATCGGCTAGGACCGGGTCCGGTCGAACAACCAGACAGACAGCGGATGCCGGCCTTTGCCGGCATCCATGCTTTTACCAGAACGGATTTCGCAGGCTCGACGCCGGGCCGAAGCTGGCCCCGGCATACGCCCCCGGGTCAGAGCTGCGTCAGAGCTGGGTCAGGTAGTCGGCAGAGACGTAGCCCGTCACGCCGGGCGACTCGACAAGCGACACGCGGCACCAGCGCTGGCCAAGCTCTGTCACGCAGTCGCGGCGCTGCAGTTCCGTGCCGTCGGGCAGGCCCATGATGATCTTGTATTCAAGGCTCGGGCCGCTGCGCAGCTTCAGCAGGTCGTCCGGCCCCGTGCCCGAGACGATCATGCGCCCACCGGCATCGGAGGCGCAGCCCGCCGCAAGAAGGCCCGCGCACAAAGTCATCACTGCCAACGGTTTCATGAAGCCTCCTGTCGCTCTGTCCTGCGGGCTTTGCCACAGGCGTCCGGCGGTCGCAACGGTGCGTTCGCCGCGCCCGGCGCCCCTTTGCGTTCCGTGAATGAGGCTGAGGGCCGGGAAGGCCGGGCAATACCCCTGTGGCAGCAGCCGCAGCCCGGCCATGGGGGCAGGGCGGTCCCGTTGGATGCGCGCCGCGCAGCCGACAGGCGGGCGCGTTTCGGCAATCCGCCGCCGATGCAGCCGCGGCGGGCGCGGCGATTGCCCGGGCTGGCATCGCCACCGCCCCCCGGGACGCCGCGCCCGGGCGGTTGTGCAGGGAATGTGCCCCGGTGCGGGACGCCGACCCGTCCCGGGCGGCCCCTGTCACCGTCTTCGGGTGTCATGACACCCTTTGCCGGTTTTCGCCTTTCGCGCACTGGACGCTTCGGTCGCCTTCGGGATAGGGACGGCAGGCGACCCGTCCAGGCCCTGACGCCGACGGTGCGCGCAGAACGGCAGCCCTTGGACGGAAGACGGAAGCAGTACAGATGCCCGGTCATGGTTTCGAATGAGAACGGCTCTTGCGGTGATGGCAGCGGGCACAGCCCGTTGTGCCCGGCCTGCGGGATCGGCTGAGGCGATGCGGTCGGACCCCGGATATCTGTCGGGAAGGGCAAGGCCATGACCCCTGCGGCGCGCATCCAGACCGCGATCGAGATCCTCGACCGGATCGCCCTTGGCGTTCCCGCCGAAAAGGCGCTGACCACATGGGGGCGGCGGGCACGGTTTGCCGGGTCCGGGGATCGCGCGGCGGTCCGCGACCACGTCTTCGACGTGCTCCGGCGCTGGCGCAGCACCGCTGCGCTGGGGGGCGGCGAGTCCGGGCGCGCGCGGATGCTGGGGCTTCTGCGCATGCAGGAGGCCGCGCCGGAGGCCCTGTTTTCGGGTGATCGCCACGCCCCCGCGCCGCTGACAGAGGCCGAGCAGGTCGCTGGCCAGACGCCCGAGGGCGCCGCCGCGCTGGATCTGCCGGACTGGCTGGCCGAGCGGTTTCGCGCCAGCCTTGGCGTCCGGGCCGGGGCGGTGGCAGAGGCCCTGCGGCACCGCGCCGATGTCTTCCTGCGGGTGAACCTTCTGCGGGGCGACCTGACGGCGGCCCTTGCGGCGCTGTCCGGCGAGGGCATCACCGCCGAACCGCACGACCTCTCGCCGACCGCGCTGCGGGTGACCGAGGGCGCGCGCCGGATTGCCCGCAGCCAGGCCTATCTCTCGGGGCTGGTCGAGCTTCAGGACGCGGCCAGTCAGGCGGTGGTCGATGCCCTGCCGCTGACGCCCGGCGCCCGGGTGCTGGATTTCTGCGCGGGCGGCGGCGGCAAGACGCTGGCGCTGGCCGCGCGCCTTGGCGGCAGCCCTGTCGAGGCCCATGACGCCGACCCGGCGCGCATGAAGGACCTTCCGGGGCGCGCCGACCGTGCCGGGGCCGCTGTGCGCCTGCGCGAGGCGCCCGCCGGTCCCTACGATCTCGTGCTCTGCGATGTGCCTTGTTCCGGCAGCGGGGCGTGGCGCCGCGCGCCCGAGGGCAAGTGGCGTCTGACGCCCGATGCGCTGCAGGCGGTGTGCCGCGAACAGGCCGCTATCCTCGAAACCTGCGCCGGGCTCGTGGCGCCGGGCGGGCATCTGGCCTATGCGACCTGCTCTGTGCTGCAAGAGGAAAACGCCGCCCGGATCGCGGCCTTCACGGCGGATCATCCGGCCTGGACGGCGATCACAGAGCGTCAGTTCCTGCCGCAGGACGGCGGCGATGGCTTCTACGTGGCTGTGCTGACACGCCGGTGAGGCAACTTGCAGTTGCGCGATTGCGGGAGTTAACGGCACTTTAACTGTCACCGGGGCCATACTTCCCGGCGTGGTTGCGATTCGCGGTGACAGGGAACCCATGGTGCAGGCGGCCGACATCAATCCGGTGCAGGAGGCGCGGACCCGGACCCCGGTTCTGGGCGCCGCGGTCCTGCTGGCGCTGGCGGTGCTGTCCCTGGTCGGCGCGCAGGCCATGCAGGCCCGGGTGGCGGAAGTGGCGGCGCTGGCGGCGACCGGAACCTTCGGGGTTCTCGCGGTGGGCTGGGTGCTGTTCGACGGGGTGCTGCGGCGGCGCAGCGCCGTGAAGCTGGACCAGATCGACGACTTCATCCGGGACGATCCCGCGCTGTGCTTCGTCACCGACGGCACCGGGCGCATCCTGCGCGCCAACCGCCGCGCGGCCAAGCGTTTTCGCGCCCACACCGGCACCCCGCTGGCAGAGGTCATGCGCGCGGTCTTCGCCAGTTCCGAGGGCATCCTCTACCGCCTGCACCAGAAGGCGCTGGCGGATGGCGCGGCGGTGGAGGAGGTGACCAGCCATGCCGAAGGCTACCGCATCTTCACGCGCTGTTTCGGCGCGGACCTTGTGCTGTGGCGTTTCGACAGCGCGCGCACCGGCGCCGGTGGCGCGGCGCGGGGCGACCTGCCGCTGATGACGCTGGGGCGCAATGGTGCGGTGCTGTACATGAACGGCGCGGCGCGCAAGCTGCTGGGCCTGCGCGCCAAGCGGCTGGAGGACGTGCTTGCGGATCTGCCGCTGCGGTCGGGCGGCGTGCATTACCTCAAGGGGGCCGAAACCAACCAGCGCGTGCTGGTGCAGAGCTCGGACATCGGTGCCGGGCGGGTGGAACTGATCCTGTCGCCGATCTCCGATGCCAGTCGCGATCACGACAGCAGGGGCAGCTTCGACGGGCTGCCGGTGCCGCTGCTGAAGGTCGCCCCCGACGGCACGATCCTGCGCGCCAACCCCGAGGCGCGGCGCCTGATCGACATGGGGCAGGGCAGCCCCGGCCATATCGCCGAACACATGGAGGGGCTGGGCCGCGCCATCAAGGACTGGCTGCAAGAGGCGGCGGACGGGCGCGGGCTGCACCGCTCGGAATTCCTGCGGCTGACGCGGGCCGACCGCGAAGTCTTTGTGCAGGTCACGCTGAACCGCATCGTCGAAAAGGGCGAAACCGCGCTGATTGCCGTGCTGAACGACGCGACCGAGCTCAAGACGCTCGAGGCGCAATTCGTGCAAAGCCAGAAGATGCAGGCCATCGGCCAGCTTGCGGGCGGCGTGGCACATGATTTCAACAACCTGCTGACGGCGATCTCGGGCCACTGCGATCTGCTGCTGCTGCGCCACGATCAGGGCGACCCGGATTATGGCGACCTCGTGCAGATCAACCAGAACGCCAACCGCGCCGCCGCGCTGGTCGGGCAGCTTCTGGCCTTCTCGCGCAAGCAGACCATGCAGCCAGAGGTGCTGGACCTGCGCGATACGCTCTCCGATCTGGCCCACCTGCTGAACCGTCTTGTGGGCGAGCGGGTGCGCCTGACCCTGCGCCACGATCCGGTCCTGCCGCAGGTGCGCGGCGACCGGCGGCAGCTGGAACAGGTGGTGATGAACCTTGTGGTGAACGCCCGCGATGCCATGCCCGAGGGCGGCGAGATCGTGGTCGAGACAGAGCGCCGCATCCTGCGGGATCGGCTGAAGCGCGACCGCGCCATCGTGGCGCCGGGCGCCTATGTCGCGGTCCGCGTCACCGATCAGGGGATGGGCATCCCGCCCGACAAGCTCTCGAAGGTGTTCGAACCCTTCTTCACCACCAAGCGCACCGGAGAGGGGACGGGCCTGGGCCTTTCGACGGTCTACGGCATCGTCAAGCAGACCGGCGGTTTCATCTTCGTCGACAGCGTCGTGGGGCAGGGCACCTGCTTTACCCTGCTGCTGCCCGCTTATCAGGCGCAGCCTGCCGCCGCGCCCGCGAAACCCCGACAGAGGGCGGAGAACCTGCCGCAGAAGGGCTCTGGCGTGGTCCTGCTGGTCGAGGACGAGGCGCCGGTCCGCGCCTTCGCCGCCCGCGCGCTGCGTCTGCGCGGCTACACCGTGATCGAGGCCGAAACCGCCGAAGACGCCCTGCACATGCTGGAGGACGAGGCCCTGGCCGTCGACATCTTCGTGACGGATGTGGTGATGCCGGGCATGGACGGCCCGACCTGGGTCCGCAAGGCGCGCGAGCAGCGCCCGGACACCCGTGTCGTCTTTGTCTCGGGCTACGCCGAGGCGGCCTTTGGCGAGGGCAGCGACGAGATCCCGAATTCTGTCTTCCTGCCGAAACCCTTCTCGCTGTCGGAGCTGACAGAAACCGTCCACCGCCAATTGTCGTGACAGGCACAGGGCGCCGCCACACGCGCCTGTGAATTGCGCCCACCCTCATGTGAACATATCATGAACACATGGCGCAATTCTCACTCTCCGAAAAACTGGCGATCCTCTCGGATGCGGCGAAATACGATGCCTCCTGCGCCTCGTCCGGCGGCCAGCGCCGGGATGCGCGGGACGGCAAGGGCCTTGGCTCGACCACCGGCTCGGGCATCTGCCACGCCTACGCGCCGGACGGGCGCTGCATCAGCCTGCTCAAGATCCTGATGACGAATTTCTGCATCTACGATTGCGCCTATTGCGTGAACCGCGTCAGCTCCAACGTGCAGCGCGCCCGCTTCACACCCGAAGAGGTCGTGACCCTGACCACCGAGTTCTACCGCCGCAACTACATCGAGGGGCTCTTCCTGTCCTCCGGCATCATCCGCTCGCCGGACGAGACCATGGCCGACATGGTGCGCATCGCCCGCATGCTGCGCGAAGACCATCACTTTCGCGGCTACATCCACCTCAAGACCATCCCCGATGCCGCCCCCGAGCTGATCGAGCAGGCGGGCACCTATGCCGACCGGATCTCGATCAATATCGAACTGCCCACCGACAGCGCCGTGAAGGCCTTCGCGCCGGAGAAATCGCCCGACGGGATCCGCAAGGCCATGGCGGATGTGCGCCTGCGGCAGGACGCCCAGCAAGACCGCAGCCACACCGGTCGCAGGCCGCCGCGCTTCTCGCCCGCGGGCCAGTCGACCCAGATGATCGTCGGCGCCGACGGGGCCAGCGACGGCACGATCCTGAAGACCTCGACCCGGCTCTATGCCAGCTATCGGCTGAAGCGGGTCTATTACTCGGCCTTCTCGCCGATCCCCGACAGCTCTCGCGCGCTGCCGCTGATCCAGCCGCCGCTGCAACGCGAACACCGGCTGTATCAGGCCGACTGGCTGCTGCGCTTCTACGGCTTCGACGCCGAAGAGATCACGGCGGCGACCCCGGACGGCAATCTCGATCTCTCGATCGATCCGAAACTGGCCTGGGCGCTGGCCAATCGCCACGCCTTCCCGGTCGACGTGAATCGGGCCGAGCGCGAATTGCTGCTGCGGGTGCCGGGGATCGGCACAAAGACCGTGGGGCGCATCCTGACCACCCGCCGCCACCGCAGCCTGCGCTACGACGACCTGCGCCGCATGGGCGCCAACCTGAAACAGGCGCGCCCCTTCATCACGCTGACGGATTGGCGGCCCCGCGCGCTGCTTGACGCCGCCGACCTGCGGGCCCGCTTCGCGCCGCCGCCGGAACAGCTGCACCTGATCTGATATGCGCAGCGTCATCCTGCCAGAGATCGGCACCTTCGAGGCATGGCGGCAAGAGGCCCGCGCGCTGATCGCCGCCCGCATCCCGCCAGAGGCGGTGCTCTGGTCGCGCGGCGCGCCGCAGGGGGATCTCTTCGCCGCGTCCACCGCCGCCGCCCGGGCCGCGCCGCTCACCGTGCCGAAGGACTTCGCCCGGCTGGCCGGGCTGGTGGTCTGGCACGCCGACCCCCAGTGCTTTGCTCATCTCTACAGCGCGCTCTGGCGCGTCAAGCAGGACCCGCGCATCCTGCAGGACCGGGGCGACCCGGGGATCGACCGGTTGAACCGCATGGCCAAGGCGGTCAGCCGCGACAAGCACAAGATGACCGCCTTCCTGCGCTTTCGCGAGATTGGTGATCCCGCCGCCCCGCGCCGCCGCTTCGCCGCCTGGTTCGAGCCCGCGCATTTCATCACCGAACCCACGGCGCCCTTCTTCGCCAGGCGCTTCGGCGACATGGACTGGTCGATCTTCACCCCCCATGCCACCGCGCATTTTCGCGAGGGCGTCACAGGCTTCGCAGCGCCGGAGCCGAAGCCCGGCCTGCCGGACGATGCCACCGAAGAGCTGTGGCGCACCTATTTCCGCAATATCTTCAACCCGGCCCGGGTGAAGCTGAAGGCCATGCAGGCCGAGATGCCCAGGAAATACTGGCACAACCTGCCAGAGGCCGACCTGATCCCCGAGATGGTCGCCTCTGCCCGTGCCCGGGCAAGGGACATGGCCGAGGCCGCGCCAACCCTCGCCCCCGAACGCGCCGCGCGCATCACCCGGCGGCTGAGCCGGTCCCGCGTCGCGCCCACCCCGGCGGACGACCTCGATGCGCTGCGGCGCGGCCTCGACGCCTGCCGCCGCTGTCCGCTGTGGCGCGATGCGACGCAGCCCGTTGCCGGCTGCGGACCAAGGGACGCCCGGCTGATGATCGTCGGCGAACAGCCCGGCGATCACGAGGATCTGGCGGGCAAGCCCTTCGTCGGCCCGGCGGGGCAGCTCTTCGACCGGCTGGCAGAAGGCGCGGGCCTCGACCGGCAGGCGGCCTTCGTCACCAATGCGGTCAAGCATTTCAAGTTTCAGCCCCGCGGCAAGCGCCGCCTGCACCAGCCGCCGAACCGGCAGGAGATCGACCAGTGCCGCTGGTGGCTGGAGCAGGAGCGCGCTCTGGTGAAACCGAAGCTGATCCTTGCCATGGGGGCTGCGGCGGTCGAAAGCCTGACGGGCTCGCGCCGGGCCCTGCTGTCGCGGCGCGGCACCGTCGAGATGGCAGTTGACGGCACGCCGATCCTGATCACTACGCATCCCGCCTACCTGCTGCGCCTGCCACCGGCGGACCGCGCGCAGGCCGAAGACCTGTTCCGGCAGGATCTGCAGGAAGCCGCGCGCAGGCTTGCCTGACGCCCCTGTTTCTTCTTGGTCCAAATACCTCTGGGGGGAATGCCGCAGGCAGGGGGGCAAAGCCCCCGCTTCAAATGCAAAACGCCCGACCAGGGGCCGGGCGTCGCAATCCGTGAAGGGCGAGGTTCAGTGCAGCAGGCGGCCCATGGTGCCCGCGACATCCGCCATGCGCGCCGAGAAGCCCCATTCGTTGTCGTACCAGGCCAGCACCCGCACCAGCCGACCCACGACCTTGGTCTGGTCGGGCGCGAAGATCGAGGAATGGGTGGTGTGGTTGAAGTCGATCGAAACCTTGGGCTCCGGGTCATAGGACAGCACCGCGCCCATGCGACCGGCTGCGGCCTCAGCCACCACCTCGTTCACATTGGCCTCTGTCACGTCGCGCTTCGCCACGAAGGTCAGGTCCACCGCCGAGACATTGGGCGTCGGCACCCGCACGGCAGAGCCGTCCAGCTTGCCCTTCAGGTTCGGCAGCACCTCGCCTAGGGCCTTCGCGGCGCCGGTCGAGGTCGGGATCATCGCCATGGCGGCGGCGCGGGCGCGATACAGGTCGGCGTGGCGGCGGTCCAGCGTCGGCTGGTCGCCGGTATAGCTGTGGATCGTGGTCATGATGCCGCTCTCGATGCCGATGGCATCGTCCAGCACCTTGGCCAGCGGGGCCAGGCAGTTGGTGGTGCAGGAGCCGTTCGAGATCATGACCTCGCCCTTCACCATCTCGCGGTGGTTGACGCCGTAGACCACGGTGCGCTGCACGTTCTTCGCGGGCGCCGAGATCAGCACCGATTTGGCGCCGCGGCGCAGGTGCGCGTCGGCTTTGTTGCCGTCGTTGAACTGGCCGGTGCATTCCAGCACGACATCGCAACCGTCCCAGTCCAGTGCGTCCAGATCATAAGACGACATCACGTCGATCGGTCCGCGTCCGAGGTCGATGGACTGGTCCTTCACGGTCACGGTGCCGGGAAAGCGGCCATGCACGGAGTCGTAGCGCAGCAGATGTGCATGGGTTTCCAGCGGCCCGGGGGCGTTGATCTTCACCACCTGCACATCGTTGCGGGCGCTTTCGACGATATGCGCCAGCGTGCAGCGGCCGATCCGGCCAAATCCGTTGATGCCAACCGTGACGGTCATCGCGATACTCCTGAGGTTTATGCGCCTGTCAGCGCCGGGTATACGAAGGCGACGCGCATGTGCAAAGCCCGAAAGGCTTTCCAAACCAGCATGTTAGCGATAAAACTCTGGTCCCGGAGGCTGGTGGCGCTAACCTTTCGGGACCGTTTGCGTTAACGTTTGCACCCTCGGTAGAAGCATGCCCGATCCGACCCCTTGCCTTGCCCTTCTCGGGCGAATCCTTCTGGCCGGCCTGTTCCTTGCCGGCTTTGCGCAGAAGCTGGGGGACCCGTCCCCGGCTCAGGCCCTGCTGGCGGCGCGGGGCTGGCCGCTCTGGCTGATCTGGCCAGCGGCGTTTTACAACCTTGTGGCGGGGGGCGCGGTGGTGCTTGGCATGATGACACGGCCCATTGCCGCTACGCTCGCGCTTTATTGCATGGTCACCAGCCTGTTTCACTTTCTCCCCGATGATCCGTGGCAGATGACGATCTTCGTCAAGAACTGGGCCATCGCGGGCGGCTGCCTGATGCTGGCGGCCCATGGCGCGGGTCCGTGGCGCTTGCGCTGGGGGCCGGACAGGCTAGGTTGACCGCAACACAACGGGGACAGGCGGCATGAGCGGATTACTGGCACTTCTGGACGATGTTTCGGCCATCGCAAAGGTCGCGGCGGCGTCGGTCGACGACATCGGCGCGGCGGCCATGAAGGCGGGGTCGAAGACGGCGGGTGTGCTGATCGACGACGCGGCGGTGACGCCGAAGTACCTCCAGGGCTTCAAACCGGCCCGCGAACTGCCGATCATCTGGCGCATCGCGCGCGGTTCCATCGTCAACAAGCTGGTCTTCCTGATGCCCGCCGCCCTGCTGATGCAGGCCTTCGCGCCCTGGCTGATCTGGCCATTGCTGATCCTCGGCGGCTGCTATCTTGCCTTCGAGGGCGCCGAAAAGATCGTCCATGTGCTGACCCGGCACGACGACCACTCGGGCGGGCCGGACGGCAGCCATGATGTGCAGGACCCGACGCATCTGGAAGAGGAAAAGATCAAGGGCGCCATCAAGACCGATTTCATCCTCTCGGCAGAGATCATGGTGATCTCGATGTCGGCCATCGAGGCCTCGACCTTCTGGATGGAGGCGGCGACCCTGGCGGTTGTGGCGTTGCTGGTGACGGCAGCGGTCTATGGCGCCGTGGCGGTGATCGTGAAGATGGACGACGTCGGGCTCTGGCTCAGCCAGGTGTCCCGGACCGGCTTTGGCCGCTGGCTGGGCCGCGCCATCGTCAAGTTCATGCCCTGGCTGCTGAAGACCCTGACCGTCGTCGGCACGGCGGCGATGCTTTGGGTCGGCGGCTCGATCATCGTGCATTCGCTGCACGAGATGGGCTGGCACTGGCCGGAAGAGTTCATCCATCACGTCGCGGTCGACTACGGGCAGGGCAGCGGCGCGCTGCAATGGATCATCACGGCGGCCATCGACTTCGTGCTCGGGTTCCTGGTGGGTCTGGTGCTGATCCCGATCGGAACACGGGTCGTGGCGCCGATCTGGGCCGCGCTCTTCGGCGGGAAGAACACGGCGGCGCACTGACGGCCAGGCGGCGCTGCGGTCCACTGCACGGACGCGGCGCCCCTTGCAACCGTCCGGCAAGGGCCGGCTGCGCCGACGGCCCGGGCAGGCCGGGGCGCCCCCGCCGGGTCCGCAGCGGGCGTCAAGGTGCCGGGCTGCCGGGCGCGCCCTGACAGGCCGCTGCGGCCCCGGGCCGCCAAGCGCCGCGATCCTTCTTCGGGGGCAAGAACCCGGCGGACAGGCCGCAGACAGGTAACCGCAGATACGAGCAGATACGAAAAAAGGCGCGCCGGGCGGGGCGCGCCTTTCCTTGTTCCGGTGGGAACGGGATTTACTGCGACAGCGCCGAAGAGGCGTCGTAGGCGGCGGTGAAGCCGGACAGCGACATCTCGACACTGACCTTCTGGTCGGGGGCCAGGGCCGGAACGATGGTCACAACGGCCTTGGCGCCGGCCTTGAAGCGCTGGATGTCCTCGGCGGTAAAGCCGACGCGGGCATAGCAGCCGACCTGCGCGCAGAAGGAGAAGTCGAAGCGCCGCTCGGCGCCATTGTCGACCTGCACGGTCAGCTTCTGGGTCAGCAGCGTTTCCAGCGGCACGACAAAGGTGCCACCGGCCACGGCGCGCCCGCCGTTCGACAGCTTGAAGATCGAGGCCTCGGCGACGCTGGCGCCATTGGCATCCTTCAGCAGCTGGTACATCTGGCAGACGTCGTCGCCCTCGGGGACTTCGATGCACTGCAGGGACCAGTCGTTGAAGGTCTCCTTGATATAGGTGCGCGGACCCTGCTGGCCTGCGGGCGCCTCTGCGCCTTCTTCACCCAGATCGAGGCCGCCGCCGATGTTGGTCGACGGTGCCGGATCGGCCGCGGGCTCCGATGCGGGATCGGCCGCCGGGTCCGCCGCGGGCTCGGTCGCCGGGGCATCGGTTGCCGGATCGGCGGCGGGGGCGTCGTCGGACTGGGCAAAGGCGGGGCCCGCACCCAGCGCGGCGATCAAAGACAGAAGCAGAAGCGGTTTGGTCATGGACGTCCTCGGACTTTTTCGTTCTCTGGTTGGGGCTGGCTTTAGCACGGGCGGCTGACACTGTCAGGGCGGAAATCACGTACCTTGCGGGCCGTTTGGGCGAATTTGCGCCCGCATCGTAACGGTCGGGGCCCGGCGGGGAAAAGAAAAGGGACCCCCCGGGCCCCTTTCCATTATCGCTCCCTGTCGGACCGGCCGACTTTGTCATTGGGGGGACGCTACGAAATGAAAACGAGCCGGTCAACAGGCTTTGTGAAACCCAGACGACAAGAATGGGCCTGCACAAAAAAGCCGCGCCCGGGGGCGCGGCCAGTCTGACAGGGAGGAAGTCGGTCCGGGGCAGGAGAGGACATGACGCCCCGGACCAACAATGACTATGGCATCAAAAGGTTAAGTTTGTATTTTTGGGGGTGACCTGCGGGACGGGGGCGGCCAAGGGGCCTTGAGCCGGCGAAGCGGGACGGAAAGCGGGACAGGAAGGGTGACGATGGAAGACGCGGTTTTCGTGGGCGGCGGCGGGCCGTCCTACGGTGAGAAACAGCATTTGCGGCTGGGCTATGCCAACCGGCACGGGCTGATCGCCGGGGCCACCGGGACCGGCAAGACCGTGACCCTGCAAATCCTCGCCGAGGGTTTTTCGCAGGCCGGTGTGCCGGTCTTCATGGCCGATGTGAAGGGCGATCTGTCGGGGCTGGCCAAGGCCGGCAGCGCCGACCACAAGCTGCACGCCCCCTTCATGGAGCGCTGCGGCAAGATCGGCTTCGAGGATTTCGCCTACGCGGGGTTTCCGGTCTGCTTCTGGGATCTCTATGGCGCGCAGGGCCACCCGGTGCGCACGACCATCGCCGAGATGGGGCCGCTTTTGCTGGCGCGCCTGCTGGACCTCAGCGAGGCGCAGGAGGGCATTCTGAACATCGCCTTCCGGCTGGCGGACGAAGAGGGCATGCCGCTGCTGGACCTGAACGACCTGCGCGCGATGCTGGTGTGGATCGGCGAGAACCGGGGTGACCTGTCGCTGCGCTACGGCAATATCTCCGTCGCTTCCGTCGGCGCGATCCAGCGGCGCCTTCTGGTGCTCGAGGAAGAGGGCGGCGCCGGGTTCTTCGGAGAACCCGCGCTAGAGCTTGCGGACCTGTTGCGGGTGGGGCCGGACGGGCGCGGGCAGGTCAATATCCTTGCCGCCGACAAACTGATGGCGGCGCCGCGGCTTTACGCGACCTTCCTGCTGTGGCTGTTGTCCGAGCTGTTCGAGGACCTGCCCGAGGTCGGGGACCCGGACAAGCCCAGGCTGGTCTTCTTCTTCGACGAGGCGCATCTGCTGTTCGACGGCGCGCCCCGGGCGCTGGTGGACAAGGTCGAGCAGGTGGCGCGGCTGATCCGGTCGAAGGGGGTGGGGGTCTACTTCATCACCCAGTCGCCCGACGACATTCCCGAGGACATACTCGGCCAGCTTGGCAACCGGGTGCAGCACGCTCTGCGGGCCTTCACCGCGCGCGACCGCAAGGCGCTGCGGCTGGCTTCCGAGACCTACCGCGAGAACCCGGCGTTCGACATCGAGACGGCGATCCGCGAGGTCGGCGTGGGCGAGGCGGTGACGTCCTTCCTGGAAAAGAAGGGGGTGCCGGGCATGGCGCAGCGCACGCTGGTGCGCCCGCCCTCGTCGCAGCTTGGCCCGATCGAAGCGGCAGAGCGGGAGGCGGTGGTGCTGGCCTCTGATCTGCGGGCCAAATACGCGCAGGCGGTGGACCGCAGATCGGCCTACGAGATGCTGAAGGCCCGCGCCGAGAAGGCCGCCGCCGAAGCCGCCGAGGCGGAGCGCGCCGAGGAGGAAATGGAGGCCCGCGAACGCGAGTACCGTGCGGGGCGGCGCTATACCGGCAAGCGGGTGAGCCGCTCGACCTCCGGCGCCTCGACCCGGCGCGACCGGCAGGGCGAGAGCTTCGGCGAGGCCATGGGCAAGATGGTGATGAAGGAGCTGACCGGAACCACCGGGCGGAAGATCGTGCGCGGCATCCTCGGCGGGCTGTTCAAGGCGCGCTGAGGGTGGGACCGGCGCGGGGGGAAGGGTTTTGCGGGAAAACCCTTCCGGCCAGCTCTGGCACTCACCCAAGCAAGCCTTCGAAGCCGTCCTTCCCCTTTGCCCTGCGTGCCATCTCTGGCCGCCCGGGCCAAGCAAAATAGCCGTCTCCCCGTTCCGGGGCCCCTCGGCGATTTGGTTTGGCCCGGGCAGCCGGAGCTGTCCTGCGGGCGGCAGGCGAAGGACGGCTCCGAAGCAAGCCATGGGGCGGGGCCGGTTTCGTATGCTGCGGGGGGTGGCCGTTGTCAGCCCGCTGCGGTCCGGCCCTGTGGCAGGCCGCGGCCCTGGCCGAGCACCGGGGCGAGGGCGGTGATGGCGAGTGCCGCGGCGCCCACAAGGGCCAGGGCGAGGCGCAGCGAGGTCAGTTCCGCGAGGAAGCCGATGGCGGGCGGCCCCACCAGCATGGCGCCGTACCCCAGCGTCGCGACCGAGGCGATGGCCTGTCCGGCGGGCACGTCCGGATCGGCGGCGGCGCGGCTGAAGGCCATGGGGATCACCGCCGCGTAGCCCATGCCGATCAGCACGTAGCCGGCCAGCGTCAGCGGCAGCGTGGCCGGGCCGACCACCAGTGCCGTCCCGAGGGCGGCGAAAAGCCCGGCGGCGCGGGCGGTGGCCACCGGGCCGAAGCGCGTGATCAGCCCGTCGACGCAGAGCCGCATCGCCACCATGGTGGCGCTGAAGATGGCATAGCCCAGGGCCGCCTGCGACTGCGTGGTGCCGACCACATCGGCAAGGAAGACCGCGCTCCAGTCGGCGGCGGCGCCCTCTCCGAGCCCCGCCGCCAGGGCCACAACGCCCACCAGCACCAGCGCGCCGCGCGGCAGGGCAAAGACCGGCCCCTTGGTGGCGGGCGCGCTGCGGCGGCTGTCCCAGCGGGTGCGGATCAGCGGGCCGAAGACAAGCGCCACCGCCAGGGCGGTCAGGGCGAAATGCGCGTCGAGCGACAGGCCCGCGCGGGTGGCCAGCCAGCCTCCGCCCGCGCCCAGACCGGCGCCGAGGCTCCACATTGCGTGGAAGGACGACATGATCGAGCGGCCCGAGGTGCGTTCGACCTCTGCCGCCCAGCTGTTCATCGCCACGTCCATGGCGCCGTGGCAGGCGCCGAAGGCGAAGAGCGCGGCGGCCAGCGCGAGGGGGACCGGGGCGAGGCCGATGGCGACGATGGTCAGAAGGTAGAGGCAGGCCAGCAGACAGGCGACCGGGTAGGCGCCGCGCCGGTCGGCCATGCTGCCCGCCAGCGGGAAGGACAGGAGAGCGCCAACCCCCATGACCAGCAGCATCAGTCCGAGCGCGCCCTCGGATAGCTCGAAGCGGTCGCGCACCGCCGGAACCCGGCTGGCCCAGGCGCCCAGAAGCGCGCCGTTCAGGGCGAAGGCGGCAGAGACCGCAAGGCGGGCGCGGCGGATGTCAGGCATGGCGGATCTCCATTCCGAGGTCTGTATAGGCGGGCGTCGCCTCGGTGGGCGCATCGGTGATCAGGATGTCCAGCGCCACGCATGGCGCGACGTGGAACCGGCTGCGGGTGCCAAGCTTTGCTGCGGCGCTCAGCAGGGCGCTGCGGTGGGCCGCGTCGAGCATGGCGCGCTTGACCGCGGCCTCGTCGCTGTCCTCGGCCGAGAGGCCGAAGCCGGGGTCGATGCCGCAGACCCCCAGCAGGGCGAGGTCGGCGGCGATGCGCGACAGCGCCCGCGTGCTGTCCGAGCCGACCGCGATGGCACCGGAGGGCGAGAGGCGGCCGCCGATCAGATGCGTCGGCGTGCCCCGGCGCAGGGTGGCAAGCGCCACGGCGGGGGCGGGCGTCACGATCAGCGCCCCGGGAAGCCGGGGCAGCGCGGCGGCAAGCGCGGCGATGGTCGTGCCGCCGTCCATGAACACCACCATGCCGTCCGCGATCAGCGGCAGGGCAGCGGCGGTCAGGGCGGCGTGGTCCATCTCTGGCAGGCGGTCGAGCGTGGCACGCGCCAGGGGCTGCGGTGGCAGCGCGCCGCCCCGGATGCAACGGGCGAGGCCCTGCGATTCCAGTGCCTTGAGGTCGCGCCGAATGCTGTCGGGCGAGACGCCGAATTCCCGCGAAAGCGCGCTGAGGCTGAGCGCCTCGCCCGCATCGAGACGGTGGCGCAGTGCCTCTTGTCGGGCTTCGGGTGTGTTTGGCCGGGTCATGTGGCATGTCCGTCGTTTGCGGCAAGCTGCCGTATTTTGCCTGAAACTGCAATGCGTGCCGCCGGGTGTCGCTGATCAAGGGTGGCCACAGGGGCAGCGGCCCCGCCGCGCATAGCCCGGAGGGGCGGCGACAGTGGCAAGTTTCTTCGAAGAAACTTCAAAGAGTTTTCGAAAACTCTTGCGCGCGCCGCGGGCGAGCGCGGCGCGGCGCCGGAGTGGCCATGAGACCGATGTCGCAGTTGCGCTGTTGCGCGAGCGGGGACTGGCCGCCGCCATGGGTCTCCGCTGCCCGGGCCGGACCGGCCGAAATGGGTGCTGGGATCGTCGGGGCGTTTCGCCTAACCTCGATGTGCAAAGGCGGCGGACGATGCCGTCGGCGCCGGGCTGGCGAAAGGCCGAATCGATGTGGTTGTCTGGGCTTGCGGGATGCCCCGGAAGCGGGGGCTCTGGTGACGCGGCGTGCGCGGCTACGCCCTTGGTCTAATATCCCCGGCCCCGGCCCCGCGCCTAGGCTGCGCCTGACACGGAAAGGACTGAATCCATGAAAATGAGCGATTCCCGTATCATCAAGGCCCCGCAGGAGGTGGTCTGGGCCGCGATCCTCGACCCCGAGGTGCTGAAGGCCTGCGTGCCCGGCTGCACCGAGATGTCCGGCTCTGCGGAAGAGGGCTTCGAGGCGACGGTTGTCCAGAAGGTCGGCCCGGTGAAGGCGACCTTCAAGGGGCAGGTCAGCCTGTCGAACATGGACGCGCCCAATGCGGTCACGCTTTCGGGCGAAGGCAAGGGCGGCGCCGCCGGTTTCGCCAAGGGCGGCGCGGACGTGGCGCTGGCGCCTGCCGAGGGTGGCACCGAGCTGACCTATGCGGTCGAGGCCAACGTGGGCGGCAAGCTGGCGCAGCTGGGCAGCCGCATCATCGACGGTTTCGCCAAGAAGATGGCCGACCAGTTCTTCGACAACTTCCAGCAGGCGGTCGAGGGGCCGTCCGACCCGGACGCGGCGCCCGAGACCGACGCGCCGGATCAGGACGGCAAGAAAAAAGGCTGGTTCAAGCGCATGGTTTCGTGAACCATCCGGTTACCGAGATTTTCCCGGCGCGCGGCTGCGCCGGATTACCCAGATTTGAACATCCAGGGAGGATAGCAAGATGGCAGAAGTGACGATGGTGGTGAACGGCAGGTCCGTCACCAAGTCGGTCAAGGGCAACACCCTGATGACGGAGTTCCTGCGCGAGGAACTGCGTCTGACCGGCACGCATGTCGGCTGCGATACCTCGCAGTGCGGCGCCTGCACGATCCACGTCAACGGCCTGCAGGTGAAGGCCTGCACCATGTTCGCGGCCGAGGCCGAGGGCGCCGAGGTGGCAACCATCGAGGGGCAGGCGGCGCAGGACGGCACGCTGAACGCGATCCAGGCGGCGTTCCAGGAATACCACGGGCTTCAGTGCGGTTTCTGCACGCCGGGGATGGTCATGGCGGCGGCGGCGCTGCTGAAGGACAATCCCAAACCCACCGAGGCCGAGGTGCGCCACCACCTGCAGGGCAACATCTGCCGCTGCACCGGCTACCACAACATCGTCCGCGCGATCCTGGCCGCATCGGGCCAGGACGTGCCGGCGGTCGCCGCAGAGTGATTTTCGCGGGTGGGCCGCGGGCCCGCCCTAGCCAGATTTCCGGGGAGGGGCCCTGACCCCGACCCATTCCAGGGAGGATACCCATGCCGAAAGATCATGGCATCGGCGCAAGCCAGAAGCGGCGCGAGGACGTGCGCTTCCTGACCGGAGCCGGTCAGTACACCGACGATATTTCCGTCTACGGGCAGACCTACTGCTATTTCCTGCGCTCCGACATGGCGCACGGGACGATCAATTCCATCAACACCGAGGCCGCGGCGGGGATGCCCGGCGTCGTGCGGATCTTCACCGGCGCCGATTTCGAGGGTGTCGGCGGTCTGCCCTGCGGCTGGCAGGTGACCGACAAGCACGGCGAGGCGATGAAGGAACCGCCGCACCCGGTGCTGGCACAGGGCAAGGTGCGTCACGTCGGTGACCCGATTGCCGCCATCGTGGCCGAGAGCCTCGAAGAGGCGCGCAATGCGGCCGAGGCCATCGAGGTCGATATCTCCGAGCTGCCCGCCGTCGTCGACATGAAGGCCGCGCTGGCCGAGGGCGCCACCAAGGTGCACGACGATATCGCGGACAACCTCTGCTATGACTGGCAGTTCGGCACCGATACGGAAACCACGGACAAGGCCTTTGCCGAGGCCGCGCATGTCACCACGCTGGAACTGGTGAACAACCGTCTGGTGGCCAACCCGATGGAGCCGCGCGTCGCGCTTGGCGACTACAACCGCGCCAACGACGAATCGACGCTCTATACGACCTCGCAGAACCCGCATGTGATCCGGCTCTTGATGGGCGCCTTCGTCCTCGGCATCCCCGAGCACAAGCTGAAGGTCGTGGCGCCCGACGTGGGCGGCGGCTTCGGCACCAAGATCTTCCACTACGCGGAAGAGGCCTTTGTCACCTTCGCCTCGCGGCAGATCAACCGGCCCGTCAAATGGACCTCGTCGCGCTCCGAGGCCTTCATGTCCGACGCCCATGGCCGCGACCACGTGACCAAGATCGAACTGGCGCTGGATGCGGATAACAACTTTACCGCCGTGCGCACCGACACCTATGCCAACATGGGTGCCTATCTCTCGACCTTCTCGTCCTCTGTGCCGACCTGGCTGCACGGGACGCTGATGGCGGGCAACTACAAGACCCCCGCCGTGCAGGTGAACGTGAAGGCGGTCTTCACCAATACCGTTCCGGTGGACGCCTATCGCGGCGCGGGCCGCCCGGAAGCGACCTACCAGCTGGAGCGCGTGATCGACATGGCCGCCCGCGAGCTGGGCGTCGATGCGATCAAGCTGCGGCGGCAGAACTTTATCACCGCCTTCCCCTATGCCACGCCCGTGGCGGTCGAATACGACACCGGCGATTACGTCGCGACCATGGACAAGATGGAAGCGCTGATGGACCTCGGCAATTTCGAGGCGCGTCGGAAGGAGAGCGAGGCCAGGGGCAAGCTGCGCGGTCTGGGCATCAACTGCTTCATCGAGGCCTGCGGCATCGCGCCGTCGAACCTGGTGGGTCAGCTTGGCGCGCGTGCGGGTCTGTACGATGCCGCCACCGTGCGGGTGAACGCCACCGGCTCGATCTCGGTCATGGTGGGGGCGCACAGCCACGGTCAGGGCCACGAGACGGTCTTCCCGCAGGTCGTGGCCGAGATGCTGGGCATCGACGAGAGCATGATCGATATCGTGCACGGCGACACCTCGAAGATCCCCTTCGGCATGGGCACCTATGGCTCGCGAAGCCTTGCGGTCTGCGGCTCTGCCATGGTGCGGGCGACCGAGAAGATCATCAACAAGGCCAAGAAGATCGCCGGCCACCTGCTGGAAGCCTCGGATGCGGATATCGAGCTGAAGGACGGCCAGTTCTCGGTCGCGGGCACGGACAAGTCGGTGGCCTGGGGCGACGTGACGCTGGCCGCCTATGTGCCGCACAACTACCCGCTGGAAGACATCGAGCCGGGTCTGGAAGAGACGGCCTTCTACGATCCCGCCAACTTCACCTATCCGGCGGGCGCCTATGCCTGCGAGGTCGAGGTCGACCCGGAGACCGGCAAGGTCACCATCGAGAAGTTCGTCTCGGCCGACGACTTCGGCAATGTGGTCAACCCGATGATCGTCGAGGGCCAGGTCCACGGCGGTATCGCGCAGGGGATCGGGCAGGCGCTGCTGGAGAACTGCGCCTACGACGAGAACGGCCAGCTGCTGTCGGCGTCCTACATGGACTATGCCATGCCGCGCGCCGACGACATCCCGATGATGGCCAACTACGTGGTCGACCACTCGTGCCAGACGCCCTGCACGCATAACCCGCTTGGGGTGAAGGGCTGCGGCGAGGCCGGGGCGATCGGCTCGCCGCCGACGGTGGTGAACGCGGTGATCGACGCGCTGCATTCGGCGGGCCACAGCCATGTGACCCATATCGACATGCCGGTCTCGCCCTCGCGCGTCTGGCAGGCGATGCAGCACTGAGTTGAGAGCGCCGGGGGCTGTCTGCCCCCGGACCCCCGAAGGGTATTTGGACCAAGAAGAAACAGAGGGTCTTCGCGGTCCCAGGAGGAAAAACGATGTATTCATTCGATATGGTGCGCCCGAAGACGGTGGCCGATGCGGTCGCGGCGCTGCAGCAGGAGGATGCGCAGGCCCTGGGCGGCGGTCAGACGCTGATCCCGACGCTGAAGCAGCGGCTGGCGATGCCGTCCGTGCTGGTGAGCCTTTCGGCCATCGACGAGATGAAGGGGGTGCGTGCCGAGGCGGGCGTGCTGACCCTGGGCGGCGGCACCACCCATGCCACGGTGGCGCGCGAGGCGGCGGCGCATTACCCGGCGCTGGCGGCGCTGGCCGGCAATATCGGCGATCCGGCGGTGCGCAACCGCGGCACCATCGGCGGCTCGATCGCCAACAACGACCCCTCGGCCTGCTACCCGGCGGCGGCGCTGGGATCGGGCGCGACCATCGTGACCAATAGCCGCGAGATCGCGGCGGACGACTTCTTTCAGGGCATGTTCACGACCGCGCTGGAGGAGGGCGAGATCGTGACGGCGGTGAAATTCCCGATCCCGGAGGCCGCGGCCTATGTGAAGTTCGAACAGCCCGCCTCGCGCTTTGCGCTGGTGGGGGTCTTCGTGTCGCGCGGATCTTCGGGCGTGCGGGTCGCCGTGACCGGCGCGTCGAACGACGGCGTGCATCGCTGGGGGGCCGCCGAAGAGGCGCTGGCGGGCAGCTTTTCGGCCTCGGCGCTGGACGGGCTGTCGGTGCCGGCGGACGACATGATCTCTGACCTGCACGGCACGGCCGCCTATCGCGCGCATCTGGTGTCGGTCATGACCAAGCGGGCGGTCGCCGCCGCCGGGTGATGCCGCAGGCCGAGAGTATGGAAAGCCCCGGTCCCGCAGGCCGGGGCTTTTCCATTGCCGCGCTGCGGGGATCGGCGGCGGGGTCGCAGGAATGCGACGAGGGCGCAGGCAGGGTCTCTGGCAAGGTCTCCCCGGGATGCTGCCGGAGGTGCGCGCCGAGGATCGGCGGCCTCGCGGTCGGGAGGGCGCGGGTGGCGTCACTCCGGCCTGCCGGATCGGGCGGCGGAGGGTGGCGCGGGTCTTCCCTGGGACAGCGGGCTGCGCAGGGGCGCGCGGCGGGGCCGCCATCTGCGGGGCAGGGCTAGATATCGGGGAGATTGCCCCCGTCGGCGCCTGCTTTTTCGGCGCTTCTGGCCATAGTGCCCGAGAAAACGACAAAAAACTCCGCAGATTTGCCCGGAATTGCTAACGGACCGGCCCGGGGGTCGCTTACCCTGACCCGGACAGGGAATGATTCGACCGAGGAGAGACCCCCCGTGATTTACCCAAAGATCGCCGCCGCCGCCGCTGGCCTGTTGCTGGCCGGTTCGGCCTGGGCGCAGACCGATGTGCCCTTTGCCCTGGACTGGAAATTCGAAGGCCCCGCCGCGCCCTATTTCGTCGCCATCGACAAGGGCTATTTCGAAGAGGCCGACCTGTCGGTCGAGATCAGCGCCGGGTCGGGCTCTCTCGACGCGATTCCGAAGGTGGCGACCGGGGCCTTTCCGGTGGGTTTTGCCGATATCAACTCGCTGATCAAGTTCCTTGACCAGAACCCCGATGCGCCGGTCAAGGCGGCCATGATGATCTACGACAAGCCGCCCTTCGCGGTGATCGGACGCAAGTCGCTGGGGGTCGAGACGCCGAAGGACCTGGAGGGCAAGGTGCTGGGCGCGCCGCCGCCCGATGGCGCTTGGGCGCAGTTCCCGATCTTCGCCGCCGAGAACGACCTGGACACCGATGCCATCACCGTCGAGCCGGTGGGCTTCCCCACGCGTGAGCCGATGCTGGCCCAGGGCAACGTCGCCGCGATCACCGGCTTTTCCTTCTCGTCCTACCTGAACCTCGTGCGGTTGGGCATCGAGGAGGAGGACATCACGACCCTGCTGATGGCCGATCACGGCGTCGATCTTTACGGCAACGCGATCATCGTGAACACCGAATACGCCGCCGCGAACCCCGAAGTGATCGAGGGGTTCCTCTCTGCCGTCGCCAAGGGCTGGGCCGATGCCGTGGCCGACCCCGCCGCCGCCATCCCCAGCCTGATCGAGCGCAACCCCGCCGCCGATGCCGCGCTGGAGCAGCGCCGTCTGGAACTGTCCATCGCGGCCAATGTGGCGACGGACTTCACCCTGGAAAACGGCTTTGGCCCGGTCGACGCGGACCGCTTTGCCAGCGCGCTCGACCAGATCGCCACGATCTACACGTTCCAGTCGATGGGCGATATGTCGACCTATTTCACCGACGCCTACCTGCCCGAGGGCGGCTTTGCGCTGAAGTGAAACGGACGGGCCGCGCGGGGATCTTCTGCGCGGCCTGCTAGAAGGGAACGATCTCATGACATCGATGATCCACATCGCGGGCGTGCGGCACGCCTACAAGACGCCGTCCGGCCCGTTGCCCGTGCTGGATGGGCTGGATGTCAGCGTGAAGGAGGGCGGCTTTGTTGCCGTCGTCGGGCCCTCGGGCTGCGGCAAGTCCACGCTGACCAAGTTGATTTCGGGCCTGATGCGCCCGGACGAGGGCACCGTCACGCTGCACGGCACGCCGGTAAAGGGGCCGCGCCCCACGGTCGGCATGGCCTTCCAGAACCCGGTGATGCTGGAGTGGCGGACGATCCTGCAAAACGTGATCCTGCCGCTGGAAATCGTGCCCAACACGCTGACCAGGGCGCAGAAGGAAGAGCGTGCGCGCTTCCTTCTGGCGCTGGTGGGTCTGGAGGGCTTCGAGGACAAGCGGCCCTCGGAGCTGTCCGGCGGCATGCGGCAGCGCGCCAGCCTGTGCCGCGCGCTGGTCCACAAGCCCGAGGTTCTGATCCTCGACGAGCCCTTCGGCGCGCTGGATGCCTTCACCCGCGAGGATCTGTGGCAGACCATGCACAAGGTGAAGGCCGAAGAGCCCTTTACCGGCGTGCTGATCACCCACGATCTGCGCGAGTCGATCTTCCTTGCCGATCAGGTGGTGGTGCTGTCGCAGCGCCCGGCGCGCACGCAATACGTGCTGGACGTGCCGGACACCGGGCCGCGCGATCTGGAGCACCTGTATACGCCCGAAGCGGCCGAGATGCTCAACATCCTGCGCCATCAGATCCAGGTCGCGCAGGGCCGCGCGGCCGCCTGAGGCAGGCCGCGCCGCCGACCGTCGCGTGGCACACATGCGGCCCCGGAACCGGGGCGCGGATGTGCCCGGCAGCGATGACCCCATCCCGCGCCGCGCCTCGTTGCGGCACCAGACAGACCGGCGCTCCGGCGCCCCGAGACCGAGCCGGAGAGCCCCATGGCCTACGTCCCCGACATGAACCCCAAAGCAGCCACCCGGGGTGGCTGGCTGAAGGCCCTGACCTCGCGCGCGGTGCTGGCACCGCTGGGGGCCATCGTGGTCTTCCTGCTGTTCTGGGAGGCGCTGGTGCGGATCAACGGCTGGCCGGACTACGTCATGGCCTCGCCCTCGGACCTTCCGCCGGCCTATGCGAAATACTGGTCGCTGTTCATCACCATGGGCTGGCAGACGCTGTGGCGGACCGTGGTCGGACTGTTGCTGGCGGTTGTCGTCGGCGTGGGGTTTGGCATGGTCATGGGCTTCTCGCGGCTGATGCGCGATGCGCTCTACCCGCTGCTGGTGGGGTTCAACGCCATCCCCAAGGCCACCGTCGTGCCCATCGTGGCGCTGATGTTCGTGGGCGCGCATGACTTCAATACCGTGCTGATCGCCTTCATGATCTCGTTCTTTCCCATCGCGGTCTCGATCTCGATCGGGCTGTCGACGCTGGAACCGGAATACCGCGACATCCTGCGTTCGCTCGGCGCCTCGCAGGCGACGATCTTCTGGAAGATCGCCCTGCCCAAGACGCTGCCCGAGTTCTTCGGCGCGCTCAAGGTGGCGGTCACGCTGGCCTTCATCGGCACCAACCTGATGGAGATCGTCTCGCCGCACGGGCGGGGGCTTGGCGCGCTCTTCGACAGTGCCAAGACGAACTCGGATTATCCGCTGATGTTCGCGGTGCTGATCGCGCTCGCCGCGCTGGGAATCGTGCTCTATTACGTGGTGGTCGCGCTGGAGAAGATCTTTGCAAGCTGGGCGGACACCCAGGCCCCGGGCTGACCGCCTCCGCTGGGTCCCGGACCGGGGCCGCCGTCAGGCCTGCCGAAGGCGCCAGCGGCCCCGGTCGAAAAGCGCCCTTGGTGTCGCGCCAAAGCACAGGGTCCGGGGCGCGTGCAGGGCTACATCGGCAGCAAGCGCCGTGCCACTGGCGCTGTCTATCACGGGCCGCCGAAAGACCGGTTCGTTTTCCGGATCGTCCGGGCAGGGCGCAGGCCGGTTGCATGGCATCTGCCGGGACCATGGCATTGACCGCACCGATTGAAGCCGCGCAACCCCCATCGGAAATGGGGGCGGCGGAGGCAGGCTGTCAGGGGTAGGGGCGGGCCATGTGCGGCAAGGGCCGGAGCGGCGGGGCAGGGTGGCCCTTCGGCCCGGGCCGATCCACGGACGGGAGAGATCCGGCGTATTGGTAGGCCCGGCAGGACTTGAACCCGCAACCAAGGCGTTATGAGCGCCCTGCTCTAACCAATTGAGCTACAGGCCCACCGTGGCGATGTCACTACGGCGCGCGGCAGGTCTGGTCAAGCGGCTGATGTCCGCGCTTCCTGTGCTCTTGCGTCGTGCCGCGGGGCGCTCTGCGCTTCCCTTCTTTGCGCCCTTGCGGTAAGTGCGCCGCAAACCAAGCGGAGCGCAGACATGAGCGATGGCAAGAACGGCATCACCTATGCCGAGGCAGGGGTGGACATCGATGCGGGCAACGCCTTGGTGGAACGGATAAAGCCCGCCGCCAAACGCACGAACCGCTCGGGCGTCATGGCGGGGCTGGGCGGCTTCGGCGCGCTCTTCGACCTCAAGGATGCGGGCTACACCGATCCCGTTCTGGTCGCGGCCACCGACGGCGTGGGCACCAAGCTGCGCATCGCCATCGACACCGGCACCGTCGACGGCGTGGGCATCGACCTTGTCGCCATGTGCGTCAACGACCTTGTCTGTCAGGGTGCCGAGCCGCTGTTCTTCCTCGACTACTTCGCCACCGGCAAGCTGGATACCGACACCGCCGCGCGCGTGATCGAGGGCATCGCCGAGGGCTGCGTCCTGTCGGGCTGCGCCCTGATCGGCGGCGAGACCGCCGAGATGCCCGGCATGTACCCGGCGGGCGACTTCGACCTTGCCGGTTTCGCCGTCGGCGCGATGGAGCGCGGCACCGCGCTGCCCGAGGGCGTGGCGGAAGGCGACGTCCTGATCGGCCTGACCTCGTCGGGCGTGCATTCCAACGGCTACAGCCTCGTGCGCAAGCTGGTCGAGGTCTCGGGCCTTGGCTGGGACGCCGATTGCCCCTGGGCGGATGGCACGCTGGGCGCGGCCCTGCTGGCGCCCACGCGGCTTTACGTCAAGCAGGCGCTCGAAGCGATCCGGCAGGGCGGTGTGCACGGGCTGGCCCATATCACCGGCGGCGGCCTGACGGAAAACCTGCCGCGCGTGCTGCCGGAAGGCCTTGGCGCCAGCATCGACCTGTCCGCCTGGAGCCTGCCGCCCGTCTTCGGCTGGCTGCGCCAGACCGGCGGCATGGATCAGGCCGAGATGCTCAAGACCTTCAACTGCGGCATCGGCATGATCCTCGTGGTCGATGCCGCCCGCGCGCAGGCGCTGTCCGAGGCGCTGACCGCGATGGGCGAAACCCCGGTGCGGCTGGGCCACGTGACGGCGGGGCAGGGCGTGACCTACGAGGGCGCGCTTTCGTGAAGCGAGTCGCCATCTTCATTTCGGGTGGCGGGTCCAACATGGTCTCGCTGGTCGACGACATGACCGGCGACCACCCGGCGCGGCCTTGCCTGGTGTTGTCGAACAACGCCGACGCGGGCGGGCTGGCCAAGGCCGCCGCGCGGGGCATCCCGACGGCGGTGGTCGATCACCGGCCCTTCGGCGGCGACCGCGAGGCCTTCCAGGCCGCTCTGAACGCCGAACTGGACAAGGCGGCGCCGGACATCCTGTGCCTGGCCGGGTTCATGCGGGTGCTGACCGCCTCTTTCGTGACGCCCTGGCGGGGACGGATGCTGAACATCCACCCCTCGCTGCTGCCCAAGTACCGCGGCCTGCACACCCACGCCCGGGCGCTGGAGGCAGGCGATGCAGAACACGGCTGCACGGTGCACGAGGTGACGCCGGAACTGGACGAGGGCCCGATCCTCGGGCAGGCCCGGATCGCTGTGAACCCGGGCGACACGCCGGACAGCCTCGCCGCGCGGGTGCTGGTCGAGGAGCACCGCCTTTACCCGGCGGTCCTGCGCCGGTTTGCCGCCGACGACCGGACTCCGGTCCTGCTCTAGCGGCATGGTTTCCATTTCCGCCCGTGCTGTTGTATGGTCGGTCCCGGGGCCGGAGTGACTTTACGAGCAACGATAATACAGAAAAGACTGCACCGATGCGGACATTGACGACGACCGAAGACCTCGCGGCTTTCTGCGAGGAGGCCAAGGGCCAACCCTATATCACCGTCGACACGGAATTCCTGCGCGAACGGACCTATTATTCCAAACTCTGCCTCGTGCAGCTGGCGCTTCCGGGGCAGGGCGACGAGAATGCGGTACTGGTCGATCCGCTGGTCGAGGGGCTGTCGCTGGATCCGCTGATGGACCTCTTCCGGGACGAGAGCATCGTCAAGGTTTTCCACGCCGCGCGGCAGGATCTGGAAATCTTCCATATCGACCACGGCGTGATCCCCCGGCCTCTTTTCGACACGCAGGTGGCCGCCATGGTCTGCGGCTTCGGCGAACAGGTCGGCTACGAAACGCTGGTCCGCAAGATCGCCAAGCAGCAGCTCGACAAAAGCTCGCGCTTCACCGACTGGTCCCGGCGCCCGCTGACCGACGCGCAGAAGACCTATGCGCTGGCCGATGTGACGCACCTGCGGCAGATCTACGAATATCTCGCCGCGCAGCTGGAAAAGACCGGGCGCGACCGCTGGGTGGCCGAGGAACTGGCGGTGCTGACCGATCCCGAGACCTATGTGACCCATCCCGAGGACGCCTGGAAGCGGATCAAGACGCGGTCCAACTCGCCGCGCTTCCTGGCCATCGTGCAGGAACTGGCCGCCTTCCGCGAAACCCATGCCCAGACCCGCAACGTGCCGCGCAACCGCGTGTTCAAGGACGATGCGCTGGTCGAACTGGCCTCGACCAAGCCCGCCGACATGGCGGACCTCGGGCGGTCCCGCCTGCTGCTGCGCGAAGCCCGCAAGGGCGATATAGCCGACGGTATCCTGGCCGCGGTGAAGGCCGGGCAGGAACGTCCCAAGGACGGCCTGCCGCAGATCGACAAGAGCCGCGACAAGTTGCAGGTGAACCCGGCCCTGGCGGATCTTCTGCGGGTGCTGCTGAAGGCCAAGACCGAAAGCTCGGGTGTGGCCTCGAAGCTGATCGCGCCCGCCGCCGACCTCGATGCCATCGCCGCAGGCGAACGCGATGTGGCGGCCCTGAAGGGCTGGCGCAGGGAAGTCTTCGGAGAGGATGCCCTGCGGCTCTGCGAGGGCAGGATCGCCCTCACCGCCAAGGGTGTCGACGTCAAGGTCATCGAGCTGGACTAAGGCCTGCGTGGCCCCGGATGTGACGGGGCCGCGCTCGGGTAGCCTGGCAAAAGGGGGGTGGACCTGTCCCGGGGACAGGCCGCCATTGCCCGCTTGCGCGTGGTGTTTCGCGATGACGTGGGGCGGTCGGGCCGGGGCCTCAGCGCCGGACGGAACGGATGTTCCGGGCGCCCTTGACCTGGATGACACCGACCTCGGCCAGTTCGGCATCGGTCAGCCAGACGGCGGCGGTCAGGGTGCGCGACCAGTCGCTGCCGCGCGCGGCAACCACCTGCACGCCGCGCAGCTCGTAGGTCAGCGCGCCGTTGCCGGTCTCTGCCGCGACCGGGACCAGCCGCACCTCGAAGGGGCCCTGCATGTCCGACACGCCGGTGGCACGGATCACGGCCCCGCCCGGGCGCCGCTCGACCAGAAGCTCCGAGACCTCTCCGATCAGCGACCCGGCATAGGCGGCGTCTTCCTTGCTGCGCCGGAAGATGCTGTTGTTCCGGCGCGGGATCAGCGGGTTGGCCGCGGTGCCGTCTGCAACCGGGCGCGAGACGCTGTTGCCGAACCAGTTGAAGGGGTTGATCCGCGACTCGCGGACGGTGCCGCAGCTGGTCAGCACAAGTGCCGAGAGCACGAGAACGGAGATCGGTCTGAACATCACGGGCTGCCCCTTCTTGCCTTGTGCCGAAAGGCCTAGCGCAATTGACGGGCCTTGAAAAGCACCCGCCGGACCGGGGCGACGGAAAAGCCGGGGCGGTTGTGGGGCGGCAGGGCTGGACCTTTGGGCTGTTCCTGCCTACCTCGGGCAGAAGAAGGAGAACTGGCAAATGGCACAGGCGGCATTCGAAGCGGTGGTCGAGGATTTCGAGTTCCTGGAGGACTGGGAAGACCGCTACCGCATGGTGATCGAGATGGGCAAGGCGATGGAGCCGTTGCCCGAGGCGCTGAAGGTGCCCGCCACCAAGGTCGAGGGCTGCGCCAGCCAGGTCTGGCTGCACATGACCCCCGAAGCCGGGCTCTTCCACTTTCACGGGGAAAGCGACGCGCTGATCGTCAAGGGGCTGATTGCCCTGCTGCACCGGCTCTACGATGGTCTGCCGCTGGCGGAGGTCCCGGCCGTGGACGCCCGCGCCGAACTGGGGCGGCTTGGCCTGCACGACCACCTCTCGGCGCAGCGCTCGAACGGCCTGCGGGCGATGATCGAGCGTATCCGGGCCGAGGCGCAGGCGGCGGCGTAGCAAGGGGGCTCCGCCCCCCGGCCTGCGGCCTCCCCCCGAGGTACTTGGGGACCAAAGAAGCAGGGGAGGCTTTCGGACGTGCAACTTCATACGGCCCAGCCGTCGGGCCCTTGGCTGTCGCGGCGCCCAGGATCCACCCCCGCTCCCGATTTTGCCTTGAAACATGCACTCTGGGAGGCGGGGGCTTCTCCGGTCGCGGTCATCGGCGCCTCCGCCTGTACCGCACAGGAAGGAGACACCATTCGGGTTAAGGAATCCTTACGCTTCTTTGGTCCAAAAATACCTCGGGGGGCGCGCAGCGCGGGGGCAGAGCCCCCTCCGGCCCCCGCAGCCGGATGCGCCCTCAGCGGTTGCCGTCGCCGGTGAAGCGGGCCGCATCGGCGGCCGCCCGGCGGATGGCGTTCGACTTGTGGACCGTCTCCATGTACTCGGCCTCGGGGTCGCTGTCGTAGACCACGCCGCCGCCGGCCTGGATATAGAGCTTGCGGTCCTTCACGATGGCGGTGCGCAGGGCGATGCACATGTCCATGTCGCCGCCCGCCGAGAAATAGCCCACGCCGCCGCCGTAGACGCCGCGCTTTTCCGGTTCCAGCTCGTCGATGATCTCCATCGCGCGGACCTTGGGGGCACCCGAGACCGTGCCCGCGGGCATGCCCGCGAAGAAGGCCGAGAGCGCGTCCTGATCCTCTGCCAGTTCGCCCACCACGTTCGAGACGATGTGCATGACGTGGCTGTAGCGTTCGATGATGAACTGTTCCGTCGGGCGCACGGTGCCGATCTTCGAGACCTTGCCGGTGTCGTTGCGCCCGAGGTCCAGAAGCATCAGGTGTTCGGCCAGTTCCTTCTGGTCGGCGAGCAGGTCTTCCTCCAGCGCCTTGTCCTCTTCGGGGGTGGCGCCTCGGGGCCGGGTGCCCGCGATGGGGCGGATCGTGACCTCTTGCCCGAAGACCCGCACGAGGATCTCGGGGCTGGCGCCGATCACCTGGAAGCCGCCGAAGTTGAAGTAGAACATGAAGGGCGAGGGGTTGGTCCGCCTGAGCGAGCGATAGAGCGCGAAGGGCGGCAGCGGGAAGTCCTGCGTCCAGCGCTGCGAGGGCACCACCTGGAAGATGTCGCCGGCGCGGATATAGTCCTTGGCCGTCTCGACCGCCGCCTTGTAGCCCTCGCGGGTGAAGTTCGACACCGGCTCGCCCAGCTCTGCGGCATCACCCAGATCGCGGGTGGCCTGCGGCATGGCCCGTTCCAGGTCGCGCACCGCGTCCATGACGCGCTCGGCGGCCTGTGCATAGGCGGCGCGCGCCGACAGCCCGTCCTGCACCCATGCGGGCGAGACAACCGTGACCTCTCCCTTCACGCCGTCGAGGACCGCCACCACCGAGGGGCGCATCATCATGGCGTCGGGCAGGCCCAGCGGGTCGGGGTTCACGTCCGGCAGGCGCTCGACCAGCCGGATCATGTCGTAGCCGAGGTAGCCGAAGAGCCCCGCGGCGGCCTGCGGCAGGTCGGCGGGCAGGTCGATCCGCGATTCCGCCAGCAGCGCGCGCAGCGCGGTCAGCGGGTCGTCGGACTGGTCCTCGAAGGCCTCGGGGTCGAAGCGCGCCTGCCGGTTCAGGCGGCTGGCGCCGTCGTGGCACTGCCAGATCAGGTCGGGCTTCATGCCGATGATCGAGTAGCGGCCGCGCACTTCGCCGCCGGTCACCGATTCCAGCATGAAGGCGTCCTTGGCGGCGCCTGTCAGTTTCAGCATCAGCGAGACCGGCGTGTCGAGGTCGGCGGCGAGGCGGGTGTAGACGATCTGGTTCTGCCCGGCCTCGTAGGCCTTGGCGAAGGCATCGAAGCCGGGGGTCAGAGCGGACATGGGCGGGACCTTACTGGAAATTCGCGTGTACGGCGTTCAGTGCCGCCTGATCGATGCTGACACCGGCGCGGTCCTGAATGTCGGTCGCCAGCGCGCGGAAGAGATCCTGCGCCACGTCCTGCGCCGCCTGATCGCCGAAGAACCGCGCCAGCTGCTGCGCCTGCGGGCTTTCGGTCTCGGCGGGCAGGATGTCGTCGAGGCGCACCACGATCGCGCTGTCGCCGGTGGCGATGGCCGCGGTTTCGGCGGGGCGCATGGTAAAGACGCGTTCCAGCACCTCGGGCGGCAGGTCGGAGCCGAAAGAGGTGCGCGACAGCCCGGTTTCGGTGCGCTGCTCCAGCCCCATCTCCTCGAAGCTGGCATCGCCGGCCAGCGGCGCCAGCAGCGCCTCGGCCTGTTCCAGCGCGGCATTGGCGCGGGCCTGTGCATCGTAGGCGGCGCGGACCTCGTCGCGAACCTCGTCGAAGGGGTAGGGCGCGGCCTCGGCAATGCCGTCGACACGCAGCGCGAAGACGCCGCCGTCGCCCAGTTCGGCGATCTCGGGATAGTCGCCTTCTTCGGCGGCCTCGGCGGCGGCGCGGAAGGCCTCGTAGCCCGTCACCGCCCCTTCGGCCCGTGAATTCCAGTCGATCTGCCCCAGTTCCATGTCGGTTGTCTCGGCCAGTTCCTCCAGCGTCACACCGCCGGCGAGTTCATCGTCGAAGCCCTGCGCCTGCTGTTCGACCACGCGGCGCGCGCGGTCCAGCGCAAGTTCGCCGCGCAGGTCGGGCAGGGCGTCCTCGAAGCTGGTTGCCTGCGCGGGCAGAACGGCGTTGACGCGGTAGAGCGCGACGCCGAGGTCGCTTTGCGCGGGGCCGGCGACGCCGCCGACCTCTGCGGCAAAGACCGTCTCGGCGGCCTCGCCCAGATCGGCGCGGCTGACATCCCCCAGATCGACGTCGGCGAGGTCGAGATCGCGTTCCGCCACGAGGTCCTCGAAGGTCACTTCCCCGGCGGCGATGCGCTCTGCCGCGTCCTGCGCCTCTGCCTCGTTGGCGAAGACGAGCCGTTCAGCCAGCCGCCGCTCGGGCATGTTGTACTGGGCCGAGCGCTCTTCATAGGCGGCGCGCAGCGAGTTCTCGTCGACCTCGACGGTCTCGACGATCATCTCGGGCGTCAGCCAGGCATAGGTGATGTCCTTGGTCCGGGGCCGGGTGAAGGCGCCAATGTTCTCTTCGTAGAAGGCGCGCAGGTCGTCCTCGGTGGCCTCGGTGGTGCCGGTGTCCAGACCGCCCGTGTCGGCGCTGACCTCGGCCCAGCTGAAGCTGCGGCGCTCTCCGGTATAGGCGATGAGCGTGTCGAGATAGGCCGGCGGCATCTTGATGCCGGCCAGGACCGCGCCCTGCAGCAGGGTCGAGGCGCTTTCGCCGCGCAGCTGTTCCTCGAACTCGCGTTCCGACAGGCCCGCGTTTTCCAGTGTCATGCGGTAGGCTTCGCGGTTGAAGCTGCCGTCCGGCCCGCGAAAGGCCTGGATCGCGCGCAGGTCCTGCGCCAGCTTTTCGTCGCCGACCGAGATGCCCAGCGTGTCGGCCTCTTCCTTCAGGGCGGCGGTCACCACCATCTGCGACAGCACCTGCTGCGGGATGTTGCGTGCCTGCGCCTGCTGGAAGGTCATGGCGCCGCCCTGCTGGGCCTCGATGGCGCGGATCTCGTTCTGCAGGCTGCGGGCGTAGGTCGAGACCGGGATCGGGGTCTCGCCGACAGAGCCGATGCTGCGGAGGTTGCCCGAGAAGCTGGTCGCGCCGAAGCCCCCCAGCGCCAGCAGCAGAAGCCCCAGCAAGAGCCAGCCTGCCATACCGCCGACTTTCCCGGTTTTCCGTGCCATGCTGCGCTCCTCTGCCCGCGAATTTTCCGGGCTTGTCTACGCTGCGCCCGAAGGGGTGGCAAGGGGGCCCTCCACCCGTGCCAGCCGGTCGAGGACCCGGGCCAGACCGGCGCTGTCGGTATTGGCGAAGGCCAAGCGCAGGCAGCGCTCGCCCGAGGCATCGCCGGATGGCGTGAACATGGTGGCGGGCAGGGTCAGAACGCCTGCCTCGCGCACCAGACGCGGGGCGAGGGCCGCGGCGCCTTCCGCAAAGGGATGGTCGAGATAGGCGAAATAGGCGCCCAGCCCGCGCAGCTGCCAGCCGCGATCCCGCAGGGGGGCGAACCCCTCGGCGATGGCGGCGCGGCGGGTCAGGATCTCCTGCCGCTGCGCGTCTTTCCAGTCGCCCAGGTTCTGCAGGCCCCAGAGCGCGGCCTTCTGGCCCAGGGTGGGCGCGCAGATCGCCACGGTGTCCTGAAACTTCTCGATCTGGTGCAGCAGCTCCGGGTTGGCGATCACCGCGCCGACACGGTGGCCGGTCAGGCGGTAGACCTTGGAGAAGCTGTAGAGCTGGACCAGCGTGTCGTCCCATCCGGGCGTGGTCAGAAGATCGTGCGGCGCGCCGGGCCGGGAATGGAAATCGCGGTAGGTCTCGTCGACGACCAGCTTCAGACCATGCGCGCGGGCCAGGTCGAAGAAGGCGCGCAGGGTCTCGGGCGGATACTCTGCGCCGGTCGGATTGTTCGGCGTGACCAGGACGATGGCGCGGGTTCTTGCGGTGATCAGCGGGCGCGCGGCATCGGCTTCGGGGATCAGGTCGGCGCCGGTGGGCAGGGGCACGGCGCGCAGCCCGCTCATGTCCAGCCACATCTTGTGATTGAAGTACCAGGGCGTCGGGACAATGACCTCGTCACCCTCGGTGGTGAGCGCCGAGAGGGTCGCGGCGAAGGCCTGGTTGCAGCCCTGGGTGATGCCGATCTGCCCGGCCGTGACAGGGGCGCCGTAGTGCCGGGCCCAGTCGGTGGCCAGAGCCGCGCGGAGGGCGGGCAGGCCGAGAACCGGGCCGTAGAGATGTGTCGCGGTCTCTTGCAGCATTGCGGCCATGGCGCCCAGCATCTCGGGCGGCGGCGGCTCGGCGGGGGCGGCCTGGCTGAGGTTGATCAGCGGGCGGTCGGGCGGAAAGGTCACGCCTTTCAGCCAGCGTTGTGCCTCGGGGATCGGGGGAAAGAAGGTGGCGTCGGTGCGTGTGGTCATGGGCGGCCTCTGGGCGAAGGGGGCGGGGCGCGGTCGCGGGGGCGGTCTCTGCTGGAGGGCGGAAGGGCTGCCTGGCGTCGCAGCGGCTTTGCCGCGCCACCGGCTGTGCCGAGGGGATCGGGGGCGCCAGGGAAGCGGCATGGGTCGCAGGGCGGCGTGGCAGCGCATGCAGGCGGCGCGGGGGTGTGGCGTGGGTCTTTGCGCATCCGGCGGCTGCGGACGCTATCGCGGGAAACCGGACCCGGTCGCGGCTGATCGGGCGCCCGGGCAGGGGGTGGGCGCCGGTTGAGGCGGGTTTGCCGCGATGGGCCCCCTTGCGGGGGCGCATTTCCCCCCGGGGGCTTTGCCCCCAGACCCCCGTCCGGGGCGCTGCCCCGGGCCCCGCGGTATTTTAAGACCGAAGAAGCCGGGGTGTCCCCAGGATCTGGCGGAGGGTCCGCGCGGTCCCTGTCCTCTCAGTCGGTGCCGCGGTAGGGTTTGACGTATTGCAGCGCCATGTCCCAGGGGAAGAAGATCCAGGTGTCCTGGCTGACCTCGGTGATGAAGGTATCGACCTGCGGGCGGCCCTGCGGCTTGGCGTAGACCGTGGCGATCTGGGCCTTTGGCATGTGGCCGCGCACCACCTCGAGCGTGCGGCCGGTGTCGACGAGGTCGTCGACCACGAGGATGCCGGTGCCGTCGCCTACGACCTCCGGATCGGGGGCCTTGATGATCCGGGGGGCGGATTGGGTCTGGTGGTTGTAGCTTTTGACGCTGATCGTGTCGACGGTGCGGATGTCGAGTTCGCGGGCGACGATCATCGCGGGGGCCATGCCGCCGCGGGTGATGGCGACCACGGCGCGCCACTGGCCCTCGTCCGGGCCCTGTCCCTGCAGGCGCCAGGCCAATGCGCGGGCGTCGCGATGCAGCTGGTCCCAGCTGACGTGGAAGCCCTTCTCGTGGGGCAGGCGGTTGTCCATGGGGCTCTCCTTGGTTGTGGCGGCTGGGGTCGGTCAGGTGAAGGTGATCTTGAGGCCGAAGACGGCGATGAGCGATCCGAAGGCGCGGTCGATGCGGGCCTTGACGCGTGCATAGGCGGCGCGGGCCTTCGGCAGCGAGAAGACACGGCTGACAAGCGCGTACCAGAGGCCCTCGTTCAGGGCGATCACGGCAACCAGCGCCGCGCGGGCGGCCAGCGGCGTCTCGGCGGGCACCAGGCCCACGAAGACGGCGCCGAAGAAGATCGCCGGTTTCGGGTTGGTTGCATAGGTCAGGAAACCGAAGCGGAAGGCGGCCCAGGCGCTGCGGGGGCGGGTTTCGCCCAGTTGCGGCAGCGGTTCGGGGGCGTGGCGCCACATGCCGATGGCGATCCACAGCAGGAAGAGGCCGCCGACCACCTTCAGCGCGGTGAAGAGCGGCGGGATCAGTTCGAACAGCAGCGCCAGGCCGGCCATGGCGCCCGCCGCCCAGAGCCCGGCGCCCAGGCCGAAGCCCGCCGAGAGCGCCAGCGCCGTGCGCAGCCCTTCCGAGGCCGCCGTCCTGACGCAGACCACGAAGGAGGGGCCGGGGCTCATGGCGGCGAGAAGGTGCACCAGCACGACAGAGGCAAAGAGGGCAGGGGTCATCCTAGCGGTCCAGCAGGAGCCGCAGGCCGAGCGCGCCGAGGATGGCGCCGGCCACACGGTCGATCACGGGTTTCAGACGCAAATAACCTGCCCGGGCGGCCGGAGTCGAGAGCAGCGCCGCGAAACCGGCGTAGACGACCAGTTCCACCACAAGGTGATTGGCGACGATCAGGGCCTTTTCGGCGGGCGCGAGGTCGGGTGGAAAGATCACGATCAGCACCGAGGCGGCGAAAAGGATGCTTTTCGGGTTGGCGAGGTTCACCAGCATGCCGCCGAGAAAGGCGCGCGCGCCCGGCCGGGCGCTGTCGGCGACCGGGCGGCGGGCATCGCGCCAGAGCGTATAGGCCACGTAAATCAGGTAGAGCGCGCCGGTGATCTTCAGCGCGAGATAGGCCCAGGGCACCAGCGCGAAGACCGCGTTCAGGCCTAGGAGCGCGGCGCCGGTCCAGAGCGCCGCCACGGTTCCCAGCCCGGCGCCGGTGACCATGCCGGTGCGAAAGCCCCCGGCAATGGACTGGCGCAGGGCATAGAGCAGCGCGGGACCGGGCGCGGCCATGGCGGCCAGCAGCGTCAGGTTGAAGGCGATTACATGGGTCAGGGTCATGAAGCTGGCTCCGCCGCGCGCGCGGCCCCCTTTTGGCCCGGCGCGTTCCGGCAGAGTGGCCGGAAGGGGCGGGCGCCGCAAGAGGGCGCGCCGCCGCGCTCTCAGCCCTTGGTGATGTCGGGGGCGTCCACGGCCTTCATGCCGACGACGTGATAGCCGGCATCGACGTGGTGGGTTTCCCCGGTCACGCCGCTGCCCAGATCCGACAGCAGATAGAGCGCAGAGTTGCCGACGTCCTGGATCGTCACGTTGCGGCGCAGCGGCGAGTTGTACTCGTTCCACTTCATGATGTAGCGGAAATCGCCGATGCCCGAGGCCGCCAGCGTCTTGATCGGCCCGGCGGAAATGGCGTTCACCCGGATGCCGTCCTTGCCCAGATCCTCGGCGAGATAGCGCACCGAGGCCTCGAGCGCCGCCTTGGCCACACCCATGACATTGTAATGCGGCATGATGCGTTCGGCGCCGTAGTAGGTCAGCGTCAGGGCGCTGCCGCCACGGTTCATCATCTTCTCGGCCCGCTGCATGACGGCGGTGAAGGAGTAGACAGAGATGTCCATGGTCAGCTGAAAGTTGCCGCGCGTGGTGTCGACGTAGCGGCCGCGCAGCTCGTTCTTGTCGGAAAAGCCGATGGCGTGGACGATGAAGTCGAGATTGTCCCATTCCTCGGCCAGCGCGTTGAACAGCATGTCGATGCTGCCCTCGTCACCGACGTCGCAGGGCAGCACGATCGAGGAGCCCAGTTGCGCCGCCAGCGGATCGACCCGCTTCTTCAGCGCCTCGCCCTGGTAGGAGAAGGCCAGATCGGCCCCTGCGTCGCCAAGCGCCTTGGCGATGCCCCAGGCGATCGACTTGTCGTTTGCCAGCCCCATGATCAGGCCGCGTTTTCCCGTCATCAAGCCGTTCGACATGACCACCCCTTCCACCTGTGGTTTATTTCGTGTCGTTTAGGCGATGGCCTCGTGGTCTTCAAGACCGCTTTGCTGTTAAGCCGTCATCAAGCCGCCGCCGCGCGGCGCCCCGAGCGGCCCATTGTCCGCCAGCGCAGGAGACCCGAGATGAGCGACAGAACAGGCATTTTCGCCGGAGACGACCCCTTTGCCATCGCCCGTGCCTGGCTGAAAGAGGCCGAAGGCAGCGAAGCCAACGATCCCAATGCCATTGCCCTGTCCACCGTGGACGCCGACGGCCTGCCCAATGCCCGCATGGTGCTGCTGAAGGAGATCGAGGCCGATGCCTTTGTCTTCTACACCAATTACGGATCGGTGAAGGCCCGGGAAATCGAGGGCTCTGGCAAGGCGGCTTTCGTGATGCACTGGAAGTCCCTGCGCCGCCAGATCCGAGTGCGCGGTACGGTCGAGCGTGAGGACGGCCCGCAGGCGGATGCCTACTACGCCTCGCGCTCGCTCAAGAGCCGTCTCGGGGCCTGGGCCTCGGATCAGAGCCAGCCGCTGTCGTCGCGTACCGCCCTGATGGCCGAGGTTGCGAAGGTGACGGCCGGCAAAGGCACCAACCCCGCGCGCCCGCCGTTCTGGGGGGGCTACCGGATCCGCCCGACGGAAATCGAATTCTGGGCAGATGGCGCTTTCCGGCTGCACGACCGCTTCCGATGGAGCCGGGAAACAATCGCGGCGGACTGGGCCGTGTTGCGCTTGTGTCCGTGACAATCCTTTGAGGTTGCTTGATCTTTTCATGTCACGTCAATTGCATGGGCGCGACATTGGCGCGTCGTCTGACACAAAAAGACGGTAAACCTCTCTTGCACGCGGGGACCGTTTTGTTCCAAGCTTTGCCTGGGGGTAAGTCGGTACAGTGGACTCGGATTTGACGACGACCAGCAGCGAGGCTCCGCCGGTATTCGGCAGAGTGAAGTGGTTCGACCCGTCCAAGGGCTTTGGGTTCGTGATCGCCGATGACGGCGGGCCGGACATCCTTCTTCATGCCAATGTCCTGCGCAATTTCGGTCAAAGCTCTGTCGCCGACGGCGCCCGGATCGAGATCGCAGTGCAGAAGACAGAGCGCGGCGTTCAGGCCACCCAGGTGCTGAAGATCGAACCGCCCGAGCCAGAGGCCGGGCTTCCGCTGACGGATTTCGAGAACATCGACCCCGAGGTCATGGCCAATGCGCCGCTGGAACCCGCCCGGGTGAAGTGGTTCGACAAGGCCAAGGGTTTCGGGTTTGCAAATATCTTCGGAAAGCCGGAAGATGTGTTCATTCATATCGAGGTCCTGCGCCGCTCGGGCCTGGCGGATCTGCAACCGGGCGAGGCCCTTGCGATCCGCGTGGTCGAGGGCAAGCGCGGGCGAATGGCGATGGAAGTGCACGCATGGGAAACCGCCTTGTCGCGTTGAGTTCGGTTCTGGTTCTGGGGCTGGCAACGGCGCTCTGCGCTGCCGATGAGGGGGCGGAACGCTTGCCGATACCATCTCAGACGGCCGGAACCCCGGACGCGCCAGCAGCCGATCCAGCGACGGCGAAACCGGCAACCGAGGACGAGGCCCGATCCCCGGGCGCTGCACTTGCGGCGTCCGATCTGCCATCCGCTGCGGCCCAGAGCGACGACCCCGACGCGGTCGCGGCACCGGCACGCGACAAGATCGTGACCCCGATTGCCCCGATCGGCCAAGAGGATGCGGCCCCGCCGCAAGGCGATGCCACGCTTCTGGCCGGGGAGTTCCCGGCGATTGATCCGACCGCGCCCGCCTGCCGCGAGGACACGATCCTGCTGCGCGGCGACTTCGGCAAGGCGCGGTTTTCGGTGACAGTGGCGGACGACGGCCCCGAACGCGCGCAGGGGCTGATGCACGTCAAATCGATGCCGCCCAGTTTCGGCATGCTCTTCGTCTTTCCCTCGGCGCGGCCGGTTTCTTTCTGGATGAAGAACACGCTCATTCCGCTCGACATGATCTTCGCCGACCGGCACGGCGTGGTGCGGCGCGTTCACGCCATGGCGCAGCCGGGCGACCTGACGCAGATCCCGGGCGGCGACAACATCCAGTACGTGCTGGAAATCAATGGCGGGATGGCAGGCATGCTGGGGATCAAGCCCGGCAGCCAGATGCGCCACCCGGCCATTTCCGACCCGGCCTGGCGCTGCAACTGACGGGCGCGCCGTGGCAGCGCGCGCGCGCCGCGGGCTCTACAGTCTATTGCGGACCCGGGCGCAGGGCCGGACGCTTTTGGGCTTTCCTTCGTGGTCCACGGGCGCTAAACGCCAAGCCTGTCGGGGCGTAGCGCAGCCTGGTAGCGCGTCTGTTTTGGGTACAGAAGGTCGTGAGTTCGAATCTCGCCGCCCCGACCATTTTCCACAGCGTCGACCCAATCCCGTGCCGCAGGCAATGTCGCCTTTTTGCGACAGGTCGCGGGGACAATTGCTACCTCCTCAAGATTCATGCGCAGGCGAATCTCTGACCGGGCTACCACAGGGGCATCTTTGAAGCGTGCCCGATTCCATTTCAGTCAGTGTTTCGGTCACAGGTACATATTTACACAGGGAGCTTTTTCATGAAGCAGCCAGTATCCCGCATTGCGCTTTGGGTGGCTATGGGCGGTTTTGTCCCCGGCATCGCGGCAGCGCAGGAAATCATCGACAACGGCACGGTCCAGCTGGGCATCAACCCGCGCGGCAACCTCGTCACCGGCGGAACCGGTCTGACCTTTCTGCCGACCGGCGGCGAGGCGCTGGCGCCGGGCTGCGCCTGTGAAGGCTGGGGCATCGCGGATCTGACCTCGGGCGCCTTCGGTATGGCCGGGCAGAGCTTCGGCTTCAGCAACATCGGCGCGGGCAGCATCGTCGCCGCCGGGACCGGCACCGACGCGGCCTCGGGCGGCGATTCGGCGATCAGCACCGTTACCGTCACCGACGGCGCCTTCGTCGTGGATGTCGAACATGACTTCTCGGCGTCGTCGTCGGACAACCTGTACCAGGTGGACGTGACCCTGCTGAACGCCGGTGCCGCCGAAATCGGCCAGCTGGTCTATCGCCGCGCGATGGACTGGGACGTGCCGCCCACGGAGTTCTCGGAATTCGTGACGATCCAGGGCTGGCCTGCCACGCGGCTGATCGGCAGCTCTGACGACGGTTTCGTCTCGGGCAACCCGAACGTGCCGCTGACCACCATCGCCGGCGACGCGGTTCTGAACGGCAACTTCACCGACAGCGGCCCGGCGGACCATGGCGCCGCCTTCGACTTTTCCTTCGGGACGGTCGCAGCCGGAGACGAGGCCGATTTCACCATCTTCTACGGCGCCGCCGCATCCGAGGACGATGCCCTGATGGCCCTGTCGGAGGTGGGCGCCGAGGTCTATTCGCTGGGCCAGCCCAGCAGCGCCGACGGTGCCACGCTGGGCGTGCCGAACACCTTCATCTTCGGGTTCGCCGGGGTCGGCGGCACGCCGATCGGCGGACCCCTCGGCCATGCGATCTCGCCGCTGGGCGATCTCGTCCTGATGGGGACCAACCACCACCTCGACATGGCGACGACGCGGTTCGACGCACTGTCCTTCTCGTCGCTCGACGCGGCCACCGTCTCGACACAGGGCGACGCGCTGATGGCCTTTGGCGGGCTGAAATTCTCGCTGACCGGGCTTGGCGCAAGCGGTGAAATCGACTCGACCACCAACAACACCGGGCTGGATTACACCGCGCGCTACTTCGGCCTGAACGCCGAGTACAGCATGGGCCGGGCCGCAGGCTTCGAACGCTCGCTGATCGGCGCCAGCTTCGGCAAGGAGAGCTTTGACGCCGACCGCAAGGACGACCTCGGCTCTCTTGACGGGACGATCAAGTTCGCCTCGGTCTATGCGGCGGGGTACAATCCCAGCGGCCTGTTTGGCGACCTGCACCTGTTCCACGGCGATATCGAGATCGACCAGACCCGCCTGGGCATGCTGTCGAACTTCTCGTCCAATCCCGAGGCGGACCAGCGCGGTGCGCGCATCCGGCTGGGCTACAACTTCGGCCCCGAAGTCATCAAGATGCCGGGATCGCTTGGGTTCTACGGCGAGATCACCCGCAGCAACACCAGCTTCGACAGCTTTAGCGAAGACAACAACGGCGTGACCACCGATGCCTTCGACATCGACAGCAATATCGTCGGGATCGGCACGCGCTATGCCTACGAGGCCGCGAAGTCGAACGGCATGCTGTACGGGTACTTCGACCTCTCCGCGATGAAGGATACCATGGCGAAGGATTTCTCGGTGACCCAGACGACCGCGGGCGGCGCCAGCTTCCAGACCGCCGTTGACGGGCGGGACGATATGTTCGGCAAGGCCTCTGCCATGGTCGGCTTCGACTTCAACAACGGCCTTCAGGGCCGCCTGGAAGGGCAGCGGATCTTCGGCAACGGTCGCACGGAGAATTCGGTTTCCCTCTCCGTGGGCATGGTGTTCTGACCCCGAGCCACAGTCATTTTCCAGGGCACCCCGGACGCGCTGCGCCCGGGGTGTTTTCGTTTCCAGAGACAGGCGGGCGACCGGCCCGGGCGGTGACTGACAGTGGTGCCGCTACAGGACATGGTGCCGGTTGCGCCCGCGCCATGCCGGGCCAGAACGTGGCATTGCGGCGCCGGGGGCGTGTTGTGCACAGTTTTCCGGCACCGGGTCGGAGCACCCGGGTTTTGCGGCAGAAACAGGCGTTTGCCTGAAAAGCAGGCAGGGTTTTCCGAATCGCTTTTCCGGTCAGATATGTCGGTTGCCTGTGTCATTCCCGCTAGATGTGGTGCAGGACTGCCGCAGGTGCCTTTCGCAGGGATGCGCTGGCGGAAGACCGGGCAGCAAAAAGGGGCTGTGGATAAACCTCGGGATCAATAGGGCTTTTGGCTGGCTTTGCGGGGCCGGAACTCATCCACAGTCTGTGAGTGAATCGGAGCCCCTCACTGCCCCTAGTGGGGGCCGCACGGGTCAACACTAAATATATGGGGAAATCTCAAAAAACTTCGTTGACCTGAGGCGGTCAGATTAGCCATGTTGTGCGGGCCGGTTGGGGATGCCACTAGATGTTGTGGCACAGAGCGGCGCCAAGGACAGAGTGACACGATATCCAGCGGCGGGGACGGGCAGTTCCGCGATGCGATCGTCTTTCTGTCCTGCGCGGACCCGGGATCGGCAGGTGACTATCAGCACAGACCGCTTCAGGGGCAGCACAATGAAAATCGAGAGACAGTACACGAAGGCCGGACGGGACGCTTACGCAGGCATCGCTTTCGTCACCACGCGGTCCGAAATCCGCAACCCGGACGGTTCGACCGTCTTCGCTCTCGACAACCTCGAAGTGCCCAAAAGCTGGAGCCAGGTCGCCAGCGACGTCATCGCCCAGAAGTATTTTCGCAAGGCCGGCGTCCCGACCGAGCTGAAGCGCGTGCCCGAAGAGGGCGTGCCCGAGTTCCTGTGGCGCTCTGTCGCCGCCTCCAAGGACACGCCGCGCGTGGGCGAGACCTCGGCCCGTCAGGTCTTTGACCGTCTCGCAGGCGCCTGGGCCTACTGGGGCTGGAAGGGCGGCTACTTCACCACCGAGGCGGACGCCCGCGCCTATTACGACGAAATGCGCCACATGCTGGCCTCGCAGGTTGCTGCCCCCAACAGCCCGCAGTGGTTCAACACCGGCCTGCATTGGGCCTATGGCATCGACGGCCCCGGTCAGGGCCACTACTACGTCGACTTCCAGACCGGCAAGCTGACCCGGTCCAAGTCCGCCTACGAGCACCCGCAGCCGCATGCCTGCTTCATCCAGTCGGTTGCCGACGATCTCGTCGGCGACGGCGGCATCATGGATCTCTGGGTCCGCGAGGCGCGCCTGTTCAAATACGGCTCCGGCACCGGCACCAATTTCTCGTCTCTGCGCGCCGAGGGTGAAAGCCTGTCCGGCGGCGGCAAGTCGTCCGGCCTGATGGGGTTCCTCAAGATCGGCGACCGCGCGGCGGGCGCGATCAAGTCGGGCGGCACCACGCGCCGCGCGGCCAAGATGGTGATCTGCGATGCCGACCACCCGGACATCGAGGAATTCATCAACTGGAAGGTCAAGGAAGAGCAGAAGGTCGCCTCCATCGTCGCGGGTTCGAAGATGCACGAGAAGATGCTGAACGGCATCTTCCAGGCGATCCGCTCCTTCGACGGCACCGAGGATGGCGCCTATGACCCCAAGGTCAACGAGGCGCTGAAGGGGGCCGTGCGCGCCGCCAAGGGCGCCATGATCCCCGAGACCTACATCAAGCGCGTGCTCGACTACGCGCGCCAGGGCTATGCCTCGATCGAGTTCCCGACCTATGACACCGACTGGGACTCCGAAGCCTATGCATCGGTCTCGGGCCAGAACTCCAACAACTCGATCCGCGTCACCGACGCCTTCCTGACGGCGGTCCGCGAGGGCAAGCCCTGGGAGCTGATCCGCCGCACCGACGGCACTGTCGCCAAGACCGTCGACGCCAAGGAGCTGTGGGAGCAGATCGGCCATGCCGCATGGGCCTGCGCCGATCCGGGCATCCAGTTCCACGACACCGTGAACGCATGGCACACCTGCCCGCAGGACGGCGAGATCCGTGGCTCTAACCCCTGTTCCGAGTACATGTTCCTCGACGACACCGCCTGCAACCTTGCCTCGATGAACCTGCTGACCTTCCTCAAGGACGGTCACTTCGACGCCGAGCGCTACATGCATGCGACCCGCCTGTGGACGCTGACGCTGGAAATCTCGGTGACCATGGCGCAGTTCCCCTCGAAGGAAATCGCGCAGCTCAGCTACGACTTCCGCACGCTGGGCCTGGGCTATGCCAACATCGGCGGCCTCTTGATGAACATGGGGCTGGGCTATGACAGCGACGCGGGCCGCGCGCTTTGCGGTGCGCTGACCGCGATCATGACCGGCGTGTCCTACGCCACCTCCGCCGAGATCGCCGGAGAGGTCGGTGCCTTCGCCAAGTTCGAGAAGAACCGCGCCGACATGCTGCGGGTCATCCGCAACCACCGCAATGCCGCCTATGGCAGGACCGAGGGCTATGAGGGCCTCGCGGTGAAGCCGGTCGCGCTGGACCACGGCAACTGCCCGGTGCCCGCGCTGATCGACCTTGCCACCGGCGCATGGGACGAGGCGCTGGCGCTGGGGGAGAAGCACGGCTACCGCAACGCGCAGGTCTCGGTCATCGCGCCCACCGGCACCATCGGTCTGGTGATGGACTGTGACACCACCGGCATCGAGCCCGACTTCGCGCTGGTGAAGTTCAAGAAGCTGGCCGGCGGCGGCTACTTCAAGATCATCAACCGTTCGGTTCCGGCGGCACTGGAGAATCTGGGGTATGGCAGCGCCCAGATCGAAGAGATCATCTCCTATGCCGTCGGTCACCAGACGCTGGGCAATGCGCCCGGCGTCAACCACACCCGCCTGATGGCCCATGGTTTCGGCCCGGCGCAGATCGAAAAGCTCGAGGCCGCGCTGGCCACCGCCTTCGACATCCGCTTTGTCTTCAACCAGTGGACGCTGGGAGAGACCTTCTGCAAGGACACGCTGGGCATCCCGGCGACCAAGCTGAACGATCCGACCTTCGACCTGCTGCGCCACCTGGGCTTCACCAAGGCGGAAATCGACGCGGCCAACGACCACGTCTGCGGGACCATGACGCTGGAGGGCGCGCCCTTCCTGCGCGAGGATCACCTGACGGTCTTCGACTGCGCCAACCCCTGCGGCAAGAAGGGCAAGCGCTACCTGTCGGTCGAAAGCCACATCACCATGATGGCCGCCGCGCAGAGCTTCATCTCTGGCGCCATTTCCAAGACCATCAACATGGCGAACTCGGCCTCTATCGAGGACTGCCAGAAGGCCTATGAACTGTCGTGGTCGCTGGGTGTGAAGGCCAACGCGCTGTACCGTGATGGCTCGAAGCTGTCGCAGCCGCTGGCCGCCGCGCTGGTCGAGGACGACGAAGAGGCCGCCGAGATCCTCGAAACCGGCAATGCGCAGGAAAAGGCGCAGGTGCTGGCCGAGAAGATCGTCGAGAAGATCGTCGTGAAGGAGATCATCAAGTCCGAGCGGACCAAGATGCCCGAGCGCCGCAAGGGCTATACCCAGAAGGCGATTGTCGGCGGTCACAAGGTCTATCTGCGCACCGGCGAATACCAGGACGGCAGCCTTGGCGAGATCTTCATCGACATGCACAAGGAAGGCGCGGGCTTCCGTGCGATGATGAACAACTTCGCCATCGCCGTCTCTGTCGGTCTTCAGTACGGCGTGCCGCTGGAGGAGTTCGTCGACGCCTTCACCTTCACCAAGTTCGAACCGGCGGGCATGGTGCAGGGCAACGACTCGATCAAGAACGCGACCTCGATCCTCGACTACATCTTCCGCGAACTGGCGGTTTCCTACCTGGACCGCACCGACCTTGCGCATGTCAAACCCGAAGGCGCGTCCTTCGACGATCTGGGCCGGGGCGAGGAAGAGGGCGTCTCGAACGTCAAGGAACTGTCGGAAACCGCCGCGACGCGGTCGCTGGAGGTGCTGAAGCAGATCAGCTCGACCGGCTACCTGCGCAAGCGCCTGCCGCAGGAACTTGTGGTGCTTCAGGGCGGCATTCAGGGCGCGGTGGCCCTGAACAACGGCGCCGATGCGGACAGCGTGCTGAAATCGCTGGTGCCCGCCACGGCGTCGGGCCCGGTGGCGACAGCCTCGGCGGCGGTCTCGGTGTCCGGTGGATCGGGCGCGTCGGCCATGGCCATGAGCGCCGTGACCAAGGCCAAGATGCAGGGCTACGAGGGCGAATCCTGCGGCGAGTGCGGAAACTACACGCTGGTGCGCAACGGCACCTGCATGAAGTGCAACACCTGCGGCGGCACCTCGGGCTGTAGCTGAGGCAGGGTCGGGCAGGGGCCACGGTGATCCAGGCGCCGAGGCCCCGGCCCATGGCGCAGGCCCGCCGGGCCTGAGCGCCGCCCATACGGAACTTGCGCCCACCGGTGGCGCAACAGGGGGTCCGGCCCGAGACCTGTCGGCCCGGCCCCCCGACGAACAGGGTGGGGGCGGAGGGCCTGTCCTTGCCCATCCTCGCACGGGGCCGGTGCGCTGGCCCTGACGCGGACAAGGACGCAGGCAGACAACCGTCACGGGCAGTGAATCACACGAGCCTTGTCAGCGAGACTACGGGGTCCCCGCCGGGGGCCCCTTTTTCGTGCCAAGCGGCGCAGCGGCCCGGCGTCACGCGGCGGGGCCTTGGCGGTGAGGCCTTATGACCGGGCGATATAGCGGTCGCGGCGGTGGTTCACGGTGATCATGACGTTCAGGATCACCGCGCCCAGAAGCGACCAGAGCACCGTTTGCCAGTCGAAGAGGAAGGCCGCGAGCGTGAAGACACCCAGATCGAAGACAAGCTGCACGTTGCCCGCGCGGATGCCGCGCGAGTCCTGCAACCACAGCGCCACCACGCCCACGCCGCCCAGGGTCGCCCCGTGCCGGAACAGCACGATCAGCCCGATGCCGCCCAGCACGCCGAAGAGGGTCGCGGCGATGGCCGGGTGCAGCGGGTCCAGCGTCAGGACAGAGGGCAGGGCGTCCGCCATGGCCGACATGATGGTGACCGCGGCAAAGCTCTTCAGCGTGAAACGCAGGCCCATCTGCCTCAGCGCCAGCAGGTAGAAGGGCAGGTTCAGGACAAAGAAGACCGCGCCGAAGGACCAGCCCGAGACGTAGGATCCAAGCAGCGACAGGCCCGCGATCTGGCCGGTGATCAGGTCTTCGGTGCGCAGGAACTGCACCGACAGCGCCATGATCACGCAGCCCACGGCAAGCCCCAGCGCATCTTCCCAGAGGCTGTGGCGGTCGGCGGGTGGGGTAGAGAGCAGCGTCATGGCGTCTCTATCCAGCCAAGCGGCGCGGGGCGCAAGGGCGCAGGCGCCCGGATTCTCCTGAAACCGCTGGGGTACAGGAGGCGCCCGTGCCCCGCCCGTGCCTGCCTAGCCGTTCAGCGCCTTGTTCAGGTTCTCGTCGATCTTCTCGAGAAAGCCCATGGTGGTCAGCCAGCCCTGATCCGGGCCGACCAGCAGCGCCAGGTCCTTGGTCATGTGCCCCGATTCCACCGTCTCGACGATCACCCGTTCCAGCGTTTCGGCAAAGGCGCGCAGGGCCACGTTCTCGTCCAGCTTGGCGCGGTGCTTCAGCCCGCCGGTCCAGGCATAGATCGAGGCCACCGAGTTCGTGGAGGTGGACTCGCCCCGCTGGTGCTGGCGGTAGTGGCGGGTGACCGTGCCATGGGCGGCCTCGGCCTCGACGATCCTGCCGTCGGGCGTCATCAGCTGCGAGGTCATCATGCCGAGGCTGCCGAAGCCCTGCGCCACGGTGTCGGACTGCACGTCGCCGTCGTAATTCTTGCAGGCCCAGACGAACTTGCCGTTCCACTTCAGCGCGCAGGCGACCATGTCGTCGATCAGCCGGTGTTCGTACCAGATGCCCTTTTCCTTGAACTGCGCTTCGAACTCCGCCTCGAAGACCTCCTGAAAGAGATCCTTGAAGCGCCCGTCATAGGCCTTGAGGATGGTGTTCTTGGTGGACAGGTAGACCGGCCAGCCGAGGGTCAGCCCGTAGTTCAGCGAGGCGCGGGCAAAGTCGCGGATCGACTCGTCCTGATTGTACATGCCCATGTAGACGCCCGCGTCGGGGGCATCGTAGACCTCGCGCTCGATCACCTCGCCGTTGGCGCCTTCCCATTTCATCGTCAGCTTGCCCGCCGAGGGGAAGTGGAAATCGGTGGCCTTGTACTGGTCGCCGAAAGCGTGGCGGCCGACGACGATGGGCGCGGTCCAGCCCGGCACCAGGCGCGGCACGTTGCGGCAGATGATCGGCTGCCGGAAGACCACGCCGCCGAGGATGTTGCGGATCGTGCCGTTGGGCGATTTCCACATCTTCTTGAGGCCGAATTCCTCGACCCGCTGTTCGTCCGGCGTGATGGTCGCGCACTTAACCGCGACGCCGACCTCTTTGGTCTTCTCGGCGGCGTCGATGGTGATCTGGTCCTCTGTCCGGTCCCGCTCTTCTATGCCGAGATCGTAATAGAGCAGGTCGATGTCGAGATAGGGCAGGATCAGCTTCTGCTTGATGAAATCCCACATGATGCGGGTCATCTCGTCGCCATCCATCTCGACGATGGGGTTGTCCACCTTGATGCGGGTCATGAAGACTCCCTTGCTCTGCTTGGTTGGGCCCGCTCCTGCCATAGCGCAAAAACCGCGCATCGGGAATATGGTATGCCGTTGTATACCGCTGTCGCGCCACTGAATGGGCGGTATGTGCACCACCAGCCTGCCCGATGCCCCCTAAGGAAACACTTTCGAAACGGGGTTTTGTCTTGCGGATTTGAGAATGAACAATTCGAGACCTGGGAAAGGCGAAACCGTCCCGGTTCCATGGCCGGACCGTCGGACATGGAGAAAGAGATATCCTTGCGGGGCTGTTGCCCTGCGCGGGTGCGCCATGGCGTCGATGCCACGGCACTGGTGCAGAACATCCGCATGCGACACCCCGGGCCCGGCGGGCCGGGGGCAAGCGGCTCTCAGGCCGCTCTCAGGCCTCTACGGCCTGCTCGATGCGGCGCAGGCGCGCCATGGTCAGTTGCGCGCAGATGGCGAAGAGGAATGCGCCCGCCACCAGCGGCAGCGGCGTGCCGTCGAACAGCAGGCCGACCGGCACCGCAAGCACCACCGCGATCACCGTCGACACGGCGCCGATGATCGAAGCGGCCATGCCGGCGATATGCCCCATGGGCTCCATGCCGATGGCGTTCAGGTTCCCGATGGTCATGCCCATCTGGTAGAACAGCAGCAGTTGCCAGATGATGAAGACAACGAAGAGGCCGGTGCCCGACACGCCGCTGGCGATCAGCGCCGTGGCCACGGCGCTGGCGGCGATCTGCACCCAGAGCATCGTGGTCACAAGGCTGCGCATCCCCAGCCGCATGACCAGCCGGGCGTTCAGATAGCTGCTGGATGCGCCGATGATCGCGGTCAGCCCGAACCACAGCGGAAAGCTGTCGGCCCGGCCCAGTGCGGTCTCGTAGATCGGCTGGATCGTCGAAATGGTGGCGATCAGCATCGCGAAAATGAAGGCCTGCGCGAGGATCGACAGACGCACCACCGGATGCGCCATCATCTCGCGGATCGCCGCCCCGAGGGCGTTCAGGCGGAACGGACGGCGATGGGTCTCTGGCAGCGTTTCCGGCAGGCGCAGGGTGAACCAGATCGCACCCACCGCCGAGAACAGCGCGAAGGCATAGAAGACCGAGTGCCAGCCGGCGGCGGCGATCAGAACCGCACCGATCGAGGGGGCGAGCGCCGGGACCAGCGTGAAGACCATCATGACGAAGGACATGATCTGCGCCATGGCCCGCCCTGAATAGAGGTCGCGGACGATCGCAATCGCCACGACCCGGGGACCGGCGGCGCCCAGACCCTGAAGCAGGCGCGCGGCCAGCAGCACCTCTAGCGTTTCGGCCTGCGTGGCCATCAGCGCGCCAGCAATGTACAGCACGGCGCCGACCAGCACGATGGGCTTGCGCCCGAAGGTGTCGGACAAGGGCCCGGTGAAGAAGGTGCCCAGGCCCATGCCCAGCATGAACATCGTCACCACCAGCTGCACCTTGTTGGGCGCCTCGGGGCTGAGCGCGGCGGTCAGCTCGGGCAGGGCGGGCAGCATGGCGTCGATGGAAAAGGCAATCGTGGCAAAGAGCATTGCCAGAAGCGCGATCAATTCCGCACGGCCCGGAAGGCCGTCGGGCGCGACGGTGTCATGTGCAGGGGTCATGGGAACCTCAAAGGGGAAATTGCCCCCGGGACGAGGCAAAAAGCGTTTACCCTTCGACCTATCAAGGCCCGGCGCCCTTGGCCATAGCACAGGCCGGGTTATCCCTTCGATCCTCTGTGCGCTGGCGCAGGGTGATCCCGCCGTCCGGGCGAAGAGCGTGCCTAGCCCGCCCGAGTGGCGGCGGTAATCTCGGCAATGACCTGCGCCCAAAGCTCGGGCGGCTGGGCCCCGGGCACCGCGTGGCGCTTGCCGACCACGAAGGTCGGGACAGAGGTCACGCCCATGCCGCGCGCCGCCGCGTCCCGCTCGACGATCTCCTGCCGGTCCTGATCGGTGTTCAGAAGCCGCAGCACGAGGCTGGCGTCCAGCCCGGCGCCATCGGCCAGGTCGGCGAGGGTCTCGACATCGCCGATATCCCGGCCCTCGACGAAATAGGCCCGGAACAGCGCCGAGACCACGGCGGTCTGCACCCCCTCGATCTCGGCCCAGTGGATCAGCCGGTGCGCGTTCACCGTGTTGGGCGTGACCTTGATACGGTCGAGGTTGATCTCGACACCGGCCTTCTCGGCATGCTCCAGCACCGGCGTGTAGGCCTTGACCGCGCCGTCCTGGCCGCCGAATTTCTCTTCCAGATACTGGCGCCGGTCCATGCCGCCCGCGGGCATCGCCGGGTTCAGCATGAAGGGCAGCCAGCGGATGCGGAACGGGTGATCGGGATGATCCAGCAGCGCCCGGTCGAGATTGGCCTTGCCGATGTAGCACCAGGGACAGATCGGATCGGAAAAGATGTCGAGTTGTGTCATTGCGGGAGCTCCCTTTCCCTCTGCCTTACCAAGCGGCGCGTGGAATGGCGACAGGGCTCAGCCCGGCGCGTGGTCGCGCAGCGCCCTGCGGATGACCTTGCCGTTGGCGTTGCGGGGCAGCGCCTCGACCCGGATGAAGCTGCGCGGGCATTTGTAGCGGGCCAGCCGCGTGGCGGCCTCGGCCTTCAGGGCCTCTTCGTCCAGCGCCTCGGGGGCGGTGTAGAAGGCGGCGACCACGCGCACATCGGCCTTCACGGCGATGTCGGTCACTGCCAGTTCCGTCACACCCGGCAGGTCCGCCAGCGCCGCCTCGACCTCGGCGGGCGAGACACGGTAGCCACCGGCGTTCATCATGTCGTCGCCGCGCCCCAGGTAGGTGACGCGGTCGTCCTCGTCCATCTGGCCGTGGTCGCCGGTCAGGAACCAGCCCCCGCGAAAGCGCGCCTGCGTGGCCTCGGGCGCACCCACATAGCCCAGCATCAACCCCGGATCGCTGCGGTCGATGGCAATCTGGCCGGGGGTGCCGCGCGGGACCGGCTGGCCGTCCTCGCCGAGGATGGCGATGCGGCGGCCCTGCTGCGGTCGCCCGAGATGCGCGGCGCCCACCGGGCGGGCGGGCGCGCCCGAGATGAAGGTCGAACATTCGGACATGCCGAAGGCCTCGTAGATCTCGGTGCCGGTGGCTGCGCGCCATGCCTCGAGGATGGCGGGAGACAGCTTCTCTCCGGCGGCGAGGCCGTGGCGCAGACGGGGCATGGGGGCCAGCGGCGCCTTGAGCAACTGCCGGTAGACGCCCGGCGCGGCGGCCAGCAGGGTGGCATCGTTGCGCTTCATCAACAGGCCCAGCTGCGCCGGGTCGGTACCGGCGGCGGGGATCAGCGCCGTTGCGCCGCGCGTCCAGGGATCCATCAGGCCGGTGCCCAGCGTGAAGGTCCAGTTGAAGGCCCCGGCATGCAACAGCCGGTCCTCCGGGGTCAGGCCGTACCAGCCCTCCATCATCATCTGCCGCGCCCAGATCGCGCGATGGGCATGGCCCACGGCGCGCGGCGTGCCAGAGGTGCCGGAGGTCATGACGATATAGGCAAGGCGGTCGGGATCGCCCAGAGCGTAGTCGGCGGGCGGCAGATCGTGCCAGCCCCGGAAGGTGTCGGTGTCGAAACAGGGCAGGTCGGTCGGCGGGCAGGGAACGTCTTGTGCACGCAGCACGGCCTGCGGCGCCAGATGCGCGATGATGGCAGAGACTTCCGGCGCGGTCAGGTGCGACGAGGTCGGGATCGGCACGATCCCGGCGGTGATCGCCCCAAGGTAGGCGATGGGGAAGTCGACGGTGTTTCCCAGCCGCATCAGCAGGCGGTCGCCGGGCTTCAGCCCCTGTTGCAGAAGGCCGGTGGCGGTGCCGCGCACCGCTGCCTCGATCCGCGCGTAGGACCAGCGTTGCGCGCCGGTGGGCTTCAGGACCGCAAGGGCAATCTTGTCGGGCGTCCGGGGCGCGGCGCCCAGAACGTGCCGGGCAAGGTTGAAGGGCGCGGGGCAGGGCGCGAAGGGCCCCTGATCGAAGATCGACAGCATGCCAGTGGATTAGGCCGCGCCGGGTGGACTTGCAAGCTCCGGGGCACGGACCTATAGGCAATCCCCATGACGCAGGACCCTAAATCGCTGATCCGCATCGCCCGCGAGAGTGGCGAAGAAGGGCAAGCCGAACCGCTGGACCTTGGCAGCCGCGTGCGCGCCCTGCGCAAAGAGCGGAACTGGACGCTGGAGCAGGCGGCGAAGCAGGCCGGGCTTGCGCGCTCGACCCTGTCGAAGATCGAGAACGGACAGATGTCCCCGACCTACGAGGCGCTGAAGAAGCTGGCGCTGGGTCTGGAAATCTCTGTTCCGCAGCTGTTCACCGCGCCCCGGCAGGACAAGGTGACGGGCCGGATGACGGTCACGCGCGGGGAAGAGGGCCAGCATCAGGTCACGACCACCTATGAGCATACGCTGCTGGCGGAAACCCTGACCCGCAAGAAGATGCTGCCCTATCGCGCCCGCGTGCGCGCGCGGTCGATGGAAGAGTTCGACGGCTGGGTCCGTCACGACGGCGAGGAATTCCTCTACGTCCTGACCGGCGTCGTCCGGCTTTACACCGAGTTCTACGAACCGGTCGAGATGAAGCGCGGCGACAGCGCCTATTACGACGCGACCATGGGCCATAACGTCGTCTCGCTCTCTCCCGAGGATGCGACGATCCTCTGGGTCACATCGCTGTCCTGAGAAGGGGCCGCCGGACCGCTTTGCAGCGCTTGAGGGCGGCGTGATGCGGGAAGCGGTCGTTTCCCTGCGCAGGATGCTCTGACAGGGGCGGCGTGCCGCGGGATTCAGCCGAGCATGGTCCGTTTGCGCTCTGGAGTTTGCCGGGTGACAGGATGCGCGCGGCCCCGCCTTGCCCATTGCCCTGATCGCCCTGCTGTCCCTGCAAAGCCACCGTCCCCCGGGCGGGCATGCCGGAACAGGTTGACCCCGGCGTGGACACGGGCCATTTCCCTGCCATGTCCACGCAGAAGATCACAATCGGGGGCGCCCCCGAAGGCTTTGACGCGCAGCTTGTCCTGCGCGAGGTTGCCCGTGCCGAGGGCCCCGTTGTCCATATTGCCCGCGACGACAAGCGCCTTGCCGCCATGCGCGATGCGCTGGCCTTCTTCGCGCCCGACATGCCGGTGGTGGTCTTCCCGGCGTGGGATTGCCTGCCCTATGACCGGGTCTCGCCGAACGCCGATATTTCCGCCACACGCATGGCGACGCTTGCGGCGCTGGTGCACGGCATGCCGCCACGGTACATCCTGCTGACCACGCTTTCGGCGGCGATGCAGCGCCTGCCCGCCCGCGCGGTCCTGCGCGAGGCCGCCTTTGCCGCCCGCGTCGGCGACAGGGTGGATGAGGAAGCCCTGCGCAAGTTTTTGGTACGCATGGGTTTTTCTCAGGCGCCCACGGTGACGGAGCCGGGCGATTACGCGGTGCGCGGCGGGATCGTCGACATCTTCCCGCCGGGCGATCTGGGGCCGGTGCGGCTGGATTTCTTCGGTGATGTTCTGGACGGCGCGCGGCGCTTCGACCCGGCCTCGCAGCGCACCACCGAAACGCTGGAGATGGTCGAGCTGGCGCCGGTCTCCGAGGTGATCCTCGACGATGCGGCCATCACGCGCTTCCGCCAGAACTACCGGATCGAGTTCGGCGCCGCAGGCACCGACGATCCGCTGTACGAGGCGGTCAGCGCGGGCCGCAAACATGCCGGGATCGAGCATTGGCTGCCGTTCTTCCATGAAGAACTGGAAACGCTCTTCGACTACCTGCCCGGCGTGCCGGTGCTGATGGACGACCAGACCAGCGCCGCGCGGCTGTCGCGGTGGGAAGGGATCGCCGACCAATACGGCACGCGCAAACATGCGCTGAGCCAGAAAAAGACACTTGGATCAACGGTCTACAAGCCGATCCCGCCAGGGCTTCTGTATCTGGACGACGCCGCCTGGGACAGTGCGCTTGCGGACCGCCGTCAGGTGGCCTTCAACCCGCTGCCGCAGGCCTCGGGCCCCGGTGTGACGGATGCGGGCGGGCGCATCGGGCGCAATTTCTCGCCCGAGAGGCAGCAGGAAAATCTAAGCCTTTTCGGCGCCTTGGCGCAGCATGTTCAGGCAAAGATGCAGGAGGGGCCGGTGGTCGTGGCCTCCTATTCCGAAGGCGCGCGGGAACGGCTGTCCGGGCTGATCGAGGACGAGGGGCTGGCCGAGGCCATCCCGATCCCGCATGGCGGGCGGATCGGCAAACAGGGGCTTCACCTTGCGGTCTGGGCTCTGGAAGCGGGGTTCGAGGCGCCCTGGCAGGACGACCGGCGCATCACGGTGATCTCGGAACAGGACGTGCTGGGCGACCGGCTGATCCGGCAGCCCAAGAAACGCCGCCGCGCCGAGAACTTCCTGACAGAGACGCAAAGCCTGACGCCGGGTGATCTTGTGGTCCATGTCGACCACGGGATCGGGCGCTACATGGGGCTGGAGGTGGTGACCGCCGCCGGTGCCGCGCATGAATGTATCCTGCTGGAATATGCCGAGGCGTCGAAGCTTTACCTGCCGGTCGAGAATATCGAGCTGCTGTCGAAATACGGCCACGAAGAGGGGCTGCTGGACAAGCTCGGTGGCGGCGCATGGCAGGCCAAGAAGGCCAGGCTGAAGGAACGCATCCGCGAGATGGCGGACCGGCTGATCCGCATTGCCGCCGAGCGCGCGCTGCGCAAGGCGCCGATCATGGACCCGCCGCCGGGCAGCTACGAGAGCTTTGCGGCACGGTTCCCCTATAGCGAAACCGACGACCAGCTTGGCGCCATCGACGACGTGATGACCGACATGCATTCCGGTCAGCCGATGGATCGCCTGATCTGCGGCGACGTGGGCTTTGGCAAGACAGAGGTCGCCATGCGCGCGGCCTTCGTTGCCGCCATGTCCGGCGTGCAGGTGGCGGTGATCGCGCCGACGACACTGCTGGCGCGGCAGCACTACAAATCCTTCGCGGACCGGTTCCGGGGTTTTCCCGTGCAGGTGGCGCCCCTGTCGCGCTTTGTCGGCACGAAACAGGCCGCTGCGACGCGCGACGGCATTTCCAAGGGCACCGTCGATATCGCCGTGGGCACCCATGCGCTGCTGGCCAAGGGCATCCGGTTCCAGAACCTCGGCCTGCTGATCATCGACGAGGAACAGCACTTCGGCGTGCAGCACAAGGAGCGGCTGAAGCAGCTGCGTTCGGACATTCACGTGTTGACGCTGACCGCGACGCCCATCCCGCGCACCCTGCAGCTGTCGCTGACCGGCGTGCGCGACCTGTCGATCATCGGCACGCCCCCGGTCGACCGCCTGGCGATCCGCACCTATGTCAGCGAATTCGACGCCGTCACCCTGCGCGAGGCGCTGCTGCGCGAGCATTTCCGCGGCGGGCAGAGCTTCTTCGTGGTGCCGCGGCTGACGGACCTGCCGGACATCGAGCAATTCCTGCGCGATCAGGTGCCCGAGGTCAGCTTTGTCGTCGCCCATGGCCAGATGGCGGCGGGCGATCTCGACGAGCGGATGAACGCTTTTTACGACGGCAAATACGACGTGCTTCTGGCCACGACCATCGTGGAATCCGGGCTGGATATTCCCACCGCCAACACCATGATCGTGCATCGCGCCGACATGTTCGGCCTGTCGCAGCTTTACCAGATCCGTGGGCGCGTGGGGCGGTCGAAGACCCGGGCCTATTGCTACCTGACGACCAAGCCCCGGGTGAAACTGACGCCGCAGGCGGAAAAGCGGCTGCGGGTGCTGGGGGCCATCGACACGCTGGGCGCGGGCTTCTCGCTGGCCTCGCAGGATCTGGATATTCGCGGCGCGGGCAACCTGCTGGGCGAGGAACAGTCCGGCCAGATGCGCGACGTCGGTTACGAGTTGTACCAGTCCATGCTGGAAGAGGCGATTGCCAAGATCCGCTCTGGCCAGATGGAGGGTCTGACAGAGGACGACGGCCAGTGGGCGCCGCAGATCAACCTTGGCGTGCCGGTGCTGATCCCCGAGAATTACGTGCCGGACCTCGACGTGCGGCTGGGTCTCTATCGCCGCCTCTCGGGCTTGACCACCAAGGTCGAGCTGGAAGGCTTCGCCGCCGAACTGATCGACCGCTTCGGGAAATTGCCGCGCGAGGTCAATACCTTGCTGCTCGTTGTTCGCATCAAGGCGATGTGCAAGAAGGCGGGGATTGCCAAGCTGGACGGCGGGCCGAAGGGCGCGACGATCCAGTTCCACCAGAACAAGTTCGCCTCTCCCGAGGGGCTTGTGACCTTCATCAAGGCGCAGGACGGGCTGGCCAAGATCAAGGGCGACAAGATCGTCATCCGCCGCGACTGGCCGCGCGACAAGGACAAGATCCAGGGCGCCTTCGCCATCGCCCGCGACCTTGCGGAACAGGCGGGCGCGGTGAAGAAGAAGGCAAAGGCCTGAGGCGGATTTCGCCTTGGGCTGTCGGGGGGCTTGGGTGTCCATTGCCGGGCGCCGCGCGTCGACGGGTGCCAAGGTCCGGCACGGCTGCGGCGCAGGCAAAGGCCTTCCCTTGAACACGTTCAGGTTGTGTCTGACGGCGTTCAATCAGGCCTAAGCCCGGGTTGGATGCTCTGCGCCGAAAGGCGGCAGGCTGTGGAACGTCGCCCTATAAAGCCTTCAGAGGGCGTGATTTTCAGGCGGAGGGCGGGCGGTCGAAAAGCGCTCGGTCTGCGTCTGGAAAACGGAATTTTCAGAAAGACCCTATCAACGCCTCAATTGAGACACAGATTTGTCCAAGATTCAATCAACCATTGGGAGAAATCGGGGCAGCGAGTTTCGCGCCGACGATACCCGGCACCGGCGCCCGAAAGTGAGCGCGTCGGCTCTGGAGGCAAGGGCCGGACAATGCGCCCGTGACGCTGACGGTCTACAGCGCGGACCGCCCGGTCCGGATGGCGCAGTCAAATCTTACCCTGGGTGGGGGCCCGGGAAAGACGGCGCCCGGTTCCTTCGACAAGGGGGAACCGGGCGCCGATCTCTCAGGCGCGGCGGCGCCGTCCACCGGCGCGGCGGCCACCGGCCTCTCCGGCAGGCTTGTTGAAGGCGATCCAGTTGCCGCCGCCAGCGTCTTGATTCATCAGGAAATTCGCGGCGCGGATGGCCTCCATTTCCTTGCCGGGACGCGCCCTGGTCGATCCCATGCCGAAGAGGCTCACGAAGGTCTCGTCGTCCATGTCCGGCGGCAGCATGACGCCCGCCGCCTCGACCGCCGCGCGCTTTTCGGCGATGGCCTTGGGGCCGACGGGCAGGGCAACCGGGTTCATGATCGCGGACGTCATGCCCGCACCCATGGCCATGGGCAGGAAGGCGTTGTTGATGCCGTGGCGGTTCGGCAGCCCGAAAGAGATGTTCGACGCGCCGCAGGTGGTGTTCACGCCCAGTTCCTCGCGCAACCGGCGGACCAGCGTGAAGACCTGAAGACCGGCGCTGCCCATGGCACCCACCGGCATGACCAGAGGATCGACCACGATGTCATGCGCGGGGATGCCGAAATCGGCGGCGCGCTCGACGATCTTTCTGGCGACGGCAAAGCGGACCTCGGGGTCTTCGCTGATCCCGGTGTCGTCGTTCGAGATCGCCACCACCGGCACGTTGTATTTCTTGACCAGCGGCAGGACCAGTTCCAGCCGCTCTTCCTCTCCGGTGACCGAGTTCAGCAGCGGGCGGCCCTCGGCGGCGGCAAGGCCGTTTTCCAGCGCGCCCGGCACCGAGCTGTCGATGCACAGCGGCACGTCCACCACCGCCTGCACCTTTTCCACCAGCTGCCGCATTAGGTCCGGCTCGACGAAGTTGTTGTCGGCGTAGCGCGGGTCCTCGGCCATCTTGTTGGAAAAGACGGCGCCGGAATTGATGTCCAGCACCGTGGCCCCGGCGGCGACCTGCGCCAGCGCGTCGGCCTCGACCCGGCTGAAATCGCCCCGCTCCAGCTCTTCGTTCAGGATCTTGCGGCCGGTCGGGTTGATCCGCTCTCCGATCACGCAGAAGGGCTGGTCGAAGCCGATGATCGCGGTCTTGGTCTTCGACTCGACGATGGTGCGGGTCATTGGGCGGGCTCCTCCGTGAAGCGCTTCAGGACATCCTCGAGCGCGGGGTCTGTGTAATCTTCAAGCGTCGCGGCGGCGCCCGCCGCGCGCAGGCTGGCGTCATCGGCAGAGGACCGGATGCCCACGGCGTAGGCGCCGCTGGCGGCGGCAGCCATCATGCCCGAGGGGCTGTCCTCGAAGGCGATGCAATCGCCGGGCGCGACGCCCAACTGCTTCATCGCTTCAAGATAGGGGTCCGGCGCGGGCTTGCCGCGTGCGCATTCGTCGCCGATCACCAGAACCGCGAACCGGTCCTTCAGGCCGATCGCCGAGAGCATGTGCTCGGCGTTCACGCGCGGCGCGTTGGTGACCACGGCGACCTTCCAGCCAGAGGCCGCGGCCCGGTCCAGCAGGGCGACAGCGCCCGGCATCGGCGGGTGGCCGTCATCCAGCCGCTCGCGAAAGCGCGCCTCTTTCTGGTCCGACAGGGCGACGGCGTCCTCGCCGGGGAAGAGATGCGGAAAGGTCTCCAGGTTATGCGTGCCGTGGATCTTCTCGAAGTAGAAGGCCTCGTCGATGGTACGTCCTCGCTCTTCGAACATCTCCATGAAGACCTGAACGTGCAGCGGATCGGAATGCAGCAAGGTGCCGTCGAGATCGAAAAGAAGTGCCGTGCCCATGTTTGTCCCTGCGTCCCTTGTGATGTCAGCCGTTGGCGGGGCGGCCCGAGGCGCCGCCGTTCTGGATGGTCCAGTCCGCCGTGGCATTGATACCGCCGAGGGGAAAGAAGTGCACGCGCTCGATGTTGAAACCGGGGTTCGCCGCCTTGTGCGCGGCCAGCCGGGTCAGCACCTCGGTCGGCTCGTAGGGCAAGAGCAGCTTGGTCACGTCCATGGCACGCTTTTGCAGGACCTTGAGCGAGGGGCCGACGCCGCAGGCGATGGCGAACTTGATCAGGGTCTGCAGCTTGGCCGGGCCCGCGATGCCGATGTGGATCGGCAGGTCGATGCCCTCGGCCTTCAGGCGGTCGGCCCATGCGATGATCGGATCGGCGTCGAAGGCGAATTGCGTCGCCAGCGCCATCTTGGCGTCGGTGCGCTCTGCAAAGGCCTGCTTCCAGCGCAGCGCCGCCATCACCGCCGCGTCGCCGCCGTCGGGGTCGATGTCGCGGTTGCCCTCGGGGTGACCGGCCACATGCAGGCGGGTGAAGCCGTATTTGTCGAAAAGCCCGGTTTCCATCAGCTGCATGGAGGAGTGGAACTGCCCCTGCGGCTCGGACACGCCACCGGCCAGCAGCAGCGCCTGTTCGACGCCCGCCGCATCGCGGTACATCTGCAGCCAGCGCTCCAGCGTGGCGGCATCGGGGATGATGCGCGCGGGCAGGTGGGGCATGACGGCGTAGCCCTCGTTGGCGAGGCGCGCGGCGGTGGCGACCATGTCCTCGATCGGGGTGCCGTCGATATGGGCGATGTAGACCCGCGTGCCCTCGGGCAGGAGATCGCGGAACGAGCTGACCTTGGCCGCGGTGCGCGGCATGACCTCGATGGAATACCCATCCAGGAAGGCCTCGATCGCGGCGCTGCCGGGCTGGTGCGTTTCGCGCTTGCGGAAGTTCAGCAGGGCCATGAGTCTCTCCTTCAGGGTCATCGGGGCGGGGATCAGGCGTGGCCGCCGTTGGCGATCAGCGCCTTCAGGCGGTCGCTGTCGTATTCGCTGTCGAGGCGGGTGGCCTCGGCTTTGGCGGCCTCGTCGGGATCGCCCTCGACCCTGCCGGAAGCGACCTTGCGCCATTCGGCGAGGTAGTCGTCGGTCCCGGCAGCGCCGGATTTCATCGCGGCGCGGTCGATGGCCTGCTCGAACCGCTCGGGCAGCTGCACCTTGGACCCGCGACGGCCCTTGCCGACGATGACCTGTGCCGGGATGTCGCGCCAGTAGACGATGGTGAGTTCTGCCATGGGGCTGATTCCGTTCCTGCTTGCACCGCTGTTTAGCGGCGCGGGGCGCGGCGTCTGTGTCGGATTTCGACCCCTGCGGTGCCGCGAGCGACAGCAGGCCGCCCGAGGCCGGGCCCGCGACGGACCGCGTCCCGACATTGTTGGCCGGAACCAGGGAAATCGTAAGGGGGACGCCGCATTGTTCTGCGACAGCTGTCACCGGCGACGTCGCATGCCTCGCGCGTCAACGGCACCCCGCCCGGCCGGTCAGGCCCGACCCCGGCGGCACATTTTGCGCTGCTGTCGGCCTAATTTTCGGCCCTGCCGGCGGGGCGCCTTTACGGCTCTTGCGCGGTGCCGGTCGCCCGCGTATCGTGATCCACAAGTAGATATCGGAAAAGGCGCATCGTCATGGCGCCAGAGCGTCCCAAGGCAGCGGGCGCTTTCCCGAAACCGGTCGAGAGTCCCGCGCCTGAACGGCCCGATCCGAATGCGTTGTATGCCGCGCTGGATCTGGGCACCAACAGTTGTCGCATGCTGATTGCCCAACCCAAGGGCAGCCAGTTTCACGTGCTGGACAGTTTCTCGAAGTCGGTCCAGCTGGGCCAGGGGCTTGAGAAATACGGAAAACTCAGCCGCGCCTCGATGGGGCGGACGGTTTCCGCGCTGCGCGTCTGCCGGCAGAAGATCGAACGGCACAAGGTCTCGCGCATGCGGCTTGTGGCGACAGAAGCCTGCCGCCGGGCGCGCAATGCCCGCGAGTTCATCCGGCACGTCAAGGCCGAGACCGGCCTGAGCCTGGAAATTATCCAGCCCGAGGAAGAAGCGCGTCTTGCGATGATTTCCTGCGCGCCGCTGGTGTCCACCAAGACCGAGCAGCTGCTGGTTGTCGACATCGGCGGCGGGTCCACCGAGCTGGTGTGGATCGACCTCAGCCGGGTCGAGCCGCGCGAACGCCCGCGGGCGATCATGCGCCTGCATGCCGGGTTCCACCCGCCCGACAGCCCCTTTCCGACCGCGAAGGTGGTGGACTGGATCTCTGTGCCGCTGGGCGTGGCGACCCTGCGGGACCAGTTCTCGGATGTGGTGGACGACGCCGGGCGCTATGCGCTGATGAGCTGGTATTTCGAAGAAAACCTTGCGGAATTCAGCCCCTATCAGGATGAGCAGGCGCGGGAGGGGTTCCAGATCGTGGGCACCTCGGGCACCGTCACGACGGTCGCGGCCTCGCATCTGGGCCTGCGGCGCTACGACCGGACCAAGGTGGACGGGCTGCGCATGACCTCTGACCAGATCGAGGCGGTGATCCAGGGCTATCTTGAATTGGGTCCGGCCGGGCGGCGGCGGGATCCGCGCATCGGACCGGACCGGCACGCGCTGATCATGTCCGGCTCGGCGATCCTTCAGGCGCTTTTGCGGGTCTGGCCGACGGATCGGCTTTCGGTGGCCGACCGGGGGCTGCGCGAGGGACTTTTGTATGCGCAGATGTCGGCGGATGGCGTTCTGGAAGATGGGCCATTATAGAACGATTTTTCGGGGAAAATCGTACGGGGGGCGCTGCCCCCGTCCTTCGGACTCCCCCGGGATATTTTTGGACAGAAGAAACAGGGGGCCGGGATGGCAAAGGAGCCGAAGAACTCTTCGGGACGCGGGCAACGCGATCTGAAGGTCAAGGTCAAGACTGCGCGGGGGCGCAAGACCTCGTCGACGCGCTGGCTGCAAAGGCAGTTGAACGACCCCTATGTGAAGCGCGCGAGGCTTGAAGGGTATCGTGGAAGAGCGGCCTTCAAGATTCTGGAAATAGACGATAAATACAGGTTTTTGGTGCCCGGCGCCCGGGTGGTCGACCTGGGCTGCGCACCCGGCGGCTGGTGCCAGGTTGCGGTGCCGCGCGTCAATGCGCTTGGCGAGAAGAGCGGCAAGGCGCAGGGCTTTGTGCTTGGGGTTGACCTGCAGGCTGTCGATCCGATTGCCGGCGCCGAGCTGCATCAGCTCGACTTCATGGAGGACGGTGCCGACGACAAGGTGAAAGCCTGGCTTGGCGGGCGCGCGGATGTGGTGATGTCGGACATGGCGGCGGCCTCGTCGGGGCATAAGCAGACCGATCACCTGCGGATCATTTCGCTGTGCGAGGCGGCGGCGGAGCTGGCCTTCGACGTGCTCGAACCGGGCGGGACCTTCGTGGCCAAGGTGCTGGCGGGCGGCGCTGAAGGATCCCTGCAACAGATCCTCAAGCAGCGCTTCGCCAAGGTGGCGAATTACAAACCTCCTGCAAGCCGTTCCGATTCCTCGGAAAAGTTTGTCGTCGCCACGGGGTTCAGGGGCTGAGGGCCAGGGTCTTGACCCTTTGACCGGCGCGCGCTTCGGGCTGCGCGCCGCATTGGATCCCTGTGGCCCTGTGCTTTGCGACACCTTCGCGGCGCCGAAAAAGCCGCGCCGGGGATTGACCATTGCCCTGGCGGGCGGTCTGTTTCCGGCAGGCTGGTTGAGGAGAGGTTGGGTGGCGATGATAGCGATGCGGTGGTGGGCCTTCTGCGTCCTGACGGGATGCACCGCACTGGAGGCGCCGAATACCTCTATATCCGTTCCGGTGCGCAATCCGACCGCTTCGGTCGCGTCGCAATCCGACGTCACGGTCGGTCGGCTTTCCGGTTCCTGGTGGATCGTGCAGGGCGCCGGTGTGGCGCCGGGCGGCATGGTTCGGGTGGAGGCAGAGAGGATCGTTCTGGACGGCGTCGCCCTGCCGCTTCGCCCCTTGGGCGAAGGCCGGTTCCGCATGGGCGACGAGGTGGTCTGGGTGCATTGGCTGGACTTTGACAACCGGACGGCGGCCCTGGGCAACCCCGACGGCTCGCGGGTCTGGATCATGGATCGCATCGGTGATCCGGGGGAGAGGCTGGACGCCGCCCGCGACGTCCTGGCCTGGTACGGCTATGACGTGTCCCGGCTGGACGGGACGCCGCAATGAGAAAGCTGGCCTGCGTCATCGGCGGCGGCGTGATCGGGGGCGGCTGGGTGGCGCGTTTCGCCTTGATGGGCTGGGAGGTTCGGGTCTTCGATCCGGATCCGCGCGCCGCCGAGAGGATCGGCGCCGTCGTGAAAGGCGCAGAGCGGGCCTTGCCGATGCTGTTCGAGTCCCCCATGCCAAAGCCGGGAGGGGTGAGTTATCACGCGACGCTCGCCGAGGCGGTGCAGGGCGCCAGCTATATCCAGGAAAGTGTGCCCGAAGATCTGGACCTGAAAGTCAAAGTATTTCAGGAGGTTCAGCGCCATTGTTCATGTGATGCCGTCATTGCATCCTCGACAAGCGGTTTCCGACCGTCGCAGCTGCGCGAGGGGCTGGAGCGGCCCGGACAGCTTGTCGTGGCGCATCCCTTCAACCCGGTTTACCTTCTGCCACTGGTGGAGTTGGTTCAGGGCGCGAATGTCGATCCATACTTTGCTGATAAAGCAGAGGAAATTCTGACGGGTATCGGGATGTATCCGCTGCGGATCAGGTCCGAGATCGACGCTCATATCGCCGATCGGCTGCTGGAGGCGGTCTGGCGCGAGGCACTTTGGCTTGTGAAGGATGGTCTCGCCACGACGCAGGAGATCGACGACTCGATCCGCTATGGCTTCGGTCTGCGGTGGGCGCAGATGGGGCTGTTCGAGACCTATCGCATCGCCGGGGGCGAAGCCGGGATGGCGCATTTCCTGGAAAAGTTCGGTCCGGCCCTGAAATGGCCCTGGAGCAGGCTGACGGAGGTGCCGGACCTCGATGCGGACCTGGTGAAAACCATTGCGGATCAATCGGATGCGCAGTCCGGAAATCGGGGCATCCGGGATCTGGAACGCTTGCGAGACGACAACCTCGTGGCGATCCTGCGGGCGTTGAAGGGGCAGGGTGCGGCGGCGGGCAAGCTGTTGAAAGAGCAGGATGATCGCCTGCGTCGCCCGCTTGGCGACGGGGTGCCGCTGGTGACGGTGCGAAGAAAGGTGCCGGTCGACTGGACCGACAGCAACGGGCACATGAACGAGGGGCGCTACGGGCAGGTCTTCAGCGATGCCTCTGAGGCGCTGATGGCGCATGTCGGCGCCGATCAGGCCTATATTGCGGCGGGGAACAGCTATTTCACCGCTGAAACCAACATCAGGTATCGCGCGGAAACCCTTGCCGGAGAAGATATTATTGTCGAGACGCGTGTCGCGCTTGGTGCCGGGAAGAAGTTGCGCCTTTTGCATGAGATGAAGGGGGCCAATGGCGATCTGCGCGCCACCTGCGACCAGTTCCTGCTGCATGTATCGCTTCAGACGCGGCGCTCTTGCCCTCCACTGCCGGATGTCCGACAGAGGATAGAGGCCTTGGCCAGCCTGCATGACAGGGCGCGATGACCAAGGGGGAGCAACCGGTCAGAGCGGTGTTCTGGCCGGGCCGAAGGAGGAGACAACGACATGGATGACCGCGCCTTTCTGACGGGGCTGTTCGAGACGGCGGTTGCTGCCGCCGATCCGAAGAGGGCGCTGGCGCCCGTCTTGCCGGAAAAACCGAAGGGCCGCACCGTGGTCGTCGCGCTTGGCAAGGGCGCGGCGCAGCTGGCCGCGGCCTTCGAAGAGCTGTGGGAGGCGCCGGTCGAGGGGGTCGTCGTGACGCGCTACGGCTATGCGGCGCCCTGCCGCCACCTGCCGGTTCTGGAAGCGGCGCACCCGGTGCCGGACGCGGCGGGGGAAAAGGCGGCGCAGGCGGTTTTCGACGCGGTCGAGGGGCTGACGGAGGATGACCTTGTGGTCGCGCTGGTCTGCGGCGGCGGTTCGGCCCTGCTGCCCGCGCCGCCGGAGGGTCTGACGCTGGAGGACGAGCAGGCGCTGAACAAGGCCCTGCTGGCCTCGGGCGCGCCCATCGGCGTGATGAACGCGATCCGCAAGCATGTCAGCCGGATCAAGGGCGGGCGGCTGGCCGCCGCCTGTGCGCCGGCGCGGGTCGTCAGCCTTGTGGTCTCGGACGTGCCTGGGGACGATCCGGCGCAGGTGGCCTCGGGGCCGACGGTGCCGGATGCGGTGACCCGCGAGCATGCGCTGGCGCTGATCCGTGCCCGGGGCATTCGACTGCCAGAGCGGATCATGGCCCATATCGAGGGAGAAGGCGCCTCGGCCCCCTTGCCGGACGACCCGGTTTTTGCGCGCAACGAGGTCAGGGTCATTGCCTCGGCCCGGCTGTCGCTGGAGGCCGCGGCAGAGCGGGGCCGGGCGGCGGGGTTCGAGGCCGCGATCCTGTCGGACGCGATCGAGGGCGAGGCGGCGGATGTCGGCGCGGTCCATGCGGCCATCACGCGCGAGGTGGTCCTGCGCGACCGTCCCTTCACCAAGCCGGTGGTGATCCTGTCGGGCGGCGAGACCACGGTTACGCTGGGCGATACGCCGGGCCGGGGCGGGCGCAACACGGCCTTCCTGCTGGGCTTTGCCGAGGGCATCGAGGGGCTGGAGGGCATCACGGCGCTTGCGGCGGATACCGACGGGATCGACGGCAGCGAGGACAACGCCGGGGCCTTCGCCGACGGCGGGACGCTGGCGCGCATCCGGGAAAAAGGGCAGGATCCCCGGCGTTTCGTGCAGGATCAGGACCCTTACGGGGCATTCGATACCATTGGCGACATCTTCGCGCCCGGACCCACCGGGACCAATGTCAACGATTTCCGGGCGATCCTCGTGCGCGAGGCCTAGCCGTAGTCGTAGCCCAGTCGCGCCTCCAGCGTCAGGTCCAGCTGTGCGCGCAGAAAGGCTAGGTCATCCGCCGACAGCGTCTGCGGCGTCTCGGGGCGCTCTGCTACGGCGGGCCGGAACTTGGAGCCGAGGCGCCTGACGACCGGCCGGAAGGGCTGGGCCGGGGCGGGCAGGTCCAGGGCGGCGCTGACCGCATGGACAAAGCCCTCGGGGTTGGCCTGCGCCAGTTCCATCCGGCACAGCAGCACCGTGCAGCCGCGTTCCAGGTAGGACAGCAGCGCCTCCAGCTTGGTCCGGCGCAGGGCGAAGAGGTTGGCGAAGGCCTGCCCGGTCAGCGGGTGGCGGTCGTGTTGCAGGGGGCGCCCGGCGCCGCCCAGTGCGGCTACCTGCGGAAAATAGCGCGGATGGTCCGCGACCGTGGCCCATTCGGCGCGCAGGAACGCGTCAAAGGGCAGGCGCTGCATCGCCGCCGGGCAATGCCACGGCTTGGCGTGCATCGACAGGGCCCAGGCGCGGGCGTCGCGGAGGCAGGCCACCACCATGGTCTCTGCCGGGATCGCCGTCATCTGGGGAAAGCCGTGTTTCCAGCCAAGCTCTTCCGTCGGCTTCAGCGCCGTGTTGCGCCCCAGCAGGCGCTTGACCAGATTGGTGCCCGAAGACCGCTCTCCGAAGACCTGAAAGCGGGTCGGCGCGGTGTCCGTGCGCAGGATCTGAAGGCCTTGTTCCGCAAAGGCGGGGCTGAGGCGGCTGCTCATGTCGCGTCCTTTTTCGCGCAATCCTAGGTCTTCGCCGCATGGAAGGCGATTCCGTTCTGCGCTAGGCTGCGGCAAAACAAGGAGCCCTCGCATGCAATCCGACGTGGCCGCCGTGACCATGGTCCGCGACGATCCCTTCTTTCTGAAGGCCTGGCTGCGGCACTACGGCGGCCTGCTGGGTCGCGAGAACTGCACGGTCATCAACCACGGGCACGGCGCGGCGGTGGCGCGGCTGGCCGAGGGCTGCAACGTCATCGGCATACCCGGCGACCCGCATCCGAACTTCGACATGAAGCGGTGGCGGCTGCTGAACAATGTCGTGCAGGGGCTGCGCTGCTATTACCGGCACGTGATCGTGGGCGACGTCGACGAATTGGTGGTGGTCGATCCCGAGGACGGGCGCGACCTGCTGAGCTACCTGCGCGACACGCGTGGCAAGCGCATCCTGACGCCCTTGGGGCTGGAGGTGATCCACCGCACCGACCTTGAACCGGCGCCGGTGACGGACCGCATCCTGGGGCCGCGCCGCCACGTCCAGCTTGCGCCGCATTACTCGAAGCCCTGCATCGTCAGCCATGGCGCCAAGATCGCCCGGGGCGGGCATTTCACCCAGTACGACACGCTGCACACGCCGGTTGCGCTGTACCTGCTGCACCTGAAGTTCTGCGACTTCGACACCTATGTGCAGACCATGAACGCCCGCAACCGCGTCACCGAAGAGGTGGGGGCCAGCGTGCAGGAGGCCGCGATTGGGCGGCACTGGTTCGCCGAGGCGCGGGGCGAGGACCGGGCGGTGTTCGACGGGTTCCACGCGCAGGAGGTCCGCGAGGATTTTGACCTTGGCTGGGTGCGCAGGCGGATGCACCGATCCTGGGCGCCGCGCGGAGAGACCGGATACTGGGCCTTCAAGCGGCCCGATTACGCCGAACAATACCGTCTGCCCGAACGGTTCACCGGGTTGGTCTAGCGGCCGGAAGAGGCGACGAAGGACACCGTCTGGATACGGATGCCGGGGAGGGTGTCTTCCAGCGCGGCCCCGGCCTGCGACAGGACGGTCCGGGAATGCCCGTCCAGCATGCCAAAGCCCTGGGTCCAGAGGCTGGCTGGGGTGTAGAACAGCATCAAGGCGCCAAGCGCCCCAAGCAGGATGCCGCCCGAGTTTCGCTTCTTGTTGCCACCATGGAACAGCCAGCGCGCGATATGCAGCAGGATCATCACCGCCGAAGCGGCCAGAAGCACGGTCAGCCCGGCGAAGATCCACGGGTGATACTCTGTGGGCAGGCTGCCCTCTCGCAGCGATCCGGCGATGTGGTCTCGGCCGTTGGCGATTGCGGTGATCGTGTAGATCCAGCCGAAGCCCAGCAGCGTCGAGAGGGTGCGGCGGCGTGGCCTGCGGTCCTTCGCATAGGCCGCCTCGCCGTGGGTATGGAATTTCGGGTCCACGCGGCGCACGCGCAGCATGAAATCCGAGTGGGTCTGTTTCGTCAGGGTCCGTGCCATGCCCTTGGTCTAGGGGGCGATTCAGGCAAATTCAGGGTGGATCTGGGCGAAACCGCCGTAATCCACCGCCGCAATACGCAAAGTTTTAACCTTTTGCGCGTGACGCTGCGTGAGGCGCGGGCCGGATCGGGGTGAACACCCGACCCGGCCCGCCTGCGGTCAGGTGATCGCGTCCAGCACGCGCGCCCAGCTGCGAATGCCTTTCTGAAAGCTCTCGACGTCGTATTTCTCGTTCGGAGAGTGGATCTGGTCGTCGTCCTTGGCCCAGCCGACCAGCATGGTGTCCATGTCCAGGATGGTCTTGAAGTAGCCCGCCACCGGGATCGACCCGCCGCAGCCGGTGAAGGCGGCGTCGTGGCCCCATTCGGCGCCCAGCACCGCGCGCGCCTGTTCGAAGGCCGGGTGCTCGGTCGACATCTGCCCGGCCGGAGAGGCGCCGTGGCCGTGGAACTCTGCGGTCACATCCTCGGGCAGCTGCGCCTGCACCCAGGCGCGAAAGCTTTCGCGGATAGCGTGGGGATCCTGCTGGCCGACCAGCCGGAAGGACACCTTGGCCGAGGCCTTGGAGGGCAGCACCGTCTTGAAGCCGTCGCCGGTATAGCCGCCGATGATGCCGTTGACCTCTGCGGTGGGTCGCGACCAGATCATTTCCAGCGGGGTCTTGTCGGTCTCGCCCGCCGGTTGCGACAGGCCGACGCCGCCAAGGAAGGCGCCATGGTCGAAATTCAGCGCCTGCCACTGCTGCGCGATGTCCTCGGGCAGATCCGGCACGCCGTCATAGAAACCGGGCACCTGGATCCGGCCCGCCACGTCGTGCAGGTTGGCGAGGATCTTCGCCAGCACCCGGATCGGGTTGATCGCGGCGCCGCCGTACATGCCCGAATGCAGATCCTTGTCGGGGCCGGTCAGGGTGATCTCTTCGCCCAGAAGCCCGCGCAGCTGCGTCATGATCGCCGGCACGCGGGATTCAAAAAGGCCGGTGTCGCAGATCAGCGCGAGGTCGGCCTTCAGCTCTTCCGCGTTCTCCTTGAGGAAGGGGATCAGCGAGGGCGACCCGCTTTCTTCCTCGCCCTCGAAGAAGAAGGTGATGCGACAGGGCAGGGTGCCGTTGACCTCTTTCCAGGCGCGGCAGGCCTCGACGAAGGTCATCAGCTGGCCCTTGTCGTCGCTGGCGCCGCGTCCGCGGATCACCCGGCCCTTGGGCGTTTCCTCGATGGCGGGGTCGAAGGGATCGCGGTCCCACAGTGTCAGCGGGTCCACCGGCTGCACGTCGTAGTGGCCGTAGAACAGCACATGCGGGCCGTCCCCGGGCACATGGCCCACGACCATCGGGTGGCCGGGGGTCGGGCGCTTCTCGGCGGCGATCCCGAAAGAGGCAAGGTCGGCCACCAGCCAGTCTGCGGCGCGGTCGCATTCCGCCTTGTAGGCCGGGTCGGTCGAGATCGAGGGAATGCGCAACAGGGCCATCAGCCGGTCCAGCGCGGCGGGCATGTCGGCGTCGATACGCGAAAGGGTGGCGTCGAGGGTCATCATCTGCTCCGGCGTTTTTGGTTTGACCGGACCCTAACAGGGCGGCGCCTGCTGTCCAGTGGACGGACTGTTGACGGACCGGCGCTGCCGGTGCGCGGCGGGGAAACCCGCCGAGCGGCCCCGTGCCCATGCTGCGACAGCCCGGGTTTCCCGCCCGCGGCGCGGTGCCGGGCGGCGCGCGCCCTGCCGGGTGTCGCCGTCATTCGAATCGCGGCCTCCGGGGTGGCGGGGCAATCCTGTTTCCGATATGCGCCTTTTCGCGCGGACCCGCGCCAATGGTCGCAAGTCCGGCTCCAGGCACTTGACCTGGATCAAGGCTGCGACGGAAGGTCCGAGGGCAAAGAGGTGGACAGACAAAAGCCTTGGCTTTAGTTATTCACGAAGCTGAATGCGGATCAACCACCCGCAGGCAAAGGGCCATTGCAGCGCAGGGCCCGAAGAACTGGAAGGACGCGCGCGATGGACTATACGGCGAAGCTGGACGAGGCCCTGAACCGCCTGCACGAAGAAGGCCGCTATCGGACCTTCATCGACATCGAGCGGACCAAGGGTCAGTTTCCGCATGCCATCCGCCGCAAGTCCGACGGGACCGAGCAGCCGATCACCGTCTGGTGCGGCAACGACTACCTTGGCATGGGCCAGCACCCGGTTGTTCTGGAGGCCATGCACGAGGCCATCGACGCCACCGGCGCCGGGTCGGGCGGCACGCGCAACATCTCGGGCACCACGGTCTATCACAAGGGGCTGGAGGCAGAGCTTGCCGACCTGCACGGCAAGGAAGCCTCGCTGCTGTTCACCTCGGCCTACATCGCCAACGACGCGACGCTGTCGACCCTGCCGAAGCTGTTCCCCGGCCTGATCATCTATTCGGATGAGCTGAACCACGCCTCGATGATCGAGGGCATCAAGCGCAACGGCGGCGCCAAGCGCATCTTCAAGCACAACGATCTCGACGACCTGCGGGCCAAGCTGGAAGCCGACGATCCCGAGGCGCCCAAGCTGATCGCCTTCGAATCGATCTACTCGATGGACGGCGATTTCGCCCCGATCGAGGCGATCTGCGATATTGCCGATGAATTCGGTGCGCTGACCTATATCGACGAGGTGCACGCGGTGGGCATGTACGGCGCGCGCGGCGCCGGCGTGGCCGAGCGCGACCGCCTGATGCACCGGCTGGACATCATCAACGGCACGCTGGCCAAGGCCTATGGCGTGATGGGCGGCTATATCGCCGCCTCCGAGAAAATGTGTGACGCCGTGCGGTCTTATGCGCCGGGCTTCATCTTCTCGACCTCGCTGGCCCCGGCGCTGGCCGCCGGTGCGCAGGCCTCTGTCGCCTTCCTCAAGACCTCTGCCGGTGCCAAGCTGCGCGAGGAACACCAGACGCAGGCGAAGATCCTCAAGACCCGGCTGAAGGCCATGGGCCTGCCGATCGTCGATCATGGCAGCCATATCGTGCCGGTCATCGTGGGCGATCCCAAGCACACCAAGCTGATGTCCGACATGATGCTGGACGGCTACGGCATCTACGTGCAGCCGATCAACTTCCCCACCGTGCCGCGCGGTACGGAGCGTCTGCGCTTCACCCCGTCCCCGGTGCATGGCCCGAAAGAGATGGATCACCTGGTTCACGCGATGGATGAACTCTGGAGCCATTGTGCGCTGAATCGTGCCGAAATGGCGGGCTGACCCCTGTAAAACCTGTCATGAACCTTGCGGTGTGGTAAGCTTGTCGTAATAAGCGGGCTACGCGAGTCGCTGTCCGTGGACAAGAACACGGGCAGTCACGGAAGTTGGGGAAGATGGGGCAGTCTCGCATGATTGGGCGCATGACCCAAAAACGCACCGATCCGGAGGACACGTCACAGCAAAGCTTTGACGACTACACGATGCGTCTGGGCGATGTCATGCGCGGCGAGCGGGCGACGCTGGGCAAGTCTCTGCTGGACGTCCAGAGAGAGCTTCGGATCAAGGCCAGCTACATCGCCGCCATCGAGAACTGCGACCCCTCCGTCTTCGATACTCCCGGTTTCATTGCCGGTTACGTCCGCTCTTACGCGCGCTATCTGGGCATGGACCCGGACGAAGCCTTTGCGCATTTCTGCGCCGAAAGCGGCTTTGCCGTTGCGCATGGCATGTCGCAGAAGGCCTCGACCATCCGCAAGGCCGATGCCGCCGATGTGACAGAGCGCGGGGGCCGGGCGCGCAATCCGCTGAGCGAACCGCTCATGCCCTTCGCCCCGGCCTCGGACGGGTTTCTCGCGAATATCGAACCGCGTGCCATCGGCTCTTCGCTGGTGCTGATCGGGCTGATCGCCGGGATCGGCTACGGCGGCTACGCGGTGCTGCAAGAGGTCCAGCGCGTGCAGCTGGCCCCAGTGGACCAGACCCCCGTGGTCCTGAGCGAGCTGGACCCGCTGGATGCGGCGATCTCGCCCTCCGCCGCGCGCACAACCGAAGACGCCATGGCCGGTGTCTTCACGCCGCCCACGACAGAGGCCTTCGACCGGCTCTATCGCCCGCAGGCGCTGGACGTGCCGGTTCTGGTGGCCCGCGATGCGCCGATCTCGACGCTGGATCCCGAAGGCGTGGGTGTCTTCGGCGGCTCTGCCGCCGGTCTGCCGCGGGTTCAGGACAGCACCGTCGGCGCTGCTGCTCTGGCCGAGTCGCTGGTGGCGGGGGGCGCGCCGGGGGCCGGGGCGGCCGGTCCGCTGGCAGGGGCGCAGGGTGTCATGGTCGTGGCCGCGCGCCCGGCCTGGGTGCAGATCAAGGACGAAGGCGGCCGGGTCCTGTATTCCCGCGTCATGAATGCGGGCGACAGCTTTGCCGTGCCGCGCGACGCCCGCGCACCCGAGATCCGGGTGGGGGAATCCGGCGCCGTCTATTTCACCGTAAACGGCACCACCTACGGCCCGTCCGGTAGCCGGGGCACCGTGACCTCGGGCATCTCGCTGGCCGCCGCCGACCTGACGCAACGCTACCGGCCAGCAAGGCCCGGCGCCGACGACGATCTGATGTCGGCACTGGTTGCCCTTGATCTTCAGGCGCCGACCGCCGTTGCCGCGGCCCGGCCCGCGCCCGAACCGGTGCTGCGGATCAAGTCCCCGTCAGAGCCGTCGCCCGCGCTGCGCCCGCAGCATTTCGCGCAATACGCGCCGGCGGAACCGGTGGTCCCGGTTTCCCAGCCAGAGCCCGCGCCGACCGCTGCCATCGCGGCGGCACAGCGTCCGGTCAACCCGCTGCCGCAGGTCATGGGCACCCCGGGCCGGCAGGCCGCACCGCGGCCCGATGCCCCGGTGCAACAGGCCGACGCCCGTCGCGACGTCCCTGCACAGGTGGCAGAGGCACAGCCCGAACGTCAGGTGCCGCAGGTCACTGCCACACCGGCGCCGGGCATCACCGTCGTCGCCACCGCCGCCACATGGGTCGAGGTCTCGCTGCCGTCGGGGCAAAAGATCTTCGCCGCCGAAATGCAGCCCGGCGACACCTACAAGGTGCCGCAGACCGCCGAAGCGGCCCGGATCTTCTCGGGCAACGCGGGCGGGGTCTATTTCGCGATGAACGGCCAGACCTACGGACCCTATGGCGAAAGCGGTCAGTTCGGGCGCGATCTGCAACTGGCCTCCTCGGACATCACGCAGCGCCTGCAGGTCGCCGACCTGAGCCAGAACCAGACCCTGGCCAGGGTCGTGGCAGAGCTGAACCTGCAGTCGCAACTGCCGCCGCGCTGATGCGCGGGGGCCCTGCGTTCGGGGCAAGCCCGACACATCTGGCGTGTGACACCTTCGTGACAGCAACCCCGTGACCCCGCGCCGCGCTTGAAGCGCATGGGCGGGGCCGCTACCTATGCCGCAACGGGCGCAGCCCATTCCGACCGAGAGGACGAACCGTCATGAGCCTCAATCCCGTCCGCCCCTGGCGCAATATCTACCGCCGCAAGTCGCGCCAGATCATGGTGGGCTCTGTCCCGGTGGGCGGCGACGCGCCGATTTCGGTGCAGACCATGACGAATACCGTCACCACCGACATTCCGGGCACCATCGCGCAGGTGCAGGCGGCGGCGGAGGCCGGGGCCGATATCGTGCGGATCTCGGTGCCCGATCAGGATTCGTCCCGGGCGCTGAAAGAGATCGTGCGCGAAAGCCCTGTGCCGATCGTCGCGGACATCCATTTCCACTACAAGCGCGGGATCGAGGCCGCCGAGGCCGGCGCCGCCTGCCTGCGCATCAACCCCGGCAATATCGGCAGCCAGGAGCGGGTGCGCGAGGTCATCAAGGCGGCGCGCGATCACGGTTGTTCCATGCGCATCGGCGTCAACGCCGGTTCGCTGGAAAAGCACCTGCTGGAGAAATACGGCGAGCCGTGCCCCGATGCCATGGTCGAAAGCGGCATGGATCACATCAGGATCCTCGAGGACAACGATTTCCACGAGTTCAAGATCTCGGTGAAGGCCTCGGACGTCTTCCTGGCCGCCGCCGCCTACCAGGGCATCGCCGAGGCGACGGACAAGCCCATCCACCTTGGCATCACCGAGGCGGGCGGGCTGACCTCTGGCACGATCAAAAGCGCCATCGGCCTGGGCAACCTGCTGTGGATGGGCATCGGCGACACGATCCGCGTCTCGCTGTCTGCCGATCCGGTCGAAGAGGTGAAGGTCGGCTACGAGATCCTGAAGTCGCTGGGCCTGCGCCATCGCGGGGTCAATATCATCTCTTGCCCCAGCTGCGCGCGGCAGGGGTTCGATGTCATCAAGACCGTCGAGGCGCTGGAACAGCGGCTGGAACATATCAAGACACCGATGTCGCTGTCGATCATCGGCTGCGTGGTGAACGGCCCCGGTGAGGCGCTGATGACCGACGTGGGCTTCACCGGTGGCGGCAATGGGGCGGGCATGGTCTATCTGGCGGGCAAGGCCAGCCACAAGATGACCAACGACCAGATGATCGAGCATATCGTCGAAGAGGTCGAGAAGAAGGCCGCCGAGATCGACGCCCGCGAGGCGGCGCAGGCGGCGGAGTAGGGGAAGGCCCTTCGAAGGGCCTTCCGAAACGCTCTTCGAAGAGCGTTGAACGCCGCTTCCAAGCGGCTTTGTCTCACTCGGACAGGTAGCGTTCCAGCACGAAGGCGGGCATGTGGCCCCGGATCAGCCGGTCCGACATGACGTAGGCGGGCAGATCCTCCAGGGCCAGGGCCTCGTGCAGCGCCGCAGCTGCGGGGGCGCCGGTGTCGTGCAGGGCAACCGGATGGCCCAGAGATTCCAGTTCTGTCCGGGCCGTGGCGCAGTCCGCACATCCGGGACCGACGAAAAGCGCGATCCGTTCCGCCTGCGGAAACAGCGCGCCCGCGTGCGCCGCGATCCGGTCGAGGTCGCGCTCGCGGTCCTCGGCATAGAGGTCGCCGGTCACCACCGGCACCTCGGCGGCGCGCAGGGCGTCGATGCGCTCGCGCAGGCTGTCCTGCGCCGAGGCGGCCCCCGCAAGGGCCGCCAGCATGAGTGTCAGGCGCAGGATCATTCCGCGCGCAGCTGCGCAACGATCTGTTGCATGCCCTGAAGCGGCACGTAGCCCCGCACCATCTGGTCACCGAAGACGAAGCTGGGTGTGCCGTTGATCTGCATGTCGATCGCCAGTTCGCGGGTCTCGGCGATGCGGCGCTGGACCTCGTCGCTGTCCATCTCGGCGGCGATGGCGTCGAAATCCAGCCCGAGCGTTGTCGCCATGCGGCTCAGCTGGGGCTCTCCCGGCGCGCCTTCCAGCGCGATCAGCGCGTCGTGCACCGCCTTGTAGGCCTCGTCGCCGGCGACGATCTGTGTGGCGATGGCGAATTTGGACGAGAGCACCGAGGCCTCTCCGAGGATCGGGAATTCCTTCACGATCAGGCGGATGTTGCCGTCTGCCGCGATCAGCTCGTCGACCTCGGGCTGGGCCTTGCGGCAGTAGCCGCAGCGGTAATCCATGAACTCGACCACCGTCACGTCGCCCTCGGGGTTGCCGCCCACCCAGGAATAGCCGTCATTCAGCAGCCGGTCGAGATTGTCCGAGACCAGCGAGTCGTCGGCGGCGGCCTGCTGGGCGGCCTGCTGTTGTTCCAGCGCGGCGACCGCATCCATGATCACCTGCGGGTTCTCCATCAGGTAGGCGCGGACCTGGGCGCCGAAGGCGGCGCGCTGGTCTTCGGTCATGGCGTCGAAGTCAAAGCTGTCCTGCGCGAAGGCGGGCGCGGCGAGAAGGCTCAGCGCCGTGGCGGTGGCGGTCAGGGAAGGGCGTGTGAACATGGGGGACTCCGAATGGTTGAAGGTCAGTCTACAGGGTTGGCGGCGCGATCAAAATGGCCGGGCCGCGGATCATTTCGCGCGTTTGGCGGCGATCAGCACATCGTCGGCGCGCTGCCACGCAGACGAGCCGCGCGGCAGGGCGCCAAGCGCGCGCTTGGCGTGCAGTTCGGCATCCTTCATGCGGCCCATCAGGGCGTAGCGCTCTGCCGTCACGACAGAGGCCATGGCCAGCTGGCCGGTCTGCGCATAGGCGACCGCGAGGTCGCGCAGGATGCGGGCGTCGCGAAAGTCGCGCGCGCGGGCCTGTTCCAGTGCCTGCAGGGCGCCCTTGGGGTTGCCGGCGGCAAGATGAGCGCGGCCCAGCCCGCCGAGGATCAGCGGTTCGCGCGGGGCGCGTGCGGCGGCGGCCTGATAGACCTGCACGGCGGCGCCGAACTGCCGCGATTCCAGCAGGATCTGGCCCTTGAGGTCCAGGAAATAGGCATCGCCCGGGCGGATCGCCAGCGCCCCGTCGATGGCCCGCAGCGCCTTGGACAGGTTCGACTGCCGGTGCCAGGCGACGGCCTCGCGCATCAGAGCGATGTCGCGGCTGCCCGAGGCGTCGAGCCGCCGCAGGGTCCAGTCCGGCGCCCGTTTGAAGGCCGAGAGCTTGCCGCTGGCGCGCTGGAACCAGTAGTTCGCCGTGGCGTCCTCGGGGATGCCGGTATGGCCCGCAATCATCCCCTCGACGGCGCGCAGCCGGTCGCGGGTCAGCGGGTGCGTCCGCATATAGGGGTCCTGCCGCCCGAGGCTCAGCGCCTCCTGCCCGCGAAAGAGGTCCAGCACCTCCTTCGCGCCGACGGGATCGGCCCCGGCCCGCAGCATGTAGCGTACCGAGGCCGCATCGGCGGCGGCTTCCTCGGCCCGGGTGTGGCTGAACAGCCGCCGCATGGCGGCGCTGTTCGAGCCGATGGCGATCCCGGCGGCCGCATCGGTCGATCCGGCGGCGGCGGCGGCCACCGACAGCAGCATGCCGAGGCCCGCGGCGGTACTGGCGTTGCGGACGTTCGACATGCGCCGGGTGATATGGCCATTGGCGATATGCGCCGCCTCGTGGGCGATCACCGCCTGAAGCTCGCGCGCGCTGCCCAGCCGCATGATCAGGCCCGAGTGCAGGAAGATGTGCCGCGGGTCGGTCACGAAGGCGTTCAGGCTGCCGTTGTCGATCACCATGATCTTCACCCCCGACGACCCCAGCCCCGCCGCCGAGAGGATCGGCGCGGCAATCTGCTGAAGCGCGCGTTCCATGTCGGCATCGCGCAGAAGAACCGTGGCGGCGCGCGCGGGCAGGGTGGACAGCACAAGCAGCACCACGAGGGGCAACAGCCGAAGGAGAGACATTGACGCGGGGCTCCTGTCGCGGATAGGCGGACGGTATTCCGGCGCACAGTAGAGAGGCAGGCATGCGGAATTCAAGACGCGGTTCGGTCGATCCCTTCATCGTGATGGATGTCATGGAAGAGGCCCGCCGCCTCGAAGAGGCGGGGCGGTCCATCGTCCACATGGAGGTCGGCCAGCCCGGCACCCCGGCACCCGCAGGCGCCCGCGCCCGCGTGGCGGAGGCCATGGCGCAGGGCGCGCTTGGCTACACGGTCTCACTGGGGCTTCCGGCCCTGCGGCAGAGGATCGCGGCGCTTTACGGCGACTGGTACGGCGTGGACCTCGATCCCGGGCGGGTGGTGGTGACCAATGGCTCCAGCGGGGCCTTCCTGCTGGCTTTCACGGCCTTTCTGGACGCGGGCGACCGCATGGCGCTTGGCACGCCGGGTTACCCGTCCTACCGGCAGATCCTGCGGGCGCTGGACATCGAGGCGGTGGAAATCCCCGCCGCCGACGAGAACCGCCTGCAACTGGTGCCGGGCGATCTTGCCGGGGTGGACTATCAGGGGCTTCTGGTGGCCTCGCCGGGCAATCCCACCGGCACCATGCTGGATCGCGATGCGCTGGCCGCGCTGATCGGGGACGCGCAGGGGCGCGGCGCCTGCTTCTTCTCGGACGAGATCTACCACGGCATCGAATACGAGCGCAAAGCCGTCTCGGCGCTGGAAATCTCGGACGAGGTCTGCGTGATCAACTCGTTCTCGAAATACTTCTCGATGACCGGCTGGCGGATCGGCTGGATGGTGGTGCCCGAGGACCGGGTGCGCCATGTCGAGCGGCTGGCGCAGAACATGTTCATCTGCGCGCCCCATGTCAGCCAGGTCGCGGCGCTCGGCGCACTCGACTCCATCGAAGAACTCGAGGCGAACCGCGCCGTCTATGCCGCCAACCGCAAGCGCATGATCGAGGGCCTGCCCGCCGCGGGCTTCGACCGGATCGCGCCGCCCGACGGTGCCTTCTACGTCTATGCCGATGTCAGCGCGCTGACCGACGACAGCCGCGCGCTGGCCAGCGAGATCCTGAACGAGGCCGGGGTGGCAGTGACGCCGGGGCTGGACTTCGACCCGGAACGCGGCGCCCGGACGCTGCGGTTTTCCTACGCTCAGGGCACGGCGGAAATCGAAGAGGGGCTGGCGCGGCTTTCGGATTTCATGGCGCGGCGCGGCCTGGGCAAGGCCTGACCCGGCGCCCTGGTTGATGCGTGCATTGGCCCGGGCGGGGTGGTATCGTCGGGGCCAAATCACCGGGAACCGGGGCGGATGAGCAGAGCATTCCTTTACCTTTTGGCGCTTGGCCTCTGGGCCGCGCAGGCCGTGGCGCAGCCCGTGTCCGGCCTTGCCCGGTTCGAGGCCGGGCAGGTCAGCGACATCAGGGGCGGCGTTGCCGTGGACCTGGACCTCAGCCAGGGCGTGCCCTGGCGGCTGTTCACCCTCGACGAACCGCGGCGTCTGGTGCTGGATTTCCGCGAGGTCGACTGGACCGGCGCAGACCCGGAAGAGATGGCCCAAAGCGACAGCGTCGAGGCGCTGCGCATGGGGCCCTTCCAGTCGGGCTGGTCGCGGATGGTGGTGGATCTTGCGGAGCCGCTGGCGATCAGCAGCGCCTCGATGCGGGTCGACCGGGACAGCGGGCGGGCGGAACTGCGCCTGGCGCTGTCTCCGACCAGCGAGGAGGCCTTTGCCGAGGCCGCCGGGGCGACCGCGGACCCGGCCTGGGAGGGGCGCAGCCCGACCGCGCGCCGCACGGCGCCCCGGCAGCCCGGCGACCCGGTTGTCATCGTGCTGGACCCGGGACATGGCGGCATCGACCCTGGCGCAGAGCGCGACGGCGTCAACGAGGCCGACCTGATGCTGACCTTCGCGCAGGAATTGCGCGAGGTGCTTTTGCGGGCCGGGAACTACCGGGTGGCGCTGACCCGGACCGAGGATGTCTTTGTCTCGCTGGAGGCCCGGGTGGCCCGGGCCCATGACGCTGGCGCCGACCTGTTCATATCGCTGCACGCCGATGCGCTGGCCGAGGGCGCGGCGCATGGCGCGGCGGTCTATACCCTTGCCGAAGAGGCCTCGGACGCGGCCTCTGCCGCCCTTGCCGAGCGGCACAACCGCGACGACCTGCTGGGCGGGCTGGACCTCTCGGGCTCTGACGACCGGGTGGCGCAGGTGCTGCTGGATCTGGCGCGGGTCGACAATACCCCCCGTTCGCAGGCCCTGGCAGAGCATCTGGTGGATGGCATCCGCACTGCGCTGGGGCATGTCCACAAGGACCCGATGCGCCAGGCGGGCTTTTCGGTGCTGAAAAGCGCGGACATCCCCTCGGTGCTGATCGAACTGGGGTTCCTGTCGACGGCGCGCGACCTGAAGAACCTGCAGGATCCGGCCTGGCGTGCGGGCATGGCCGCGGGTATCCGCGACGGCATCGCCGCTTGGGAACTGGAAGACGCGGCGCTGGCGCGGTTGCGGCGGCAATAGGGGCGTTTCGGATCGGGATGCCGCCGGGGCCGGGCGGCGCGCGCGGGCCGAAGCGGTGTCACCCGGGGCCGGGCGGGGAGGGGGCTCTGCCCCCGCTGCGCTCCCCCGGAGGTATTTGGACCAAGAAGAAACATGGGGCGCGGCAGCCCGGTCGGGTGGTCGGTGCCCTGCCTCGCGGCGGGCGCAGCGGGGTCGGCGGTCTCTTGCGTGATCGTGTTTTGACGGCGGGCGAGGCTGGATATATGCAGGCGACAACGGGATTTCCGGGGGTTCACGCGTGACGCGATTCATCTTTTCTTTCTTCGGGGCGATCTTCGCGGTCGTGACCATGGGCGCCATGATGGTGGCGCTGACCGTCGGCGCGGTGTTCTGGATGTACGGGCGCGACCTGCCCAGCCACGAGCATCTTGCGCAATACACGCCGCCGACGATCAGCCGGATCTTCAACGGCGAGGGACGGGTGATCGACGAATTCGCACAGGAGCGGCGGCTGTTCACCCCGGCGGCGCAGATCCCCGACATGGTCAAGCACGCCTTCATCTCGGCCGAGGACAAGAACTTCTACAACCACCAGGGCTATGACATTCGCGGGATCGTCGCCGCCGGCGTGCAGGCGGTGCAGTCGCGCGGGCGCGATGTGCGCGGCGCTTCGACGATCACCCAGCAGGTGATGAAGAACTTCCTGCTGTCCGGGGACCGGCGGGCCGAGCGCAAGATCAAGGAGATCATCCTGGCCAGCCGCGTCGAAGAGGCGCTGTCGAAAGAGAAGATCCTCGAGCTGTATCTGAACGAGATCTTCCTCGGGCAGAACGCCTATGGCGTCACCGCCGCCGCGCAGGTCTATTTCAACAAGTCGCTGGGCCAGCTTGCCCCGCACGAGGCGGCCTTTCTTGCCGCCCTGCCCAAGGCGCCCTCGTCCTTTCACCCGGTTCGCAACAAGGAGCGGGTGACCGACCGGCGCAACTTCGTGCTGCGCGAGATGTACGAGAACGGCTATATCGACGAGGCCACCTACCAGGCCGAGCGGGCGCTGCCGCTTGCCACGGTGCAGAACGGCGATTACGAGCCCTACCAGCGCTCGCTGCCGCCGCGCGACTATTTCACCGACGAGATCCGCCGCCAGCTGAGCCGCGACTTCGGCGAGGACCAGTTCTTCTCGGGCGGCTATTCCGTCCGGGCGACGCTGGACCCTGACATGCAGGAAGAGGCGGCACGCTCGCTGCGCATCGCGCTGGAGGATTACGACCGCGGGCTGGGCCGCTGGCGCGGTACCGGCAAGACCATCCCGGTCGAGACGCTGGGCGAAGAGGCCGCGTGGCGCGCCGCGCTGGCGGATGTGCGCGTGGCGCGCGACATCGTCCTGCCGCATCCCTGGCATGCGGCCGTGGTGCGCGAGGTGCGCGAGAATTCCCTGCTTCTGGGCATCGAGGACGTGCCGCTGGACGATCCGCGCGGGATGGAACTGCCGCGGTCGGACACCAACTGGTTCTCGGGCAGCCTGTTCGACAATTTCGAAGCGGGCGACGTGATCCATGTGCGCCAGATCACCGAAGACGGCAGCGGCGGTTTTGTCCGCTGGTCGCTGCGGCAGGTGCCGGGCGTGCAGGGCGGCTTCATGGCGATGGACGTCCATACCGGCCGCGTCATCGCCATGCAGGGCGGCTTCAGCTACCAGCACTCGGTCTTCAACCGCGCCACGCAGGCGATGCGCCAGCCCGGGTCCAGCTTCAAGCCCTTCGTCTATGCCTCGGCGCTGGACTCGGGCTATACCCCGGCCACGATCATCGTCGACGCCCCCATCGAGATCAACACGCCGCAGGGTGTCTGGCGGCCCAAGAACGCCTCGCACCGCTTTTACGGGCCGACGCCGCTGCGCACCGGCATCGAGCAGTCGCGGAACCTGATGACCATTCGCCTGGCCCAGGAGGTCGGCATCGACACCGTCGGCCGTTATGCCGAGAAGTTCGGCGTCTACGAGAACATGGGCCGCAACCTTGCCAATGCGCTTGGCGCCGACGAGACGACGCTGTTCAAGATGGTGGCCGCCTACGCCATGTTCGCCAATGGCGGCGAGCGGGTCGAGCCGACGCTGGTGGACCGGGTGCAGGACCGCTATGGCGCCACGGTCTACAGCCACGACGCCGCCGAGGGAAACCGGCGGGTCTGTGTCGACTGTGACGATCCCAACATCGCCCCGGGCCGCAGCCCGCGCATCGTGAACGAGCGTGAGCGCATCATGAACGCAGTGACCGCCTATCAGCTGACCTCGATGATGCAGGGCGTGGTGGAACGCGGCACCGCGCGCAGTGCGGTCAACCTGTCGGTGCCCACGGCGGGCAAAACCGGCACCACCAACGATTCGAAGGACGTGTGGTTCCTGGGCTTCACCTCGAACATCGTCGCCGGCTGCTACATCGGCTACGACACCCCCCGGCCGCTGGGCCGCGGGGCCTCTGGCGGGCGTTTCTGCGGGCCGGTGTTCCAGCGGTTCATGCAGAAGGCTGTCGCGGAATATGGCGGCGGCGCCTTCAAGGTGCCGGCGGAATGCGAGTTCATCAAGATCGACCGCTTTTCCGGTGCGCGGCTGTCTGACAGCGCCTCAGGGCCGAACGTGGTGTCCGAATGCTTCCGCTTCGGCGAAGAGCCGATCTTCGGCATCCAGTTCGACGGCGGTTTCGCGATCTCCGGCAGCTTCGACCTGATCCGCCCCGAGGGCGGCAGCGCGGCGCGCGAGGTCACCACCTCGACCGGCGAGAAGGCCATCGTGGGGCCCAAGGCGGGCTTCGGCACGCTGTCCTCCGGCGGTTTGTACTGAGACGGATGGGGGCCGCCCCCGGGCGTGGGCCCGGGGCGGCGCGACCGGGTGCGACCGGACAAGACGCTGTCCTGAGGCGGTGGCAGTCTGCGCTGGGATCGACCCGCCGTGTGCGCCGCCACGGCCTGCGTGATGGGCCGGGGCAGGGCGGTCTGCAAAGGGAAGGCTGACCTTCCGCGCATCCGGTCCGACCCCGGTCTTTGGCCGTCCGCCCCCTTGCGCGATCCGCTGGCTGCCCTGCATGCGCGCTCTGCGCTTGCCCGTCCGCTGGCGCCTTGGTATCACGCGGCACTCAGGACGTCTGAACAGGAACCCTCCCATGCGCGCCGAAGCCCAGAACAATGTCGAGAAGATCCAGAAATCGCTGGACCTGCTCAAGCAGCGGCTGGGCTGGGAGACGGCGCAGCACCGGCTGGAGGAATTCGACGCGCGGATGGAGAACCCCAACCTCTGGGACGATCCCGCCAATGCGCAGAAGCTGACGAAGGACCGGCAGGCGCTGGTTTCGGCGATGGAGACCTACAGCAACCTCAAGCAGGAGCTCGAGGATCAGGTCGAGCTGATCGAACTGGGCGAGATGGAAGAGGACGAGGAAGTCGTTTCCGAGGCCGAGGCGGCGCTGAAGGCGCTGGTGGAAGTCGCCGCCAAGAAAGAGCTCGAGGCGCTGCTGGACGGCGAAAGCGACGGCAACGACGCCTTCCTGGAAATCAAGGCCGGCGCCGGCGGCACCGAGGCCTGCGACTGGGCGCAGATGCTGGCGCGCATGTATGTCCGCTGGGCCGAGAAGCGCGGCTTCGAGGTGGATCTTCAGGAAGAACAGGCGGGCGCCGAGGCGGGCATCAAGTCCGCAACCTACCAGATCAAAGGGCCGAACGCCTATGGCTGGCTGAAGTCGGAATCGGGCACGCACCGGCTGGTGCGGATCTCGCCCTTCGGCAAGGGTACGCGTGAGACCTCTTTCGCCGCCGTGGGCGCCTATCCGGTGATCGACGACAATATCGAGATCGAGGTGAATCCCGCCGAAATCCGCATCGACACCTTCCGGTCGTCCGGCGCGGGTGGACAGCACGTCAACACAACCGACTCGGCGGTGCGGATCACCCACCACCCGACCGGCATCGTGGTGACGAGTTCCGAGAAATCGCAGCACCAGAACCGCGACATCGCCATGAAGGCGCTGAAATCGCGGCTGTACCAGCTGGAACTGGACCGCCGCAACGCCGAGGTGAACGCCCTGCACGAGGCCAAGGGTGACGCGGGCTGGGGCAACCAGATCCGGTCCTACGTGCTGCAGCCCTACCAGATGGTGAAGGACCTGCGCACCAGCTACGAGACGGCGGACACCCAGGGCACGCTCGACGGCAACCTCGATCCCTTCATGGAAGCGACACTGGCGCTTCAGGTCTCCGGCAAGAGCCGGGCCGACGCCCGCAGCGAGGATTGACGGCGCCTGGGCGGGGAAATCCTTTGGAAAGGATTTGAAAATTCCATCGATGGAATTTGCCCGCGCCCGCGGCCCATGTGCGTCGGAAGCCACCAGCGGCGCGGGACACAGCCTTTCCGGGCAAGGCAAACATCTGCCGGCCCTCGGGCTTGCGCAATGACCCTGTCCGCCTTTTACTGCCCCACGTGATGACAACTCGTGCAGGGATGAGGCCCGATGCCCGATACGCCCAAACCCGGAGTGCCCGACCTGGGACCCGTATCGCCCGCGCTTCTGCGCGAAGCCCTGCGCCGTGGCTGGCGCGATCTGCTTCGGGCACCGGGCTACGCGGTCTTGTTCGCGGGCTTCTACGTCGCGGCGGGCTGGCTCATGACGCTGGTGACCTGGGCAACGGGGCAAAGCTACTGGCTGGTCTTCGCGGCCATCGGCTTTCCGCTTTTCGCGCCCTTCGCCGCCGTGGGCTTCTACGACATCAGCCGCAGGCTGGAACAGGGGCGCCCGCTGGAGCCGGGCCAGATCCTGTCGGTCGTGGCGCGCCAGTCAAAGCGGCAACTTCCGTCGATCAGCGCCATCATCATCGTGGTCTTCCTGTTCTGGTTCTTCCTTGCCCATATGATCTTTGCGCTTTTCTTGGGCCTGTCGGTGATGACCAATGTCTCGAGCAGCTTCGAGATCTACCTGACGGCCAACGGGCTGACGATGCTGGCGGTCGGCACGGCGGTGGGCGCGGGCTTTTCCGTGCTGCTCTACATGATCACGGTGCTGTCCCTGCCGCTGCTGCTGGACCGCGAGGTGGATTTCGTCACCGCGATGGTGACCTCGTTCCAATATGTGCAGGCCCATGCCGTGACCATGCTGGGCTGGGGCGCCTTCATCGCGGTGGTGACGCTGGTGTCGATGTTGCCGGGTTTCCTGGGGTTGTTCCTGACGCTGCCGCTGTTCGGCCACGCGACATGGCACGTCTATGACATGCTGGCCTATGGCAGGACGCCCGCCCCTGCGGGCGTGACCGCCTGAGGCCTTCAGGCGAAGGGCTCGCCGACCTTCAGCAGCGTGCGGTGGTAGGGCAGCAATTCCGAGGCAGCGCAGAACCCGGCGGCGCGGGCGACCGGCAGGACATCGGCCATGGCGTGCCCTAGATACTCGTAGACCAGCCGTTCGACCCGGCGCCCGGCGACGTTCTCGCGCACCGTGCGGGCGACATAGCCGACCCAGAAGTTGTTCTCGAAGCTGGGCACCCGGGCGAGGTAGTTGAAGGTGGTCGTGGTTGCGCCCCTGCGGCTGACCAGCGCCGCAACGCCCTCTTCCTGCGCCAGTACGGGGCCGCGGAACTCTCGCGTGGCGGGGGTGGTGGGCAGGCCCTGCCGGGCCATGGCGTCGCGTGCCTCGAACCCCTTCAGGAAGGTGTGGTCCTTGTTGCGGTAGACGAAGATCAGCCCCTGCACGTAGCGCGTTTCGTCCGAGAAGCTGCGCCGTGAAAAGCGGTAGAACCCCGAGGGCAGCTCCTTTTCGGGCAACACACCGGCAGTTGCGCCCATGAAGTCGACGACCGCGGGGTGGAGCAGCAGGCTGTCGCCGCTGGCGGTCACCTCCTCCACCGGCTCCAGCAGGATGCGGGCGTCGACGCTGAAATAGGTGCAGATGCGGTGCAGCACGTCGGGGCGCGGAAAGCTCTCGCCCGAAAGGTAGCGATTGTACTGTGTCCGGTTGATGCCGAGGTCCCGACACAGGGCCGAGATCGACGCGGCCTGCTTGGACAGCTGACGCAAATTCGCACCAAGCACAGAGCGGAGATCCGCCGGGCTGGGGCTACTGCTGTGGGAAGCTGTGGCGTTCACCGGCATGACGTGTACTCTTTTGGTTGAGGAGTCACCGGCTTGCACAGCCAATACACTCCTTTCGGCCGCGTTTGGGTAAAAGCTGATCCTGCTTGGCGTCACTGGTGATGCGTACTGGCGCCAATTTTGCGCATCAGAGACACAAAAATCAAGAAGCCGGCGCGGAAAAAGTCATACACAGCGATCGGGATTTCATTCACCCTGATCGCACAACCTTTTGGAACGGGTGAAAAATGTCGGACCAAATGATGGGCGTTGTTCTCTGGGCGGATGCTCACGACCGTAGGGCCGTGATCTGGTGCGAGGATCACGGAAATCTGGCCTACTATACCGCGCCGAACCAGACAGCGCATGATGGCGAGTGCCTCGACGCGGGCGACCTGATCGCCTTCGATATCCGCGAAGAGCACGATTGCCGCCTTGCGCGGAACCCGCGCCGCATGAACGCGGGCTTCGCACCCTATCTGGCACATGATCTTTCGGGCGTTCGGCGGACCACGGCCGATATGGCACCGGGTGGCAACGTCCTGCCCTTCGTCAAGCGCGCGGGCTGAGGCAGGCAGGGCAGGGCAGCGATCCCTGTCGCGCGTCTTGCAGGGCGCCGGGGCGACATCTGCCCGGCGCCGGGATCCGACAGCGCCTAGAGCGCCGTCAGGCTTTCGGCAAAGCGCGCGGCTTTCGCGCGGTACGATGCGGCGGACCGGCGCAATCCTTCGATGGCGGCCTCGTCCAGCTGCCGCACAACCTTGCCCGGCATCCCCATGACAAGCGAGCCGTCGGGGATCTCGCGGCCCTCGGGGATCAGCGCGCCCGCGCCGATCAGGCAGTTGCGGCCGATCTTGGCGCCGTTCAGCACCGTGGCCCCCATGCCGATCAGAGAGTTCTCGCCGATGGTGCAGCCGTGCAGCATGGCCTTGTGGCCGATGGTGCAGCCCGCGCCGATGACCAGCGGATGCCCCATGTCGGTGTGGCAGACCACGTTTTCCTGAAGGTTCGTGCCCTCTCCGACGCGGATTTCCTCGTTGTCGCCGCGCAGCACCGCGCCGAACCAGATCGAGGCGCCCGCCTCCAGCACCACGCGTCCCATGACATGGGTGCCGGGCGCCACCCAGGCATCCGCGGCGACCTGCGGCGAGACGCCGTCGAAAGCATACAGGGTCATTGGTCTCCCTCCTCGAATTCCGCCTGAAGGCTGCGGACGTGATCCAGCAGCCCGGGCTGTTGCGTCCGCCGCAGCCGGGCGGCGGTGACGATGCTTTTCAGCCGCTCTTCGGTGCGGTCCAGATCCTCGTTCACCAGAACGAAATCGTAGGAGCCCCAGTGGCTGATCTCGTCCCAGCTTTTCTGCATGCGCCGGTCGATCACCTCGGCGTCGTCCTGCGCCCGCGCCTCCAGCCGCCGTTTCAGCTCGGCGATGGAGGGCGGCAGCAGGAAGATCGACAGCGTGTGCAGCGCCAGTTCAGAGTTCGTCATCTGCTGCGCACCCTGCCAGTCGATGTCGAAAAGCACGTCCTTTCCGGCGATGATCGCATCGCGCACCGGCCCCTTGGGCGAGCCGTAGAAATTGCCGAAGACATGCGCGTGTTCCAGCATCTCGCCCTGGCTGACCGCCTTCTTGAAGGCGCTCTCGGACATGAAGTGGTAATCCTCGCCGTCCACCTCTCCGGGGCGCGGCTTGCGGGTGGTGGCCGAGACGGAGAAGTTGATCGAGGGATCCCAGGACCGCAGGCGGCGGGCCAGCGTGGATTTCCCCGCGCCCGAGGGCGAGGACAGGATGATCAGAAGGCCGCGACGCGACGCCATGGGCTTACTCCACGTTCTGGACCTGCTCGCGCATCTGGTCGATGACCGTCTTCAGCGCCAGCCCGGTCGAGGTCAAGGTTGGATCGCCGCTCTTGGAGCACAGCGTATTGGCTTCGCGGTTGAATTCCTGGCAGAGGAAATCCAGCTTGCGGCCCACCGCTCCATCCTCGGCCAGCAGGGCGCGGGCGCGGGTCACATGGGCGCGCAGGCGGTCGACTTCCTCGGTCACGTCGGCCTTGACGGCGATCAGCGCCAGTTCCTGCGCCAGCCGCGCCTCGTCGACGCCCTCGGCGTTCTCCATCACGCGGGCCAGTTGCGTCCGCAGCCGTTCGCGGGCCTGCGGCATGCGCGCCTCGGCGGCCTCTGCCGCCTCGTCCACCAGCCGCGCGATCTCGTCGAACTGGCCCTGCAGGATCGCGGTCAGCGCGGCGCCCTCGGCGCGGCGGGCGGCGATGAACTCCGCCAGCGCGGCCTCGAAATCCGACAAGAGCAGGGCGCGGATCCGGGCTACGTCGACCTCGGCGGCTTCGCTGGTCAGAACCCCGCGCAAGGCGACGATATCCGCAGAGGTCGAGGGCGCCAGCGACAGGCCCCGGGCCATGGCGGCCTCTTCGATCTCGTGCATGGCGGTCAGCAAAGCCTCCAGCTGCGCGGCATCCAGGCGTTGCGCGCCCTCGGTCCCGTCAGAGGCCAGCTTCAGCCCGATCTGCACATTGCCGCGATCCAGGGCTTTCGTCGCCAGCGCACGCACCTGCGGCTCCAGCCCTTCGACCCAGTCGGGCAGGCGCAGGCGCAGGTCCAGCCCCTTGCCGTTGACGCCCCGCATCTCCCAGGTCCAGGTCAGGCCAAGGCCCTGACCCTGCCGGCTGGCGAAGCCCGTCATGGATTGCCGCATCTCGTCTCCTTCGTTGCGGTTGGGCCTAGCGGCTCTGCAACCACAAGACAAGTCCATGAAGAGGGCGTTAACCTCGCCCGGACAAATGAGGCGAAAACTTGGTGCAAATCTGGTAGTAATACTTTCGTAACGAAGTTTAAGCAGGGTGGTGGCAGGGGGCTCACCTACCCGCACCCGAGAGGAGCGGATCGTGTTGGGCAAAGGTGGAAACGATCATGGAAGCGATCACGGGATCGTCTCGATGACAGAGCGCGAAAAGCGGCGGCGGCTGGCCCCGCTGCGGCAGGTCGAAGCCTACTGGCACGGCCTGAGCGCCGAGAACCGGGTGCCGCTGCGGTCGCAGATCGACCCGCGCGGCATGGAAGACGCGCTGGAATACGCCTTGCTGATGGAACGCATCGCGCCGACCATGGCCAAGGTCCGTGTCGCCGGTTCCCATCTGAACGACCTGATGGGCATGCAGATCGCCGGCATGCCGCTGTCCTCGCTGATTGCCCCGTCCGACCGGGACCGCTTTGGGCAGGCCGTGCAGCATCTCTTCGACGATCCGGCCATCGTGCGCCTGAGGCTGACGGCAGAGGGCGGCTTCGGCAAGCCCGACATGGAGGCCGATATGGTGCTGCTGCCGCTGCGCTCGGATTTCGGCGACCTGTCGCGGGGGCTGGGCGCGCTGATCAGCCATGGCCGGATCGGGCGCACGCCGCGCCGCTTCCTGATCACCGGAATCGAGGTTCTGCCGGTGACGGGGCAGGGGGCGGCGGAGCCTGCGCCGGTCGAGACGGACGCAGCAAAGCCCGCCCCCGCGTTCCGGGAAGAGGGCGCGCCCTTCCGGCACCGGCATCCAGCCGCGATGGCAACCAAATCCTGCGCGTCCCGCCGGGGGCATCTGCGGCTGGTCGTGGACAACGACAACTGAGGGGCGCCCCGTACCCGTGACCCGGTTCGGGGTCGCCTTCGGGCTGGCCCCGGTTCTCGGGCGGGCGCCGTCCGGCTGGCCGCGATGGCGCAGCGCTGCGACCGGGGCATCCGGTCGCTACGGACATCCGGCGGAAACCAAAAGGGCGCCGGGTTTCCCCGTGCGCCCCGGCACTGTTTCTCTGTCAGCCTGTTACAGCCGGACGTTGACCTTTGAGGCCTCTGTACAGGCGGCAAGCTGCGTCAGAAGCGTGTCGGGCATCACCCGCGCCTCATGTTCGATGTCCGGCTCGTTGTCGGCCAGGTCAGAGGCGTGTGGCACCCCGCCCAATGCCGCCGCCAGACCGATCAGCGCGACCAGAGCCGCCGCCTTGCACAGTGTGAAATCCCGATAGAATAGATTGCGTGCCATCCCTGGCCCTCCCGGGGTCCCTTGCCCCACCTGCTTTTGGGTGCAAATCACCCTGTTTCTGTGTCATCAGGATCACAAATTTGACCCTTTCTGGCAATTCACAAACATGAGCGCATTGTTGCAATTGACTCTCTGCGCACAGGTCGGCGCGCATGCGCGCACCTGCCGGCAAAATACCGCGCAATAATCGCAAAGAAAAAACGCCGCGCGGGACAGATTTTTCGGGTGCGCCCGGTTGACCTGCCCGGACCCCGGTCATAATGTCTCGACGCGGAGTAAAGGAGCCTGAACAGGTGATCACGCTAGTCGTCATCGTAGGGAAAGCGCGCATGGGCCGGTAACGGTTTCCCAGATGAGGACCCATGCGCCCCCGCCAGACCGGACGGGGGCTTTTTTATACCCGCTAAACGCAGTGTCGGAGATGGAGATGAACCGATGACACGTCAGATGACCGGAGCGAAAATGGTGGTTCAGGCCCTGAAGGATCAGGGTGTGGACACGGTATTCGGCTATCCCGGCGGCGCCGTTCTACCCATCTACGACGAGATCTTTCAGCAAAACGACATCAAGCACGTTCTCGTCCGTCACGAACAGGGCGCGGTGCACGCCGCCGAGGGCTATGCCCGCTCGACCGGCAAGCCGGGTGTCTGCCTCGTGACCTCTGGACCCGGCGCCACGAACGCCGTCACCGGCCTGACCGATGCGCTGATGGATTCCATCCCGCTGGTCGTCCTGACCGGGCAGGTCCCGACCTTCATGATCGGCTCTGACGCCTTTCAGGAGGCGGACACCATCGGCATCACGCGGCCCTGCACGAAACACAACTGGCTGGTGAAAGAGACCGACAAGCTGTCGGGCACCATCCACGAGGCCTTTCACGTCGCCACCTCGGGCCGTCCCGGTCCGGTGCTGATCGACATCCCCAAGGACGTGCAGTTCGCCAGCGGCCAGTATACCCAGAAAGCCAAGGCCAAGACCTCGCATTACATGCCGCAGGTCAAGGGCGACCCCGAGATGATCCAGGCGCTTGTCGAGGCGCTGGAAGTGGCCGAGAAGCCGGTCTTCTACACCGGCGGCGGCGTGATCAACTCTGGCCCGGCGGCCAGCCAGCTGCTGCGCGAACTGGTCGAGGCGACGGGTTTTCCGATCACCTCCACGCTGATGGGGCTTGGCGCCTATCCGGCGAGCGGCAAGGCCTGGCTGGGCATGCTGGGGATGCACGGGCTTTACGAGGCCAACCTCGCCATGCACGGCTGTGACCTGATGATCAACGTGGGCGCGCGTTTCGACGACCGCATCACGGGCCGCATCGACGCCTTCAGCCCGAACTCGAAGAAGGCCCATATCGACATCGACCCCTCGTCGATCAACAAGGTGATCAAGACCGATTTCCCCATCGTCGGCGATGTGGCCCATGTGCTGGAAGACGTGCTGCACCTGTGGAAATCGCGCGGTCGCAAGGTTAACCGCGAGGCGCTGGCCAAGTGGTGGACCCAGATCGAGAAGTGGCAGAAGGTCGATTGCCTGAAGTACAAGCCGTCCGAGGGCGCGATCCGTCCGCAGCACGCGCTGGCGCGGCTGGAGGCGCTGACCAAGGGCCGTGACCGCTATATCTGCACCGAGGTCGGCCAGCACCAGATGTGGGCCGCGCAGTACCTGGGCTTCGAGGATCCGAACCGCTGGATGACCTCGGGCGGTCTGGGGACGATGGGCTACGGCTTCCCGGCCTCCATCGGCGTCCAGATGGCGCACCCCGAAGCGCTGGTGATCAACGTGGCGGGCGAGGCCTCGTGGCTGATGAACATGCAGGAGATGGGCACGGCGGTGCAGTACCGCCTGCCGGTCAAGCAGTTCATCCTCAACAACGAGCGTCTGGGCATGGTGCGCCAGTGGCAGCAGCTTCTGCACGGCGAGCGCTACTCGCAAAGCTGGTCCGAGGCGCTGCCGGACTTCGTCAAGCTGGCCGAGGCCTTTGGCGCCAAGGGCATCCAGTGCTCGGACCCGGCGGATCTGGACGACGCGCTGATGGAGATGATCGAGCACGACGGCCCGGTGATCATGGATTGCCTCGTCGAGAAGCACGAGAACTGCTTCCCGATGATCCCGTCGGGCGAGCCGCACAACAAGATGCTGCTCGGCGACGCCAAGGCGACCAACGCGATTGCCGGCAAGGGCGCGGTGCTGGTCTGATCGGACTGGCATGAAGGATAAACGCCCGGGCTTCGGCCCGGGCGTTTTCATGTGTGTGGGGCCGATTGGTCCGGCTTTTGGCCCGGGGCCGGTGTCGGCAGTCCGGGATCGGGCGGCGTGGGGTCGCGGCCCGTTGGACGTGTCCCCTTTGATTTGACGGTGTCCACGCGGACTTGCGCAGCAAGCGATCCGGCCTCAGCCCGGGCAGAGCCAGGCCGTCAGCTGCGTTTCCAGCCTGTTCTCCACATTCTGGCTGCTGTGAAGCGCACAAAAGCTGAAGGCGATCGAGCTGATGCAGAAGGCCTGAATGCCCTCTGACAACAATTCGGGCGAAACATCCTGCCTGAACCGGTCTCTGTCCAGCTTCTCGATGAGAATGCGATCCAGCCTGACCAGCGACTCCGCGATTTCGCCGATTTCCTCGACCTTCAGCGCCCCTGACAGGCGCAGGTATAGGTCGAAGACATAGCGCTCGCTGGATATGAAGGCCAAATAGGGCATCAGGCCCGCCACCACGTCCGCGACGCTCTGGAATTTCGGGGCCGTTTCCATCCCGTCAAGCAGCGCGTTCAGGCGCTCGGCGATCAGGATGTCCATCAGGGCGTCTTTGTCTTTGAAATGAGAAAAGAACGTGCCCTTGGCCATTCCCGCCGCCGAGACGATGTCTTCGACGCGCAGCGCGCCATAGCCGACGGCAGAGGCCTTTTCCCGCGCCAAACTTAAAAGCGTCTCTCTGGTTCGAATGCTTCTGGCTTGCCTGGCGCGCGTCATGGAATTTTCACTAATGCAAATATTGACCGTGGTCAACATTGTCCGTATGAAAAGTGACCACGGTCATTTATTGGATCATCATCGATGAAGAAACGAATATTCGTCCTGAACGGGCACCCGGGCGGAACCTCGCTGTCAAAGCGGCTGTCCGAGGCCTACGCGCAGGCCGCGACCAAGGCAGGTCACGACCTGCGGCTAACCCATCTGCACGATCTCACGTTCGATCCCGACTTTGGCGAGGGCAGCTACAAGACCCTGAAACCGCTGGAGGACGACCTGCAGGCGGTCGCGGCCGACCTGGAGTGGAGCGAACATGTCGTCCTGTTGACCCCGATGTGGTGGGGTGGTGTTCCGGCCAAGCTGAAAGGCCTGTTCGACCGCGTTCTTCTGCCCGGCTTTGCCTTCGATCCGCGCCAGAAACGGCTGGGGCTGCCCAAGCCGCTTCTGGCCGGTCGGACCGCGCGGCTGATCATGACATCCGATACCCCGGACTGGTTCTTCCGGCTTGCCTATGGGCGGGCGATGGTGCGCCAGCTGCGCGCGCAGGTCTTCGGCTACGTCGGGATAAAGCCGTTGCGCGTCACGCATTTTTCAGAAGCCAGCCATCCGGCGCCGAAAGTCGTCGAGAGATGGTCGGACGCGGTGGCCGCGCTGGGGCGTGCCGCCCGCTAACCCTTTGGAAATGTTTCAGGTCCGCGCGCCGGTGTCCTCCGGGCCCCCGCGCCCTGCACAATGTAGAGACGCCTCATGGTAAAAATTGTAAAACGACTTCTGCTTTGGCTCACAGGCGCCTTGGCGGCGCTGATTGCGGTCTATTCCCTGCGCTATTTGTTTCAGGGGGCCGATGCGGTGGACGCACTGGCCGAAACAGATGCGTTCTTCAACAGCCTGTCCGGGCAAATGGGCAGCTTCTGGACCGAGTTCGCGGCCCATCAGAAGCCGCTTTACCATCAGCATGAGTTTACCCTCGTCGGGCATATTGCAGGGGCCTCTATCGCCCTGTTGGTCGGGATGGTTCAGTTTGTGCCCTATGTTCGGGACAACATGCCGCTGCTGCACCGCGCGTCGGGATATCTTTACACGTTTACGGCGGTACTCGGATTGGGGCTTGGGGCCTATGTTTCTGCCGCTTTGCCCATGGAGGGCGGCCCCAAGGCCATCGTTGCCAATATCCTTGGCGGATGCCTGGGCATTGCCTTCATCGTGATCGCCTTCTTCCGCATCCGGCAGGGTCAGTATGAAAAACACGGCCAGTGGATGCTGAGAAGCTACGCGATCCTGATGGCAATCCTGACGGTCTATCTTCTGGTCACGCTATTTGCCGCGATGGGTATGGACTCCATGCTTGGCCTCACGCTGGCGCATATGGTCTGTTTCCCGATCAACCTCGCCATTGCCGAGATGATCATCCGGACATCCCCTCAGAGCTTCCGTGCAGGGGCGCAACCCGCGCAAACCGGCGCGAAGCTTGGGGTCGCGGCAATCTGACGGTCGTGAAATGACGGACGCGCGGCGCCTCGACAGGGGCCGCGCGTCCGGACGCAAGGCAGAGCCTTTTCGCGACGTTTGCCGCTTTCGGACCGGGGCCGGTCAGCGCCTGGCGGGAAGGGCGCGGGCGCGCGGCTTTGCCGAGTCCGGCGCGGCGGTCACTCCAGCGGCAGCAGGATGGTGACCGTCGTGCCTTCGCCCCTAGTGCTGTCCACCCGCATTCGCCCGCGGTGGCGGTTGACGATATGTTTCACGATGGCAAGTCCAAGCCCCGTGCCGCCTTTTTCGCGAGAGCGGTGGCTGTCCACGCGGTAAAAGCGTTCCGTCAGGCGGGGCAGGTGGATCGCCTCGATCCCCGGTCCGGTGTCCGCCACCACCAGCTGAACACCGCGTCCACGCAGGCGCGGCTCGTAATCCGGGGCGCTCAGCCGCACGATGACAGTGGCATCGCCGCCCGCGTATTTGATGCCGTTCTCCACGAGGTTCGTCAGCACCTGCCGCAACTGGTCCGGATCGCCGGGCACGCGCACCGGCTCGTCGGGCAGCTCCTGCACCAGCGTGACCCCGGCGTCAGAGGCAATCGTCGTCAGGCCGTGCAGCGTCGCGCGCACCAGATCGCCAAGGTCGACCGGGTCAGAGGGGCGCACGCGCTCTTCGGCTTCCACCCGGCTCAGCGACAGAAGGTCCGCCACCAGCCGCACCATGCGCTGCGCCTCGCCCTCCATGATGTCCAGAAACCGCGCCTGTCCGGCCGGGTCGTTGCGGGCCGGGCCCTTGATCGTCTCGATGAAACCGATCAGCGCGGTCAGCGGCGTGCGCAGCTCGTGGCTGACGTTGGCGACGAAGTCGCGGCGCATCTGCACGGTCTGTTCGAGATGCGAGACATCCTCGAAGCTGACCACCACGCCGGTGCCACTGGCCAGCGGAAGCGGCACCACCAGCACCCGGTAGGTCATTTCCTGCCGCGCGTTCAGGCTCAGGAAATCGGTGCGCCGCGCGGTGCCGTCACGCAGGCAGCCTTCGATGGCATCCAGCAGGTCGGGCTGCCGAAGGGCGGTGATGAAGTGGCGCTCGACGATTTCGCGGCCCAGAAGCGCCCGGGCCGGGGCGTTGGCGGCGCCGATGCGCTCGTCCCGGCGGATGATCAGCGCCGGCAGCGGCATGGCCTCGAGCATATGGTCGGCGGGAACCTGCATCGGGCTCAGCCTGCCACGGCCCGCGCCGCAGCGAGGCCGTCGGCGAAGGTAGCCAGAAGTGCCCGGGGATCCTCAAGGCCGACCGAGACCCGGAAGAAGCCTTCGGAGATGCCCAGTGCGGCCCGGCCTTCGGGCGTCAGGGCCCGGTGCGAGGACGAGGCCGGGTGCGAGAGCGTCGTGCCCACGTCGCCCAGCGTCGGTGCAAAGGCGATGCCCTGCGCGGCGGTCGTCAGTGCATTGGCGGCGGCGCGCCCGCCGGCGATCTCGAAGCTGACCATGTTGCAGCCGCGTCCTTTCAGCAGAGACTGGGCGCGCGCGGCCTCGGGGTGGTCGGCGCGGGTGGGGTAGAGAATGCGGGTCACGCCGGGGGTTTCGGCCAGCATGTCCGCAAGCCGCTGCGCGGTCTCCTGCGCGCGGGCAAAGCGCAGGTCGAAGGTGGCAAGGCCGCGCTCCGCCAGCCAGCAGTCGAAGGGGCTGGCGGTCATTCCGGTGGTGACGGCGAAGACGCGCAGGCGCTCGTTCAGGGCGCTGTCCCTCGCCGCAACCCAGCCCAGCGTCGCGTCAGAGTGCCCGGCCAGCAGCTTCGTGACCGAATGCAGGACGATATCGGCGCCATGCTCGAAGGGCTTCACGGCGCTGGGGGTGGTAAAGGTGTTGTCCACCACCAGCAGCACACCCTTGTCGCGGCAGAGGGCGGCGATGCCGTCGAGGTCGGCGATCCGCAGCGTCGGGTTCGAGACGACCTCGATCAGCACCATGCGGGTTTCCGGGCGGATCGCCTCGGCCACTGACTCGGCGCGGGTGACATCGACGAGGGAGGTCGTCACGCCCATGCGCGGCAGGTCCTCGGCCATCATCCGCAGCGAGCGGCCATACAGCTGGTTGCCGCCGATCACGTGGTCGCCGGTCCGGGTCAGGCCCAGCAGGACGGCGGCGACGGCGGCCATGCCAGAACCGGTGACAATGCCGTTTTCGGCGCCTTCCATGGCGTCGATGCGGCGGGCCAGCATCTCGGCGTTGGGGTGGCCTTCGCGGGCATAGGTAAAGCCCTGCGTGGCGCCTTCGTATTGCGCATCAAGGCTGTCGGGCGTGTCAGAGGCATAGACGACAGAGGGCATGATGCCGGGCACCACCGGGGAAGAGACACCGGCGAGGGGCACGACGGGGCGTTGCAGGGTCTTCTTCACGGGCGGCTCTCCTTCGGGCGTGTTGGCGCATAGCTGCCGTGTCGGGAAGGCGGGCGCAAGGGGGATGCGGCGACGGCTGACCCGGAGGAGCGGAAAGGGGCGCGACGGTCAGAGGACAAGACAAGGGCTGCGTCGGCCCGTGGGGGGGGCGCAGTCGGGTGTGCCCTGGGGGCACTAGGGGGGCTTGTGGGCCTGGAGGGCGGCGCCCACCCGTTGCGGTCTGTGTGTTGGGCTGCGCACGCGGGTTCCGCCCGACGGCAGGTCGGGCAGCGCCGTCCCGCCCCTCTGAGGCGGCGCTTGTGCGCCACCCGCGCAGGACGGCGCAGCCCTTGTCGCTGATCGGCGAGGAAACGGGGCGCAGTGGATTTTGCGGTGCGCTTCGTGGCCCGCGTGGGCGCCACGACTCAGCCCGTCATGCGTTACGCGCCGCGGCTCAGCGCGGCTGGCTTGTTATGCGCCGCGGCTCAGCGCGGCGACGCCCGTCCGGGCCACTTCCATCAGGCCCAGCGGCCGCATCAGGTCGGCAAAGGCATCGATCTTGTCCGGCGTGCCGGTCAGTTGGAAGACAAAGCTCTCCAGCGTCGAATCGACCACATTGGCGCGGAAGATATCCGCCAGCCGCAGCGCCTCGACGCGCTTTTCGCCACCGCCCTTGACCTTGAACAGCGCCAGTTCGCGCTCGACAGAGCCACCCTCGACCGTCAGGTCGTGCACGTCGTGGACAGAGACGATCCGGCCAAGCTGCGCCTTGATCTGCTCGATCACTTGCGGGGTGCCGCTGGTGACGATGGTGATGCGGCTCAGGTGGCCCTCGTGGTCGACCTCGGCCACGGTGAGGCTGTCGATGTTGTAGCCACGCCCCGAGAACAGGCCGATCACCCGCGCCAGCACGCCGGGCTCGTTTTCCACCAGAACGGCGATGGTATGGGTTTCGGTCACGTCCGAGAAGCTGGGCCGCAGGTTATAGGCGGAATGCTTCGACGATCCCTTCTTGATGTTCAGTGCTGACATGTCCCGGCCCCTTCTCGATACTGGCCGGGTCCTGCGCCGCCCGGCGCCCCGGCGACGGACTGCTTAGACCGGATCATGCGTGAAGACCAGTCTTTAAGGGGGCCGTAGAGGCTGCTTTCCCCGGATTCACCGGGTCTGCCGGTCTCGCCCGACCATGGCCGGGGTCAGGGCCCCCTCGCATGGGCCGGGGATGCGCCGCCTTGGACAGAACGGGCGAAGCCGCTGCGCTATCCTGCTCTCGTCCCGGGCGGGGCGGCGGAGCGGCCTGTTGCCCGTACTGCGCCGGTCGATACCTTCCTTGCCGGGCCGGGCCGGGCCGCTGCAAGGCCATCGGATCCGCGCCGGGGCGCATTCGGGCGCGGGGCAGGGCGCCGAGGTGTGGTCCCATGTCAGCCAAGGCCGCCCTGCACCCTGCGGTGGCGCAGAGCACTCAGGCGCAACCATAGGGTGTAGGGCTTGCCACCCGGGCGGCAATCCGGGCCGCCAATCTGACACTGTCATAAAATCGTTACGCAAGTGTCACAAAAGCTTGGTCCGCCGGGTCTAGGCGTCACACCCGGAGATCACCGGTTCGGTGATCGATTCCGAAAAGATACCTGGATGGAGTTTTCCACATGTCTGTCAAACTGACCGCCTCCGCTCTGGCGATTGCCGCCGTCGCAGCAACCTCTGCCGCTGCCCGCGACAACGTGCAGGTCGCCGGTTCCTCGACCGTGCTGCCCTATGCCTCGATCGTGGCCGAAGCCTTCGGCGAGAACACCGACTTCCCGACGCCGGTCGTTGAATCGGGTGGCTCCTCCGCCGGTCTGAAGCGCTTCTGCGAAGGCGTGGGCGAGAACACCATCGACGTCGCCAACGCCTCGCGCAAGATCCGCGAAAAGGAAATCGAAGCCTGCGCGGCCAACGGCGTGACCGACATCATCGAAGTCCGCATCGGCTATGACGGCATCGTCTTCGCCAGCCAGCAGTCCGGCCCCGCCTTCACCGCTTTCGAACCGGCCGACATCTACAACGCCATCGGCTCCAAGGTCATGAAAGACGGCGAACTGGTCGACAACGCCAACACCACCTGGGACGAGTTCAACGGCGACCTGCCCGCCGTCGAGATCGCCATGTTCATCCCCGGCACCAAGCACGGCACGCGCGAAGTCTTCGAAGAGAAGGTCCTGCTGCCCGGCTGTGAAGCAACCGGCGCCATGCAGGCGATGATCGACGGCGGCATGTCCGAAGACGACGCCGAGGACGCCTGCCTGGCCGTGCGCACCGACGGCAAGTCGGTCGACATCGACGGCGACTACACCGAGACGCTGGCACGCATCGACAGCAACACCAACGGCATCGGCGTCTTCGGCCTGGCGTTCTACGAGAACAACACCGACAAGCTGAAGGTCGCGACCATGTCCGGCGTCGAGCCCACCACCGAGAGCATCTCGACCGGCGAATACCCCGTGTCGCGCCCGCTGTTCTTCTACGTGAAGAAAGCCCACATCGGCGTGATCCCGGGCCTGAAGGAATACGCCCAGTTCTTCGTCGCTGACGAGCTGGCAGGCCCCTCCGGCCCGCTGGCCAACTATGGCCTCGTGTCCGACCCCGAGCTGGCAGCCACCCAGGCCGCCGTCGAAGCAGAAGAGACCATGTCCTCGGGCATGTAATCCGGTCTGACGACCACGGGGGCGGCGCATTCCGCCGCCCCCAATTTCCATCACGGACCGTTACCGAAAAGGAATACGGGGGGCATATGCCGATTTTCTGGCTCATCTTAATCGTGCTCGCGATCGCCGCGACCGGCTTTGTCATCGGGCGCAAGCGCGCCCTGCAAAGCGTCGGGGGCGACGGGCGCCGCCTGCATTCCCTGCCGGGCTATTACGGCTACAATGTCGTGCTCAAGGCCATCGTGCCGGCCTTCCTGCTGATGATCGTCTGGCTGCTGGTGCAGCCGCTGGTCGTGAGCAACAGCGTGTCGGGCATGATCCCCGAAGAGGCCGCGCAGACCGCCGGCAGCCAGAGCCTGGTGATGTCCGAGATTCGCCGCCTGTCGAGCGGGCTGGACGCCGTGACCGGCATGGGGCTTCTGTCCGAAGAGGCCGCCCGCGACCCCGGGGCCGATCCCGAAGCCATCGCGCAGACGCTGCGGGACGCGGGCCAGATCGTGACCTCCGAGGTGACGACGCCGATCCTCAACGCGGCGCAGCGGTTCCGCGGGCTGAACGCGACCGGCAACCTTGCCATGAGCGCGCTTGTCGTCCTTGTGGCGCTGGCCGGTGCGCTGCTGGCGATCCGCGAGACAAACCCCGAGTTCCGCGCCCGCAACACCGTCGAGCAGGGCGTCAAGGCGCTGCTGATCGGGGCCGCCTCGATCGCCGTCCTGACCACCATCGGCATCGTGCTGTCGCTGGTCTTCAACACCGTCGAGTTCTTCCGGCTGTACCCCGCGACCGATTTCTTCTTCGGCACCGAATGGGCGCCCAGCTTCTCGGGCCGGGGCGGGTCTTCCCAGCTTGGCATTATCGCGCTGCTCTGGGGCACCTTCTACATTTCCATCGTCGCGCTGGCGGTGGCCGTGCCCATCGGCCTGTTCGCGGCGGTCTACCTGTCGGAATACGCCTCGCCGCGCGTGCGGTCCTTTGCCAAGCCCATGCTCGAAGTGCTGGCCGGTATCCCGACCATCGTCTACGGCCTCTTTGCCCTGCTGACGGTCGGCCCGCTTCTGATGAGCGTCTTCGGTCGCGAGGGCTTTGGCTGGATGCAGTCCGGCACCGCCGTCATGACCGCCGGTCTGGTCATGGGCATCATGCTGATCCCCTTCGTGTCCTCGCTGTCCGACGACATCATCAACGCCGTGCCGCAGGCCATGCGGGATGGCAGCTACGGCCTGGGCGCCACCAAGTCCGAGACCATCAAGCAGGTTGTCCTGCCCGCCGCCCTGCCGGGCATCGTGGGCGCCGTCCTGCTGGCCGCCAGCCGCGCCATCGGTGAGACCATGATCGTGGTGCTGGGGGCAGGGGCCGCGGCCCGGCTGTCGCTCAACCCCTTCGAGGCCATGACCACCGTCACCGCCAAGATCGTCAGCCAGCTGACCGGCGACGCCGATTTTGCCTCGCCCGAGGCGCTGGTGGCCTTCGCGCTTGGCATGACCCTTTTCGTCATCACGCTGGGGCTGAACGTCTTCGCCCTTTATATCGTGCGCAAATACCGGGAGCAGTACGACTGATGTCCGATCTCAGCCTTCACGACGGCGGCAGCGCTCCGCGCCGCTCTTCGATCCACTCTGTCAACGCCCGCACGAAGAAGCGCAACGCCTCGGAAAAGCGGTTCAAGGCCTATGGCATCGCCGCGATCTGCGTGGGCCTGTTCTTCCTGGTGGTGCTCGCCGCATCGATCCTGTCGAACGGCACACGGGCCTTCACCCGCACCGTGGTCTCTGTCGACTTCACCCTGACGCAGGAACAGTTCGACGCCGCCGAGGGCACGCTTTTCAAGACCAAGGCCTATTCCGACTACTTCATCGCCGCCGTGCAGCAGAAGCTGCAGGAGGACGGGGTCCAGATCGCCTTTGACGAGGCCACCATCGAGCGCATGATGGGCAAGGTCGGCTCTGCCATCCGCGAGCATTACACCGCAAACCCCGGCGACCTCGGGCAGGCGGTGGCCTTCAGCCTGCCGACCTCCAGCCGCGTCGACGGCTACTTCAACGGCCGCGTGACCCGCGAGACGATGGAAGACAGCCGCTTCCTGATGGCCGCCGACCTCGACCTTGCGGACGCGCTGTCCGAGGCGGGCGTGATCACGTCAGAGTTCAACTGGCCCTTCATCACCGGCGCGGACTCGGGTGTGGACAACCCCGGCGGCGCGGGCATCGGCGCCTCTGTCATCGGCTCGTTCTTCATGATGCTGGTGGTGCTCTTCCTGTCGCTGCCCATCGGCGTCGCGGCCTCGATCTACCTCGAGGAATTCGCGCCGCAGAACAAGTGGACCGACCTGATCGAGGTGAACATCTCGAACCTCGCCGCCGTGCCCTCTATCGTCTTCGGTATCCTCGGCCTTGCGGTGTTCATCCAGTTCATGCACCTGCCGCAGTCGGCGCCGCTGGTCGGTGGTCTGGTGCTGACGCTGATGACGCTGCCGACGATCATCATCTCGACCCGTGCCTCGCTGAAGTCGGTGCCGCCCTCGATCCGCGATGCGGCGCTGGGGGTCGGGGCCTCGAAGATGCAGGCGGTGTTCCACCACGTCCTGCCTCTGGCGATGCCCGGCATCCTGACCGGCACCATCATCGGCCTGGCGCAGGCGCTGGGGGAAACCGCACCGCTGCTGCTGATCGGCATGGTCGGCTTTGTCGCCCGGGGCTATCCCGACGGCTTCCTGCAGGGCTTCGTGGAACCCAACTCTGCCATGCCCGCGCAGATCTACACCTGGGCGGCACGCTCTGACGCGGCCTTCTACGACAAGGCCTGGGGCGGCATCATCATCCTGCTGATGTTCCTGCTGACCATGAACATCATCGCCATCATCCTCCGCCGTCGCTTCGAGCGCCGCTGGTAACCACCCCCAGCCAAGGGCCGCGCAGACGCGGCGTTGGTAACCCGAACCGGGAGAGGTATATGAATATGTATGACGCACCGCACACGACGGAGAGAACCGTGACGCAGAACGACGTGAAGATCGCCGCCAGGGGCGTGCAGGTCTACTACGGCGACACCCATGCCATCAAGGACGTGAATGTCTCCATCGAGGACAAGACCGTGACCGCCTTCATCGGTCCCTCGGGCTGTGGCAAGTCGACCTTCCTGCGCTGCATCAACCGGATGAACGACACCATCGACATCTGCCGCGTCGAGGGCGACATCCTGATCGACGGCGAGGATATCTACGACAAGCGCGTCGACCCGGTGCAGCTGCGCGCCAAGGTCGGCATGGTGTTCCAGAAACCGAACCCCTTCCCGAAGTCGATCTACGACAACATCGCCTATGGCCCGCGCATCCACGGGCTGGCCAAGAACAAGGCCGAGCTTGACGAGATCGTCGAAAAGTCGCTGCGTCGCGGCGCCATCTGGGACGAGGTCAAGGACCGTCTGGACAAGCCCGGCACCGGCCTGTCCGGCGGCCAGCAGCAGCGCCTGTGCATCGCCCGCGCCGTTGCCACCGAACCCGAGGTCCTGCTGATGGACGAACCCTGCTCGGCGCTCGACCCCATCGCCACGGCGCAGGTCGAGGAACTGATCGACGAGCTGCGCAGCCAGTATTCGGTGGTCATCGTGACCCACTCGATGCAGCAGGCCGCGCGCGTCAGCCAGAAGACCGCCTTCTTCCATCTCGGCAACCTTGTCGAGTTTGGCGAAACCGGGAAGATCTTCACCAACCCCGAAGATCCCCGCACCGAAAGCTACATCACGGGACGGATCGGATAATGAGCGACCTGAAGCAGCATATCTCCAGCGCCTTCGACCGCGACCTCGAAGGCATCCAGGCGCAGATCATGAAGATGGGGGGCCTCGTGGAGGCCGCCATCCAGGGCGCCGCCAAGTCGCTGGACACCCGCGATCAGGAACTGGCCGAAAAGGTGCGTCAGGGCGATGCCGTCATCGACGCGCTCGAAGAGGCCCTTCAGGACGAGGCCGCCCGTGTGATCGCGCTGCGCGCCCCCTCGGCCATCGACCTGCGCGTGGTGCTTTCCGTCATGCGCATGTCGGCCAACCTCGAACGCATCGGCGATCTGTCCAAGAACATGGCCAAGCGGACCGGCGTTCTGGTGCAGCTGCACCAGGTTGGCGGCACCGCCACCTCGCTGCGCCGCATGGCGCGCGAGGTCGAGCTGATGCTCAAGGACGCGCTCGACAGCTACATCCAGCGCGACACCGCGCTGGCCGCGGACGTGATCGAGCGCGACCGCGACGTCGACGAGATGTACAACACGCTGTTCCGCGAGTTCCTGACCTTCATGATGGAAGACCCGCGCAACATCACCGCCTGCATGCATCTGCATTTCATCGCCAAGAACATCGAGCGCATGGGCGACCACGTCACCGCGATCGCCGAGCAGGTGATCTTCCTGACCACCGGCGAAAAGCCCGACGAACAGCGCCAGAAGGCGGATCTGACCTCGTCGGACCTCAGCCTTTCGCCGCAGCACGAGGCCTGACGCCTTGAGCAACGACCAACCCACGGTCCTCGTCGTCGAGGACGAACCGGCACAGCGCGAAGTCCTGTCCTACAACCTCGAGGCAGAGGGCTTTCGCGTGGCCCGCGCCGAGAACGGCGAGGAGGCGATGATCCTCCTTGCCGAGGAAAGCCCGGACATCATCGTGCTGGACTGGATGCTGCCGAATGTCTCGGGCATCGAGGTCTGCCGCCGCATCAAGACGCGGCCCGAAACCCGCAACGTGCCGATCATCATGCTGTCGGCGCGCTCGGAAGAGGTGGACCGCGTGCGCGGGCTGGAAACCGGCGCCGACGATTACGTGGTCAAGCCCTACTCGGTGATCGAGCTGATGGCGCGGGTGCGCGCCCAGCTGCGCCGCACCCGCCCGGCGGCGGCGGGGCTGCGGCTGGAGTATGAAGACATCGTGCTGGATGCCGAAACCCACCGCGTGACCCGCAAGGGCAAGGAGCTGAAGCTTGGCCCGACCGAGTTCCGGCTGCTGTCCACCTTCATGGAGAAGCCGGGCCGCGTCTGGTCGCGAGAGCAATTGCTGGACCGGGTCTGGGGCCGCGACATCTATGTCGACACCCGCACCGTCGATGTCCACATCGGGCGCCTGCGCAAGGCGCTTGGCCAGCACGGCGGCGCCGACCCCCTGCGCACCGTCCGCGGCGCGGGCTATGCCCTGGGGTGAGCATCGGGTCGCGCCTTCGGCGCGATGAAAGGTCCGGGGGACCTTTCAAGATGCGAACGGGCGGAGCCCCGGGGCCGGCTCGCGCCTTCGGCGCAACGGTTGAGATGCGGGGAAGGCGCTTCGAAGCGCCTTCCGTCCCGCCCCATGGCCCCAGTGGTTGAAAACCGGGCAGGTTGGCGAAGAGCCAAGAGCCAGCCAGTCGGGGGCGGAACCGGTGGTTTTTCGGAGCGCCGCAACCGTCGATCCCCCAAGGCTCAAGACAAATCCCTCCGGATGTGTCGGGGCAGGGCGCTCAGCCCCCATTCTCGCCAACCGGGACACGGCCCCCGTTCCGCTTTCGCGGCGTGGCCTGCGGGGCAGTGCCGGCTGTGCCAATCCGCGCGCCACGGCCTTGACCGACCCTTTCGCCGCGTCATCTTCTGCCGGGGACTCCCGGACAAAAGGCCGCCTGCATGACCCGTCTTCTCTGCGCCGCGATGGCGCTGTTTCTTTCGATCACTGCCGCCGCCGCGCATGAGGTCCGGCCCGCCATCGCAGACCTAGAGACCGAGGGCCGCGTCCTTTCGCTGGTGCTGCGGCTGACGGCGGAGCCGCTGCTGGCGGGCGTCGATCTGGAAGGGGTCGAGGACACCAACGACACAGCCGGATCGGGGGCCGTGGACGCGTTGCGCGCGCTGGCGCCCGCCGAACTCACGGCCCGCGTCGAAGCGGAGCAGGACAGGCTTCTCGGCCCGGTCTCCGTCACTTCGGATGGTTCGGCGGTGCCGCTGAGCCTGGACCGGGTCGAGGTGGATGACATTGCAAACCCCGAGCTTCCGCGCGAGACCCGGCTGTTTCTCGGCGGCACCCTGCCGGAAGGTGCCGGGAGGCTGGTGGTCACCTGGCCCGCGCAATACGGCACGCTGATCCTGCGCCAGCAGGGGGTCGAGGCGGGGTTTACCGGCTACCTGACCGGCGGTCCCTCCGAGCCGATCACCCTTGCGGGTGGCGATGCCCCCGGCGGGGTCGAGACCTTCCTCGGCTATATCCCCGTGGGCTTCGAACATATCCTGCCCATGGGGCTGGATCACATCCTTTTCGTGCTGGGGCTCTTCTTCCTCTCGACCCGGCTGGGGCCGCTGCTCTGGCAGGTCTCGGCCTTCACGCTGGCGCATACGGTGACGCTGGCGCTGGGGGCACTCGGCCGTGTCACGATCCCCGGCAGCATCGTCGAGCCGATCATCGCCGCCTCGATCGTCTATGTCGCGGTCGAGAACATCTTTGCCCATGGGTTGCACCGCTGGCGCCCGGTGGTGATCTTTGTCTTCGGCCTGCTGCACGGGCTGGGCTTCGCCAGCGTTCTGGGGGAATTCGGGCTGCCCGCCGGCCAGTTCCTTCCGGCGCTGATCGGCTTCAACCTGGGGGTGGAACTCGGGCAGCTGACGGTCATCGCCATCGCCTTCCTGCTGGTGGTGCTGGCCCAGCGGGTCGATGCGCTGCGGGTCGATCCGCGCACCGGGCAGGTGGTCTACGGCGTGCTGGCCCTAAGCTTCCTGGCGCTTGGATTCCTGCTGGACGGCCCGGGTTTTGTCCAGAGGATGGGCGCGGGGGCGCCGGTCTTCCTGTGGCCGCTGGCGGGGCTGTCGGTGCTGTGCCTGCTGTCGGCAAGCTTCGTCGACCGCCTGCATGCCTACCGCCGCTTCGTCGCCGTCCCGGCCTCTGCCGCCATCGCCCTTGTCGGGGCCTACTGGGTCGTGGAGCGGGTTTTCCTGTAGCGCCGGGCGTCTGCGGCCCGGGTGGAGGGGGCCCGGGCGGAGGGGGCTCTGCCCCCGCTGCGCTCCCCCGAGGGTATTTGAGGGACCAGAGAAGCAGGGGGCGGCGCCGAGGTTTCGCGGGGCCTATGCGACGCCCTGTTTTGGGGTGCCGCCCGGCGGCACAGGCTGGATTTGCGCTTGCCTTCGGGCGCGCCATGGTCTAATGGCGCGCTCACGAACCCCGCAGGCGGGGGCGGGCCCATTGGACAGACATCCCCAGGGGTCCACCGGTTGAGGCATCAGCCTTGATCCCCCGCCGAGGCATGAAACCGGAAAGGATAGAAGGCATGGCTCTTCCCGAGTTCACCATGCGCCAGCTGCTTGAAGCAGGCGTGCACTTTGGCCACCAGACGCAGCGCTGGAACCCCCGCATGGGCGAGTTCATCTACGGTGCGCGCAACGGCATCCACATCATGGACCTGACGCAGACCGTCCCGATGCTGGACGCCGCGCTGAACGCGATCCGCGACTGCGTTGCCAAGAACGGCCGCGTGCTGTTCGTCGGCACCAAGCGCCAGGCCGCGCAGCCGATCGCCGAGGCGGCCGAGAAATGCGCCCAGTACTACATGAACCACCGCTGGCTGGGCGGCACGCTGACCAACTGGCAGACCGTCTCGCAGTCGATCAACCGCCTGCGTCAGATCGACGAGACGATGGAAGGTGGCGCCGAGGGTCTCACCAAGAAAGAGCGTCTGGGCATGGAGCGTGACCAGCAGAAGCTGCAGGCTTCGCTGGGCGGCATCCGTGAGATGGGCGGCGTGCCGGACATGCTGTTCGTCATCGACGTCAAGAAAGAGGCTCTGGCCGTTGCCGAAGCCAACAAGCTGGGCATCCCGGTTGTCGCCATCGTCGACACCAACTGCTCGCCCGAGGGTGTGGATTACATCATCCCCGGCAACGACGACGCGGCCCGCGCCATCGCGCTGTACTGCGATCTCGTGTCCCGCGCGGCCCTGGACGGCATGACCGGCCAGATGGAAGCCGCCGGCGTGGACATCGGCGCCTTCGAAGAGGCCCCGGTCGAGGAAACCCTCGCCGAGACCGGCGAGACCGCCTGATCCCGCTGTCGCGAAAGCGATACATCTGCGTGACAAGGCAAGGGGGCCCGGGGCCCCTTTGCCGCCCCGCAAGACAGACATGAGGAGAGCCAGCACATGGCAATCACCGCATCCCAGGTGAAAGAACTGCGCGAGATGACCGGCGCAGGCATGATGGACGCCAAGAAGGCACTGGTCGAGAACGACGGCAACATGGATGCCGCCGTTGACTGGCTGCGCACCAAGGGCCTTGCCAAGGCTGCCAAGAAGTCCGGCCGCACCGCGGCAGAGGGCCTTGTGGCCGTCGCCATCGATGGCGGCACCGGCGTTGCCGTCGAGGTGAACTCGGAAACCGACTTCGTTGCCAAGAACGCGGGCTTCCAGGAAATGGTCGGCGGTATCGCCAAGACCGCCCTGACCGTCGACAGCACCGAGGCGCTGGCCGATGCTCCGCTGAACGGCAAGCCGGTCAGCGAGAACATCACCGACGCGGTCGCCAAGATCGGCGAGAACATGACCCTGCGCCGGATGGCCAAGGTCACTGGTGATGTGGTCGCATCCTACATCCACAATGCCGCCACCGATGGCATGGGCCAGATCGGCGTGCTGGTCGCGATGAAGGGCGGCTCGGAAGAGTTCGGCCGTCAGGTCGCCATGCACATCGCCGCCGCGAACCCTGCCGCGCTGAACGAGTCCGAGCTGGACGCATCGGTCGTCGAGAAAGAGCGTCAGGTTCAGATCGACATCGCGCGCGAGTCCGGCAAGCCCGAGCAGGTCATCGAGAAGATGATCGAAGGCCGCATGAAGAAGTTCCTCGCCGAGATCACCCTTGTCGGTCAGCCCTTCGCGCTGAACCCCGACCTGACAGTGGAGCAGGCCGCCAAGGAGGCCGGTGCCGAGATCACCGGTTTCGTGCGCATGCAGGTCGGTGAAGGCATCGAGGTCGAGAAGGAAGACTTCGCAGCCGAGGTGGCCAAGGCCGCTCAGGGCTGACACCGGTCCGGTACGGCGGAGAAAACAGGGCGCGGGGGAAACCTCGCGCCTTTTTCCGTGCCTGACGGGGCAGGGGCCGCGCGTCCCGCGGCCGTAGCGGCAGGGGCATACCCAGCCGCGCAACGGAAGGTTTGGCGCCGGTCCTGCCTGTTTCGGAAAAAAGAGCCGGTCCCGGCAAGCGGTCACGCGGGTCGGACTGGCGGGGGTTGCGCCCGTTCAGGGATCGGGGCCCCCGGAACGAGACATTGGGGATGATGTCCAGGGACCCCGAAGGGGATGCTGACTTGGTGGCGCGGTAATTGCACCACCAAGCCAGCCCGGCTTGCGCCGATGATGAGACTCCAGAGCCCGGAAATCCACGGGTTGGCGCCCCTTCGTTCCATGGCCAAAGCCACCACTCACGGAACGGGTTCAGATTGACCGCTTCCGCGATTCAAAGGAAGTCCGGATTTCCTGACCAACCGGTAAAAGAGGTGAATTCACGGGGGATTAACGCAGCTTACCCGGTTGGACCTGTCATAATTAGCAGGGCTTTCGGACGAAGGGCTCGGGCCGCGCCGCCTCGCGACGACCGGGGCGATTCACGCCTCGATGATGAACATCTGGTTGTGGAACGCGGCCTTGGCCACGGCCTGCGCGGTGGTCTCGACGTTCAGGGTTTCCCGGGCAAGGCGCAGGTGCTTTTCGATGGTGGCCTGGGTCAGGCCCATGATCTGCGCAATGTCCTGCATGGTCTTGCCGTCTCCGACCCATTCCAGCGCCTCGCGTTGGCGCGGCGTCAGGTTCTGGTTCGGCAGCGGAACGGGCAGGGTGAGGATCTTCAGATGCGCCAGGTTGTTGCACAGCACGATATCCGGCCCGTGTTCCGCCCAGATGGCATCCGCCTGGTCCTGGTTCATCTCGGCCCGGGTGGTCAGCGAGATCGCGCCCTTGGTACGGTGCGACACGGACTTGAAGCTGATGGTATAGCCCGCATGGACCTTGTGGGTCAGGTTGAAGGCCACGACCTTCTGCGCAAGCTCGTCCAGCGTGCCCTTGTTGATCTGCTCGGCCAGCGCGCGCCAGCTGCAATGGCCCTCGTTCTCCAGCGCCCAGCGAACCATGGGCGCATATTTATAAAGTCCGTCCTCGACAAAACCCTTGCGATAGGCCGCCGTGTGGTTCGACAGTACGACGAAGTCGTTGGGATCGCCAAAGGAGGTCGCGGTCATGAAGCGCGTGAAGCCGTAGATCAGACGGTCGAAACCATAGCCATCCATGCGCTGGCAGTGCATGGACCACAGGTCTTCGACCGTGGCGGCATTGGTGAGCGCAATCAGGTATTCCCTGAGATCCTCCTTCATCACGCCGCTCCGAGATGCGCGGCCAGCGCGTCGATGGCCAGGATATAGCCCTGGGCGCCGAAGCCCGCGATGACCCCAATCGCCACCGGAGAAATGAAGGACCGGTGCCGGAATTCCTCGCGCGCATGGACGTTTGAGAGGTGAAGCTCAACCACCTTGGCCTCGGCGCCCTTGATGGCATCCATCAGCGCGATCGACGTGTGCGTATAGGCGCCGGCGTTGAAGACGATACCGTCATGGGTGCCGCGCGCGTCCTGGATGGCGGTCACCAGAGCGCCTTCGTGGTTGGACTGGGCACAGGCGATGTCGATGCCACGGGCCTTGCCATGGCTGCGGCACATCTCTTCGACATCGGCGAGCGTGGTGTGACCGTAGATTTCGGGCTGGCGCGTGCCGAGCAGGTTGAGGTTCGGCCCGTTGAGGATAAGGATGGATGTCATTGGAGGCTCCGGAAAACTTGGCGGGACGGTAAAGGCCGGATCACGGCACTGTCCAGCGCCTAAAACCGGTCGGTCCGGGACGGTGACCCTTCAGACACGAAGGCGCTGCGGTCAAGAGATCCTCGCGGGCGGCGCGATATGGGCGCGCGCATGACCGGAGCACTGAGGGGCGCGGCGAGGCCGAAACCACGGCGGTGCCAGTCCGTGTCTTGATCCACTATTTACATAATAACGATTATCAGATGTATGGGTTGGTTGGGTGAAGGTGCAGGTTCGGGCCGATATTCCCCCATTAGGACAACGCCCTAAAGGGTTTTGTTGAACCTTTTTCATTGCGCACGGAAAGCCTTTGAAGACGACCGGACCGCTGCAGAGTGTGGCGAAGCCAAGAACCGGCTCCCGCAGGTTACAGATCCGCCCTCAGGTCCGACATGGGACCGGCTTCCCGGACGAAAAGACAGGCCCATGCTGTCGCTGCCTTGACCCCCTGCGGGTGTCCGGCGGCATGCGCTTGCCGCCGGTATGCTGCCGGTGGACCATCACCGCCTCGCGGCCAGGAAGGCCGCCGCGCCGACACCGGTCCAGACATTCCGGGCGGTCGGGCTGTCCCCGTGGTTGGTGCGGATCACCATGCCCGATACCGCCGTGGCGCGCGGCACAGCGCGCACTGATGGCGGCGAACAGCCCCAACCGGCGCCTGTCTCAGGCCATCTGCGAAACCGTCTCGGGATGCGCCGCGACCCGCTGGCCCGTGGCGCTGTCGAAGACATGGGCGCGGGTCAGGTCGGGCCGCAGGCCGACGGTCTCTTCCATCCCCTCGACCGCGCGGCGCGGCGCGGTGACCACAAGGCGGCCCGCGTCGGTATCGACGTGCAGGGTCACGTCGGAACCGGTCATCTCTGACAGGATCACCCGTCCCTGCAGCCCCTGCCCCGCTGGCGCCAGCGCGATCATGTCGGGCCGCAGGCCCAGTGTCACGTCCCGCGCACCCTGCCAGCCCGGCATATCCCCGGCGAGCAGGAAGTTCATCGGCGGCTGGCCGAGGAACCCGGCGACAAAGCGGTTCGCGGGCCGGTCGTAGATCGCGGCGGGCGTGTCGAACTGTTGCAGGTGGCCGCCATGCATGACGGCAACGCGGTCGGCCATGGACAGCGCCTCTGTCTGGTCGTGGGTCACGTAGACCAGCGTCGCGCCGACCGTGCGGTGCAGCGCCTTGATCTCGGACCGCATCTCGACCCGCAGCGCATTGTCGAGGTTCGACAGCGGCTCGTCCATCAGGAAGACACCAGCGTCCCGCGCCATGGCACGGCCCATGGCGACCCGCTGCCGCTGCCCGCCCGAGAGCGCGCCGGGCTTGCGGTCAAGGTACGGGTCCAGGTGCAGCATCCGCGCCACCTCTTCGGCGCGCGCTGTGCGGGCGGCGCGTTTCATCCCGCGCAGCTCCAGCCCGAAGGCGATGTTCTCGCGCACCGTCATATGGGGATAGAGCGCGTAGTTCTGAAAGATCATGGCGATGTCGCGGTCGCGCGGCGCGATCTCGTTCACGCGGCGCCCGCCGATGGCGATTTCGCCCTCTTCACAGGTCTCCAGCCCGGCGATCATGCGCAGAAGCGTGGACTTGCCGCAGCCCGAGGGGCCGACGATCACCACGAATTCTCCGGCGCGGATGTCCATCGACACGCCGTGCAGCACCGGGGCGCCACCGGCATAGCTCTTGCGGATGTCGCTGAGCGTGATGCCGGTCATGCCGCCGCCCCCCGGTGCAGGGCGCGGCGCGCGATGGCAAGGCTGGGCCGGTCGGTGGTGAAGACCTTGATCCCCAGCGCCAGGGCCCGGTCGATCTGCGCCGCCGTATGCGCGGCGAAACAGCCGAAATCCAGCCCGGCCTCGCGGATCTGGCGCATCAGCGCGGCATCGGCGATGTCGATCGGCACGGCGATCTCGGGGATGGCATGGGCCTGCGCCAGCTCGATCACCCCGGCCGTTCCGACCTGCCGCAGCACGGCGGGGCTGACCAGCCACAGCCGGGGCCGGTCGGTCAGGCGCGCCAGCGCGTCCTGCGTCTCGATCAGGAAGGACGAGAAGGTGGTGCGGTGCAGCATGCCCTCGGCCTCCAGCACCGCCAGCGCCGGTTCGATCAGGCCGCGGTAGGCGCGGCCCTGCGCGTCGGGCTTGAACTCGCAGCGGAAATCCACGTGGCTGTCGCGGTAGAGCGCGCAGAGCTCGGCCAGCGTCAGCGGGTGGCCGCCCGCGCCGAAGTCGATCACCGCGGCGCGGACCTGGGCCTCTGTCAGCTCGGCGATGGCGCCACGGGTGTCGGTGGTGCGGTCCAGCGTGGCGTCGTGGTGCACGATGATCGCCCCGTCACGCGTCGGGTGCAGGTCGAATTCGACCTCGTCCACGGCCATTGCGGCGGTGGCGCGAAAGCCCTGCGGGGTGCTGTCGCCGAATTCCAGCGTGCCGCCGCGATGCGAAGCGATGCGGGTCATGCTCTGCCCTTTCTCTTGGGTCATTTGACCGCTCCCATGGTGATGCCGCGCACCAGATGGCGCTCGACCGCAAGGAAGCCGATCAGGATGGGAAGGATGGTGATGGTCGAGGCGGCCATGACGAGCGGCCAGTTAATGACGTCCTCGCCGGGGTTCTCGCGATAGAGCTTGGCCAGACCGATCTGAAGCGTGTAGAGATCGCTGTCGCTGATCGCCACCAGCGGCCAGATGTAGTTGTTCCACTCGGCGATGAAGATATAGAGCCCCATCGACAGGATTGCCGGGCGCGCCAGCGGCACGATCACCCGCCAGAGCACCTGTAGCGGCGTGGCGCCGTCCATATAGGCGGCCTCGTCCAGCGCGCGCGGGATGCCCCGGATGTACTGGCGCAGGAAGAAGGCCGCGAAGCCGTTGGAAATGGCGGGCAGGATCAGGCCCGCGTAGGTGTCCAGCAGGCCCACGCGGGCCAGCGTCAGGTAGTTCGGGATCAGCGTGATATGGCCGGGGATCATCAGCGTCGCGACAACCGCGGCAAACAGGAAATCGCCGCCGGGAAAGGCGAAGCGCGCAAAGGCGAAGGCCGCCATGACCGCCAGCGCCAGACCGCCCAGCGTCACCACCCCCGACACCAGCAGGGAGTTCAGCAGGTAGCGCAGGAAGTCGTATTGCCCGAAGGCGGTGCGGTAGTTGTCCAGCGTCAGCACGGGGTCGCCGGCATAGTAGCTGTCGACCGTCAGGACCGACATCCAGATGGTGTAGAGCACCGGCGAGAGGAACAGCAGCCCCGCCACAAGCGCGGCGCCGGTCCAGAGCGTCTCAGGCTTCATAGTGAACCCTCCGACCCAGAACCCGGGCCTTGAAGATGGCCAGCGCGATCAGCAGCACGAAGAGCAGCACGGCGATGGCCGACCCCTGCCCGATGTCGAACAGCGTAAAGCCGACGCGGTAGAGCATATTGACGATCATGTCGGTGGCGCCCGCCGGGCCGCCCCGGGTCATGACATCGACGACGGTGAAGACCTGGAAGGCCTCGATGACAGAGATCACCAGCAGGAAATAGGTGGTCGGCATGACCAGCGGCACGGTCACGCGGCGGAAGACGTGGAAGCGCCCGCCCCCGTCGACATCCGCCGCGTCGTACAGATCGTTCGAAATCGCCTGAAGCCCGGCAATGTAGAGCACGATGTCGTAGCCCAGCTGCTTCCAGGTGTTGACCAGCACGATCACCCAAAGCGCCAGTTGCGGGTTTTGCAGCCAGTAGACCTTGGGGATGCCGAAGGCCGCGAGAGCGGCATTGATGACCCCGTAGTCGGTGGCGAAGAGCCACGAGAAGACCACCGCGATGGCCACGGTCGAGGTGACCGAGGGCAGGAACAGCGCGCCGCGCAACAGGCGCTGCGGCAGGGCCTCGCGCACGAGGTAGCTGGCAATGGCCAGCGCCAGCGCCAGCCGCAGCGGCACCGAGATCAGCGCGAAGATCCCCGTCACCCGGACGGCGTTCCAGAACTCGGACGAGGACAGCACCAGCCGGTAGTTTTCCATCCAGACCCAGGGCTTGCCATCGGTCAGGAAATCCCACTCGCGAAACGACAGGTTCACGCTGGACAGGATCGGCAGGTAGGTGAAGACCGCGATGAAGGTCAGAAGCGGCGCGATCAGTAGGTAGGGCGTCAGGCGGCGGGACATCGAAGGCTCCGGTCAGGGGCCGGACCCGGGGCGCGGGTCCGGCAATGGGCGCTGTGGCCTCAGTTGGTGCGGGCGGCTTCGTTGCGGGTGCGCGTGGCGAAGTCGGTCAGCGCCTCTTCCGCGCCGCGCTGGCCCAGCGAGATCGCCTGCCAGACGTCGTATTCGCTGGCCCGCATCCATGTGACCACCGGCGGACGCGGACGGCCCCGGGCGACGTCCAGCTGCTCGATTGCCACGGTGATGCCCGGCTCGCCTTCCAGCGCCTTGGCGGCGAGGGGTTGTTCTGCGGTGTTCCGGTTGATCGGCATGTAGCCGGTGCCCGCGAACCACTTGGCGTTGGATTCCGCACCGGCGGCGAAGCTGATGAACTGGTAGGCCGCGTCTTTGACCGCGTCGTCAGAGGTCGACAGGATGCCGATCCCGGCCCCGCCGATGGGTGCCGCGCAGGTCTTGTTGCAGGGCATCGGCAGCACCAGCAGGTCATCCCCCAGCGCGTCCTTCGACCGGCGGTAGTTGCCGGTGGAGTTCATCATCATCGCGGCCTTGCCCGCGAGGAAGGCATCGCGGCCGTTGTTTTCCTTGGACACGCCGTCGACAGAGGCGACCTTGTGCTCATGCACCAGCGAGGCCATCCATTCATAGGCTTCGATGGTATTGGGCGCGTCGATCAGGATCTCGCCCGAGACGCTGTCGATCAGGTCGCTGTCGTTGGCCATAATCAGACCCCAGCGGGCGAACTGGCCCGGTGCGGCCATGCCGAAGATGCCCTCGCCGCCCAGCTCTGCCTGCACGGTCTGCGCGGCGGTCAGGATCTCGTCGAAATCGGTCAGCGGCGGGATTTCTTCCATGCCTGCCTCTGCGAACAGCGCGGTGTTCACGTAAAGCACCGGCGTCGAAGAGTTGAAGGGCACGATGAAGTTCTTGCCCTCGTAGACGCCGACCTCGCGGGCGAAGTCGAACAGGTCGTCCTTCAGCGGGTCCGCGTCGAGGTAGCCGGTCAGGTCGGTCAGCACGCCGCGATCCGCGAACAGGCCGTAGCGCGTGACCTCCATGATCACCGCGTCGGGGGCGCGGCGCGCCGGGATGGCGGCCTGAAGCTTGGTCACGATGTCGTTGTAGTTGCCGATGTGCTGGGCATCGATCTCGATGCCGGGGTTCGCGGCCTCGAAGTCGGCGACGATCTCGTCGAGGACGGCGCCGCTGTCGCCGGAGAAGCTGTGCCAGAACTCGACGGTGACGTCGGCGGTGGCGGTGCCCGCCGTCAGGGCCAGCAGGCTGGTGGCAAGGGCGGTCTTGAGCGTATCGAACATGGGGGTCTTCCTTTTGTTCGCTGCGTTGGGGTTGGGTGGTTTCTTGTTGTTATGACGGGCGCGCCTACTGCCATTCGGGCGGCAGCGCGGCGCGGAATTTGCGGTGCTCGTCCAGCGCCGCCAGCGAGCGCCCGCCGTCGATCCGCGCAAGGTCGAGGATCACGGCATTGGCGACGGCCATGGGCACCGTCAGCGACTGTGTCTCGCCGATGCGCCCGCGCGAGGCGGCGATAATATGGTCCGGGACGGGGCGGATCGGGGTGCCGCCGTCGTCGGTCAACGCCAGCAGGGTGGCGCCCCGGCTGCGGGCGATCCCGGCAAGGGTCAGCGTGGTGGCATGGGGCTTGCGGAAGGAGAACAGCCAGAGGGCATCCCCCTGCCCCAGCCCCTGCAGCGCCAGGGCCATGCGATCCCGTTCGGCGCCAAGGTCGCGGGCGTCATAGCCCGAGCGGCCCAGCCGCAGTGCCGCCAGTTTCGACAGGCTGGCGGCGTGGCCCTGCCCGAACAGGAAGACCCGGCGCGCGCCGCGAAGGACCTCGGCGCAGGCCCGTATCCGGGCGTCGGTGACGGTGTCCCGCAGGGCCTCGAGCGCCGCGATCTCTCCCTCGACGACAGAGGCCAGCAGTCCCTCTTCCGCCCGCACCAGCCGCGCCGCCATCCGGGCCGAGGCGGTGCCGAAGTCGCGCCCGCCCTCTGTCAGGTTGGCGCGCAGGAAGGCGCGGAACGCCGGGTAGCCGTCGAAGCCCAGCCGCTGCGCCAGCCGCACGGCAGAGGCCGGGTGCACGCCCGCCCGGTCCGAGATCTCCTTGCCGTTCTCCAGCGCCGCGCGCATCGGATCCTGCAAGAGCACGTCCAGCAGGCGCCCGTCGGTGGCGGTCAGCCTTTCGGCGTTGCGGGTCAGAAGCGCGTTCAGCGCGGATTGCGAAGCGGCATGGGTCATGGCAACGGCAATTGCATCCGCAATGTAAATTGCGGGCGTCGCTTCGCTGAAGGTTTTGTGACGTGTGACGGGCCGCCCCGGGCGGGTCAGCCCCTGCGCCCTGCGCCCTGCGCCCACCTCAGGCGGCAGGCCAGCGCGGCGCAACACCCCCGGCGCCGTCATTGGCGCCGGGGGTGCGTGCTGTGGGTGGTGGCCCCGTGGGGTCAGGCGCCGCCGCGGTAAAGGCGGGGCGCCTGTGCCGGGGGCCTCAGAAGAAGGCCTGAAGCCCGGTCTGCGCGCGGCCGAGGATCAGTGCGTGTACGTCATGCGTGCCCTCGTAGGTATTCACCGTCTCGAGGTTCAGCATGTGGCGGATCACCTGGAATTCCGCCGAGATGCCGTTGCCGCCATGCATGTCGCGGGCCATGCGCGCGATATCCAGTGCCTTGCCGCAGTTGTTGCGCTTGATGATGGAGATCATCTCGGGCGCGGCCTGCGCCTCGTCCATCAGCCGCCCGACCCGCAGCGCGGCCTGAAGGCCCAGCGAGATCTCGGTCTGCATTTCGGCCAGCTTGCGCTGGAACAGTTGGGTCTGGGCGATGGGCTTGCCGAACTGCTTGCGGTCCAGCCCGTAGTTGCGCGCCGCGTGCCAGCAGAACTCTGCCGCACCCATGGCGCCCCACGCGATGCCATAGCGCGCCCGGTTGAGACAGCCGAAGGGCCCCTTCAGCCCCGAGACATGCGGCAGAAGCGCGTCCTCGCCCACCTCGACGCCGTCGAGCACGATTTCCCCGGTGACCGAGGCGCGCAAGCTCAGCTTGTTGCCGATCTTGGGGGCCGACAGGCCCTTGGTGCCCTTGTCCAGCACGAAACCGCGGATCTTGCCGTCATGCGCGTCGGACTTGGCCCAGACCACGAAGACATCGGCGATGGGCGCGTTGGAAATCCACATCTTGGACCCGGTCAGACGATAGCCGCCGTCGATCTTGGTGGCGCGGGTCTTCATGCCGCCCGGGTCGCTGCCCGCGTCCGGTTCGGTCAGGCCGAAGCAGCCGATCCACTCGCCCGAGGCCAGCTTCGGCAGGTACTTCTGCCGCTGCTCTTCGCTGCCGTAGGCGTAGATCGGGTACATCACCAGCGAGGATTGCACCGACATCATCGAGCGATAGCCCGAATCCACCCGCTCGACCTCGCGGGCGACCAACCCGTAGGACACGTAGCCCGCGCCGATGCCGCCGTATTCTTCGGGCACCGTGACGCCCAGAAGGCCCATCTGCCCCATCTCGGCAAAGATCTCGGGCTCGACGGTCTCGTTCTCGAAGGCCTCGGTGACGCGCGGCGCCAGCTTTTCCTGCGCGAAGGCGCGGGCGCCCTCGGCCAGCATGCGCTCTTCCTCGGACAGCTGGTCGTTCAGGCGGAACGGATCGTCCCATGTGAAGGCGCCGAGATCGGGGGCGTCCTTGGGCTTCAGGGCGGGTTTCGCGGCGCTCATCTCGTTCATGACGACTCCTCCGGGTGGTTTGCGCGTCAGCATAACGCGGCGGGGGCAGGACGAAAGGGGGCACGCGCCCTGCCCCGGCCCCGCGCCGCCGCGTCAGCACCGCCATGGCTTGCGCAGAGCGCCCGCACGCGGCATGACGGGATATGACCCGCGCCCCGGATATCCTCTGCATCGGCTCCGTCCTCTGGGACGTGATCGGCCGCTCCCCCAGTGCCATGGCCTTCGGCGCCGACGTGCCCGGGCGCATCACCCGCATTCCCGGCGGCGTGGCCCTGAATATCGCCATGGGGCTGGCGCGATTCGACCTGCGCGTGGCGCTGCTGTCGGCCCTGGGGTCCGACCCCGAGGGCGAGGAACTGGCCGCCGAATGCCGCAGGCTGGGGCTGGACACCGCGTTCCTGTACCGTTCCGAAGACCTGCCGACCGATCGCTACATGGCGGTCGAGGGCGCCAACGGGCTGATCGCCGCTATCGCCGACGCCCATTCGCTGGAGGCGGCGGGCGACAAGATCCTGCGCCCGCTGACCGACGGTCGCCTTGGCAGCGCGCAGGCGCCCTATTCCGGCGCCGTCGCGCTGGACGGCAACCTGACCGGCGCACTGTTGCAGACCATCGCCGAGGGCGCGGCCTTTGCCGCCGCCGACCTGCGCATCGCGCCCGCCAGCCCCGGCAAGGCGGAGCGGCTTCTGCCCTTTGTCGCCTCCGGGCGCGGCACGCTTTACGTCAACCTCGAAGAGGCCGGGCTGCTGTGTCACGCCCGCTTCGCCTCGGCGCCCGAGGCGGCGCTGGCGCTGGTGGCCCGGGGCGCGCGGCGCGCGCTTGTGACCCATGGCGGCAAGCCCTGCGCCGATGCGGATGCCACCGGCGCGGTCTCTGCCGCGCCGCCCGAGGTTCTGGTGACCCGCGTCACCGGCGCGGGCGATACCTTCATGGCGGCCCATATCGCCGCCGAACTGGGCGGGTCGGCCCGCGAAGACGCGCTGAATGCCGCGCTTCAGGCCGCCGCCATCCACGTCTCCGGAGAGCACCCGGCATGAGCCTGAACCTGAAGATCACCCCCGAAGTCCTTGATGCAATCGCGGAAAACCGTCCCGTCGTTGCGCTGGAATCGACCATCATCACGCATGGGATGCCCTGGCCGCAGAACCTTGAGATGGCGCAGAAGGTCGAGACGACGGTGCGCGAGGCGGGCGCGGTCCCGGCCACCATCGCGGTGCTGGACGGCGCCCTGCACGTCGGGCTCGAGACCGACCGGCTGGAGGTGCTGGCGCAGGCCAAAAACGTTGCCAAGCTGTCGCGCGCCGACATGGCCGCCTGCATGGCCCGGGGCGGCACCGGGGCGACGACGGTTGCGGCGACGATGATCGGTGCCCGGCAGGCCGGGATCGCGGTCTTCGCCACCGGCGGAATCGGCGGCGTGCACCAGGGTGCCGAGTCCAGCTTCGACGTTTCCGCCGACCTGCACGAACTGGCGCAGACCGCCGTGACGGTCGTGGCGGCCGGCGCCAAGGCGATCCTCGACCTGCCCAAGACGCTGGAAGTGCTGGAAACGCTGGGGGTTCCGGTCATCACCTACGGACAGGACCGCCTGCCCGCCTTCTGGTCGCGCGATGCGGGTCTGGCCTCGCCTCTGCGCATGGACAGCGCGGCCGAAATCGCCGCCGCCCATGCCATGCGCGCGGCGCTCGGCCTGCCGGGCGGTCAGCTGGTGGCCAACCCGATCCCCGCCGAGGCCGAGATCGCGCGCGACACCATGCTGCCGGTGATCACCCGCGCCACCGAGGACGCCGAGCGCCATGGAATCACCGGCAAGGCGCTGACACCCTACCTGCTGCAACGCATCTACGAGCTGACAGAGGGCCGGTCGCTGACTGCAAACATCGCGCTTGTTCTCAACAATGCGCGCCTCGCCGCTGAAATTGCACGAGAATTGAGCGTTCGCCCTGCTTGAGTGCCGCTTTGGTGAACAGACGTATTGTAGTGCGCCCGGCCAATGCCTAGTTTCCATGGGGCTGCCCATGGAAAGACGATGACGACCCCGAATCCTTCTCCGTTCGACCCGGAACCCAAGAAACGCTCGGGCCTCTTCGTCCGTCTGCGCACCTCCTTTCTGACCGGCATCGTCGTGATCGCCCCCGTCGGCCTGACGGTCTGGCTGATCTGGACGGTTGTCGGCTGGGTCGACGGCTTCGTCTGGCCCTTCGTGCCGGGCGCCTATCACCCCACGGAGCTGCTGAACCGCTTCCTCGGCCTCACCGGCGAGGACCGGATCGAGGTCAACGTGCGCGGGCTTGGCGTGGTGGTCTTCCTGCTGTTCACCATCATGGTGGGCTGGATCGCCAAGGGGCTGATCGGACGTTCGCTGATCAATTTCGGCGAAAGCCTCGTTGACCGCACGCCGGTGGTCCGCTCGATCTACTCGGGCATCAAGCAGCTGGCCGAAACCGTCTTCGCCCAGACCGAACGCAGCTTCGAAAAGGCCTGTCTGGTAGAATACCCGCGCAAGGGTATCTGGGCCGTGGCCTTCATCTCGACCGACACGCGCGGCGAAGTGGCGCAGAAGGCGCAGACCATGGGCGGACTGGTGTCCGTCTTCGTGCCGACCACGCCGAATCCGACCTCGGGCTTCCTGCTGTTTTTCCCCAAGGAAGACGTGATCGAGCTGGACATGAGCCTCGAGGACGCCGCCAAGCTGGTGATTTCGGCGGGGCTGGTCTACCCGAACGGCACGGATGCCAAGCAGGCCGCCGAAGCGCGGTTCCGCGAGGCCTCCTAGGCGCGCCCGCCCGGGCCGCCCCGCGCGGAAACTGTGTGGAAAATGCACCGCGCAAGCAAGATTTTACTTTATATCCGCCAAAGACAGTCTATCCTATAGAAAGAAGGCGCCAGTCCCTCGGCGCTTGTGTTCAAGGCCACCACACGGTCGCGCGCCGCATCGTATCCCCGGTGCGGCGCGTTTGTTTCCATCGCTTTCTCAATCGAACATCTCGCGCAGATCCACGGTCTGGCGCCGGCCAAGATCGGCGCGATGCCTGCGCAGGAAGTCGCCCGCCGCGCGGCGCCCCGCCTCTTTCAGCTGCGCGATGACAGAGGGGATCGCCACCATTTTCGTCGCCACCGACAGCGCGTTCATCAGCCCGTCGTCGGCGATCATATGCACCAGCACGTTCTTCATCGCGCCCTCGACGACAGAGCCCTCGGCGATCAGCCGCTGGACGAAGTTGATCGCCCGCAGGTCGCGCAACAGCGAGGCGTTGAAGCTGATCTCGTTGATGCGGTTCTGGATCTCGGGCGGGGTGACGGGCAGTTTCTCGCGATGGATCGGGTTGATGTTCACGATCACGATGTCGTCGGGCAGATGCGCCGCATACAGCGGGAACAGCGCCGGATTGCCCGAATAGCCGCCGTCCCAGAAGGCCTCTGTCACACCGGTGACCGGGTCTTCCATCTCGACCGCCTGGAACAGCGTTGGCAGGCAGGCCGAGGCCATGACCGCCTGCCCCGAAATCCTCTCGCCGGTGAAGGTCCGCACCTTGCCGGTCCGCACATTGGTGGCGCAAAGATGCAGTTCCGGCCCGACACCGGAACAGACGTGGTCGAAGTCGAGCTCGGCAACGATGGGTCCCAGCGGGTTGCGATAAAGCGGACCCAGCCCGTAGGGCGACAGCATCCGCGTCACCGTATCGGCCCAGAGGTAGCCCGGCGAGGTCTCGATTGCGCGGCTGACCAGCCCCGGGTGCGGCATCCAGGGCATCATCCAGGCGGGCAGCGCCTGGTCGTTCAGCCGCGTCACCTGCCCCCACAGCCAGGCCAGCCTTGCCCGCGCGCCCTCGTGGCCGCCCTCGTGCCACCCGGCCTTCAGCGCCGCGCCGTTCAGCGCCCCCGCCGAGGTTCCGCTGATGGCGGCGATCTCCAGGCCCTCCTCCTCCAGCAGCCGGTCCAGCACACCCCAGGTATAGGCGCCATGTGCGCCGCCGCCCTGCAGGGCAAGATTGATCCGTACGGGCTGTGCCATCACCGGCCCCCTGTTTCTTCTGTCTGCAAATATCCCGGGGGGCGCCGAAGGCGGGGGGCAGCGCCCCCCTGCCCGGCCGGCCTCAAAGCGCCGTCCAGCCGCCGTCGACGGAAATCGTGGTGCCGGTGATCTGCGCCGCCGCGTCCGAGCACAGGAAGACCGCCGTGCCACCCAGCTGCTCGACGGTGGCGAATTCTTTCGAGGGCTGGCGCTCCAGCATGACCTTCTCGATCACCTCCTCGCGGCCCATGCCGTATTTCTCCATGGTGTCGGGGATCTGCGCCTCGACCAGCGGCGTCAGCACGTAGCCCGGGCAGATCGCATTGGCGGTGATCGGCTCCTTCGCGGTTTCCAGCGCCACGACCTTGGTCATGCCGACGATCCCGTGCTTGGCGGCGACATAGGCGCTTTTGTAGGGCGAGGCGGTCAGCCCGTGCGCCGAGGCGATGTTGACCACCCGGCCCCAGCCCGCCCGGCGCATCAGCGGCAGCGCGGCGGCGGTGGTATGGAAGGCAGAGCTGAGGTTGATCGCGATGATCGCGTTCCATTTCTCGACCGGGAACTCGTCGATGGGCGCCACGTGCTGGATGCCCGCGTTGTTCACCAGGATGTCGCAGGCGCCCGCCGTCTCGATCAGCGCGCGGCACTGGTCCTCTTTCGACATGTCGGCCTGGATATAGCGCGCCTCGACGCCATGTGTTTCGGCGATCTCTTTCGCGATGGCGTGGTCCGCCGCGCTGTCCGAGAAGGAGTTCACGACAATCGAGGCCCCGGCCTTCGCCAGTTCATGCGCGACCCCCAGCCCGATGCCCGAGGTCGATCCGGTGATGACGGCGGTTTTACCCTTGAGCGACATGGTCTCTACTCCTGTTGGTGTATTGTGCTGTTGCAGCATATATGAGCATCCCACCCCTGTTGCTGCAATGCAGAAGAAGCGTTTCGCTGCGGGGCCGCAGACCGGGGGCGCCGCCTTTGGCACGGAACCCTTTCGTGATTGGACGCGGCGCGCGGGATCGGGCAAAGCCCTGTCTGCAAACCCCTGTCGGCAAGGCCAAAAAAAACCCCGGCCGAGGCCGGGGTTCAGTCATTGAGGCAGGTTTCATACAGGCAAGAAACCTATCGAGCAGTGCCCCTGTTATAGGCGCTTTCGCGCCCGAGTCCAAGCTAAAAGTTTGAAAAGGCGTAAAAGCGCAGGTAATCATGGCTCAACAAAACAAGGGCAGTGCGGGGCGAACTTCAGAATGCGCATCAAATCTTCCATGTCCGGGGCATTTTCTTGCGCGATCCCGGCGCTGATTCTTTCGGCTGTTCAGGGAATCGCCGAACCGCAGCATGGCATAGCCATGTATGGCGACCCGGCGCTGCCTGCGGATTTCGCGTCCTTCCCCTATGCCAACCCCGATGCGCCCAAGGGCGGAAAGATCGTTCTGGGCGAGGTCGGAACCTTCGACAGCCTCAACCCGCATATCCTCAAGGGCACCACGCCCTGGCAGCTGCGCTTCCTCGCCTACGAGAGCCTGCTGGAGCGGAATTATGACGAGCCCTTCGCGCTTTACGGGCTGCTGGCCGAATCGGTCGAGACCGGGCCGGACCGCAAATGGGTGGAATTCACCCTGCGCCCCGAGGCCAGGTTCAGCGACGGCAGCCCGGTCACTGTCGAAGACGTGATGTGGTCCTACGAGACGCTCGGCACCGAGGGCCATCCGCGCTACCTGGGCGTCTGGAAAAGCGTCGAGAGCATGGAGCAGACCGGCGAGCGGTCGGTGCGCTTCACCTTCAGCGAGGACAACCGCGAGCTGGCGCTGGTCATCGGCATGCGCCCGATCCTGAAGAAGGGCCAGTGGCAGGACAAGGATTTCACCGAATCCGGGCTCGACACCATCCCGGTCTCCTCCGCGCCCTATACCATCACCAGTGTCGATCCGGGCCGCTTCGTGGAACTGACGCGCAACCCCGATTACTGGGGCAAGGACGTGCCCGCGCGGCAGGGTTTCCACAACCTCGACACCATCCGCATGGAGTTCTTCGCCGACAGCACCGCCATGTTCGAGGCCTTCAAGGGCGGGGTCCTGAATTCGAACCGCGAAACGGATGTCGAGAAGTGGCGCAGCCAGTACGACTTTCCCGCCGTGCAGTCGGGCGAGATCGTGAAGTCCGAGATCGGGCACGAACGCCCCTACGGCATGTACGGCTTTGCCATGAACACCCGGCGCGACAAGTTCAGCGACTGGCGCGTGCGCGAGGCGATGCTGAACGCCTTCAACTTCGAATACATCAACGACGTGCAGACCGGCGGCAGCCAGCCGCGCATCACCTCGTATTACGGCAACTCGGTTCTGGGCATGCAGGACGGTCCCGCGACGGGCCGCGTGCGCGAGGTGCTGGAGCCCTTCGCCGGCGACCTGCCCCCCGGCGTGCTGGAGGGCTATGCCCTGCCCATCTCTGACGGCTCGGTGCGCAACCGTGCGAACCTGCGTCGCGCCATGGACCTGATGGCCGAGGCCGGCTGGACCGTCGAGGACGGGGTGATGCAGAAGGACGGGCAGCCCTTCACCTTCGACATCCTCATCCGTCAGGGCAAGGGCGAGGACGAGGCCATCGCGCTGATGTTCACCACCGCGCTGGAGCGCATGGGCATCCGCGCCACCGTGAACATGACCGATTCCGCGCAATTCGAGGCGCGGTCCAAGAGCTTCGACTTCGATATGGTCTATTACGAGCGCGGTCTCTCGCTGTCGCCGGGCAACGAGCAGCGGCTTTACTTCGGCTCTGAACAGGCCGACGAACCGGGGTCGCGCAACCTGATGGGCGCGAAGTCCGCCGCGGCGGACGCGATGATCGACACCATGCTGAACGCCGAAAGCCAGGAGGATTTCGTCGCCGCCACCCGCGCGCTGGACCGCGTGCTGACGGCGGGGCGCTACGTGATCCCGATCATGTACCGCTACGACCTCAGCCGGATCGCGCATGCCAGGGAACTGACCTATTCCCCCGACACGCCGATCTACGGCGACTGGCTGGGCTTCCAGCCCGATGTCTGGTGGTGGGAAACGAAATAACCAACCGGCGGGACGTCCCGAAGAGGCCGCCCGCCCCCAAACAGAGCAGAGACATGAAACAGGCACTTCTTCTGACACTGGCCCTGATGCTGGCCGGCTGCGGCACGGTGGATGGCATCGGGCAGGACATCTCGGACGGTTCCCGCATGGTGCGCGGCTGGTTCTAGGGCGCCGCCCCGGCGCCCGCCCGGCGCTGTCTTCGGCGGTCTGCGCGGCACCTGCCCCGTCCCCGGCGCGGTCCCGGGCCGGGCGCCCTGCGGTGCCCGCCGGGGCAAGGCCGCTGCCGGTGGCAGGCGCGACCCTAGACCTTTGGGCAAGAGACCGCAGGACCATTGCCGCCTATGCTGGATGGACCGAAAGACAGGCGTGACCATGATCGAGAAAGCCCAGGACAGGACCCTCTGCACCGACCGGCCCGGCACCGCGCTGGTGGTCGACGACCACCCGCTGTTTTGCGACGCCCTGACGCTGACCCTGCAATCCATCGCCGACTTCGACGAGATCCGCACCGCCGGGACGCTTGAAAAGGCGCTGGACGTGGTCACGCAGGAACCGGAGGTCGGGCTGATCGTGCTCGATCTCAACCTGCCGGACGTGAACGGCCTTGACGGGCTGGTGCGGCTCAGGAATGCCGCGCCGCGCGCCGCGATCCTGATCGCCTCGTCCATGGCCGAGAACCGCATGATCAGCCATGCCATGAAGGCCGGGGCCAACGGTTTCGTGCCCAAGCACTCGCAGCGCTCGGTCTTTCGCCGCGCCTTCGAGGCGGTCTCTGCCGGACAGCCCTTCGTGCCGGATGGCTACATCGACCCCAAGGGCGGCGAAGGCGCGGAACCGGACGACGCGCTGGCCCGGCTGGCCTCGCTGACCAACCAGCAGGCGCGCATCCTGCACCTGATCTGCGAGGGCAAACTGAACAAGCAAATCGCCTTCGACCTGTCGATCGCGGAAACCACCGTGAAGGCCCATGTGACCGCGATCATGCGCAAGCTGGGCGTTCACAGCCGCACGCAGGCGGTGCTGGTCGCGCAAGAGGCGCGTTTCACCAACGTCTTGCCAAGCGAGGGATAGGCGCCCTATCCTGCCGCCCACCGGGAGGGGATGGACATGGACGGGGCGAATACCGGCTCCGCCGGAGAGGAGAGACTGGCCGAAACCGCCCTGCGGGTGGCACAGGTCGCCGTCGACGACCCCCGGCCCGCCGAGACGCTGGCGCGGCAACTGGGCGCCGGGCCCTTCGCGATGGTCTGCCTCTTCGCCTCGCCGGAGGCGGATTTCCAGGCCTTGACCCGCGATACCCGACAGGTCTTTCCGGGCACCGACGTTCTGGCCTGCACCACCGCCGGAGAGCTGGGCCGCCATGGCTACGAGAGTGGCCAGATCATGGCGATCGGCTTTCCCGCCGCGCTGTTCACGGCGATCACCTGCGCCATAGACGATCTTGACCGGCTCGACGAGCGGGCGCTGATCGACGCGCTGATCCGCCAGCGGATGCAGTTGAATCGCGACGCCGCCGACAAGGCCTACGAGTTCGCCTTCCTGATGGTCGACGGTCTGTCGCTGTGCGAAGAGCGGCTGGCCGCCGCGCTGGCCTCGGGCCTTGGGCCGATGCCGCTGTTCGGGGGGTCTTCGGGCGACGGCACCGCCTTCCGTGGCACCTGGCTGTCGCGGAACGGCGCGGTGCGGCGCAACGCGGCGCTGCTGGCCATGGTGCGCAGCCATTGCCCGGTGCGGGTCTTCAGCCTCGACAACCTCGTGCCGACGGATGTGCGCATGGTGGTGACCCGCGCCTCGCCCGACCGGCGAGTGGTGCACGAGATCAACGCCGAACCCGCCGCGCAGGAATACGCCCGGCTGCTGGGCAAGGACCCGAACCACCTTGGCAGCTTCACCTTCGCCGCGCATCCGGTGGTGGTGCGCGTCGGCGACAGCCACCATGTCCGCGCCATCCAGCAGGTGTCGGAAAACAGCGATCTCGTCTTCTTCTCGGCCATCAACGAAGGCATGGTGCTGACGCTGGCCTCGCATCAGGACATCGCGCAGCACCTCGAAGCGGGACTTGGCGCGCTGGCCGGGTCCGGCGCGGCGGCGCCCGAGCATATCCTTGGCTGCGACTGCCTGCTGCGGCGCATCGACGCCGAGCAGGTCCAGAAGGGGCGCGAGATTTCCGATATCCTGCAACGGCACCGGGTCGTGGGCTTCTCCACCTACGGCGAGCAGATGGGCGGGCTGCATGTCAACCAGACCTTCACCGGCGTCGCGATCTACCCGCCGCCGCGCCGCTGAGCCCATGTCCCTGATCAATCCCTCCGACAGCCTCGAACGCCAGAACGAAAAACTTCTGCGCATCGCCGAGGCGCTGATGAACCGGGTCGAATACGGCGCCGAGAACTCTGGCGATGCCTATGCCCAGTTCGAACGCGCGGCCCTGCTGGAAAAGCGCGTCCGCGAGCGCACGCTGGAGCTGGAGCGCACGCTTGACCTGCTGCACCAGTCCAACGCCCAGCTGGCCGAGGCCAACCGCGAGACAGAGGCCGCGCGGCGCAATCTCGCCGACGCCATCGAGACCGTGTCAGAGGGGTTTGCGCTGTTCGACAGCGACGACGTTCTGGTCATGTGCAATTCGCGATTCTGTCGCGATTTCAGGGATATGACGCAGCATCTTCGTCCGGGGATGCCGTTTGCCTCCTACGTCGCCAAGGTCAGCCGCTCGCGCTATCTGGCACTGCCCGAAGACCTGACGCCGGACACATGGGCCGAACGGCGCAACCGCCGCCATCAGGACCGGCACGTGATGTTCAACGTCCAGCTGTCGCAGGGCCGCTGGTTGCAGGTGTCCGAGCATCGCACCGCCAATGGCGGCACGGTGGTGCTGCAAACCGACGTGACCGACCTGATGCGGCTGGAGCGGGCAGAGCGCGACCGGCTGAAGGACAAGCAGGCGCGCATGGTGCGCGCGACGCTCGACCACCTGAACCAGGGCGTGTGCATCTTCGACGATCACGGGCGGCTGGTGGGCTGGAACCAGAAGACCGGGGACCTGTTGTCCCTGCCCGCCCGGCGGCTTCAGATCGGCGCCGATTTCGCCGGGCTGATCGACCGGCTGGACGACGAGGTACAATTCACCCGCGGGCTGACGCGCGAGGGGTTCCGTCTCTGGGCCGCCTCGCCGCAACCGCGCCAGCCGGTCTCTTTCGAGATCCGGCGCGGGCCGCAGATGGTCTTGCAGATCTTCGGGCGCGGGATGCCGGACGGCGGTTTCCTCATGGCGATCACCGATGTCACCGCCGAACGCGAAGCGGCGCAGAAGCTGGCCGAGCTGAACGAGGTGCTGGAACAGCGCGTGATGGAGCGCACGCTGGAGCTGGAGGATGCGCTCTCCGCCGCCGAGCGCGCCAATGCCTCGAAGTCGCGTTTCGTCGCCGCCGCCTCGCACGACCTTCTGCAACCGCTGTCGGCGGCCAAGCTCTATGTCTCATCGCTGGCCGACCGGACCCAGAACGGCGCCGATCAGGCCGTGTTGCACAAGGCCGAAAGCGCCCTGACCAGCGCCGAACAGATCATCGACGCGCTGCTGGACATCTCGAAGCTGGACGGCGACGGGCTGCACTTCGACATTCGCACGGTCGCCCTGCACGAGATCTTTCGCCCGTTGCGCGACGAGATGGCGGTTCTGGCAGAGCGCAAGGGGCTGCAACTGGGCTTTGTCGACAGCGGGCTGATGGTGCAAAGCGATGCCAGCTACCTGCGGCGCATCGTGCAGAACCTGCTGGCCAATGCGATCCGCTACACCGATGCGGGCCGCGTTCTGGTGGGGGTGCGGCGCAACGGCGCCTCTGCCCGGATCGAGGTCTGGGACACCGGACCGGGCATCGCCGAAGAGGACCAGAACGCCATTTTCGAGGAATTCCGCCGCCTCGACACCAAGGCCAGCCGGAACGAGGGGCTGGGCCTTGGCCTTGCCATCGTCGAACGCGCCTGCGCCCGGCTGGGTCACCCGCTGGGGCTGTGGTCCGAGGTCGGGCGCGGGTCGTGCTTCATGGTCAATGTGCCGATTGCCGGGCGGGCCTCTGCCGCGGTGACGCAGAACCCGCGCAGCGCGCGGCCCGTCGGGCTGTCGCAGGCCGGGCTGATCGTGCTTCTGGTCGAGAACGACCCGCAACTCAGCCGCGCGGTCACGGTGATGCTGGAAAGCTGGGACGTCAGCGTCCTGCAAGCCGCTAGCGCGGAAGAGGCGCTGGCCCTGCTGGCCGACCTGCAGATCGTACCGGATGCCCTGCTGCTGGACTACCAGCTTGGCCCCGGCCCCACAGGGATCGGCCTCTATCACAGCCTGAAGGAACACATGGGCGCCCTGCCCTGCGCGATCATCTCGGCCGACCGCAGCCCGGAGCTGCGGCAGGATTGCAAGGCGCTGGACCTGACCTTCCTGCCGAAGCCGCTGGACCGGCACCGGCTGGGCCAGTTCCTGACCGCCGCCGCCGATGCCCTGTGCCGGATGGGCTGAGCCTCTGCCGCCATGGCAGCGGCGTTACATCATGCCCTTGCAACTGCGCGGAGAGTTCGGCAGGCCGATGTGCTTCGGGTTCAGCACGAGGATCCAGCGCGGCGGATAGCCCGGCGCCTGCGTGCGGCGATAGGTGCAGCCCTGCGCCGTGGTCATGTAGTCGCCCTGCGGCGCGATATAACCCTGCGTGCCGATGAAGGGCGCGGCCTGCGCAAAGATCAGGGTTTTGGGCGTCTCGGCCTCTGTTGCGGTCAGGGACACCAGCCCCAGAGAGGCGGCGGCGACGAGTGTTGTCAGGCTCATGATGTCTTGTCTCCTGTGGCATGGGGGACGCGCGCAGGCATCCGTGCGGGCCGCCGGGCAGCGCCGCCGACCACGGGGAAACTCGCCGACCGCGGCGGCGGAAAAGCGGCGCCATCACGTCGGATCCGTGTCTCAAACCCTTGATTTTACGAAAACTATAGCGGGTTTATGCCTGTTCCATCGGGCCTGCGACGCGTCGTGCCGACAACACCCAAGCCGCGGCCAGACCGTCCTGTCCCACCGGTCTGGCGCGCGGGTCAAAGCCCGATGACGATATCGGCGCGCAGCCCGCCCATATCGGGGCTTTCCGACAGCCGCAGCACGCCGCCATGAGCGCGCGCGATATCGGCGGCGATGGCCAGCCCCAGCCCCACGCCAGAGCCCCGGTCCTGATTGCGCGCGGGGTCCAGCCGCACGAAGGGCCGCAGCGCCTTCTCGCGATCCTCTGGCGCGATGCCCGGGCCGTCGTCCTCGACCCGGATGCGCAGGGATTTTTCGCTGACGGTGACGGACACCCGGCAGGTCTTGGCGTAGCGCCGCGCATTGGCCACAAGGTTCTGCACCGCCCGCCGCAAGGGTTGCGGATGCAGAGGCACCTCGCCCACGGGATCGCCGGGCGCCATGGTGACCGCCTGCCCGCCGCGCTGCGCATCCTCGACGACGCCGCGCACCAGGGCCACCGGGTCGACCGGCTCTGCCAGCCCCTTCTCGGCATCGCCCCGGGCGAAATCCAGAAAGGCGTCGATCAGCGCCTGCATCTCTTCGACGTCCCGCTCCAGCGGTTCGCGGTCCGCGTCGTCAAGCAGCGACAGCCCCAGCCGCAGCCGCGTGATCGGCGTCCGCAGGTCATGGCTGACCCCCGACAGCATCATGGTGCGCTGCTCGATATGCCGTTCGATCCGCGCCCGCATGTCCAGGAAGGCATGCCCCGCCGCGCGCACCTCTGTCGCCCCCGAGGGTGAATAGCGCATCGCCCGCCCGCGCCCGAAGGCCTCTGCCGCCGCCGCCAGCCGGGTGATCGGGCGCAGCTGGTTGCGCAGGTACAGGAAGGCGATCAGCGTCATCAGCGCGCCGAAGAAGAGCATGTTCACGAACAGCTGGTGCGGGTTCGAGGCAGAGACCCGCTCACGCGCCGCCTCGGCCCGATAGAGGACACCGTCGCGCCGGATATACAGCGTCACGCCGTAATCGTCCGGCAGCATCACCCGCTCCAGCCCGGGAATGTGGGCGTTCAGCTCGCGGATGACCACAAGCCCGGTCAGGTCGAACCAGCGCCGCTGGTTCGCGACGGGAAGCGCCTCGGCCTCGACCCGGTGCAGGTCGATCCCCAGCAGCCTTTCCCCGGTGTCATCCTCGCCTTTCGCTTCCAGCGCGAAGGTCACGGCCCGCGCCAGTTCCCGGCTCAGCTGTTCCGTGACGCCTTCGAAGTGGCGCTGGATGAAGACCACGGAAACCACAAGCTGCAGGGTCACCACCGGCAGGATCAGGATCGCGGCGGCGCGCCCGTACAGGCTGCGGGGCATATATCGTTTGAGCCATGCAAAGGTCATGGGCTACATCTACCGCGCCCGACCCCCATCGAAAAGGTTTCCCGCATGCAGGACCCCCAACCCGCGTTCCGTCCCGAACCCGGCATCGCCGAGGACCTGGAACCCGGCCTGCGCCGGATCCTGGCGCCCAACCCTTCGGCGATGACCTTTCGCGGCACCAACACCTATCTGCTGGGGACGCGCGGGATTGCGGTGATCGACCCCGGCCCCGACAGCCCCGGGCATCTGGAGGCGATCCTCGCGGCCCTGGGGCCAGGCCAGCATGTCTCGCATATCGTGGTGACCCACGCGCATCTCGATCACAGCCCCCTCGCCGGTCCGCTGGCGCAGCGCACCGGTGCGCCGGTTCTGGGCTTTGGGCGCCACGATGCCGGGCGCAGCGCGGTGATGCAGAGGCTGGCGGCCGAGGGGCTGGTCGGCGGCGGCGAGGGTGTCGACGCGGGCTTTGCGCCGGATATCGCGCTGGCGGACGGTGCGCTGATCGCCGGGGACGGCTGGCAGATGCGCGCGCTGCACACCCCCGGGCACATGGCCAACCACCTCTGTTTCGACTGGCAGGGCCGGCTGTTCTCGGGCGATCTGGTGATGGGCTGGGCGACCTCGCTTGTCTCGCCCCCGGATGGCGACCTGACCGCCTTCATGGCTTCGCTGCGACGGCTGGGGACCGAGCGCTGGCACAGCCTGTACCCGGGCCACGGCGCCCCGGTCACCAGCCCGGCGGCGCGACTCGCGGACCTGCTGGCACACCGCGAAGGCCGCGAGGCCGAGATCCTCAGCGCCCTGCGCGCCGGTCCCGCCACGGCCGCAGGCCTCGCCGCGCAGATCTACCGAGAGGTTCCGCGCCAGCTACTGCCCGCGGCCGAACGCAACGTCCTCGCGCATCTCATTGATCTGGTAGAGAGATCCCGGGTTCAGCCCGTCGAAACCCTCAGCGCGGCGGCCCGTTTTTCCCTGCTCTGAAAGAAACTGAAAAATATGTGACAAAAGCCTCTGGACGACCGGAATCTTGGTTGCTATACGGCCCGCATGTTCCGGCGTAGCTCAGCGGTAGAGCAGTTGACTGTTAATCAATTGGTCGTAGGTTCGATCCCTACCGCCGGAGCCAAAAATCTCGCAAGAGACTGATTTGGCAAAAGAACCACTCCCTCGGGAGTGGTTTTTGCGTTTCTGGTGCACACCAGTACTCAACGTCGGGCACAGGCTCGTGCACGGTCGCGCCTCCGTGGATGCCCGGGAAGTTTTCGGTGGCAGCCAAGTGGCCGGAGTCGCACATACCCCCCTCCTTGAAAAACGCCCCTCGGGCGGTGCTTTCCACCGCCGGAGCCCGGCGAGGACTGTTGAGATATCGAACCTTGATCAAGGTTCTGCGCTCTGCTTCTCGCTGCGTACCGACGTCCTCTCCGAGGCGAAAACCCTCACTCGCACCCTGACGGCGCTCACGGACCTGGGTTTCGCCGTGATGACGGAGAGACGCATGGCCCACCTCGACGCAGACGGCCCGACCCTGTCGACAGAACCGGCGCGCTGCCAGATCGCCCTGCACGAGGAATCCCGCGCAATGGCCGACCCACGCTTGGAAGTGCCCGCGAATGCAACTGCCGCGGCCGAGCGGGTCCCCGGTCGATAGGACGGCTGCACGGAGTGCGGCAGAAAACGACACGGCGGCCTCGACACCTGCCGTGCGTCGCATCGGCGCACCGGCAGTGGACGACGAGACTGCCTTCCGTCTCACGTTGCGGCTACCCTGGCTCGGGAACATCGGTCTGCGCGACCTGACCGGCGAAATGCGCCAGATCCTCCGGGGAAAGCCTCGCGGAATCAGCATTCAGGAGGTAATCGCGCTCATGTGGCAGCGGAAATGCGCGGGCTATGGTCAGGATTTCTCCGTCCAGCAGATCGGCGACGCGGTCGCGGGCAAGAAATTCAAGAGCGGCAGCGCGGGTAATCCCCCGTTTTTACGGGAGGCGTGGACGTAGAGTTTACGCAGCCATTCTTAGTTTCCGGGCGTGTGTTGTGCCGCCATTGCCTATGTCCGGGCGTTTGGTGTTGCAGGACCGGAGCCACCCGGCAGCAATCTGCTGCACCTCTCCTCCGCCATCTTTTTCCCCTCGGAAATCAGACACGTATCCATCCCGCCGTATTTGGCCCGCCACTTGTACAGGGTGGCACCGCGCATGCCATGCTCGCGGCACAGCTCGGCAGCTGGGACATCCAGCTGGCGCAGCACGTCCATGGTCTGGGCTTCGGCCAATCACGTCTGCTCATCGGACTCTCCTTGTTCATCCTGCCGAGAAAAGTCCGCTTCCGCATCGCTTTGACATCACGGGAGCTTACCCCTCCGATACCTCCAACCCGCCCTGTTTCGAGCGCCACTTGCAGAACCTTGTTTCGAGAACAGGCCAACCTCAAGCCGCAGGCGCCTCAGGGGAGCCGGTCGCGCTCCATGATCCATTCGACCTCGGGCGCGGCAACGAAGCGCCAGTTGCGGCGGGGCCCGGCCATGACGTTGAGATAGTACATCTCGAAACCATACGGCGCGCCGCAGGGGTGGTGGCCGCGCGGTACGCAGACCACGTCGCCGTCATGTACGGCCATGGTCTCGTCGAGCTGAAGGTCATCGGTATAGACCCGCTGGACCCCGAAGCCGTTCGTCGGGTTGAGGCGGTGATAGTAGGTCTCTTCGAGGTAGGTGATGCGCGGGAAATCATCCTCGTCATGGCGGTGGCTGGGGTAGGACGACCAGTTGCCCGCCGGGGTGAAGACCTCGGTCACCAGCAGCGCATCGCAGTAATCCTCGCTCTCCATGGCGATGTTGTTGATGAAGCGCGTGTTGCTGCCGGTGCCGCGCTGGGTCAGCGCGATCCTGTCCGGGCCGATGCGCCGCGCCTCGTGACCGCCCTTGCCGGGGGCGCTGCAGACCGCGATGGTGCAATCGGTGGTCGCCTCGGCGCGCCAGTCGGTGCCGTTCGGCAGGTACAGACAATGCGGCGGCGTCTTCTCGAAAACATTCATGCGTTCACCCAGCTCGCCCCAGTCGCGCCCCGCGCCGGACAGCCGGGCCTTGCCCTCGACCATCACGAGGATGACTTCACGCTCTCCCGTGGCCTCGGCGACGGTCTCTCCGGTCCGCAGGCGGTGAAGGCTGAACCCGACGTACCGCCAGCCCGCGCTTTCGGGCGTGATGCGGTGAACTTCGCCATGGGTGCCGAAGGGGCGATGCAGAAGATGGCTCATGTTCTGTCCTTTCCGTCAGTTGACCAGCCGCGCATTGGCGATCTGGCCGAGGTATTCCTGAAACCGCTCCCTTTGTTTCGGGCGTTCCGACACCTGCGGCACGGCCACGTCCCAGAAGAAGCCGTGGTCGCCGGCGGAGGTCTCCAACCCCGTGCCGGGGAAGTCCTTCGCCATGGTCTCGATGACGATCACCGTGGGGATGTTGCGGCTGCGCGCCGCGGCAACCTCGGCCTCCAGCGCGTCGGTGCCCGCCACCTTCACCGCATGGGCGCCCATCGAGGCCGCATGCATGGCGTAGTCGATCTCGGGCTGCACCTCGACGTTGCAGTCGACGTACATGTTGTTGAACGGCTCGCCGCCGCAGCCCATGGTCTGCAGCCGGTTGATGCAGCCGTAGCCCCGGTTGTCCGTCAGCACCACGGTGAAGGGGATCTGCCGCATGACCGCCGTTGCAAGCTCCGAGTTCGCCAGCATGTAGCTGCCGTCACCGACAAAGCAGATCACGTCCCGCTCCGGTGCGCCGAGCTTCAGCCCCATGGCACCGGCCACCTCGTACCCCATGCAGG